>CAZPAO010000020.1:0-39809 GCA_964584665.1 uncultured Gammaproteobacteria bacterium
CCAGGCGCTTCGATTCGGAGTCGCGGCCGTTACGGGTACTGCCGCCTGCTTTTTTGTGTGCCATGGTCTTACTTCCTTAAAGAAATCAGCCGGAGATCCCGGTGATCTCGACTTCGGTGAAATGCTGACGGTGCCCTGCGCGGCGGCGATAGTTCTTGCGGCGGCGCAGCTTGAAGGTGAACAGGCGGTCGTGGCGGCCCAGGCTCTTGACCTTGCCGGTGACCTTGCCGCCGGAGATGAAGGGGGCGCCCAGGACCGGCTTCTCGCCGTCCTTGCCCACCATCAAGACACGGTCGAAAGCCACGTCGCTGCCGGCCTCGGCGTCGAGCAGTTCGATCTTGATCACGTCGCCCTGGGCAACGCGGTACTGCTTGCCTCCGGTCTCGATAACAGCGTACATGGGGGTCTCCAAAAAACCGTCAAAATAGCGTCAAAGGGCGCGCATTTTAAGGGGTTATGGCCTCCCGGTCAAACCGCCACCCGTCTTGCTTGACACCCTTGGGAGCCTCCCCCTAGCATCGCCCTTCCCGCGGCGTCCGCCGCCCCTTTCCGGCCCCCATGTCCCGACCCTCACCCACCCCCCCGGCGGCCGCTCCCAGCCTGGACGCCATGCGCGCCCTGGTGGCGGACGACATGGCTGCCGCCGACCGGCGGGTCCGGGAGGAGCTGAAGTCCGACGTCGCCCTCATAAACCAGCTGGGCGAGTACCTGGTGGCGGCCGGCGGCAAGCGCCTGCGCCCCCTGGTGGTGCTCCTGGCGGCCCGGGCCTGCGGCATCCAGGGCCGGCAGCACATCGAATTGGCCGCCATCATCGAGTTCATCCACACCGCCACCCTGCTCCACGACGACGTGGTGGACGGTTCGGAACTCCGCCGCGGCCGCGATACCGCCAACGCCGTCTGGGGTAACCCGGCGAGCGTGCTCACGGGCGACTTCCTCTATTCCCGCGCCTTCCAGATGATGGTCAAGGTGGACGAGATGCGGGTCATGCAGATCATGGCCGACGCCACCAACCGCATCGCCGAGGGCGAGGTCATGCAGCTCCTAAACTGCCATGACCCGGACACCACCGAGGCCCGCTACACCGAGGTCATCCACAGGAAGACCGCCACGCTGTTCGAAGCCGGTGCGCGCCTGGGCGCCGTGGTGGCGGGCCGTCCCGCCGCCGAGGAGCAGGCGCTCGTCGCCTACGGCCGCCACCTCGGCACCGCCTTCCAGCTCATCGACGACGTCTTGGATTACAGCGCCACCGCCGAGGAGATGGGCAAGAACATCGGCGACGACCTGGCCGAGGGCAAGCCCACCCTGCCCCTCATCCACGCGCTGCAGCAGGCCACCGGCACGGAACGCGCCCTGCTCAGGGATTCGGTCCAGCACGGCGGCCTGGAGCACATCCAGGAGATCGTCCGCATCGTCACGGAGAGCGGCGCCTTGGACTACACCCGCGAGCGCGCCCTCACCGAGAGCCGCTTGGCCCGCGAGTCGCTGGCGGTCTTGCCGCCTTCGGCCTATAGGGATGCGCTGGAAGAATTGGCTGAGTTCGCCGTCGCGCGACGCGCCTGATCCAAGGCCGGTTCAGCCGCGCCGGCGGTCCATGGGCACGCTGCCTATCCGCAGGATGTCCGCGCAGGCATCCGCCGAGAGCGGATGGCTGTAGTAGAAGCCCTGGGCCAGGTCGCAACCCGCCTCCCGCAGGAACTCGCCCTGGCGCGCCGCCTCCACGCCCTCCGCCACCACCTTGATGCCGAGCTCGTGGCCCATGGCGATCACCGCGTTCACGATGGCCGCCTGGCGCGCGTCGTCCGGCACGCCCGCCACGAAGCTGCGGTCCACCTTGATGGTGCGGATCGGGAAACGGTTGAGGTAGCTCAAGGAAGAATAGCCGGTGCCGAAGTCATCCAGCGAGAAGCCCACGCCCAGGTCCGCCAGGTCGTCCATGCGCTGCAGCACGCCGGGGCTGTCGGTCATGAGCGCGGTCTCGGTCAGCTCCAGCTGCAGCATGTCGGCGGTGAGGCCCGTGCGGTCCAGGATGCCGCGCACCGTGGTCACCATGTCGTCCTGCAGGAACTGGCGCGGTGAGACATTCACCGTCAGCGGCGTCAGCGGCACGCCCAGGTTCTTCCAGGAGATCGCCTGGCGGCAGGCGGCCTCCAGGAGCCAGCTGCCGAGCATCAGGATCTCACCGCTCTGTTCGGCGATGGGTATGAACTTGGAGGGCGGGATCAGCGTGCCGTCGGCGGTGCGCCAGCGGGCCAGCGCCTCCAGCCCCGCCACCTTGCCGCCGATCAGTTCCACCTGGGGCTGGTACTCGAGGTAGATCTCGCCCTGCATGGTGGCGCGGCGCAGGTTGCCGCGCAGCGTCAGGTATTCCTCAGCCAGCGCCTTCATGTCCGAGTTGTAGAAGCGCAGCGCGCCCGGGTCCTGGCGCTTCACTTCCAGGAGCGCGTTGTCGGCGTTGCGCAGCAGGGCCTCGGCGCTCTCGCCGTCCTGGGGCGCCATGGCGGCCCCCACGCTCACGCGCAGGTCGAGCCGGCTCGCCGGCAGCTGCAGCGGGGCCTCCAGTGCCTCCTTCACCGACTCCAGCCGCTCGCGCAGGGTCTCGCGGCTGCCGTCGCCCATGATCACCACGGCGAACTCGTCCGCCGCCAGTCGCGCCACGCCCTCGGTCCCGCCGAAGGCGGCCGAGAGGCGCGTGCCGAACTCCCGCAGCACGCTGTCGCCGGCGTCATGGCCCAGCACGTCGTTGATGATCTTGAAGCCGTCCACGTTGAACAGCGCCACCGCGATCTTGCGGTCCGGCGTCGCGTAGCGGAACTGGTCCGCCAGGTGCTCCGTCAGCAGCACCCGGTTGCCGAGGCCCGTGAGCGGGTCGTAGAAGGCGAGGTAACGCAGGCGCTTCTCGCTCTGCACCCGTTCGGTGATGTCGGTGGTCACCGAGATCACGCCGTTGATGCTGCCGCTCTCGTTGCGGCTGATCACCGCGTCCACCTGCACGTCGATGGTGCGGCCGTCGGCGGTGAGGTAGCGGGTGGTGAAGGACATGCTAGGCCGCTCGCCCGTCACCAGGCGGCGGAAACGCTGCTCCGCCTCGGCCCGCTGGGGCGCGTCGGCGATGATGTCGAAGACCTTCTTGCCCACCAGGCCCCCGGGCATGTAGCCCAGCATCTCGTGGTGCGCCTGGTTGGCGTAGGTAATGACCCCGTCCAGGGCGATCTCCTTGATGCCGTGGGGCACCGCCTCCATCAGGCGGCGGTACTGGCGCTCGCTGCGCCGCAGGGCCGCTTCGCTCTCCTTCTGGGAGGTGATGTCCTGGAAGATGCCGAACACCGACTCGCCCTTGTCCGGCGTCGGCGGGCTGTACTGACCCTTCACCCGCACGTGGCGGATCTGGCCGTCGGGCCGGACCACCCGTGCCTCGAACTCCACGCTCTCGTGGGTGGTGGCCGCGTGGCGCACGAACTTCTCCACGTAGGGCTGGTCGTCCGGATGGTAGGTGCTCAGGGTCCGGTTGAAGTCCGGGTCCACCTTGCGCGGGTCGAGGCCGCGGATGCGGTAGATCTCCTCGGACCAGGAGAGCTTGTTGCTGCCGACGTCCCAGCGCCAGTGGCCGAGGTGCGCCAGGCGTTCCGCCTCGGCCAGACGGTCGGTGCGCTCCTCCAGCACGTCGCGGGTGCGCACCCGCTCGCTGATGTCGGTGAGCAGGCCGACGAAGAACTTGAGCTGCTTCTGATCGTCGTACACCGGGCTCATGGAGAGTTCGGCCCAGAACGGCGCGCCGTCCTTGCGGAAGTTGCTGATCTCCACCTGCACCGGCCGGCGCTGGTCCATGGCCCGGTGGATCGCCTCGCGGTTGGCGGTGGTGGAGTCGTTCTCCTCCAGGAAGCGGCAGTCGCGGCCGCGCACCTCGGCGAAGTCGTAGCCGGTGATGCGCTCGAAGGCCGGGTTCACGTAGATGATGGGGAAGACGTCGCCGGTGGGCTCCGCCGAGGTCACCAGCACGCCGGAGGTGGACTGGGTCACGGCCGCCGCCAGCATGGTGTGCTCGGCCAGCAGCCGTTCCAGCTCCAGCTCGCGCTGCTTCAGGTCCGTGATGTCGGTATAGAGGTTGATGTAGCCGCCGTCGCGGCTGCGGCGCTCCTTGATGAGCACCCAGCGCCCGTCCGGCAGGCGCTGCTCCAGGCTGCCGGAAGAACGGCGGTGCGCCTCGAGCCGGTCCTTGAGCCAGGCTTCCGCATCGCCGCCGGGGATCTCGATCTTGCCGGCGCGGATCGCGCTGCGCAGCATGTCCTCGAAGCGCGTGCCCGGCTCCATGAGGCCGGCCAGGTGCGGGTACATCAGCTTCAGCTGGTTGTTGGACACCAGCACCCGGTCATCCGGGTCGAAGATGATGAAACCGTCTTCTATGTAGCCGAGCGCGTCCGCCAGCAAGTTCTCCGCCTGCTCGCGGGCCTTGGCATGGGTCGCCGCCGAGAGCGCCGCTTTCACCGAGCGGCGCAGGCGCGGCATGTGCTTGGGCGACTTGGTCACGTAGTCCGCGAGCCCGAGCCGCATCGCCTCCACCGCCACCTCCTCGGTGCCGGTGCCGGTGAACATGATCACGGGTAGGTCCTGGTCGCGGCTGCGGATGCGCTTCAGCACCTCGAGGCCGGTGGACCACTTGAGGTGGAAGTCGGTGATCACGAGGTCGAGGCCCGGCTGGGCGATGGCCGCCTCCAGCTGCCCCGGTGTGCTCACCTGGAAGGTCTGGGCGTCCGGGAAGTCCTTGCGCAGTTCCCGTTCGACGAGCGCCCGGTCGTCCGGGTTGTCGTCGACCAGGAGCACCCGCGGACCGCTGGCGATCTCGCGCACAGCCTCGTTGTCGAGTTGTTTCTCGTCAGCCATCAAATCCTCGTCACCCTGATCCGATGCGACCGGCGGCCCCCTCCCGGGTCCGACCGGCCTTCGCCGTCATATCGTCAATGCAATTCCGGATGCTCGCTCAACATCAGCCAGTAGACCTGCAGCTGCTTCAGGAGCGCGCTGAACTCCTCGAACACCACCGGCTTCACCAGGTAGGAGTTGGCCCCCAGCTCGTAGGCACGGTTGATGTCCGCCGGCTCACGCGAGGAGGTCAGCACCACCACCGGCAGCCGGCGCAGGCCGTTCTGGGCGCGCAGCCACTGCAGCACCTCGTGCCCCGAGAGCCGCGGCAGCTTCAGGTCCAGGAGCAGCATGAACGGCAGCGGGTAACGCAGCCGGTCGGCATATTGCCCCTCGCCGGAGAGGTAGGCCACCGCCTCCTCGCCGTTCTTCACGCAGGCGATGGGGTTGATCACGTGGGACTTGCTGAAGGCGCGCTTGATGAGCATGACGTCGTTCTCGTCGTCCTCCGCCAGCAGGATCGTGGTCTTGGTTATGTCGCCCATATCCGCCATCACCGGTACTCCTTCAGACGCGCATGGAAGGTGCTGCCCTCTTTCCCGGACTCGACGCTGATGCTCCCCTGCATGCTCGCCAGCCCCTTCTTGACGATGGAGAGGCCGATGCCCGTGCCCGGATAGGTCTCCGTGCCGTGCAGCCTCTCGAACACGTTGAATATGCGGTCCTGGTGCTCCGGTGCGATGCCGATGCCGTTGTCGCGCACGCACAGTTCGACCGTGCCGCGCCGCGATACCGCCCAGATGCGCACCTGGGGCGCCGTCCCCGGCGCGACGAACTTGAGTGCGTTGCTCACCAGGTTGAGGATCACCTGCTTTAGTGTGGCCTTGTGGCCCAGCACCGTCAACGGCGGCACCGCCACCTCCACCCGGGCCCCGCGCGCCTCGATGTCGTGGTGCAGGTCCGTGACCACCTCCTGCACCAGTTCCGCCAGGGGCAGGCCCTGGAATTCCATCCTCTCGCGGCCGATGCGGCTGTAGGCCAGCAGATCCTGGATCAGCCCATCCATGTTCTTCGCACTCTTAATGATGCGGCTGAGGTAATCCCGGCCGGCGTCGTCCAGCTTGTCGGTGTAGTCCTCCAACACGGCATCGGCGAAGCCGTGCATGGCGCGCAACGGCGCCCGGAGGTCGTGAGCCACCGAATAGGCGAAGGCGTCCAGTTCCGCGGTGCGCTCCACCACCCGGCGCTCCAGCTCCTGCATGTGCTCTTCGAGCGCCTCACGCAGGCGCACGCTCTCGATGCCGGCCGAAGCGCTCTGGGCGAGCTGCAGCAGAATCGCCTCGTCCTCCGCGTCGAAATCCGCCCCCTCCTTGTCCGCCACGATCAGCGCCCCCACCAGTTCGGAGTCGCTGCGGGTCAACGGCACCGCCAGCAGCGCCATGGGCGCGGTCTTGCCGAAACTCTCATCGAAGTGCCAGAGGCCGGGGTGCTCGCGCATCTCCTGTGCCATCAGGCGGATGGCATGGTGTTTCTCCTGGAGCACCCGCCACACCCCTTCCCCGTCCGGCAGCCGGTCCGGCGCGCGCCAGGCGGCATAGCCGTCCGCCAGGGAGGCCCGCAGCTCGCCCGTCTCCACCCGCGCGATGGCCGCCTGCGCGCCGGTGAGTTCGCGGGCCCGCTCGGCGCTCGCCTGCAGCACCTCGGCCACGGTCTTGGCGCCGGCGATCTGAAGCGATGAGGCGGCGAGGGACTGCAACTCCCGCGCGCGCCGTTCCACCGCCGCCTGGGCCTGCTTGCGCGGCGAGATGTCGTAGACCAGCACCAGGTTGAGCGCCCGGTTGTCGATCACCAGCGCGCTCACGCGCACGTCCACGTACATGAGCTCGCCGCCCTTGGTCAGGTGGCGCCATTCGCCGGCATGGCGGTACTCGGCGCTGCGGTACTCCCGCTCCTTCATGTAGGCCTTGAGCCTGGGCACGTCCTCCGCCGGGCGGATGTCGAAGATGGTCAGATCCAGGAACTCGCCCCGGCTATAGCCGTAACGGTCCATGGCCGCCTGGTTCACGTCCACGAAGTCGCCGCTGTCGCGGTCATAGAGCAGCATCGGCGCCGGGTTGTTCTCGAAGAAGTTGCGGAAGTTGCTCTCGCTGCGCTGCAAAGCCGCGCGCGCCTCCCGGGTCTCCCGGTCGAAGCGCGAGCGCATGCGTTGCGCCCAGCGGCTGGTGAAGAACACCCCGCCGAGCGAGATGGCCGCGAGCAGCAGCGCGAACAGCCAGATGACGAAGCGCTCCGCGGTGAACTGCGCCTCGATGCCCTTGCGGGCCAGTTCCGGCATGGAGGCGTGCAGCAGCGTGTCCACGCGCTTCGCCATCCACTCGTCCTCCGCCAGCAGGAACAGCACCAGCATGATGGCGAACATGCTGGCCGCCAGCAGCAGCTCCCGCGGCGTGTAGCTCTGCCCGCGGCTCGGGCCGAAGTGGCGCTGCTTGAGCCGTTCCACCGCCGGCGAGAACAGCAGGATCAGCGGGGCGCTGGTGAGCATGGACAGCAGGAATGCGTTGGGCACCCAGCCGAGCCAGGCTTCCAGGAAACTGCCGCCGCCCACCAGGGCCGTGCCGGTGAATTCCGAGATGAACGAGCCGAGGGAACTCACCAGCGCTGCCGCGAGCGAGGCCAGCGCGAACCAGCCCCAGGAGCGCCAGCTCTTCAGGCTGTAGTCGCCCCGGTAGTTGCAGTAGAAGAGGAAGTACATGGCGAGCGCCAGCGGGTTGTGCAGCGCGTTCACCACCGCGTAGTCCGCCGGCATGCCCTTATATAGGGTGCTGAAGAGGGTCGCGAGGTAGGCCGGCACCGCGCCCCACTCCAGCCCCAGCCACATCACCAGGCAGACCGAGAGGGTCCAGGGCAGGTAGTAGTGCATCACCTCCACGGTGCCGCCGAGGTGGATCTCCCAGCGGTTCCAGGTGAAGCCTTCGCCGCGGGGCAGGAGGCCGTTGTCCGCCAGCGGCCACCAGATGCAGAGCAGGATGGCGATCAGCCACAGGCTGGTGAGCACGAACGCGGGATAGCCCGCGCCGAATACTGTCATGGGCGACAAGGACTGCCAGCGCAGCCGCTTCACGCCGCCCCCGGGTCGCCTATCTGTGTTGGTCCCGCTCATACCCGCCGCCCCATGACAGACCCCGAGGCGAAGCCTCCGGCCTATGTAAAACAGTGTAGACAAACGCGGGGACGGCGTCCGGGAGCGCCGGATTGAAAGGCCTGGGGGGTTCCCGTATAGTACGCGGCCTGCTTTCGGGGTGTAGCTCAGCCTGGTAGAGCACTACGTTCGGGACGTAGGGGCCGCAGGTTCAAATCCTGTCACCCCGACCAATCAGCATGAAATCCCGGTTTCAATAGAGATGGCGCCAACAGGGCAACCTGCGGCGCCATTTTGATTTCGGGGCCGCAGATTCAATTTCCCTGTTCGGCTGTCCCTGCCTCACGACGGGAAATCCCCGCCTCGGGCTCCTGCCCTCGGCGCTCGCCGCTATGCGGCTCGCCCTGTCACCCCGCTCTATTCAAATTCCCGGTCACCAAATCCATCAGCTCCTTAAGTAAATCGGAGCCCATAAAGTACAGTTTCCCCGACTCCATTGAACCCCTGATAGCCATACCAACCAACCGTGGTTCGACTACATTATTTTTTCCAATCGTATCTACGAATACCGGTCCACCACTAAAACCATCTAATGTTGGGAGCTTCATTTTGGCGCCCGGCTCAGACTGAAGATCTTGCTCCTGATTCGGATCGAAACTCATCTCATGACACCCCTTATAGCGCGCTATGCCAGCGTAAATCCCCCTACATTGATACCGTACAAAATTAAAAACTTTACTCTTATAGTCAAAATCGACTTTCGGTATTCCTACAACTAACAATTTCGCGCCATTTTCTAATCTAGCAGACGAACAATATACGGTTTCAAAGTCAAGAAGATAAACGTCTTGGATGTCTTTCGCATTCACTTTACTTTGATCAACTTCCAATATGGAAATATCAAGATGATCCGTATCAAAGTCATCATGAGACAGAGGATTGTGGAGTGCTTTTAGCGGAAGTATTAAGCGAACTTCGTCTCGAGGAGTAATGCATAAATTGTCAGGATTATCAGCGTCAGTTAAATGCTTGGCTGTAACTAACAGCCAATGTCCGCGATATCCCACCATGCATGAACAGCCGCTTCCCCAGAAAGGGTACTCCGTATTACCGGTGGCCCAAACCAAAGGCCTTATTAACTGGTTAAGGTTATCCCGAATAGCCATCAATGCGCCGCAGTGATGTCGTCCAGAGACGGCGTCTTGCCGGGAATTAAGGTCAGCACGGGGTACTTGAGGCCGTCGTGGTAGTCCACGTCGAAACTCAGATAGGTGTCCTGCTGGCGCATCAGGAGCCGGATCGGGGCCTTTGAGCCCTTGGCGGCGGTGATGGCGTCCTTGAGCACCTCATTGTCGGCATCGAAGGCGCGGCCGTTGACGGCCACGAGCTTCATGCCGGGGCCGACGCCGGCCTTGAAGGCGGGGCCGTCCCAGAGCACGTCCTGCACGGTGCCCTTGTCGTGTTCGCTGTGGCTGAGCATGAGGCCGATGGAGAACATGAAGTTCTGCACCTTGCGCACCTTCTCATAAGCCTTGAAATATTCCGTCGGCGTGTCGGTGTATACGAGCTTGTAGCCGCCGCGGGTGATGCCGTCCAGCGGCGCGGCGGGCTTGGTGCTGTCGAGCCGTTCCCGCAGGAACGTGCGCCAGTCGTAGTCCTGCACACCCTTCAGTGTGTTTACCACATCATCGAAGGTGTAGGGCTTCACTACGTAGCTGCCGTCATCCATGCCGTAGAAGGCGTGGGCGAAGTCGTCCATGGATTTGCGGTTGGCGGAGAGTTCGCGGAGCTTGGTGTCCACGTCCAGCCAGATGAGTTCGCCCTCCACGTAGAAGTCCTGCACGCGGCGCCAGTTCTGCCACTCGCGCGGCGCGTAGTAGAGCACCTGGGCCTCGTCGGCGGTGTCCTGCAGCGGGCGCCAGCTGCGGCCGGGCCGCTTGTCCATGCTGGCGGCATCGAAGGCGAGTGCCTCCCGGTACTGGGCCGGGGTGATGCTGCCGCTGCGGGCCGAGAGCACGTTGCCGAAGTATTCCGTCAGGCCCTCGTACACCCACAGCAGGTCGTCCTGCATCGGCTGGTTGTAGTCCGGCGTCGCGAGCCCCGCCGGGCGGCGGAACTTGCCGTTCCAGGAGTGCACGTACTCATGGGGCAGCAAGTGCGCCCCCACCAGCGTGGTCTCGGGCGTGGTGTAGAGGTCGGCCCAGCTGCGGTCGTCGCTGGACTGGTGGTGCTCCAAGCCGAAGTGACCCGTGTTATCTGAAAGTGTGAACAGGAAGTCGTAGTGGCTGTAGTGGTGCGAGCCGAACAGGATGTTGGCCTGCTTCACCAGGTTCTGCATGGCCTGGACCTGGGTCGGGGTGATGGCCAGGTCCTCTTCCGTGTCCGCCACGAGGTTCAAGTGCACCGGCACCTTGTCGCCCGGCGCGATGTCCACGCGCTTGAAGTGCGATCCTGCGATCAGCGGTGAGTCCACCAGGTTCTCCAGGGACACGGGCTTGAAATGCGTCACGCTGCCGCTGCTGGAAGCGGTCTCCAGCGCCGTGGCGAACTTCCAGCCTGTGGGTAGCTGCACGCTGGGCTGGAAGCTGATGTCCTTGGAAGCGGCACCGGCGGGATAGAGCAGCACCTGATTCCACTCCAGGTCCACGATGTCCGGCGTAGCCGACACGCTCTGGCCGAAGGAGCCGCCGGCGCCCGGCGAGAGGAAATCGAAAGTCACATCCAGGCTGCTCGCGCCCTGGGGTACGTCGAGATGGATCGCATACATCTCAGCGAGGTCGCGGCGCCAGGTGAGCGCTTTCCCGCCCGCGCTGAACTTCAGCCCCGCCAGGTTCTCCAGGGGCCCGCTGGGGGAATGCTCGCCCGGGATCCACTTGGGGTAATAGAGGGTCAGGGGACCCGGCTTCACCGGGATCACCTCATGGCCGTGGAAGAGCTGACGGGCAGATTCCCGCAAGTCCACATCCAGGGTGAGGCTGTCGGCGGCGTGGGCCCGGGGCATCCCCAGGGCGGCGATCAGGGACAGGGCGATGAGATACGAGGGCTTGTTCATTTTTTTATCGTCTCCTGGAGAGGGCTATCCACAGGTCCCGGAGACGGAGGCCATCCCCAGCGCATCAGACGTAGAGTGCGTCGGGATAATATCACCCCCCTCCCGGCATGGACGCAGGTCGCGGGGCTGTCATCAGACGTAACTGAGCCACCAATCGCTCCGCCGCGCCTTCACGGAGGCGACCCAGCGGCACAAGGGATAGAGGATGACCAGGACCAGGATCCAGATCAGGTATATCCCGCCCAGGCCGACGCCGAAGCCTTCGGGGAAGTACCGGTAGTGGGTCAGGAACTGCTCCGCCGCGAACCCTTGCGTGATCCCGAGCAGCAGCGCCACCACATGGATCAGGTACAGGTGCGCCACATAGAAGGCGAGCGGCGCCCGCCCGTATACCAGCAACACCTCCCGCATCCGCCCCGGCAGGCGTTCCGCATAGGCACACACGATCGCGGCGGGTCCCAGGGTCATCAGCAGGTATAGAAGGCTCGGCGGGTATTTCGTCGTCGCCAGGAATGACATGATCGTGCCCGCGGGATTGCCGGCATAGGTGTGCCAGAGTTGCGGATCGCCGTATACGTTGAGCGCACGCAGCAGCACGAACCCAAGAGTCAGGCCGATACCGATCCGCATCAAGCGGGTCTCCCGCTGTTCCGGTGGCCCCTGGAACAGGCCGGCCGATGCGTACCCGAGCAGCATGACACCGATCCAGGGCAGCACCGGGTAGGAGAAGTAGACCGAGAACGGACCCATGTCGTGCAACTGGCGTGCGTGGAGCACGGCCCACCACGGTCCCGTCGCGGCGGTGGAACTCGCTGCCGGCCACACCGCATCCAACAGGTTGTGGCCGCACACGATCGTCAGACCGATGATGAGACAGGCTCGCCGGCCCAGGTACTGCGCGCCTGCCAGTACGATCATCGAAGCGCCGATCGCCCAGATGACCTGCAGCCCCACATAGGTGCGGCCGCCGAGTTCGGGGATCCCCCAGGGGGAGAAGGAAGTGGCAGTCGAGATGACCAGGATCTCGAGGGCGACCAGCCAGACTCCGCGCGACAGCAGGAACCGCGCGAGTTCCGGCCGGCTCTTGCGGGCGGCCATGAGGCCTGCGCTGGTCCCCGCCAGGAACACGAATGCCGGGGCGCAGAAGTGGGTTATCCAACGCGTGGCGAAGAGGAGCGGCCCGGTCGAGGGATTGGTGATGGGGTCCTGGAGGGAACCGACCATCATGTAGTCACGGACGTGATCGAGGGCCATCACCATCACCACGAGCCCCCGCAGGAGGTCGATCGAGGACATCCGATACGCGCGCCGGTCAGGTGCTGACGGCATCTCAGCTGCAACAGCGTTCATGAGCAGTATTCCCCGTTATCCCCCCGCATGGGCTAGAACAGGCGAGACGCTGCATATATTCCCGGTGTCATCTGGCGGATCGGGCGGCCTTCATGGCTGGCCAAAATCCGCCCATGGCCGGGGCCCTTGGCCCGTGAGGATTTCTGACGTGAAGCAGGCCGGGGAGTATCATCCAGGTCCCGGCGTGGCCCCAGGCCCCCAGAGGGCATTCGCCAAGACCTCGTCCAAAACTATATCTATATATGAGTAGGAGGCTTCCCATCATGCATCGCAGATCCATACTCCTCGGCGTGCTCTGCGCCCTGTCTTTCGGCGCCCTCGCCGCGGGCAGCAGCGAAGGCCTGCACACCGACTGGCTCGACAAGAGCGTCGATCCCACCAAGGACTTCTTCAGCTTCGCCAACGGCGGCTGGCAGAAGGCCAACCCGATCCCCGATGCATATGCGCGCTGGGGCACGTTCAACATCCTGCAGAAGCAGAACCAGGAAGTGATCCACGGCATCCTGGATGAGAACGCCAAGACCACCCACAAGGACGGCACCACCGAGCAGAAGGTGGGTGACTTCTACGCCACCGGCATGGACGAGGCCGGCATCGAGAAGGCCGGCACCGCGCCGCTGAAGCCGCTGTTCGACGACATCGCCGGCATCAAGGACACCGCGGGCCTCCAGAAGGAGATCACCAAGCTGTCGCTGGTCGGTGTGGATGCCGGCCTCAACGTCGGCCAGATGCAGGACTTCACCGACAGCAGCAAGGTCATCGCCGCCGCCTTCCAGGGTGGGCTCGGCCTGCCGGACCGCGACTACTACCTGAAGACCGCCGACAAGTGCACTGCGCCTGCCGCCACCGCGGCGAAGCCCGCCGGCACCGCCGTCAACCCGGCACAGGCTGACTACGACGCCTGCAAGGCCACCGCCGACAAGTTCCAGAAGACACGCGATGCCTACGTGGCCCACGTGACCGCCATGTTCCAGCTGCTCGGCGACTCCGCCGACAAGGCCGGCGCGGAAGCCAAGACGGTGATGGCGATGGAGACCCGCCTGGCGCAGTCCGCCATGGCGCGCGTGGACATGCGCACGCCGAAGAACATCTACCATCCGATGGACATGAAGGGCCTGGCCGACGCGACCCCCGCCATCTCCTGGCAGGGTTTCTTCGCCGACGTGGGTCATCCCGAGATCACCAGCATGAACCTGGCCACCCCGGACTTCTTCAAGCAGTACAACACCGAGCTCACCAAGACCTCGCTGGACGACTGGAAGACCTACCTGCGCTGGCACACGGTGGACGCCTTCGCCGCCTACCTCCCCAAGGCCTTCGTGGACGAGGACTTCAAGATGCGCTCGGCCATCACCGGCGCCAAGGAGCTGCTGCCCCGCTGGCAGCGCGTGATCTCCACCGAGGACGGAGCCCTGGGGTTCGCCATCGGCAAGCTGTTCGTCGAGAAGAAGTTCCCGCCCTCCTCCAAGGCCCAGGTGGTGGACATCCTCCACGGCATCCGTGGTGCCCTCAAGGACGATCTGACGGACCTCGCCTGGATGTCGCCCGACACCCGCAAGGCCGCAGCCGTCAAGCTCGACCTGATGGCGGAGCGCATCGGCTACCCGGACAAGTGGCGTGACTACTCGTCGCTGGACGTGAAGCGCGACACCTACGTGCAGAACGTGATACGCGCCAACGAGTTCCTGAACAAGCGCGAGTTCAACAAGATCGGCAAGCCCGTGGACAAGAGCGAGTGGGGCATGACGCCGCAGACGGTGAATGCCTACTACGACCCGTCCATGAACAACATCAACTTCCCGGCCGGCATCCTGCAGCCGCCGTTCTTCGACCCGAGCGCCCCGGCCGCCGTGAACTACGGTGCCATCGGCTTCGTCATGGGCCATGAGATGACCCACGGCTTCGACGACCAGGGCGCCCAGTTCGACGGCCACGGCAACCTGAAGAACTGGTGGACGGACGAGGACCTGAAGAAGTTCCACGTCGCCACCGACTGCATCGCCGACCACTTCTCCAGCTACACGGTGGACGGCGGCCTGCACGTGCAGGGCAAGCTGGTCACCGGCGAAGCCACCGCCGACCTCGGCGGCCTGACGCTGGCCTATCGCGCCTTCCACGCCTCCAAGGCGTACAAGGACGCGAAGACCATCGACGGCTTCACCCCCGACCAGCAGTTCTTCCTGGGTGCGGCCCACGTCTGGGCCATGAACATCCGGCCGGAGGAATCCCGCCGGCTGGTCACCATCGACCCGCATCCGCCGGGCGTGTACCGCGTGAACGGCACCACGGCCAACATGCCGCAGTTCCAGCAGGCCTTCAAGGCAGCGGACGGCAGCCCGATGGTCAACAAGGACCGTTGCGTCATCTGGTGAACCGGTCTCAAGTGATGAGTTGAACTGGACGGCGGGCTCGAAGCCCGCCGTCCTCTTTTGGGCGTTCAGAATTGATTCAGATTCGGATGGCCTCTGGCTCCGGCGTGGCATGCTATACCCCTATATAGGTATGGCTCACCAGGATGCTCCCCATGGATATCCGTCTTCCCTTCGCTGCCCTCGCGCTCCTCGCCTTCTCCGCCTGCGGCGGCGGCGGCAGCGGTGGTTCCACCAGCGTCACGCCCCCCACCGGTCCTGGCAACGGCCCCACGCTCGGCCCGCCCGCCAAGGCGCTGGTGCGCGTGTCCAAGGCCTCGCCCTACGCCAGCGGCTGCGGCGGTGAAACGGCCGGCAGCACCTCCTACGAGGATGCGGAGGTGGAGCCCTACATGGCCATCAACCCCGCCAATCCTTCCAACATCATCGGTGCCTGGCAGCAGGATCGCTTCTCCGACGGCGGAGCGCACGGTCTCGTGGCCGGCGCCTCCCTGGACGGCGGCAAGACCTGGAAGAAGAGCACCTTGCCCTTGTCGGTGTGCGGCGGGGGTGATGCCGCCAACGGCGGCAACTATGCCCGCGCCTCCGATCCCTGGATCGCCATCTCCCCGGACGGCACCGCCTACGTCATCTCCATCTCCTTCACCGGCAACACACTGCAAGCCGGCTCCGTGGGCGGCGTGCTGGTGAGCCGTTCCGCCGATGGTGGCGTCAGCTGGAGCGACCCGGTGACGCTCATCCGCGACGGCGCGAACGCCTTCAACGACAAGGAAGCCATCACCGCCGATCCCAACGACTCGCATCTCGTCTACGCGGTCTGGGACCGGCTCACGGTCAACAACCATGGTGCCGCCATGTTCGCCCGCACCATCGACGGCGGCACCACCTGGGAACCGGCCCGCGCCATCTACGATCCGGGCGTCAACAACCAGACCATCAACAACGAGATCGTGGCCATGGCCGACGGCACCCTCCTCGACCAGTTCGTCGAGATAGACGGGACCACGGGCAACGCCTCGACCAGCACCATCAAGGTGATCCGCTCTCTGGACCAGGGCGTCACCTGGTCCGCTCCTATCACCGTGGCTCAGAACCTCTCGGTGGGCACCGTCGACCCCGGCACCGGCGCTCCCCTGCGCACCGGAGCCGGCCTCCCGCAGATGGCGGCGGGCCCCGGCAGCATGCTCGCCCTGGTCTGGTCGGACGGCCGCTTCAGCGGCGGCAAGCGTGACGGCATCGCCTATTCCAGCTCCGACGACGACGGCCTCACCTGGTCCAGGCCGGTGGAGATCAACTCGGTGCACGGCACCCCGGCCTTCACCCCCAGCGTCGCCGTGCTGGCTGACGGCACCGTGGGCGTGAGCTACTTCGACTTCCGCCACGACACCGCCGCTGCCAACCTGCCCACCGACTACTGGTTCACCTCCAGCAACGACGGCGTGCACTGGAGCGAACAGCACATCAGCGGACCCTTCGACATGCAGCTCGCGCCGGACGCGGAAGGCCTGTTCGTGGGCGACTACCAGGCTCTGGGCCACGTGGGCAGCGTGTTCGTCCCGTTCTTCGTGCAGACCAACGACGCCGGCACCGCCAATCGCAGCGATGCCTATTACCTGCCGCCGCAGCCGAAGCCGCTGCATGCCACGCATACGGTCTCGCGCGTGGCGCTGCAGGTGGAGACGCCGGAGCCCGATGCGCGCTTCCGCGGACATGTGCATGAGAACCTCATGCGCCTCCTGAAGGACGAGGATCCGCACTGGGATGAACTGCGCCAGCGCTTGGGCGCCGGCACCCAGCCGCCCTGAGCGGATCAGGCGAGCATCACGCCGAAGAGATGACCGACGAGATAGGTGGCGCCGCCGGCCAGCGTGCCGATGGCCATCATGCGTAGGCCGCTCCACCAGGGGGATCGGCCTGTGAAAAGGCTGACCACCGAACCGGTGATGAACAGGGCTGCCAGGGTCACGCCGATGGAGACGGCGATGCTGTGGGGATTATGAGGCCCGAGGAAAGGCAGCAGCGGCAGCAGCGCGCCGAAGGCGAAAGCCACGAAGGAAGCGCCGGCCGCGCCCCAGGGTGAACCCAGCTCACGTGGGTTCAGGCCCAGTTCCTCCCGCGCCAGGGTATCGAGCGCACGCGTGGGATCCTGGATGACGGTGTAGGCGAGACGCTTGGCGTCCTCCGCCGGCATGCCGCGCGCCTCGTAGATCAGCGCCAGCTCTTCCGCTTCCTCTTCAGGGTAGGCGTTCAGTTCCTGCTGTTCGAGGCCGATCTGGTACTCGAACATCTCGCGCTGGGAACGCATGGAGACGTACTCACCCGCGGCCATGGACGCGGCGCCGGCGAGCATGCCCGCCACGCCCGTGAGCAGGATCACCGGGTTGCCGACCGAGGCGCCGGCCATGCCCAGCATCAGGCTGGCATTGGACACGAGGCCGTCGTTCACGCCGAACACCGCCGCGCGGAAGCTGCCGTTCCCCGCCATGCGGCGGTGGCGCATCTCCTGCTGGCCCGCGACGGGCATGGCATGGCCCGACGGCATGCCATGGGTATAGACCGAGAGCCCGCGCACCTTCATGGCTGCCAGCACCGGCAACATGCGTTCTGGTCCCAGCTGGCGCAGCATGTGCGCCACCACCTTCGCCCGCATCGCCGGTTCGAACTTCGCGGGCAGCGTCACCGCCTTCTTGGCGGCGATCTTCTGCCAGTGCAGCGCCTGGTCGTCGGCGGCATCGGCGAGCTTCATGAACATCGCCTTCAGTTCCGGCGCCTTCTCGCAGCCGGCCAGTACCCGGTAGAGATAAGCGGATTGCTTCTCTTCGTACCAGCTCTCGAATTCAGTCTCCATGCCTACTCCGCTATATCTTGTGGCGGCCGAGCGTGAAGGGCTTCGCATCCCGCAGCCGGGCCTGGGCTGCTTCGAAGTCGCGTATGAAGAGCAGATTGTAGGGCAGTTCCGTGCCGCCCGGGTCGAGAGGGTTCAGGCGGCGTCGCAGGGCGTCATAAGTGCAGAGCTGGTACCCACTCTCGATCAGTCCCTTTCGCAAGCCCGCTTCATCGTAGCCATAGCGGGCGCCATGCCCCGTCATCTCCAGCAGCAATGCCAGCGGAGGCTGCTCTCGCAGGAGCCGCGCCGCGCCGCGTATCACTTCGGTCTCGAAGCCTTCAACGTCCACCTTGATGAGCGTCGGCGGCGTGCGTCCGGCGAAGAATCCATCCAGGGAGACCATCTCCGCCTGCACGGTCTCGCCCGCTTCGCCCGCACGCAGTACATGGTTGATCTCACCCATGCCCTCCGTCAGGGCGATCCTGCCCGCCGCCGCACCCACTGCACTGGGCTGCATCTCCACTCGGGTATCCAGGTGGTTCAAGGCGACGTTGTCGGCGAGATAACGGAAGGCGCGGGTAGCAGGCTCGAAAGCCACGCAACGGGCACCGGCGCAAGCGGCGGCCACCAGCGTATAGGCGCCGATGTTCGCCCCCACGTCCGCGAACACCTCGTCGCGGCGCAGGAGATGGGCGACGAAAGCCATGTCGTCGAACTCCGCCATCCCCAACACATAGTGCAGCCTGCCTCCCAGGCGGCGCTTCACCAGCAAGCGCGTGCCGTCCACGAAGGGCGCTTCGAGCGGACCGCTACGCAGCCTCCCGAGCATCTGCCAGGCAATGAAACGGTACCAGGCACCGGCCCGCGCCAGCGGGCTTCGGTTCAGAGGATAGAGCCGGATCAGCCCTGCGACGCTCTTCAGATCCTGCAGTACCGCTCGCATCTCAGCGTGGCCCCCGGTTGCTGACGCCATGGGGCACGTGACCGGTGGCGACGTAACCCGCCGCCGCCTCCACGTGGCCCTTCTGGTCGTCGAAGAAGATGTCCGCACCGAAGGTCTTCAGGAACTCTCCCTTGGGCAAGCCGCCAAGGAACAGGGCTTCGTCGATGCGGATGTTCCAGGCCCGCAGGGTCCGGATCACCCGTTCGTGGGCCGGCGCAGAACGCGCGGTCACGAGCGCGGTGCGGATGGGCGAACGGTCCAGGGGATATTCCGCCTGGATGCGGTGCAAGGCCGCGAGGAAACCCTTGAATGGACCACCGCTCAGGGGCTCGCGCGCCTGGGCCTGTTCGCTTGCGGCGAAGGCCGCGAGCCCGCGTTCCTGGTAGACCCGTTCCGCTTCATCCGAGAACAGCACCGCGTCACCGTCGAAAGCGATGCGCAGCTCACCATCCTGACGCTCGCTCACCTGGGAGGGCACGATGGCGGCGGCGGCGTAGCCCGCATCCAGGGCCTTCACCACGTCGGCGGCCTCCGCCGAGAGGAAGAGGTCCGCGCTGAAAGGCTCGACGTACCGCCAGGGAGAGGCGCCGTTGGTGAAGGCAGCGAGGCTGATGTCGAGCCCGTGCCGCTGGATGGAGTTGAAGACCCGGAGGCCCGTATCCGCGCTGTTGTGGGACAGCAGGATCACCTCCACCCGCTTCTGCGCCGCTCCCTGGTTCAGCTTCAGCAGCTTCTGCACCAGGCTGTAGGCGACGCCCCGCTCCAGCACCACGTCCTCGTGCTCGATCTGGTAGCAGGAATAGACCTCGAGCCCCTGTTGCGTGAAGATGCGATGGCTCTCTTCCAGGTCGAAGAGGGCCCGCGAGGAGATGGCCACCACCAGGCGGTTTTCAAGGCTCTGGGCCATGGTCCGGTTCCCAGGAGAGGAAGCGCTGCAATAGCGGGAAATACAGCGCCACTTTAACATGCTCAGCGCCCAGGCCGCGCATCAGCCGTGCGTAGCGATCGAGTTGCGGCGCGTAGCGTTCGCGCTCCCGTTCAAGGAACGCATCAAGGTCGGTGCCGCTATGGCGGCTGGTCTTGTAGTCCACGATCCAGCGCACACCCTGCTCGTCCACGAAGCTGCGGTCGATGATGCCGGTCTCGAGGCGGCCCTCGCGCATCAGGCTCAGGCTGTATTCGCTCCGGGCTTCGGCATGCGGTTCCAGCAGCCAGCGGCCACGTTCGTCGGCGAGGGTGTTCTCCACCGCGCGCATCACGTCCGCCAGCGCGCCCGTCAATTCCTCTTCCCGCACTCCCGTCTGGGCCAGGAGCTGACGCACCACCGGCAGCGCACGCTGGCGCTGCCCAGCGTCCCAGCGCGCGACGCCGTCGGCGGCGATACGCTGCAGGAGCCGGTGCACCACCGTGCCCATGTGCCGCAGGGTCTCGCCGACCCATTGGAACTCCAGGTCTTCCTCTTCCGCCGCCAGTACCGTGCTGCCGCGCCACTGCACGCCAGCGGCGGGTTCCGGCGCGCGCCAACCGGCGACGATGCGCGTGGATTGCGGAGTCGTGATCCCGACGACTGGAGCGGCCGATACGGTGTCTTGCACGGCCATCCGTTCGAACTCCTCCCGCAACGCGGGCCACAGCAATGCCAGCGGTGAACCGGGCCGGGGATCTGACGGTGTGCGGACTCCTTCTTCTTCCTCGACATCCACGCCGCCCAAGAGATGCAGCTGTTCCCGGGCCCGGGTCGCGGCAACGTACAGCACCCGCGCCTGCTCCAGCCTTTCCTGTTCACGGCGCAGGAGTCGCACCCAGGTATAGAGCGCATCCCGTTCCTGGCCCGGCGCATCCAGGGGCGCCAGCAAGAGGTCCGCCTCGCCGCTCGCGCGCGGCCGTTCCAGCCAGACCATGAGATCGAGATCCTCGCCCCGCACCACCGCGTCCAGCCCAGGGAGGATCACCGTCTCGAACTCCAGGCCCTTGGCCTTGTGCACGGTCATGAGCTGCAGGCTGCCGTCGGCTTCAGGATCGGGCCGCGCGAACAGGAGGCCCAGGCGCCGTTCCAGGTCAGCGACACTCAGGAGCGCTCCGCCCTCGTCCACTTCCTCCAGCAGACCGAGATAGGCCTCCGCATCCGCAAGGGCCTCTTCGCTGCCGAGGGCCGCCGGCCCGCCGAGGGCGAGCCAGGCATGTTCCACCTGCTCCCGCAGCGAGCCGCGGCCACGTTGCTCCAGTGCCTGCGACAGCACTTGCCGCGTGTGGGTGAAGCGTGGATTGGAAGCAGCGAGGGCATCCGCCGCCGCCATCATGGCCGGCACCGTCGAATCATGATCGTTGGCCGTGAGTGCATGCAGCTCCGCGAGGTTCAGGCCGCACCAGGGTGCCCGCAGCACCGAGAGCCAGGCGGTGCGATCCGCCGGATGGGTGAGTGCACGGGTGAGGGCCAGGAGATCCTGCACCACGGGCTGGCCTCCCAAGCTCTCGATCTCCACCGCCTGGAAGTGCAGACCTCGTTGACGCAAGGCCGCGACGATCCGCACCAGGTGCGACTTGGCGCGGGTCAGCACCGCGATGCGGGCCGCAGGATCGGCCTTGTGCGCAGCCGCGATGATCTCCAGTATCCGTGCCGCTTCGGTCTCACGCCTCGCATCGCCGAGGGCATGCACCGTCACCGCCGCATCGGCCCCGTCCTCACGGCGCGCGACCGACGCCCCGTAGGGCACCGCGCCGCTGGCCACCTCCGCCTGGGGCGGGAAGATGCCCGGGAACACCCGGTTGTACCAGTCCACCAGGGCGGGCCGGGAACGGAAGTTCGCCTGCAGCTGCAAGGGCGTGAGCGGCACGCTGCCGAGACCGTGTTCCCAGGCCCGCAGGAACAGGCCCACCTCCGCTTCACGGAACCTATATATGGATTGCGCCGGGTCCCCCACCAGGAACAGGCTGCGGCCGTCCCCCGCCTGCCAACCCGCCGTGAGCATCTCCAGCAGATGGAACTGGTTCACGGAGGTGTCCTGGAACTCATCCACCAGCAGGTGGCGGATGCGGTAATCCAGCGCCAGTGCCAGGTCCGTCGGCCGCTCCGGTTCACCCAGGGCCAGACGCGCACCCAGCGCTACCTCCGCGAAATCCACCTCGCTCCGTTCGGCGAACACCAGCCGCAATTGCGCCGTCGCCAGCGGCAATATCTTCAATAATGCTTCCAGGAGTTGCCACTGCGCATCGGCGTAGCGCGGTTCAGGCAGGTACGGCACCGCCGCGAGCCGCAGGCGCAGCGTCTCGTCATCCTCGAAGCGGCGTATCAACTCCAGGAGCCGCGCCTTGGCGGGCGCATCCTCCGGTGGGAAACCCTGGTTCTTGTTCAGGGCGCGACGCCAGCTGCCGTCCTTGGTGAGCAGCATCTCCGCGATACCGCGCCAAGCCGCGAGACCCCGCACGTCCGCCGGCGGCAGTGCCGCCAGTTCCGCGCAGGCTGTTATCGCCGAGCCGGTGCCCGCCGAGCGCAACGCACCGCCCGCATGGCCTGCCAGCGCCGTGAGTTCCGCGTGGCAATCCTCTCGCAGGGCGTCATATACGCCTGCGAGATGCCCGTCCACCTCGCGGCGCAGCGCGCCCTCGAGGTCGGCGCGGCTGCTCCGCATGTGCCGTAACCACTGGTCGCGGCGTGCCAGCATGCGTGCCAGCAGACCGTGTATGCGCGGCAAGTCATTGTCGAGGTGGCGGGCGAGATGCTCCACCACCGCCGCCTGCGCGGCTTCGCCCTCGTCCAGCAAGCGCAGGCTGCGGCGGGCCGCTTCTTCGTAGAGTTCCGCAGGCCGCTCGTTGACCCGCAAGGGCGCACCGAAACCCGAGAGCAGGGGCATCTGGCGCGTCAGCTCCGCGTCCAGGGAATCGATGGTCTGGATGCGCATGCGCGCCGGATGCAGGCCGAGCCGCCACCCCCGTTCAAGGTCCCGCGCCTGGGCGCGGCGCGCCAGCTCCCAGGTCACGCGCTTGTGGTCCGCTTCCGGCTCCGGACTACGCGCCAGTTCCAATGCCTCCACGATGCGGTCGCGCATCTCCCCCGCCGCCTTGCGGGTGAAGGTGATGGCGATGATCTCTTCCGGCTCCTCGACCGTGGCCAGCAACGCGAGGTAGCGCTGGATCAGCAGTTCCGTCTTGCCGGAACCTGCCGGCGCCCGCACGATGCAGGAATCCAGCACCTCCAGCGCGGCGCGGCGGGCGGTGGCGTCCTCAGCCAGCGAGGGGCGTTCAAGCGTCATCGCTTGGATCCCCCAGCTCATGGATTCGGCAGAAAGTGGAGAGATGGCAGCGCTCACAGTCCGCCGCGCTCTTCGGCTGCACCCTGGCATCGCCCTCCGCGTATTCCACCGCGAGGCTCTCCAGGTTCGCCTGCCAGTAGCGCATCAGCGCGCCCCAATCCGGCGCTTCCTCCGGGCGGCGCTTGCGCCCTGCATAGGCCGTCACGCCCGCCGCCACGCCGTCCCGTTCCGCGAGACCCGCGAAACGCATCTCGCCCGGCTTCAGGCAGGCGAACATCAATCCCGCCAGACGCTCAGGGTTGGCGATGGCGTAGAGCGGCAGCTGCGGCTCGTCGGGCCGTGGCTCCAGCCAGGCGTTCACGTCCACCTGTCCCGTCTTGTAATCGATGATCACGCGCCCACCGTCCGGCAGCTCGTCGATGCGGTCCACCCGCGTGCGCAGGCTCAGGCGGCCGATCTTAAGGAGATGTTCCGCCTCCGACTCCAGCACCCGGAACGGCGGGCGCAGCGCCTCCTTGTCCAGCCACGCGCTCACCCGGCCCGCGAGCCTCTCCTTCTCCAGCGCCGTCACCCGCGGTGTGTACACATCCGGCAGCTCGCGGGACCGGGCGCTCACTGCCCGCGCCGCGGCACGTTCCGCCAGCGCGCGCCGCGCTGATGCGTCCAGCGCCGCCAGATGGGCGTGATCTTTCAACTCCTCCCACACCGCATGCAGGACCTCGTGCATGAGGTTGCCCCGTTCCAGGGCATCGGGCCCGAACGCAGGTTCCTCCAGGGGTTTCGCGCCGAGGCGGTTGATGGCGAAGGATTGGAAGGGGCAGATGGCCTGGGACTTGATCAGTCCCGTCCCACCGCGGGTCTGCTCGCCGGGCCGCAGCGCCGGTGCCCGCATGTCGCGGTACCGTTCCGTGGCCTGCGCAGACTCCCGTTGCAACAGCGCGCGATAGGACTCCGTCGCCTGCGGCACCTGCTCCAGCAGCGGCAACTCGGCGATCAACGGGCTCGGCCGCAAGGGCGTGTCCCCCTCCGCAGCTGCCGTGCTCACCACCGGCCGGGGCGCGCTCGCCAGCAGGCGCCCGGTCACGCGCCGCGCGAAGTCCAATTCGATGGCGGCACCCGCATGGGGCAGGCCGAACTCCCGTTGCAGACGCGGCGGGATGAAACTCACGGGGCGCGGACCCGCGGGCCAGGCGTCATCCGTGAGGCCCATCAGCCACAGGTGATCGAAGGCGAGACCCGCGGTCTCCAGGAGCCCCAGCACCTGCACCGGCGCATCCGCGCCGGCGGGCTGGAAGATGTGCTCGTTCGCCAGGCGTTTCAGACGTGATAGGGCATCGTTGAAAGGCACAGGGCCCAGCGCGCTGTCGAGATGCACCAGTTGTCCTATCAGATCGCGCAGTGCGTTCACGGTCTGGTACTCACCGCTGTCCAGGCGCCGTTCCCCGGGCCAGCCGGCGCGGGTCAGTGCATCGGCGAGATCCCGCGCCCAGGCGGAGGGCAGCTGCTTCGCCGGCAGCGCGGCGGACTTCTCCTGCAGTGACTGGAGCAGGCGCAAGAGCTGCGGCACGCCTCCCAGGGTGGTGGCGAAACTCGTCAGCGTCTTCAGGCCGATGTGTTCGCTGACCCGCTCCCGCAGACGCAGCTCCAGCCGCGCGCGGGCAGGCTGCTCAGCCTCCGCGCCAGCGAGGAAGGGCGAGCGCAGCAGCAGGCTGGCGGTGGTGAAAGGCGCGCGCCGGGCCAATAACTCCAATGTCGCAAATGCAGCGTGCACCACCGGGAAGGAGGCGAGCGGCAAGCCCAGGGAGAGATCGTAAGGCCTCGCCACGGCGCGTCCCGCGGCGGCGGCGGGACAGAGCGCATCGTCCAGCGCCCGCGCCAGCGCGGCGCGGCAATCCGCGAGATCCCGCGCCACGATGCCGATGGATGCGGCCGGATCCTGTTCCAGCAAGGCCCTCGCCCAGGCGGCGGCGGCCCGCATCTCCCCTTCAGCATCGTCTGCGGTCCAGCGGCGCGCCTCGGACACGCTGTCGGCCGTCATCTCCAACACGTCCACCCGGCTGCCACCGGCACACAGGCTTTCGATCAGCTCTTGCTGCTGGGGTGTGAGTCCGTCGAAGCCTGCGAACAGGATGCGGGCCGGCACCGGCAGCGCGCGGTTGCGCAACTGGGTCGCCAGCCAATCCACGAGCCGTGCATCTTCCAGCCAAGCCTGGGCTCGGCTTGCAGCGGTGAAATGCTCAGCCCAGGCGGCGAAGGCGCGCGCATCTTCATCGCCGGCGGCGATGCGGCCCAGCGGCACCCGATAGGCATTCAGGAGTTCCCAGGCCCGGGCCGCCTCCCGGGCGGCGGCTGTGGGCTGTAGCAGGGCCGCGCCCTCCGCGGAAGCCCGGATCGCCCCCTCCCAGTAGCTCTCCGCCGCGGCAGTGGCGATGCGCTTCGGCAGGGGTTTTCCCGGCTCGCTCAGGGCCGCATCGGCTGCCGCGTCATAGAGCCGCTCGACGAAGGCGCCATAGGAGAGCGCCTCCGGCCGCACCCAGGCGCCGGCACCGGCATCCAGGCGCGCCTCGCCATGGGCCAGCCGCGCCGCCCGCGCCAGCCTCTCGCCGGAGGTCACCAGCACCGCGCCTGCGTCCAGTGCGGCGAGCACCTCCGCCTGGTGCCAGATGCGCTTGAAAGCCATGTAAACCGACCCTATCTATTATGTTAGAGAGTGTAACCCGTGCCCGGCGGCGGCCGGCGGCTTACAATATCGTCACCGGATCCTTCACCTTCAAGGTAGATGTCCATGAACGAACCCAATAAGAGCGGCAACCCCATCCTGCGCACCAAGGCCTTCACCCAGACGGGTGTCATCGGCGGCGAGCGCGCGACCGTGGCCGGCACCATCGGCAAGAGCTTCATCCTGCTGGTGCTGCTCACCATCACCGCCGGCTGGGTCTGGAGCCGCTTCTTCGCCGAAGGCACCTTCGACGCGGTGCTGCCCTACATGATCGGCGGCATCGTCGGTGGGCTGGTGTTCGCCCTGGCCGCGAGCTTCAAGCCCAACTGGTCGCCCATCGCGGCCCCGCTCTACGCGATCTGCGAGGGCTTGGCCCTGGGCGGCATCTCGGCGAGCTTCGAGATAACCCACCCCGGCATCGTCATCCAGGCCGTGGGCCTGACCCTCGCCGTCACCTTCGTCATGCTGACGCTGTACCGGACCGGCATCATCAAGGTCACGGACCGCTTCATGCGCATGCTGGCGGTGGCCACCGGCGGTGTGATGCTCTTCTACCTGGTGGTGATGGGCCTGTCCTTCTTCGGCGTGGGCTCCATGTCGCTCATGTATGGCCACACGCCGCTCGCCATCGGCATCAGCCTGGTGGTAGTGGCCCTGGCCGCCTTCAACCTGGTGGTGGACTTCGAGCTCATCTCGCGCCAGACCGCCATGGGCGCCCCCCGCTTCATGGAGTGGTACGGCGCCTTCGCCCTCATGGTCACCTTGGTGTGGCTGTATCTCGAGATCCTGCGCCTGCTCAGCAACACGCGCCGCTGAGCCTCGCGCCCTCCTGAAAGCAAAAGCCCCAGGTTACCCTGGGGCTTTTTTTATCGTCCTCTATATATATCAGGGCGTGGCCACGGGATTGCCGTCCGCATCCATGTAGTGGATGGGCCCGAGATTCAAGGCCTTCACCTCCGCCTCGATCTTGGCCCGGTCACCTACCACCACCCAGACCAGCTGGCTCGGGTGCACCACCTCGCCGGCGGCCTTGTTCACCTCGTCCAGGCTCAGGCCCTGCACCTTGCTCGCATAGCTGTCCCAGTAGTCCGCCGGCAGGCGGTAGACCACCTGGGAAGCCATGGCGCCCGCCACCGCGTCGTTGGTCTCCCAGTCGCCAGGCAGCGTCAGGGTGCGCAGGCTCTTGGCGCGGGCCAGCTCCTCCGCCGTCAGCGGCCGGTTCGAGGTCACGCCCGTCAGCTCCTTCTGCAGTTCCGCCATGGAGGCGCCGGTCTTGTCGGTCTGCACCGGCGCATAGGCGATGAACGGCCGCTGGCCGCGGGCCGAGAGCAGGAAGCTGTAGGCGCCGTAGGCCCAGTGCTTGCCCTCGCGCAGGTTCATGTTGATGCGCGAGGTGAAGTCGCCGCCCAGCACCGTGTTCATGGTCTGGATGGCGATGTTGTCGGGCGTCCCGTAGGACGGTGCCACGTTGCCGGCGAAGATGATGCTCTGTTCCGAGCCTGGACGGTCGACGAGGTACACCGTCGAGGAAGCCGGCAGCGCCGCGTCGGCCAGTTCCTTGGTGGGTACCTGCCCCGGCTTCCAGCCGGCGAACAGCTTTTCCAGCCGCGGCTTCAGTTCCGCCAGGGTCACGTCGCCCACCGCCACCAGCGTGGCGTTGTTGGGCTTGAACCAGGTGTCGTGGAAGCGCTTCAGGTCAGCCGGAGCGAGCTTGGACACGCTCGCCTCGTACCCTGAACCCGTCAGGGGGAGTGAATAAGCGTTGCCCTCGCCGTACAGGAGCTTCGGGAACACCCGCAGGGCCATGCTCACCGGCGAGCGGCGTTCCTGCTGGATCGCAGCCAGCTGCTGGTTGCGCAGCTTGGCCACGTCCTTCTCGGGGAAGGTGGGGTCCAGGATCACGTCCGCGAAGATCGCGAGCGAGGCATCCAGGTTGCGTTTCAGGGCCGAGAGCGTAACCACCGTGCTGTCCAGGTTCGAACTCGCGCCGAGGGAGGCGCCGAGGTCGCCGAGCTGGCTGCTGATCTGCAGCGCGTCCCGGTGCGTGGTCCCGGCGGTGAGCGCCGCCATGGCGAGCTTGGCGGTGCCGGGGGCGGCGCCCTTGTCGGCGGCATAGCCTGCATCCACCAGCAGCGAGAGGCTGACCAGCGGCACGCCGCTGCGGTGCGCCAGCATGAGCTTCAGCCCGTTGCTCAAGGTGGTGGTCTCCTCCGCCGGGAAATGCACAGCGGGGAAGGCGCCGGGGGCCGGCGGCGTGTCGCGGGGCGCGTCCTTGCCCGAGGCGGCGTAATCGCCGTAGGGCACCACATCCAGGATGTAGACACCGTCCGAGAGCCAGCGCACGGCCCGGCTCTTCAGGTCAGCGACGGTCGCGGACTGCATGCGCCGCAGGGAATCCTTGTAGGAGCCGGGATCGCCGTCGAACACCTCGCCCTGGGCGAGCACGTCCGAGGAGCCGCCGAAGCCGCCGATGCGCTCGACGCCGCGCACGAAGCCGGCGTACTCCGCGGTCTTGGCGCGGGCGAGTTCCTCGGCACTGGGTCCGGACTTCAAGAGCTTCGCCATCTCATCGTCGATGTCCGCCTCGACCTTGTCCAGGGACTTGCCCGGCAATGCCGTGGCCACGATGGTGAACTGGCTGCCGATCTCCCGCTCGTCCACGTAGACCTGCACACCGCTCGCCACCTGGTCGTCATACACCAGGCGCTTGTAGAGGCGGGAGGCCTTGCCCTCGGCCAGCACGTCCGTGAGGAGTTCCAGGTAGTCCACGTCGCCGTCGCTGGCGCCCGGCACGTTCCACACCATGTAGACGCGGCCCGCGGGCACCCGGTCCTGCAGCGTCTCGCGCTGGGTGCCGCTCATCTTCGCCACCCACTGCTTCACGTGCGCCACCGGCGGCGTGGGCGGGATGGCCCCGAAGTACTGCTCCACCTTCTTCTTCACCTCGGCCGTGTCCACGTCGCCGGCGATGGACAGCACCGCGCTGTTGGGGCCGTAGTAGGTCTTGAACCATTCCTGCACATCCGCGAGGCTGGCGGCGCTCAGGTCCTCCATGGAGCCGATCACGGTGTGGTGGTAAGGGTGCGCCGCGGGATAGGTGGCCTCGGCCATGTGCAGGTCGACCTTGCCGTAGGGCACGTTCTCGTCCTGGCGCTTCTCGTTCTGCACCACGCCGCGCTGCGTGTCGAGCTTCTTCTGGTCCAGAACCGGCAGCAGGAAGCCCATGCGCTCGGACTCCATCCACAGCGCCGTGTCGAGGGCGTTCTTGGGCACGTTCTCGAAGTAGTCGGTGCGGTCGTTGTTGGTGGTGCCGTTGTTGTCGGTGCCGCCGATGCTCGCCAGCAGCTGGTCGAAACCATCCGGCGCGTGCTGGGTGCCGGTGAACATCAGGTGCTCGTAGAGGTGCGCGAAGCCGCTGCGGCCGGCGGGCTCGTTCTTGGAGCCCACGTGGTACCAGACGTTGACCGCGGCGATGGGCGCCTTGTGGTCCTCGTGCACGATCACCGTGAGGCCGTTGGCCAGCACGAACCGGGTGTAGGGGATGTCCACCACCGCCGGAGCGGCCTGCTTCGCGGGCGCTGCGGCCTGGGCGGCGGAGAGAGCCAGGAACAACCCGGCGGACAGGACGGCGGAGAGTCGACGATGCAACATGGTGTTCCCCCATGGATTACGGCTGTGCCGGCGCCACGCGCCGGCAGGCCAGTCTACACCCGCCAGGAGCATTGGACAGTCGGGAGAAGCGGGGGGTTCCGGGCGCAGGACTAGCGTTTCGTAGGAGAGAACGCCTTCATCATCAGCATGACCGCGTGTTCCACGTATGCGTCGATGTACTGCTTGCTGGGCGGACGCTCGATGCCGAGCTGGGCTTTCAACTGGCAGCCGTTCAGCATGCTGAAGAACTGCTCCGCCGCCAATTGCGGGTTCTCGACCTTGAGCGTGCCGCGGGCGGTCTGTTCCGCGAAATAGTCGGCTGCGAACTTGCGCACCACCGCGGGACCCGCCTTGTAGAAGATCTCGCCCAGCTCCGGGAAGCGCGGGGCCTCCGCCATCAGGATGCGGTACATGGCCACGCGTTGCTCGCCGGCGTCGTGGTCCAGGAACTGGTGCGCCATGGCGCGCAGCGTGTCCTCGGGCTTGCCGCTCTTGGCGGCCTCGCTGAATACCGTGAGCTTCTGGTCCACCCAGTAGCGGATCATGGCGGCGAACAGCTCTTCCTTCGAGCCGAAGTGGTTGTAGACCGTCTGCTTGGAGACCTTGGCCTCGTTGGCGATGCTGTCCATGCTGGCGGCGCCGAAGCCCACTTCCATGAACACCTTGCGCGCCGCCTCCAGGATGGACTCGCGCTTGGCTTCGCGACCGGCGGGGACGGTGACGGGTTCGGGGTTGGCGCTCATGGCATCACTCGCTTGCGACCGTGGTCTTGTCCGGCGCCTGCACCGGCAGGTGCAGGTCGCTTGCGGTCAGGGAGCCGGTGGCGGCCTTCAGGGAATACTCCGCCACGGTCTCGTCCCGTTGCGCGCGGATCTGGTTCACCTTGGCGTTCAGCAGCTCCTGCTGGGCGTTCAGCAAGTCGAGTGTGGTGCGTTCGCCTTCCTTGTACTCGGCCAGCACGCCGTCATAGGCCGACTGTGCCGCGGTGATCTGCACCTGGATGGCGGCTAGGGCCGCGGTGGCGGTCTGGTAACCCTGCCATGCACTGACGGCCTCGTCCCGCGCCACGCGCCGCGCGTCCAGCGCCATCTGCGCGCTGCTATCCGCCTCGTGCTTGGCGGCATGCATCTGCGAGGTGAGTGAACCGCCAGCGTACAGCGGCATCGAGAGGTTCAACATGATGGAACGGGTGTCGAGGCGCTCGAACAGGAACTGCGGCTCATGCGCCTTGGACACCTGGCCCACCAGGGTCAGCTTCGGCTTCATGTCGCTCTCAGCGAGGTCCACCTTGCTCGCGGCCGCGGCGCTCGCCGCCTGGGCCGCCACCACGTCATAGTTGTTGTTGGCGAGCGCCAGCGCGTCCTGCTGGTTCGCCGGCAGACCCGTGAGTCCGGCCGGCTGCAGCAGCGCATCGGGGGCGACGCCCATCACGCGCTCATAGGCCGCGTTGGCCGCGATCACCGCGCCCTCCGCGTGGATGCGCGCGGCCTGGGTTCCGGCGAGACGGGCCTTGGCCTGGTCCACGTCGGTGTGGGTGACCTCGCCGTTGTTGAAGTTCGCCTGGGCCGCGTCCAGGGCCTGCTTCAGCACCTGCTCGTTGCCCTGCTCCAGCTCCAGTTCCGCCTGGGATTCGAGCACGTCCATATAGGCCTGCACTCCGTCCATGAGCACCTGCTGCTCGGTGCCGTGCAGCTTCGCCTCTTCCGCGTCGCGCTGGTGCTGCGCCACGTCCACACCGGAACTGATCTTGCCGCCGGCGTACAGGGCCTGGTCCAGCTCCACGCCGATCTGGCGCGAGTTCAGAGTGAAGTTATCGAGGGGCAGGTTGAACCCCGGGATGGGCATGAAGCTCACGTCGTTATAGGACTTGCCTATGCCGCCGAAGAGCTTCACCTGGGGGTAATAACCGCCCTGGGCGTCATCCACCCGGTCGTCCGCTGCCGCCAGGTTCTGGCGCTGCGCTTCCAGGGTGGGATTGTTCTGCCAGGCCTGGACCAAGGCCTGATCGAGGGTGCCTGCCTGGGCGGAGCCCGCGCTCAGGGTGAGTCCGGCCGCGAGGGTGAGGGCCGACTTCACGGCCTTATGGATACTGTTTGACATTGCTCGCCTATGAAATTAGACTAGACCGTCCAGTCCATTCTCCCATGCGCCCCGAAGGAAGTAAAGCATGAATCCCCGTCTGCGCCGCCTGTTGCTCATGGTCGCCCTGCCCCTGGTCCTCGTGGTCGGAGGCCTGTGGTATTGGGTGCACAGCGCGCGCTATCAGGACACCGACAACGCTTATGTGGTGGCCGACCAGGTGAACGTGGCGCCCCAGGTGGCGGGCCGCGTGGTGGCCGTGCCGGTCACCCAGAACCAGGTGGTGGCCGCGGGCCAGGTGCTCCTCCAGATCGACCCGCAGTCCTTCCAGATCGCCCTCGACCAGGCCAACGCCAACCTCGAGAACGTGCGCAACCAGATCCAGGCGCAGCAGGCGGCCCTCACCGGCGCCGAGGCCCACGTGGCTTTCCTGCGCCGCGACGTGGAACGCAAGACCAACCTCGTGAAGCAGGACGTGGTGGCCGCCTCCAAGCTGGATGACTTGAAGACCCAGCTCACGGAAGCCGAGCAGCAGATCGCGCAACTGAAGGCGAACCTCGGCGGCAACCCCGACCTGCCCTATACGCAGCAGGCCACCTACCGCCAGGCCATCGCGGCCCGCGACGACGCGGCGCTGCAGCTCTCCTACGCCACGCTTAAGGCACCCGCTGCGGGCGTCGTCACCGAAGTGGACATCAAGCCGGGCGATATCGTCGCCCCCGGCCATCCCGTGTTCGCCCTCGTCATGAGCGGCAAGCGCTGGATCGAGGCGAACTTCAAGGAGACGCAGCTGACCCGCGTGCATGTGGGCCAGAAGGTCGAAGTGGAAGTGGATACCTACCCGGGCCGCAAGTGGCCGGGCACAGTTGAGAGCATCGCGCCGGGCACCGGCTCCGTGTTCTCGGTGCTGCCGGCCCAGAACGCCACAGGCAACTGGGTGAAGGTGGTGCAGCGCATCCCTCTGCGCATCGCGCTCGACCCGGTCGAGGGCGGGCCTGATCTGCGCGCCGGCATGAGCGCCGAGGTGGACATCGACACCCATTACAACCCGCTGTTCGGCCAGGCCAGCGCGGATGCAGGTTCCGACGGCAACTGAGCCATGAACTTCTCCAAGCCGGCCGCCGGTGAACCCCACACCGCGATGATCACCATCGCGGTGATGCTCGGCACCCTGATGCAGGTGCTGGATACCACCATCGCCAACGTGGCGCTGCCCAACATGCAGGGCACGCTCAATGCGACCCAGGACCAGGTAGCCTGGGTGCTCACCTCCTACATCGTGGGCGCAGCCATCATGACGCCGCCGACCGGATGGCTCGCGGGGCGCTTCGGCCGCAAGAAGATGTACCTCTTCAGCATCGTCGGCTTCACCATCGCCTCCTTCCTCTGCGGCATCTCCACCTCCCTCACCGAGATGGTGGTGTTCCGCATCGCCCAGGGCCTGTTCGGCGCCTCCATGGTGCCCATCTCCCAGGCCATCCTGCTGGACAGCTACCCGCGCGAGAAGCACGGCATGGCCATGGCCATCTTCGGCGTCGGCATCATGCTGGGCCCGATCCTGGGGCCGACACTGGGCGGCTGGCTCACCGAGAGCTATTCCTGGCGCTGGGTGTTCTTCATCAACATCCCGGTGGGCGTGCTCACGGTGCTCATGGTCACGACCTACGTGCACGAGACCGAGATCAACAAGACCCGCACCTTCGACGCTCTTGGGTTCATATTCCTGAGTCTCGCCATCGGCGCGCTCCAGCTCATGCTGGATCGGGGCGAGCGCGTGGACTGGTTCGGCTCCGCCGAGATCGTCATCGAGTTCCTGGTGCTCATCTCCGGCATGTGGATGTTCCTGATCCACGCCACCGGCACCAAGCATCCCTACATCGACCTGCATCTCTTCAAGGACCGCAACTATGTGCTCAGCACAGTGGTAGGCCTCGTGGTCTTCACCACCTTGTTCGCGGCCATGGCGCTGGTACCACCGCTGGCGCAGAATCTCCTGGGCTACCCTGTGATCACCACTGGCCTGGTGCTCATGCCGCGTGGCATCGGCACCATGCTCACCATGATGGTGGCCGGACGGCTCGCCAACAAAGTGGATCCGCGCTTCAGCATCAGCGCCGGTCTCGCCATCATGGCCTGGTCGCTGCATGAGATGAGCAAATTCGACCTGCAGGTGGATGTGTGGGCTCTCACCTGGACCGGTTTCGTGCAGGGCTTAGGGATGGGTCTCTCCATGATCACCCTCATGACCATGGCCTTCTCCACCCTCCCACCGGTGCTTCGCACCGAAGCCACCGGCGTCTACAACCTGATCCGGAACCTGGGCGGCAGCATCGGCATCTCCGTGGCCTTCACGCTGCTAGACCGCTACGGGCAGATCAACCATCAGACGCTGGCGCAGCACATCACCCCCTATAACCAGGCGCTCAGCGCCTCGCCCATGGGGGTGGACCTCAGCAGCACCCATGACCTCGTCATGCTGAACGGCATGATCACGCGCCAAGCCGCGATGATCTCCTTCAACAACGACTTCAAGCTCATGATGATCCTGAGCCTCGTCGCCATCCCGCTGGTGTTGTTGCTGCGCAAGCCCAGCTACGACAAGACCCAGCCCAAGGAAGCGGCTCCGGTGATGGAATGAGCGGCGCCCCGCTCCCGTCCCTGTTCCTCTCCCACGGTGCGCCCTCGCTGCCCCTGGACCGGGCCCACCCGACCTATGCTTTCCTGAAGAACCTGGGCAGCACCCTCGAACGCCCGCGCGCGATCCTGGTGGTATCGGCCCATTGGGACACCCGCACGCCGACACTCACCACTTCCCTGCGGCCGGACACCATCCACGACTTCTATGGTTTCCCCGCGCCGCTCTATGCGCTGCGCTATCCAGCCCCCGGCTCCCCGGAGCTGGCGCGGGACGCCGCCGGCCTGCTGCGCGGCGCCGGTCTCGGTGCCGAGTTCGACCTGGAGCGCGGCCTCGACCACGGCGCCTGGGTGCCGCTGCTCCTCATGTATCCCCTCGCGGACATCCCGGTGGTGCAACTCTCGGTGCAGACCCGTTCGGGTGCCGCGCATCACCTCGCCCTGGGCCATGCCCTGAAGCCGCTGCGGGACCAGGGCGTGCTCATCGTCGGCAGCGGCGGCGCCACCCACAACCTGCGGGAATTCTTCCAGCCCGCGCCGGGCCAGGATGAGTCCTATGTGCCGCGCTTCACCACCTGGCTGAAAGACGTGCTGGAACGCGGCGACAAGGCTGCACTCGCGGATTACCGCCGCCTCGCCCCTGACGCGGCCCGGGCGCATCCCACCGAGGAGCATTTCTTCCCCCTGCTGGCGGCCGCCGCGGCCGGCGGCAAGGCTGAACGCATCCATACCGCCATGTCGGGCGCCAGCCTCGCTATGGATTCCTACCGCTTCAGCTAAAACGGGTCTTTTGCCCTCTGGCGTTGTGACGGCCAGGATGGCCTAACGTCGCGGGAGGGCAGGATGCCCGAGAGCGACGGGCGCGCTGATGAGCGCTGCGCTACGCATCCGGCTCCGCTTGCGACTCCAGGTCGCACATCCCTGTGCTCCCGTTCGCCGCATGCGGCGAACCCCTCCTACTCGCCTCGCGCGCCTAGCCAGAGGCCAAAATCCTTCGTTTTAGCAATCTCAATGCGCGTAAATGCAGCGTGTCTATGCCCCGTGACAGCGGATTGAACTATCTATAGGCTGATTGGTTCTAAACCCATCATCTCTATTGGGGTATGCCATGAGCCTGCGGGTCATCCGGAACCTTTGCCTTGCCTCCTCCCTGGTGCTGATCGCCGCCGCTCCCGCGCTGGCGGACGATACCTACGCCCGGGACCCGGACCAGCCGGTGGACCAGGCCTATACCCAGAAGATCAAGCAGTACACCACCGATCCCGCCTTCAACACAGCGCTCACGGACTACCTGCCTGCTTCCACGAGCGTGCCCACGCCCATGGCAGTGTTGGGGGATGTCTCGGGCGCACCCAACGTGCTGCCCCCTTCCAAGGATGTCTACGCCTACTTCCGCGCCCTCGCCAGCAAGAGCCCGCGGGTCAAGGTCTTCGTCATCGGCAAGACCGAGGAAGGCCGCGACATGATCGCGGTGGCCATCGCCGACGAGGCGCTGCTGGCCGACCTCAAGGCCAACGACGCACGCCTCGCCCAGCTCGCGGACCCCCGCAGCATCGGCATGGATGACGATAAGGCTGCCCAACTCGTAGCCGCCTCCACGCCGGTCTACTACATCACCGGCACCATCCACTCAGTCGAGACCGGCGCACCCACGGCACTCATGGAACTCGCCTACCGCCTGGCGGTGGACGATGCCCCCTACATCAAGTCCATCCGCAGCCACGTCATCACCCTCATCACGCCCATCGTGGAGGTGGACGGCCGTGATCGCATGGCCGATCTCTACGCCTGGCACCGCAAGCACCCGGATGACCCCTGGGCACCGCTCATGTACTGGGGCCACTACGTCGCCCACGACAACAACCGCGACGCGATGGTCGCCTCGCTGAACCTCACCCGCAACGTGATGGACACTTACGTCGGCTGGCACGCCCAGGTGCTGCACGACCTGCACGAGTCGGTGGCTTTCCTCTACGACAACACCGTGGGCGACGGACCCTACAACGCGTGGCTGGACCCCATACTCACCAACGAGTGGCAGCAGCTCGGCTGGGACAACGTGCAACAGGTGGGCAAGCTCGGCCTGCCGGGTGTGTTCACCCACGGCGACTTCGACACCTGGAGCCCCGGCTACCTCATGTTCATCGCCGCCACCCACAACGGCATCAGTCGCCTCTACGAGACCTTCGGTAACGGCGGCGCCGACACCGTCACGCGCGTGCTCGGCCCGGATGAATACTCCCGCACCTGGTACCGCCAGAACCCGCCCTACCCCAAGGTGCTCTGGTCTCAGCGGGACAACAACAACTACGAGCAGAACGGCCTGCTCACGGCGCTCTACTATTTCTCACAGAATGCCAAGCCGTTCCTCAACAACTTCTACCTGAAGAGCAAGCGCTCGGTGGAGAAGCCCACCGAGGGCGGTCCCGCTGCCTACGTGCTGCCGGCGGATGACGAGCATCCCGGCGCCCAGGCCCAGCTGCTCGGCGTGCTGCAGGTGCAGCACGCGGAAGTGCAGCGTGCCGGCGCCGCCTTCACCGTGGACCTCACCCCGCCCGCCGGTCCCCGCGAGGGCGCGCCCAAGCACGTCACCCGCACATTCCCGGCCGGCAGCTACGTGGTGCGCATGGACCAGCCCTACAGCCGCATCGCCGATGCCCTGCTTGACCGCCAGTATTGGGCTCCCAACGACCCCCAGAAGCATCCCTACGATGACACCGCCTGGTCCCTGGGGGACCTCTTCAACACCGAGGTGGTGCGTGTCACGGATCTCGCCGCCCTCAAGGCGCCCATGCAGCTCGTCACCGGCAGCGTGAAGCCCGTGGGCGGCGTGGAGGGCGATGGCAGCGTGTTCCTCATCAATGATGATGCCGACACCGCGCTCATGACCCTGCGCTACACCCTGAAGGGCACAGGTATCGAGGCGGCGGACGCGGAGTTCGACGCGGGCGGCCGCCACTACGGCCGCGGCAGCTACATCCTGAAGGGCGTGAGCCGCAAGGACCTGGACGGCAGCCTGAAAGACCTGGGGCTCACCGCCCATGCCGTCGGCGCCGCGCCGGACGTGGCGCGCCACAAGCTCGGTGTGCCCCGCATCGCCATCATGCACAGCTGGCTGGACACCCAGACGGAAGGCTGGTGGCGCCAGGCGCTCGACAAGCTGCACGTGCCCTATACCTATATAAGCACCCAGGACGCGTCCCGTGATACGGACCTGAAGGCCAAGTACGACGCCATCCTGTTCGGGCCCATCGGCTACAACAGCACCCAGCTCATCGTCGACGGCCTGCCCATGTACGGCAAACCCATCCCCTGGAACAAGAGCGTCATCAGCAACAGCCTCCCCATCGACGAGACCGACGACATCCGGCCGGGCCTGGGCGGCAGTGGCGTCGCCAACCTCAAGCGCTTCGTGAGCGAAGGCGGCTTGCTCGTCACCTCGGGAGACACCTCGAAGTTCGCCATCGACGTGGGCCTCGCCCCCGGTGTCGCCGTGAACTCCACCCATGACCTCAAGGTGGTGGGCAGCGTGCTCAAGGCCTACACCGTCGACGAGACGAGCCCCGTGGCCTACGGCTACGCCGCGACCCTGCCCATGTACAGCGCCGACGGCATGAGCTTCACCGTCAGCAACCAGGCTGTCTACGGGGACGGCGGGCTGCCCACCGCCAACGACTACCAGCGCGTCACCGGCCGTGGCGGCCCGGATGAGGACGATTCACCCCAGGGCCGCGCCTTCCCCGCCGCGCCCGCGCTGCCGGCGCCGAAACCCTGGGAAGCCACGCCGCTCAATGAGGACCAGGCCCGCAACAATTACCTGCTGATCCCGGCGCAGTTCCGTCCGCGCGTGATCGTGCGTTACGGCGATGCGGGTGAGTTGCTGATCTCTGGCCTGCTGCAGTCAGGCCAGGAGATGGCGGAGCGCCCCGCGGTGGTGGACTCGCCCCAGGGCAAGGGCCACGTGCTGCTCTTCGCCAGCGACCCCATCTACCGCGCCGAGACCGTGGGCACCTATCCCTTGGTGTTCAACGCCATCCTGAACTACGATCATCTGGACACAGGTAGGAATGGCAAGTAATCACATGCGTAACTACCGGCATCTCGCAGTATTCGCACTGGCATGCGCACTGAGTTCCTGTGCCACTGTGCCCAAGTCCACCCCGACCCCGAAGACAGAAGTGTTCGTGGAAGATGGGAAATTCGTCCGCTTCGATCCGGAGAAGGACCCTTACTGGATGTATCCGCCTTGGACCGCCTCCCTGTTCAAGGCTGTCCAATCCGTGGTGCACGATCCGGTGGATGCTACCGACATGTCCAGTCCCGGCCTGCATGCCACGATCAAGTTCACCTATGCAGACGGCGTGATCGAATATCCTGACATCGTCCAAAGCACGGGCAATCAGGACTTGGACAAGCTGATGTTGCGCCAGGTCGCCTCCGCGCAACCTCCCCAGGCCACAGGCCCTCATGCGGAAGAGATCCACGAGTTCGTCATGGAACTCGATATGCCCACGCCCTTCGAGTCTTTCCAGTCCGGTATCTATGGGGCCATGGATGCAAAGAAAATCTACCCAAAATACGCAGTCATGAGCGGCGCAGGAGGCATCGTCGCGGTGGATTTCGACTATCTAGATGGCAAGACCAGCAGCATCACATTGGTCCGGTCCAGCAAGAACAAGGATCTGGACAAGGCTTCGGTCAATGCGGTCATGGCCGCCGTGATGCCGCCGGCGCCGCCCGCCTATGCCGGCCAGGTCCGGCACATGGAAGCGATCTTCTGCTATTCCCTGCGGGAATCCACCGAGACCAAAGACCCCTGCCCGGCCGGCAGGAACGTCATCGAGGTGACCGGCACGCGGACCAGACGCTAGGCGATAGTCAGGACAGCATCCACTCCACCGCCGCGCGTGAATGCAGCTCGGTGGTGTCGAAGAGCGGCACCGGGCTTGCCGCCGCATCCGCGAACAGGCTGAACTCGGTACAACCCAGGATGGCGCCGCCGGCGCCATGCTTCGCCAGCCTCCGCACCACCCCGTAGAAATACCCTTTCGACTCCGGCTTCACCACGCCGAGGCAAAGCTCGTCGTAGATGATGCGGTGCAGTTCCTTGCGTTCCGGCTCATCCGGCGTCGAGACCTTAAGACCCTGTGCTTCCAGCGCTTGCCGGTAGAAGGGCTTCTCCATGGTGAACCGGGTCCCGAGCAACGCCAGGCTCCCGATGCCCTGTGCCCGGGCCGCTTCGGCCACCGCATCCGTGACCCGGATCAGTGGCAGTCGCGCCGCTGCCTGCACCTCATCCGCCAGGAGATGCATGGTGTTGGCGCAGATGATGAGCCCTTCGGCACCGCCCCGCTGCAGGTTGCGAGCATTTTCGGCGAAGATGCGCCCGCAGGCGACCCAGTCCCCGGCGTGCTGCAGCGACTGGATCTCGTCGAAGTCCACACTGTGGATGAGCAGCTGGGCGGAATGCAGCCCGCCCAGGCGCTCCGCCACCAGATGGTTCAGGCGCTGGTAGTAGTGGGCCGTGGATTCCCAGCTGATGCCGCCCAGCAGGCCCAGCGTCTTCATCCGCCGCCCGCCCGGCCGATCTCCGCCGACTCGATGGGTCTCAGCATCGGCTCAACGCCACATGCCGTCCAGGTCTTCCCCTTCCGCCGCATGGCCGATGGGCTTCACGCCGTACATGTGCATGATGGTGTGCAGCACGTCGTAGTGGGTCACGTGCTGGCTGTAGCTGCCGGGTTTCACGCCCTGGCCCAGGATGATGGTCATGACCTGGTTGTTCTGGGAGCCGTCATCCTCGTCCCAGGTCAGGATCAGCAGGCTGTGGTTGTGCTCGGCCCAGCTGATGTACTTCTCCATGTTGGCCTTGAGCCAGGCATCCGCCTGGGCCGCCGTGCCGTCATGCATGTCGTTCATCATGTTCGGCACCACGA
>CAZPAO010000021.1:0-37351 GCA_964584665.1 uncultured Gammaproteobacteria bacterium
CCCGTGACGCGAGTGCCCACACAAGTTACTTGATCATGTTGTTAAAGAGCGGGCCAGGGACAGTGTCCCAGGCAGACCGACCATTATACAGGTCAATACTGCCCGGTCAACGGATAAAAGGGCTTTTATTCAGACCCTTACCGTGCCTCCCCCAGCGAGAGAGCCGCGCATTATACGGAGCGCGCCGGAAGGGTCAACGGTTTTTTCAGGTTTTTTACAGGGATTTTGCCCTGGCGAAAAATCCCGCATATCTCGTGTCAGAGACCCTGCGGAAATCGCCTCCGGCCGCTGCATACTTTAGGCCTATTTTTGTAGGGCTTTCCGAGGGGTCTTGCGATGGCGATACGCGACTGGCCAGCCGGCGAACGGCCGCGGGAGAAACTGCTCACGAAGGGCGCGGCTTCCCTCTCGGAAGCGGAACTGCTCGCCATCTTCCTGCGCACCGGCGTTAAGGGCAAAAGCGCCGTGGATCTCGCCCGGCAGATGCTGAGCCATTTCGGCGGCCTGAGAGGGCTCCTGAGCGCCTCCCAGGAAGACTTCTGCGCGATGCCAGGCATGGGCCCGGCCAAGTACGCCCAGCTCCAGGCGACCCTGGAGATGGGCCGCCGACACCTGGGGGAAGCCCTCGAACGGGGCAAGCCGCTCACGGATCCGGCCGCCACCCGCAAGTACTTGAGAGCGAAGCTGCGGGACATCCCCCACGAGGTCTTCGCCTGCCTCTATCTCGATAACCGCCACCGGGTGATCGCATTCGAGGAGCTGTTCCGCGGCACCATCGACGGGGCCAGCGTGCATCCGCGGGAAGTGGTGCGGGCGGCGTTGAAGCACAATGCCGCCGCTTTGATCTTCGCCCACAACCACCCTTCCGGCGTGGCCGAACCCAGCGACTCGGACCGGCGTCTCACCCGCCGATTGCAGGATGCGCTGGCGCTCGTGGACATCCGTACCCTGGACCACTTCGTGGTGGGGGACGGCGAGGTAGTGTCTTTCGCGGAACGGGGCTGGCTCTAAGAAATCCAGGCAAAAAAAGGGCGGCTCTTGCGAGCCGCCCTGTATCCCCTCCAGCGCAACGTCAAGCTTGTATCTGGGAATCAGCCTTTGCTGCCCTTGGCCAGCACCGGGGTCGAGCTCGCGCCCTTCACGCTGGTGCGCGGGTTCTTGGACTTGATGGTGCAGTTGCTCTGGGGCAGGCCCGGGCGGCGCGCGGTGCCACGATGGCTAACGGGACGGCCGTTGGCCTTGCAGGAACCGAGCAGGGTCGCACCGGAAGAGCCGGCAGAACCCGCGACCACAGGCGTGGTGTTGAGCAGCAGCGAGGCGGAACTCCAGCCCGAGCTGGCGCCCGTGTTCAGGACCACCAGGTCGAGCCTGCCGTCGCCATCCACGTCAGCCGCCACCAGGTTTTCCGGATCGTCGCCGACCGTGAAGACCACCTGGCTGTCGAAGCTGATGGTGGTATCACCGGGGTTGGTGTTGTTCATCAGGACCGACACCGTGCCGTCGCCGGCATTGGCGGACACCAGATCAATCTTGCCGTCGCCATCCACATCCAGGGCCACCACTGAATCAGGGGTGCTGCCGGTTTCGAGGGTCTGTTCCGCACCGAAACTGGCTGTAGCGGACCCATGAGCGGTGGTGTCCAGCAGCACGGAGAGCGCGTTCTCGCCGTTGTTGGCCACCACGATGTCGGCCTTGCCGTCGCCATTGATGTCGGCCGTGGTGATCATGTTCGGCCAGCTGCCGACCGCGAACACCTGTTGCGCCGCGAAGCTGGGCACCGTGCCGCCGTTGCCGGTGGTGTTGATGAGCACCGAGACAGTGGCGTCCATATCGTCCAGCGCGGCGATGTCCGGAAGGCCGTCGCCGTTGAAGTCGCCGGTGGCGATCCAGCGCACACTGCTGCCCGCAGCGAAGGAGGCGAAATTGGAGAAGGTGACGTTCGAATCGCCGGGCGTCGTGGTGTTGAGGAGCACATCGACCATGATGTCGCCGCTCGACGTGAGCACCAGGTCAGGCATGCCATCGCCGTTGAAGTCGGCCGTAGCCACGGTGACCACGCCGTCACCGGTGTTGAAATAGACCGGCGCGGCGAAGCTGATGGCGCTATCGCCGAGCTGGGTGGTGTTGAGCAGCACTTCGACCTGGCTGGAGCCCAGCACTTCGATCAGGTCCGGTTTACCGTCGCCATTGACGTCGGCTGAGGCCACCTGCATGGGCACATCGCCCAGATAGGACTCAGAGAACGACGTCACGCCGCCGGAAGAGGTGTTGAGCCAGACGGCGCCGTCTGCGGTTACGACATCCGCCAGGCCATCGCCGTTGAAGTCAGCGGTAGTGACACCGTAGACGTTGCTGCCGAGCGGCATATCGGGAGTGGCAGCAAAGCTGGGGGCGGCCGCCCAGGCGCTGGAGGCGCAGGCGGTGCCGAGCACGAGGGCCAGAGCCCGGGCGATATTAACGATCCGTGTGTCTTGCTTGAGCATGTTCCTTCTCCTCAAGTTGCGGTTAGACCCGAGATTCGGGCTTTAGGGCGAGACTTGAGGGAGGCTTGATGGGCCTTCCTGGCCTCGTCTGTCGGCCCCCGGCTATCCGGCCCGGGCCTTGAGCCGCTCACCCCAGAAGGGTCGTGCAGCGCATGGGAGGAGTATTGGCGAGGCGACGTTTTTCCCCCATCGGGGGGCGGCGGGTCGTGGTCTCAGGAGAACCCTTATATGGGCATAGGGCCACCCCCTGCCCCCTTCCCGCCGGGGTGGGAGGGTCCGAGGGCCCCCGGACCCCTATCGGGAGGCCCGGAAGACCATCTTTGGCTTGCTAAACGGGCCCCGGCTGCTAAAATAGCCGCCCTTTCGCCCAGCCTTGGGCGAAGCGTTCAAATCCAGAGGATCCAGTCATGTCGAGAGTCTGCCAGGTCACGGGCAAAGCCCCGACCACCGGTAACAACGTCTCGCACGCCAACAACAAGACGCGTCGCCGTTGGCTGCCGAACCTGCATACCCATCGCTTCTGGCTCGACGCTGAGAAGCGCTTCGTACGCCTGCGCGTCTCCTCCAAGGGCATGCGCACCATCGACAAGCTGGGCATCGACGCCGTGGTTGAAGAGATCCGTGCCCGCGGCGAAAAGGTCTGAGGTAAACAGCCATGCGTGAGAAGATCAAACTCGTATCCAGCGCCGACACCGGCCACTACTACACCACCACCAAGAACCGCCGCCTGCATCCGGACAAGATGGAAGTGAGCAAGTTCGACCCGGTCGTGCGCAAGCATGTGAAGTACAAGGAAGCCAAGATCAAGTAATCGGGCTTCTGCTCAAGAGAGCATAAAAAAACCCGCCTTCCGGCGGGTTTTTCGTTTCTGGATTTCGACCTAAGGCTTTTAAGCCGACTGCGCCTGCATCGAGTAGCTGCGCAGGTGGGCGGCGAACTCCTGCAGGGAGGCGACACCACTCTGCTCGGCCTCGTGGCACCACTCCTTGAAGTGCTGCAGCAGGATCTCGTTGCTCTGGGTGTTGTTGTCCCAGATCCGCTCCAGCTTCATGCGGAAACCGTAGACCGTGTCCAGCGCCTGGCTGCGGGCCAGGGCGAGGCGCAGGCGGCGCTCTTCCATGGCGTTCAGGAGGCCGCGCTCGCGGATCATCAGGCGACGGGTGCCAGTGAGGAGCTTGGTGCGCATGGGGTGGGCGCCGCGCTTCTCCTGCTTGTAGGCAGGCACGATGACCTTGCGGCCGTAATGGCGCAGCACGTGCAGGCGGTTCAGGATCACCGCCTGGACCGTATCCAGGCCCACCTGGGCTTCCTGGTTCATGACCGGGGTGGGAGCCACGCGACGGATCTTCACCAGACCCAGCCAATTCAGGGCGCGGATGTACCACCAGCCGATGTCGAACTCCCAGGCCCGCAGGGCGAACTTGGCGGAACTCGGGAAGGCGTGGTGGTTATTGTGCAGTTCTTCGCCGCCTAGGATCACGCCCCAGGGCAGCACGTTGGTGGCCGCGTCCTTGCACTCGAAGTTGCGGTAACCGGCGTGGTGGCCGATGCCGTTGACGACGCCGGCGGCGAAGAACGGGATGGCCATCATCTGTATGGCCCACAGGCTCAGGCCCGGGATGCCGAATAGCAGGAGGTTGACCACGAGGAGGATGGCGACGCCCATCTTGCCGTGGGCGGTATAGACGTTCCGCTCCATCCAGTCCGCGGGGGTACCGCGGCCGTACTTCTCGAGGGTCTCGGGATTCTTGGCCTCTTCCCTATAGAGTTCGGCGCCTTCCAGCACCACCTTGGCCAGGCCCTTGTGCTTGGGGCTATGCGGGTCCTCGGGGGTCTCGCACACGGCGTGGTGCTTGCGGTGCACCGCCACCCATTCCTTGGTGAGCATGCCGGTGGACAGCCACAGCCAGGCGCGCATCACATGGCTCACCGCCGGGTGCATGTCGAGCCCGCGATGGGTCGCGGTGCGATGCAGGTACAGGGTGACGCTCATGATGGTGAAGTGGATGGCGATGGCGCCGACCACGAAATACGCCCAGACCGGGATATTGAGGAGACCGTGAAGGAGGAAGTGCAAGGTAGTGACCTGTATGACTGTACTAATTATGTTTAACTATAGGGGACCGGATTTGCCCAGTCCATCCGGGTATCCCTGAGGCTTGCAAATCGGGGCCTCGGGCCGTAAAAAGGCCTCCATTCCGCTCCGCCACTGCGCAAAAATGCGCCAACGGGGCCTTAAACAACCCGTCGCCGCGGAAACACATCGCCGCCATGCCTACCGGGACCCTCACGAACGCCGCCCCGCTGATAAAGGTGGAGAACCTCTACCGTTACTATGGGCAAAGGGCCGCGGTACAAGACCTCTCCCTCACCCTGGCCAAGGGCGAGATCCTGGGCCTGCTGGGGCCGAACGGCGCCGGCAAGACCAGTACCCTGCAGATGCTCTCGGGCAACCTCGCCCCCAGCGCCGGGCGCATCCTCATCGATGGGGTGGACCTGCTGGACGAGCCCCTCGCGGCCAAGGCCGCCATCGGCTACCTGCCGGAGATACCCCCGCTCTACCCCGACCTCACGGTGGACGAATACCTCCTCTACTGCGCCGCACTGCACCGGCTGCCCGCGACTAAGCGCCGCGGCGCCTGCGACAGCGCCCGGGAACGCTGCGGTCTGAAGGACGTGGGCCGCCGCATCATCGGCAACCTGTCCAAGGGCTACCAGCAGCGGGTGGGCATCGCCCAGGCGATCCTGCATTCCCCGGCGGTGGTGATCCTCGATGAACCCACGGTGGGCCTCGACCCGATCCAGATCCGCGAGGTGCGCGCGCTCATCAGTGAGTTAGGCAAGGAACACGGGGTGATCCTGTCCACCCACATCCTGCCGGAGGTGCAGGCAGTGTGCAGCCGGGTGCAGATCGTGCACCGCGGCCGGACCGTGTTCAGCGACAGCCTGGCGGGCCTCGCCGAGCGCATGGAGATCCTGAGCGTGGTGCTGGAGTGCCGGCAACTGCCGCCGATAAAGGACCTGCGCGCCATCGAAGGCGTGCAGTCCGCGGAGAAGCTGGACAACCGCCGCGCGCGGCTGCGGCTCGCGCCGGACGCGGACCCGGTCGAGGCCATCGCCACCCTGGCGGTGAAGAACAAGTGGGGCCTGCGCGGCCTGACCCCCGAGTACAAGTCCCTGGAGCAGGTGTTCGTGGACATCACCACCGCCGACGATGCCCAGTCGGACGTGGAGAGCGCCGCATGATGGCCTTCACCATCGCCTGGCGCGAGCTGCGCAACCTGTTCCTCTCGCCGCTCGCCTGGGTGCTCCTGTTCGCGGTGCAGCTCATCCACGGCTGGCTGTTCGCGGTGTACGTGGAAGGCGTCCTGGCCGCGCCGCCCAACGGGGTGACGGGCGTCACCGACCTGGTGGCCGGCAACCTGTTCGGCGTGGCGAGCTTCCTCATGCTGCTGGTGGTGCCGCTGCTCTCGATGCGCCTCTTCAGCGAGGAGCGCCGCAACGGCAGCCTGACGCTGCTGCTCTCGGCGCCGGTGCGGGTGAGCGAGATCGTGCTGGGCAAGTATCTCGGCCTCATGGGCCTCCTGGCGCTGATGGTGGCGCTGCTCACGGCCATGCCCCTGTCGTTGGCGGCGGGCACCCAGCTCGATTACGGCAAGCTCGCGGCCGAGGGCCTGGGGCTGCTGCTGCTGCTCTCCGCCTTCGCCGCCGCGGGGCTCTTCATGTCCACCCTCACCCGCCAGCCGGTGGTGGCGGCCATCGCGAGCTTCGGCCTCTTGATGTTCCTGTGGGTGATCAGCTCGCTCGGGCGCGGCAACCTGCACCTGAGCAGCGGCCTGCATTACCTCTCCCTGCTCGACCATTACTTCTCGCTGCTGCGGGGCACCTTCGACAGCGCCGACGTTATCTTCTACCTGCTCTTCAGCATCGTGTTCCTGTCCTTGAGCATGTGGCGCCTGGACTCGGCGCGGCTGCAGGCTTAGAGCCATGCAAGTCACTCCCCGCTCCCGCCGCCAGCTGCTGTTCCAGAACATCCTGTTCGTGGTGCTGCTGTTCGCCGCCGCCGGCCTCCTCGGCTGGCTCAGCACCCTGTACGTCTACCAGGCGGACTGGACCTACGGCCACCGCGACTCCCTCTCGCCCGCGAGCGTGAAGCTGCTCGGCACCCTCAAGGAACCGCTGACGATCACCGCCTACACCGGGCCCCGCTCCCAATTCCATGACCCGCTGCAGCGCTTCTTCGCCAAGTACCAGTCGGTGAAGCCCGACTTCACGTTGAGCTTCGTGGACCCGGATGCGGATCCGCAGAGGGCGCGCAGCCAGGGCATCACCGGCGATGGCCAGGTGGTGCTGCAGTACCACGGACGCAGCGAGAAGCTCGATCAGGTGAGCGAAGCGGAAGTGGGCAACGCCATCCAGCGCCTGGCGCGCTCCGCGGACCGCTACGTGGTGTTCCTCACCGGCGACGGCGAGCGCAGCCTCACCGGTATGCACAACTTCGACCTGGGCGCCTTCGGCAAGCAGCTGGAAGCCAAGGGTTTCAAGATCGAGTCTCTGAACCTCGCCGCCAACCCCAGCGTGCCCGAGAACACCTCGTTGCTGGTGATCGCAGGACCCCAGGCCCAGGTGCTCCCGGGCATGGTGCGCATGCTGCGCGACTACGTGAAACGCGCCGGCAACCTGCTCTGGCTCGGCGACCCGGGCCCGCTCTACGGCCTGGAACCCCTGGCCGCCGACATCGGCGTCCAATTCGGCGCCGGCACCCTGGTGGACCCGGAGACCCAGCTCTTCGGCATCAACGACCCCAAGATCATCATGGTGCCGAAGTACCCGGAGACCAGCGCCCTCACCCGCGGCTTGAGCGCGATCAGCGCCTTCCCCGGCGCGACCTCGCTGGAGATGAAGCCGGGCTCCGGCTGGCAACAGGATGCGTTCCTCACCACCCTGCCGCGGAGCTGGCTCGAGACGGGCAGGCTGGAAGGCGCCGTGAGCTACGACCCGAAGAGCGGTGACAAGCTCGGGCCGCTCACCATCGGCCTGGCCTTGACCCGTGAACTCGGCGACCATGAGCAGCGCATCGTGGTCACCGGCGACGGGGACTTCCTCGCCAACCAGTATCTCGGCACCGCCGGCAACCTCGACCTCGGCCTCAACCTGTTCAACTGGGCCTCCCATGACGATGCCTTCATCGACATCGACACGCGCGCCGCGCCGGACCTGTCCCTCGGCCTCACGACCACGGCGCAGGCGGTGATCGGGCTCGTATTCCTGTTCCTGCTGCCGCTCTTCTTCCTATCCATGGGCATAGCCGTCTGGCTGCGCCGGCGTCGCCGTTAAGATGTGGAAGAAATCGCGCGCCCGCCTAAACCTGGCGCTGGCCTGCCTCGTGCTGTTGCTGCTGGGCCTCACTTACTTCCGTCCCGGCAAGCATGCGGGCATGGACATGCCGCTCATCGGCGATGCCGCTGCGCTGAAAGACCTGCGGATCAGCCTGGCCGGCCAGCCAGAGATCCATCTGGTGCTGGATCAAGGCCATTGGCGCATGCTCGCGCCGCAGAAGTTCCCCGCCGACGAGGCACTCATGCAGGGGCTCCTGGACAGCCTGGGCGTGGCGGTGACGGACCGCTTCCCTGCCGCAGGCGCGGACCTCTCCAAGTACGGCCTGGACAAGCCCCTGGCGAAGCTGTGGCTGGGCGGCGCCGAGTACGACTTCGGCGCGGTGCAGCCCGTGAGTAAGCAGCGTTATCTCCTGCATGGCGACACGGTCCTGCTGGTAGACGACTACCTCTTCTATAGAGTGGCCCACGCGAGCTGGTGGTGGCTGGACAAGCGTCTGCTGCCGGAAGGCGCGCGCATCACGGCGCTGCAGCTGCCTCATGCGACCGTGACCCAGGATGCCAAGGGCGGCTGGCAGATCGCGCCGGCGGACAAGAGCCTGCCGCCGGCCGCGCTGCAGACCTTCGTCACCGCCTGGCAGGACATCTACGCCATGGGCGTCGCGCCCATCGGCAAGGGTAAACCCCAGGGCGAACTGGCCTTCGCCCTCGCCGGCGTGAAGGACCCGGTCCGTTTCCAGATCCTGGACGACCCGGATTACCTGGTGCTGGCGCGCCCCGACTTAGGCATCGAATACCAGCTCGACGTGAGCCAGGCTGAGACGCTGCTGGCGCCTTCCGCCGCGACCCATTGAAGCGCTCCCATGCCCGAACTGCCTGAAGTCGAGACCGCCCGGCGTGGCATCGAACCCTATCTCAAGGGCCGGCGCGTGGCGGAAGTCATCGTGCGGGACCGGCGCCTGCGTTGGCCGGTGCCGCCCTCACTCGTGAAGGAACTGCCGGGACAGCGCATCGAGTCGGTCGAACGGCGCGGCAAGTACCTGCTGCTCAAGACCCAAGCCGGTACGGCGCTCCTGCATCTCGGCATGTCCGGAAGCCTGCGCGTGCTTTCCAAGGACACGCCGCCCCAGAAGCACGACCACGTGGACATCGTGATGGACACAGGCCAAGCCCTGCGCCTCAGGGACCCGCGCCGCTTCGGCGCGCTGCTCTGGACTCGCGGCGACCCCGCGAAGCACGCCTTGCTCAAGGACCTGGGGCCAGAGCCCCTGGAAGAGGGTTTCGACGGCGACTACCTATTCGAGCGTTCCCGCGGGCGCAAGGCCGCGGTGAAGCTCTTCATCATGGACAGCCACGTGGTGGTGGGCGTGGGCAACATCTACGCCAGCGAGAGCCTGTTCCTGGCGGGCATCCGGCCCGAGCGGGCGGCGGGACGCGTGACACGGGCCGAATATGGCAAGCTCGCCAAGGCCATCAAGAAGGTGCTCACCGCCTCCATCAAGGCCGGCGGCACCACGCTACGGGATTTCGCCCGGGAGGACGGGGAACCGGGCTACTTCAGCCAGCGCCTGCGGGTCTACGGCCGTGAGGGGGAGAAGTGCTACCGTTGCGGCGGTACCGTGGTGGCCAAGGTGACCGGTCAAAGGTCTACCTATTACTGCCCCAGCTGCCAGAAATAGTTAGAATCACAGCATGGGTAACCGGCTGTCCAAGATCTACACCCGCACCGGCGACGACGGTACCACCGGCCTCGGCGACGGCACCCGCGTGCCCAAGGACGATGCCCGGGTCGAGGCTTACGGCACCGTGGACGAGTTGAACAGCGTGGTGGGCATGCTGCTGGCGGAGGACGTGCGCATCGATATCCGCGCCTGCCTCACGCGGGTGCAACATGAGTTGCTCGACCTCGGGGGTGAACTCTGCATCCCCGGCTACACCGCCATCACCGCCGAGCACGTGACCCGGCTCGAGAACGAACTGGACGGCTTCAACGCGCCGCTGCCGGCCCTGAAGGAGTTCATCCTGCCGGGCGGCAGCCGTGCCGCCGCCGCCTGCCATCTCGCCCGCACCGTATGCCGCCGCGCCGAGCGGCGTGCGTTCACCCTGCACAGCCACGCGGCATTGAACCCGCACGCCCTCGAATACCTGAACCGGCTCTCGGACCTACTGTTCGTGCTGGCGCGGGTCATCGCACGCCACGACAAAGGCACGGAAGTCCTCTGGGATCACAAGCGTTAAGCCACCCAAAAGCTACTGCGCTTGGCATAACTTCGTCTGTAGCAGGATGCGTACGTGCCGCGGAGCACAGGGATGTGCGGGAGCGGCGAGCGGGAGGCTCGCCCGCCAGCTTCGCTGGCGGTCCCGGGCGAACAACTGTTCGCCCGTTCGCCGCATGCGGCGAACCCTCACGTACTGAAGAGTACGCTCCGGGTGCTCGCCTCCCGCGCCTCGTTCTGCCTGCGCTCGTAACGCTTTTGGATGGCTTAATTAGGACTCAGTGAGCGGCGTTCTTGTCGCGGACCTTCTGTAACGCTTCGCATAGCCGCTTGCCTGCATCGAGCAATCTCGGCGTAGAGCGTGACACCCAATCGTCATCCACGGCGATGAAGTTGCCCTCGCGCACCGCGGCGAGCTTGGGCCAACGCTGCCATTCCTTGAAACGCTGACCCACGTCCCCTTCCCCGTCGCCGGTGGCGATCACTTCTGGATCCCGCGCCAGCACCGCTTCCAGGCTCACGGCCGGAGCGAGATCGGTGAGGTCCGCGAACACGTTCTGTCCGCCGCAGATCCCGATGAGACGGCTGATGCTCTGGCTGCCGCCCACGGTGAAGAGCGGCTGGGACGATATCTCGTAGAACACCTTGAGGGCTGCGGCGTGCTCATAGCGTGCGCGCAGGTCCCCGAGGCGGGTGCGGAAGTCCTCGGCGGCAAGCTGGGCCGCATCCGCATGGCCGGTGGCGCGGCCGATGAGTTCCAGGTTGGCGGCGATGTCCGGCAGATCATGGGTACCGACGGCGAGCACCGGGAGCTTGAGCCCGCGCAGCTTGTCCACCAGCGCCTGGGGCGTGCCGCCTTGCCAGGCCAGCACCAGGTCTGGCTTCAGGGCCAAGAGCTTCTCGATGTCCACGTGGAAGGCGTCACCGACCCGGGGCAGCTGCTTCGCCGCCGCGGGATAGTCGCTGTATTTCACGGTGCCGACGAGCGCACTGCCTGCGCCCACGTCGTAGGCGAGTTCCGCCATGTCCGGCGCGAGGCTCACCACCCGTTGCGCGGGGCCTGGCAGCGTGATCTCGACGCCGTCAGCGCCCTTGAGGTGCATGTCCGCGAAGGCCGAGAGCGGCAGCGCGAGAAGGAAGATGAGAGAGAGGTTTCTTACCAAGACCATTGGAAGATACTAAAGAGGGCATAGAGCACTAGCCAGATAAGAAGCGTACGACGCACCAGCCCGAGAGCGGACTTGAGACGGGTGATGCCGGTCTCCTCCCCCACGGTGCCGCGCACCGCACCCATTCCGCTGAACACCAGCACGTCGTCGCTCACCTGGAAGAAATGCAGCGTGCAGTCGTGGTAGTAGGCCTTGAGGTCCGAGACCGCGTCCTCGAAGCTGCCCGCTAAGGCGTAACCGAGTGCAGTCAGGTGGGCCGGTATCCAGTCCAGCACGCCCAGGAGCCGCGCGGCGGCGGCGCGACATTCGGCGGTGACATCCGGCGCAGCGCGCCGCTTCAGGAGGTCCGCACAGCGGTACAGGATGGCGCCGCCGGGGCCCAGGATGCCGAACCAGAACAGCACGCCGAACTGGCGCGCGTTGGCTTCCTTGAACACCCGCTGGGTCAGCACCTGGGTGCGCTCCACGGGTGAGGCCGGGGGCACCGCATCCAGTATCTCGGCAGCCAGCGCCTTGGCGGCGGGTTCATCGCCCCGCTGGGCCGCCTCTATATAGGCTTCCACCTGGGCATGCAGGTCGCGGGGCCCGAGGCAGAACCAGAAAACCGCGGCGGCGAACACGAAGCTGAAGCCTTCCCAGATGTGCGCGAGGATGTCGCCCACGAACAACGCCGCTACCGCCGGCACCAGCACGATGAGCACGGCGCCGAGGGTGGCGCGGGCGGGGTCGGTGCTGCGGGTCATGCCGGCGAAGCTCTCGGCATAGGCCGAGAACCAGCGCGCGTCGCGCACGCGCTCGGCCTGGCGGAACGCCTGATCGAGGAGCAGTGCGAACAGGACGGCGAGGAAGCTCATGGCTGCGTAGTAGACCCGGCGAGGGGCTGGCTTGCAAGTATGTCGCGGTAGCGCATCCAATCGAAGGCGGGGCCCGGGTCGGTCTTGCGGCCCGGCGCGATGTCGCTGTGCCCGACGATGTGGGCGGTGGTGATGCCGGGGTAGGCGCGCATCAGCGCCGCGGTGACGCAGGCGAGTGCGCCGTACTGCGGTGCGGCATACGGCGTCTGGTCATCGCCCTCGATCTCGATGCCGATGGAGAAGTCGTTGCAGGCTTCGCGGCCCTGGAACTTCGACGCGCCCGCGTGCCAGGCGCGCTTGTGGAAGGGCACGAACTGCACCAGGGAACCGTCGCGGCGCACGAGGAGATGGGCCGCCACCTTGAGCGCGGCGATCTCCTTGAAATAGGGATGGGCATCTGGCGGAAGTTTGCCCAGGAACAGCTGCTCGATCCAGGGGCCGCCGAACTCGCCCGGCGGCAGGCTGATGCCATGGATCACCAGGAGGTCGATGGCCATGCCCGCCGGGCGCTCGTCGCAATGGGGCGAGGACCGGAACTCGGCTCCGGAGATGAGGCCCGTGGCGGCATCCACTTCGTGCTGCATGCCCATAAGTATCCCTCAAGCCGGGGCTTTCGGTTGCCCCGCCGGGTCAAATGCGCAAGACTTTACATACAGCCCTCCGGAACCCGCCACCCATGACCCAGCTCCGCACGCCCAGCCTCCGGGAGATGCTCGCCGGGCTCATCCAGGCGCCTTCCGTGAGCAGCGTCAACCCGGATTTCGACATGTCCAACCGCGGCGCCGCCGAGCGCATCGCCGGCTGGCTGGACGCGGCGGGCTTCAAGGTGCAGCTGCAGGACATCCCCGGCCACCCGGGCAAGGTGAACGTGATCGGCGTGCTGGGTCGCGGCCCCGGGGGCCTGGTGCTGGCCGGCCACATGGACACGGTGCCCTATGACCAGGGGCGCTGGGCTTCGGACCCCTTCACGCTCACGGAACGGGACGGCAACTACTACGGCCTCGGCATCAGCGACATGAAGGGCTTCATCGCCATGGCGGTGGCCGCCGGCGCCCGCCACCGGGCGGAGGACCTGAAACAGCCCCTCATCGTCATCGCCACGGCGGACGAGGAGAGCAGCATGTGCGGCGGCCGCGCGCTCTCAGAAGCGAACCTGCCCAAGGCGCGCTACGCCATCATCGGCGAACCCACGGCCATGAAGCCCGTGCACATGCACAAGGGCATCCTCATGGAGGCGGTGCGGGTCATCGGCCGCTCCGGCCATTCCAGCGACCCCAGCCTCGGCAAGAACGCGCTGGAGGGTATGCACAAGGTGATCGAGGGGCTGCTGGTGTACCGCGGCGAACTGCAACACCGTCACCACGACCACCACTTCAAGGTGCCGACCCCGACCCTGAACCTGGGCCACATCAAGGGCGGCGACAACCCCAACCGCATCTGCCCCGAGTGCGAGCTGCACTTCGACATCCGCATCCTGCCGGGCATGACCGTGGAAGCGGTGCGGGCGGAAGCGCGCGCGCGCCTGACGGACGCCCTCGCCGGCTCCGGCTTCGAGCTGGAGTTCCGCAGCCTGTTCCGCGGCACCGATCCCTTGGAGACGCCGGGCACCTCCACGCTGGTGAAGACCGCGGAGGAACTCACGGGCCACGGCGCCGAGGCGGTAGCCTTCGCCACCGAAGGCCCCTTCCTGCAGAAGCTCGGCATGCAGACCGTGATCCTCGGACCCGGCGACATCGACGTGGCGCACCAGCCCAACGAATCGTTGCCCATCGAACGGGTGGAACCGACGCTCGCCATGCTCGAGCGCTTCATCCAGCGGTTCTGCGTCACGCCCGATCCGGCATGAGCGCCAACGACGCATTCATACGCCGCGACCTCAAGGTCCTGTGGCACCCCTGCACACAGATGAAGGACCACGAGGCCCTGCCGCCGGTGCCGATCCGGCGCGGCCAGGGGGTGTGGCTGGAAGATTTCGAGGGACGTCGCTACCTGGATGCCATCAGTTCCTGGTGGGTGAACCTCTTCGGTCACGCCAACCCACGCATCAACGCGGCGCTCACCCAGCAGCTGGAAGAGCTGGAGCACGTGATCCTCGCCGGCTTCAGCCATACGGCGGTGGTGGAACTCTCTGAGCGGCTGGTGAAACTCGCACCGCCCGGACTCTCCCGCTGCTTCTATGCGGACAACGGCTCCTCCGCCGTGGAAGTGGCGGTGAAGATGAGCTTCCACTACTGGAAGAATCTCGGGAAAGAGAAGAAGACGCGTTTCATCACCTTGAGCAACAGCTACCACGGCGAGACGCTCGGGGCTCTCGCGGTGGGCAACGTGGAACTCTATAAAGAGACCTACAAACCCCTGCTCATGGACGTGATCACGGTGCCGAGCCCGGACTGCTTCGGGCGTGAGCCGGGGATGAGCTGGGAAGCCCATACCCGCAAGATGTTCTCTCATATGGAGCAGGCGCTGGAGCGGCACCACCACGACGTGGCGGCGGTGATCCTGGAGCCCCTGGTGCAGTGCGCCGGCAACATGCGCATGTACCACCCGGTCTACCTGAAGCTCCTGCGGGAAGCCTGCGACCGGCACGGCGTTCACCTCATCGCCGACGAGATCGCCGTGGGCTTCGGCCGCACCGGCACCCTCTTCGCCTGTGAGCAAGCGGGCATCACGCCGGACTTCCTATGCCTCTCCAAGGGCCTCACGGGCGGCTATCTCCCTCTGAGCGTGGTCATGACCCGGGAGGCGGTCTACGACGCCTTCTACGACGACTACACCAAGCTCAATGCCTTCCTGCACTCCCACAGCTACACGGGTAATGCCTTAGGCTGCCGGGCCGCCATCGCGACCCTGGACATCTTCCAGGCGGACGACGTGATCGTGAAGAACCGGGCGCTCGCCGCCCATCTCGCGAAAGCCGCGGCGCCCCTCGCAGACCATCCGCATGTGGCGGAGGTACGCCAGCACGGCATGATCCTGGCGGTGGAGATGGTGAAGGACAAGAAGAGCCGGATGCCCTACGACTGGAAGGAACGGCGCGGCTTGAAGGTCTACCGGCATGGTCTCAAACGCGGCGTGCTGCTGCGGCCCGTGGGCCCGGTCACCTATTTCATGCCGCCCTACGTCATCACGCCGGAGGAGATCGACTTCATGGTGCAGGTGGCAGCGGAAGGCATCGACCTCGCAGTGGCAGACTGATGCGTATACCCCGCGTGTTCCATAGCAGCCCACTCAAGGGCAAGGACCGGGTGATGCTGGATGCGGCGGCGGCCAAGCACGTGGTGACGGTGCTGCGCCTGAAGCCGGGCGCCGAGCTCACGCTCTTCGACGGTTCCGGCTTCGAGTTCGCGGCGGTGCTGGAGCACCAGGCGGACAAGAAGCAGGCCTGGGTGAAGATCACGCAGATGCACGGGCCCGTGGTGGAATCCCCGCTGCAAGTGACCCTGGTGCAGGGCGTGTCCCGGGGCGAACGCATGGACTACACCATCCAGAAGGCCGTCGAACTCGGCGTGGCCGCCATCGTGCCGGTGCTGACGGAGCGCAGCGTGGTGAAGCTGGACAAGGACGGCGGCGCCAAGAAGCGCGAGCACTGGCAGGCGGTCGCGGTGAGCGCATGCGAGCAATCCGGCCGGGTGAAAGTGCCTGCAGTGCATGCGCCGCTGCGTTACCTGGAATACCTGGCCTCGAAACCCGAAGGCGACCTCAAATTATTGCTGGACCCCTTGGGCGGCGTCACGGCGGGCGTGTTGCCCCGCCCCGCCGACGGCAAGGCGCTGCTCCTGGTGGGCCCTGAGGGCGGCTTGAGCGAGAACGAGATTAATCTTGCAGCCCGCGTTGGCTTCCAGGGACTGAAACTGGGGCCGAGGATATTGCGCACCGAGACCGCGGCGCTGGTGGCGCTCAGTCTCTTGCAGGCGTCGTGGGGGGATTTGGATTAGAAGACAGTAATCACGAATCGATGAACTTGTTGATCCGCCAAATCATCTCGCCCACCACAAACCCACCTACCAGGCTAATCAGCGCGAAGGCCCCTATGAGCATGAAGGGTACCGATTTCCCCGTAGCCTGAGCCACGATTTGGGTAAATCCAAATGTGCCGCAGATACCCACAAGTAGGGTCATGGCAAACAGGAATCTGCGATGGGCTTTAGTGGTGTATACAGCGACAGCAGGCACGGGGCGCTTGAACCAGCTCAGGCGATTGGGATCTCAGTGGCAGTCCCCGAACCCGTTTGGGTGTCGACGAACTTCCGCTCCGGCATGATCTCCACCAGCCTGGTCTCGATGGCTTCCAGGTCCGGGATGTAGGGCCGTTCGTTGGCCATGCGCACCCGGTTCAGCACCGGGCCGTCGTTGGCGCCGAAGTCGTTCTCCGGGTCCACCGAGAGCACCGCCGGGTTGACGCGCACAAGGTACGGGTAGCCCTGGGTGAGGATGGCGAAGAGCGGCGGGTTCATCTGCTCGCCGATAGCGTGCGCGACCGCGATACGCGTGCGGTTGGCCCGCTCCGGCACCTTGCGGCCGCAGAGGCCCTCGAAGGACACCAGCGGTATCTCCTGCCCCTGCCAGCTGATGAGGCCCAGGAGCCAATCGGGCGCGCCACGCACGGCCTTGGGGCGCAGGAAGCCCGTGACCTCGGTGATGGACAGGCGCGGCAGGATCATCTTGCCCCCGGCGAAGGGGATGAGCAGGCTGTAGACCTCGTCGAATTGCTGCTGTTCAGCCATGCATCACCAGCTGGTGCGTTGCGGGTTGAAGCTGCCGACGAGTTCCTGGATGTTCTCCAGCAACTCTGCTTCCTGGTAGGGCTTGCCGAGATAGCGGTTGACGCCGATCTCCATGGCCCGGTTGCGGTGCTTCTCGCCGGTGCGCGAGGTGATCATGATGATGGGGATGTCCTTGAATCGCTCGTCGTTGCGCATGTGCTGGGCCAGCTCGTAGCCGTCCATGCGCGGCATCTCGATGTCCAGCAGCATGACGTCCGGGATGTTCTCCTGCAGCGTCGCGAGGGCGTCCACACCGTCCTTCGCGGTGATGACACGCATGTTGTAGCGCTCCAGCAGGCGCTGGGTGACGCGGCGCACGGTGATGGAATCGTCCACCACCATGGCGAGGATGCGGCGGTCCTCCTGCGGGACCTCGCGCTCCTCGACGATGATCTGCTCGGCTTCCGGCAGTGCCACGCTGCGCGCGAGGGCGGAGACGTCTAGGATGAGCAGGATGCTGCCGTCGCCCAGGATGGTGGCGCCGGAGATGCCGCGGATGCTGCCCACCTGCGGGCCCACCGACTTCACAACCACTTCGCGGCTGCCCTGCATGCCTTCGGTGATGAGCGCGATGGAGTTGTCGCCGGAACGGACCAGCAGGAGCGGGATGGTGGTAAGTTCCTCGGGGAACTGCGGGGCGCCGATGCCGAGCAACACGGACAAGTGCTGCAGCCGGTACTGGCGGCCGCCGTAGGTGTACACCGGGTTCTCGGTGGACATGATCTGTTCGAGCTGCATGCGCGGGATGCGCGCGATGGCCTCGATGGACGGCAGCGGCACCGCGTAGGGCTGGTCCGCGACCTTCACCAGCAAGCCCTGGGTGATGGACAGGGTGAAGGGCAGGCGCACGGTGAACTTGGCGCCCTGGCCCTCGGTGGAATCCATGCGCAGGGAGCCGCCGAGCTGCTTGATCTCGCTCGCCACCACGTCCATGCCCACGCCGCGGCCGGCGGACTGGGTGACCTTCTCGGCGGTGGAGAAGCCGGGCTCCAGGATGAACTGCATGATGTCGCGCTCGGAGAGGCGCGCATCCTTGGCGGCCATGCCGAGTTCCTCGGCCTTCTTGCGGATGGCCTTGATGTTGAGGCCGCCGCCGTCATCCATGACCTCCATCACCACTTCCGAACCTTCGCGGTGCAGGGCGATGCTGATGCTGCCGGCGTCGGGCTTCTTGGCCTGCTTGCGGCGCTTGGCGTCCTCGATGCCGTGCACCACGGAGTTGCGCAGCATGTGCTCCAGCGGCGCGAGCACGCGCTCCAGCACCTGGCGGTCCATCTCGCCTTCTGCGCCGATGAACTTGAGGTCCACCTGCTTGTGTTCGTCGTCCGCGGTCTGGCGCACCACGCGGCGCAGGCGCTGGGCGTGGCGGGAGAAGGGCACCATACGCGTGCGCATGAGGCCGTCTTGCAGTTCGGTGGTGACGCGCGACTGCTGCAACAGCAGCGTCTCGGCCTCGCGGGCCTGGTTGGTGAGCAAGGCCTGGATGCTCACCAAGTCGCCGACTGACTCCGCCAGCGCGCGGGACAGCTGCTGGAGGGTGGAGAACTGGTCGAGTTCGAGCGGGTCGAAGTCGGGGTTCTCGACGCCCGCTTCCTGCACGTACTGGGAGCGGATCTGGGCTTCGTTCTCGATCTCGAGCTTGCGCAGCTGGTCGCGCAGACGCACCACGGTCTGCTCGAGTTCGCCCAGGTTGAAGTTGATGGTGTTGACCTGCTGTTCCAGGCGGGAGCGGTAGATGCCCACTTCACCGGCGTAGTTGAGCGCGCTCTCGAGCAGGTCGGCGCGCACGCGCACCAGTTCGTACTGGATGCGGGACCCGGTGCGGCGTTCCGCGTCTCCGCCCAGGGCGGCCTCGGCGGCGGCTTCCTCATCGGCTTCCGCCTCCGGCTCGATCACAGGTGCCGGCGTGCCGGTGCCTGTACCCGTCCCGGTGCCGGTCGAGGTCCCGACGCGCGCCCGGGCATCGGGGGTGCCGGTATCGGTGTGGTCGATGATCGGCGGCGGCGGCTTGATGGTGACGCTCTCGAACTTCTCCTCCGGAGCCTCCGGTTCCAGCTCCTGGTCCACGGTGTGGCCGTGGATGCGCTTCAGGTCGACCACCAGGTCGCCGGCGTCGAAGATCGGCTGGTTGGCGTAGGCCTGCTCCATCATGCGGTGCAGGCGGTCCACCGAGCGGTTCAGCAGGATGAACATCTCGTTGGAAGCGGTGATGCGGCCGTCCACCACGTCCGTGAGCACGGTCTCCATCTCGTGGGAGAGGTCGCCCATGGGAGTGAGGCCCGCCATGCGCGCGCCGCCCTTCAGGGTGTGCAGGTTGCGCTGCAGCTGCGCCACCATCTCGGAGTCGGTCTTGTTCTGGGACCAGTGGTGCAGGCTGTTGTCGGTGGACTCCAGCAGTTCGCTCGCTTCCTCGAAGAAGATGGCGGCGAGGTCGGCATCGAAATCCTTGAGGTCCGAGAGCTGCACGAACTTGGCCGGCTGCGCCTTCGGCGCCTCCGCCTTGGCTTCGGCCTTGCCCTTCTTCTTGGGCTTGGTGGGCATGGCGGGCGGCTCATCCACCTCGGCCGGGCCGGACATGACGATCTCTTCGTCGGCTGCCATCACGCCGGTCTCGATGCCGGTGAGGGTGTTGGTGCCCTCAGGCCGCAGATGCTTCAACCGCTCCATCAGACCCTTGGGCGGCGGGATCACTTCGCCATTGCCGAGTGCCCCGAGCATGGTGCGCATGGAGACGAGCACGTCCTTCACCAGGGTCACATGCTCGGAGGGCAGCATCTGGTCCTGCTCGCGCAGGCTCGCCACATAGCGGTGCAGCGGCTCGATGAGCGTGGCCATGTTGGAGGCGCCGGCCAGCGCAGCGCTGCCATGCAGGGTGTGCAGGGCGCGCACGGTGTCTTCGCCGATGCTGCGGTCCGTGAGGATCTGGTTGCGGAAGGTGTCCAGGGCCATCAGGTGGCCTTCGGCCTCGCGCTTGAAGATGTCGTAGAGCACCGGGTCCATGGCCACGGCCGGCGGCAGGATCTCGACCCGCGGCATGATGACGGTGGGTTCCTCGATGCCGGGCAGCCCCATGCCGGCGGGCCGGATCATGGTCGGCTCCTCGGGCGGCGGCGGCTCGGCGGCGGCGGTGCCAGGCAGCGGCGGCTGCTCGCCGCGGCTCATGGCGGCGGCGGCATCCATCATGGGCTGCACGTCCACCTTGGGTGAGCTGCCCACTTCCAGCTGTTCGACCAGCTCCGGCAGGGCCGCGATGCCCATGTCGATGAGGGCGTACATGTCCTCGTTCGGCGTCACGGTCTGGTCGATGACGCGGTTCAGCATGTTCTCGTAGGCCCAGGCGAACTCGCCAATGAGGCGCGCGCCCACCATGCGGCCGCTGCCCTTCAGGGTGTGGAAGGAGCGGCGCAGCGTGGTCAGGGCCTCCCGGTCACCCGGGTTGCTGCGCCAGCGCGGGAAGGTCTCGCGCAGCGAGTTCATCTCCTCCTGGGCTTCCTCCAGGAAGATCTCCACGATCTCGGGGTCCACGTCCTGGGCCACTGCGGCCTGGACGGGAGCCGGTGCCGGCTTGGGTGCCGGAGCGGGTTTTGGTTTCGGCGCGGCCGCCATGACCTTCGGCGCGTCCTGCTCCGACACCATGATGGTCGGAACTTCCTTGATCTGGGTCGGTTCGTCCGGCGGCGTCTCGAAGGATATCTCCTCCACCGCGCTGCCCGACTCCATGGTGATGGTCTCGCCCGGCTCGGAGTCGACGCCGGTCAGATCCACGTCTTCGTCGTCCGGGTAATCCTGGTCGGCGGGGAAGCCGAGCGCGGCCACGCAGGCCTCGGCGTTGTCCAGCATGGACAGTGGGTTGCCGCGGCCCTGCTGCACCGTCTCCAGATAGAACTCCATGCTGACGATGGCGTCCGCCATGCGGTCCAACTCGTTGTTGGCCGGCGCGCCCTTGGTGGCGAGCAGCTTGCGCAGGATGTACTGGCGCAGGCTGCCCAGCAGGTTCACCACCCGCGGCATCTCCAGGAAGCGGAAGCTGGCCTGGATCTCGCGGATGTGGCCCGGCAGGGGCTTCAGGCCGTCGCGCCGGCTCGGGTCGTTCACGAACTCGACGATGGCTTCCTTGACCCGCGCCATGTTGATGATGGACTCGCGGATCACCGCGGCCTGCACGTCGCGCATCTCGGCCTGGGCGGAGGCGGCGCTCGGGCTGCTGCTCTTGCCGCTGCCGTCCGGCGTGACGAGGTCGGCCATGGCCTCATCCAGGCCGCTCTCGACCCGCACGATGCCGCTCGCGATGTCCATGAGCGCCGCTTCGTCCGGCGCCTGCTTGGCGGAGAGGAGCTGCTTCAGGTTGTTGCGCTGCGCGTCCAATTCCTGGTTCAGCGCCGGCAGGCCGAGCACCGTGAGGGTGTCGCCCACCTTCTTGATGAGTTCGTCGAGCGGGGCCAGTTCGGAGGTGTCCGACTTGCCCATGCGCACGAAGATGTCGAGGGTGTCCTTGATGCGGCCGATGTCCTCGCGGATCGCGCCGGAGACGGTGCGCATCAGGTTGACGTTGGGGCCGGAGAGGCTGTCGCGCGCCTCCTGCACCTCGGATTCCTGCGGCAGGAGTTCGCCGAGCTTGAAGGATTCCTTGATGGCGAGGATGCGCTTGCCGGCGGTATCGGCGCGGCCGATGTAATAGAGCAGGTTGTTGACGAGGTCCTGGGCCGGATCGTCGGCCGCCTGGCCCTCGCCCTGCTCCATGAGCTTCTTCATCTGCCGGTCCACCTGGCCGAGCAGCTGCTTCAGGCTCACGTCCGCCTGGATGCCGCCTTCCTGGAGGCCCTCGATGATGCCTCCCACGATCCACCACAGCTCGAACACCGGCGGCGTGGTGGCCGCCTGCTCCAGCTTCTCGGCGGAATCCGCCAGCACCGCGAGGTGCTTGGCCGCGTCGTCGCCCTTGTACCAGCCGAGCAGCGCCGCCTGGAACTTCGGCCGCACCTTGCCGGCGAGGCCCTTGATGTCCACCGCCTTGGCGGGCTGCGCCGGCGGAGCCATGGCCGTGGTGCCACGGCCGGCGAGGTTGTAGGCGAACAGCGCGCTCTCCGAGAGCAGCGGCTGGCCGCGCACGGTGCGCAGGTCGTTGAGCAATGAGAGCAGCGCCAGCGGCATGTCGCGCCGGCCGCCGATGACGCGCTCCAGGTAGTCCGGGAGCTGCAGCATGGCGCGCATCAGGACCTCGAAGGCGGCGTCGTTGCGCGCCACCTCGCCGGTCTCGAAGCCACGCACCACCGACTCCATCTCCTCGGCGAGCATGGCCGCGCCATAGACCTCGACGATGCGCAGCGTGCCCTGCACCTGATGCAGCAGCTCGAGGCACTGGGTCAGCGCTTCCTTGTCCTCGGCCTTCTCGACATAGGTCTCGAGGGCCTGACGCGCGCGCACGAGCGTGTGATCAAGCTCGTTCTTGATCCACAGCAGCGAGTCTGATGCGACCTGGCTCATGCGTGCGTCACGTCACCTTTTGTCCGTTCTCTCTCAAGCGGCCTGGTCGGGCCGCATCACCAGGGTCTCCTGGCTGCGGTTGCTGGGCAGCTTGAAGCCGGCGACCGACTTACGCATCTCGGTGGCCAGGGCCGCGAGCTTGCCTACGCTGACTGCCGTGGCGTTGGTGCCTTCGGTGGTCTGCGCGGTGATCTCTCTAATCACATTCATGGTGCGGGACACTTCGCCGGCCGTGACGGCCTGCTGGCGCGCCGCGTTGGAGATGCTCTGCACCAGCGTTGCGATGTGGTTGGCCACCTTCTCGATCTCGTCCAGTGCCGAACCTGCATTCTCGGCCAGCTGGGCTCCGCCCACCACGCCCGCGGTCGATTGCTCCATCGAGATGACCGCTTCGTTGGTGTCGGTTTGAATGGTCTTCACCAGCGCTTCGATCTGGCGCGTCGCGTTGGCGGAGCGTTCTGCGAGTCGTTGCACTTCGTCGGCCACCACCGCGAAACCGCGGCCTGCTTCGCCGGCCATGGACGCCTGGATCGCCGCGTTGAGTGCCAGGATGTTCGTCTGTTCGGCGATGTCGTTGATGAGTTCCACGATGTCGCCGATCTCCTGCGAGGATTCGCCGAGTCGCTTGATTCGCTTCGAGGTCTCTTGGATGGTCTCGCGGATGCTGTTCATGCCGTCGATCGTGCGGCGCACGGCCTGGCCGCCCTTGTGCGCGATCTCCACCGACTGCGCGGCCACCTTCGCCGAGCGTTCGGCGTTCGCGGACACCTGTTCGATGGACTTCGCCATCTCGGTGATCGACTGGGATGCGGTGTTGATCTGCTTGGACTGGTTCACGGACGCTTCGGCGAGGTGAGACGTGGTCGCCTGCGTCTGGCGGGCGGCGGCGTCCACCTGCACAGCCGTGTCATTGATGGTCGCTACCAGGCCGCGCAGGGCCTCGAGGGCGTAGTTGATGGAGTCGGCGATGGCGCCCGTGATGTCTTCCGTCACGGTCACCTGCACGGTGAGGTCACCGTCTGCCAGTGAGCCGAGTTCGTCCAGGAGTCGCAAGATCGCCTGTTGGTTTCGTTCGTTGGTCTCCAACTGCATCTGCGCTGCGCGGCGGGCGTCGCCGCCCAGCACGTACAGGTAGAGGATCGCGATCAGCAGCACGATGCCGACCAGGCCAAGGCCATAACCCACGATGGGCTTGGTGAGTCGGGCGTTCACGCTGCGCGTGTAACCGGTGTTGATGGCCTGGGCGTTGTTAAGCAGCTGGTCGCTCAGGTCATGGATGGTGGCGTTGGCCTTCTGCACGCTGATGAGCAGCTCGATGGTCGGCGCGGACAGCGCGTTCAGGCTCTCGTTGACCGCCTTGAACTTGATGTTGGTCTGGTTCTGGAACGGCAGCAGGCCGGAGTCGGTCAGTGCGTTCAGGCCGAACTGCGGGCTGCCCTCGAAGATCGCCTGGTTGATGCGGTTCAGGTTCTGCACGGCGTCGGCCAGTTCCTGCTGGATGCCGGACAGGTCGCCGTGGTTGCCGCCGGTGGTGAGCAGGTTCACGTCGCGCAGGATCACCTGGCCGTAGTAGCTGCGCTTGGTGGCGTAATACAGGAGGTTGGCCGGGGCTTTGCGGTTCTTGGCCTCGTCGGCGAACTTGTCCCAGGCGGCAAAGAGATCCGGCATGTTGGTGCGGATGCCGTTGGCGGCCGCGTTGGCATTGATGAGCTGGTCCTTGGCGGAGAGGATCACCTGGAGCGCGCTGCGCGCCTGGCTCCACTGGCTCTGCAGCACCGAGAGTTCCGAGAGCACTTCGCCGCTGGCGGCGGGCATCAGCGTCTGGGGATCGCCGTTGCCCATCAGGTTGATGGTGTTGTCGAACTGGTCACGCGCGTTGGAGAGCTGCGTGAAGGCATCCTGGTTGCCGGCGACGGCTTCGTCCGCGGAGCGCACGATGCTCTGCGAGATGAGTGCCTGCTGGGCCGACAGGCTCAGGAATTTGCTGTCGTGGGTGGAGTCGCGGGCCACGACCACGAAGTCGTACACCGCGGCGGCGACCATGATGACCGCCAGACCCAGCAACAGGTACAGGGTTGTGTTGGATCGCTTCTCGTTGTCGGCCATGTCAGTTCACCCTAGTTTCGTATGAGCCTTCGTCCTTCCATCCCCAAGCGGCTGCGCGTGCGGCTCTGGCCGCGCACCGTCCCAGATCTCAGCGCGAGGCCTGCAGGAACACGCCGCTCTCCACGAGCCCGTGCAACCCCAACACGCCCCATACGTCCTCTTCATTGCCATAGGCACCCGCCAGGAACGGCGTCATGCCCGGCAAGGTATCCGGCATCACCTCGGCCTTCTCCGTGGCGATGAAGCGGCGGAAACCGCGCACCTCGTCCACCAGCAGACCCGCCGGGATGTCGGCATGGTTCACCATCAGCACCCGCGTGGTGCGCCCGAGCGTGATCGGCTCGCCGCCGAAGAACGCCGACAGGTCAGTGATCGGCAGCAACTGGCCGCGCACGTTGGCGAGGCCGAGCATCCAGGGCTTGGCGCCCGGCAGGGCGGTGACGCCAGGCCAGGTCAGCACTTCACGCACTTCCTGGCGCGCCGCCACGAGGCGCGTCTTGCCCACGCGGAAGCCCACGCCCACCCATTCCTCCTGCTGGCCGCTCTCCTGGCCGCGGCCCGAGGCGGCGATGCGGCTGCGCCGCTCGAGTTCCTGCAGGAGCTCGAAGGGGCGTTCGCGGAGTTCGAGGAGTGCGCTTGCCATCATCAGCCCGCGATCACTTCCTTGATCTTGTCCACCAACTGCTTCTCCGTGACCGGCTTCGGCAGGTAGGCGACCGCGCCCTGGCGCATGCCCCATATCTTGTCCGTCTCCTGGTCCTTGGTGGTGACCATCACCACCGGGATGCGGGAGGTGTCCGGATCCTTCGAGAGCTGGCGCGTGGCCTGGAAGCCGCTCATGCCGGGCATCACCACGTCCATGATGATGGCGTCGGGTTTCTCGGCCTTGGCCTTGTCGATGCCTTCCTCGCCGCTCTCGGCGGTGATCGTGCTGAAGCCGTTCTTCTCCAGCCACGTCTTCAGGACATGCACTTCGGTCGGCGAGTCGTCAATGATGAGCACGGTGGACATGACTTCTTCCTCTGTTGCGTCGGCGCCCGGTTCCCCCGGACGCATGAAAAATCAGGCGCTCTTCCGCACGTGGCGGTGGATGGCGCCCACCAATTCATCCTTCGTAAACGGTTTGGTCAGGTACTGCTCGGAGCCGACGATGCGGCCGCGCGCGCGGTCGAACAGGCCGTCCTTGCTGGACAGCATGATCACGGGCGTCGCCTTGAAGTTGTTGTTGTGCTTGATGAGCGCGCAGGTCTGGTAGCCGTCGAGGCGCGGCATCATGATGTCGACGAAGATGATGTCAGGCTTGTGGTCCGCGATCTTCGAGAGCGCCTCGAAGCCGTCCACGGCGGTCACCACCTCGCATCCTTCCTTGGAGAGGAGCGTCTCCGCGGTCTTGCGGATGGTCTTGCTGTCGTCGATCACCAGGACCTTGAGGCCCTGCAGACCGCCCTCCGTATTCTCGCTAGCCACCTTCACCTCCGCGCATAGACCCCTAGCCGCCGCGCGAGCGCGGGGCAGCAGCCTTGACATATTATGCCCAAACGGTGCGTTATGCAGCCGCTTAAGCGTCCTGGGATGGGCTTAGCGCCGCCCGGTCCCGGCTGGCTGCGTGACTTGGGATTTAAGCATAATATCGTCACTTAATCCCTTGAATGCAATAAATTTCACCACCCGCGGCCCCCAGGGCCGCCACCCTGGAAGGGCCGTCCGAACATGGCAAAAAGCCGCCCCCTCACCCTCGGCGTCGTCATGGATCCCATCGCGGACATCAAGCCCGCCAAGGACACCACCCTGGCCATGCTGGTGGCCGCCCAGGCCCGTGGCTGGCAGCTCCTCTACATGGAGCAGCCGGACCTGTACCTGTCAGGCGGGGAAGCCAGGGCCCGGCGCCGCAAGCTCACGGTACGGGACGACCTCAAGGACTGGTACGACCTGGGTGCCGAGGAAGACGGCCCCCTCAAGGGCATGGACCTCATCCTCATGCGCAAGGACCCGCCCTTCGACATGGAGTACGTCTACACCACCTACATCCTGGAACGGGCTGAAGCCGCCGGGGTCATGGTGGTGAACCGCCCCCAGGCGCTGCGGGATGCCAACGAGAAGGCTTTCACCGCCTGGTTCCCCCAGTGCTGCCCCCCCACCCTCATGACCCGTGACCGGGCCCGCATCCGCGCCTTCCTGAAGGAACACAAGAAGATCGTTGTGAAGCCCCTGGATGGCATGGGCGGCGCCCAGGTATTCGTCCTGGACCAGGACGACCCGAACATCTCGGTGGTGCTGGAGACCCTGACCGGCGACGGAAGCCGCCTCACGGTCGCCCAGAAATACCTCCCGGAGATCAAGCAGGGCGACAAGCGCATCCTGCTCATCGATGGCGAACCCGTGCCGTATGCGCTGGCCCGCGTACCCGCCCCCGGCGAGTCCCGCGGCAACCTGGCCGCCGGCGGCACCGGTGTGGGCGTGGCCCTGAGCGAGCGCGACCGCTGGATCGCCGCCCAGGTGGCGCCGGTGCTGAAGCAGAAGGGCCTGGTGTTCGTCGGGCTCGACGTGATTGGCGACTGGCTGACGGAGATCAACGTCACCAGCCCCACCTGCGTCTGCGAACTCAACAAGCTCTACAAGCTCGACATCGCCGGAGACTTCATGGACAAGCTCGCGGCGAGGCTCGGCGGCTGACCGTGGCGAGAGCCCACTCCGCCCCTGCTCCGAGGCTGGATTCACCGGCCATCACGGCCCGTGACCGGCTGGTGACCACGCTCTTCTTCGCGGCGCTGCTGCACGGCATCATCATCCTCGGCATCACCTTCCGCCCGGAGAAGCCCGCCGGCAGCCCGACGCTGGAAGTGACCATGGTCCAGAGCCGCAGCGTCACGCCCCCTGATGATGCCCAGTATCTCGCGCAGGCCAACCAGCGCGGCGAGGGCAACACTTCTGACCTCGTGCGCTCGGAAAGCCCGCTGTCCATGCCGGCGGCGGTGAACAACCCGGGCCGCGCCGAGGCGCCGGATCTCGTGGATAACCCCGGCAAGACCAGCACCTCCAGCAAGCAGGTCGGCGAGAACCCGCAGCAGAGTTCCGACCGGGACGCCGCCGTCACCACCACCGCCATGACCGGCAACAGCGCCAACGCGCGGGCCGTGGCAGCGCCCATGAGCCTGGAGCCGCGCATCATGGTGGCGCGCCTGCTCACTCCCGGCGACGACGCGCTGATGCCGAGCGATGACGGGCTGCAGCTGCCCCAGGCCACCGACCCGGATCCGCGCGTGGCCTTCGTCTCGGTGAACGCGCGGGAATCGCGCTTCGCGCCCTACCTCGACGCCTGGCGCCGCAAGGTGGAACGCATCGGCAACCTCAACTTCCCGGCCGAGGTGCGCAACCGCAAGCTCTCGGGCTCGCTGGCACTGGAAGTGGCGCTGAACGCCGATGGCAGCATCCGCGAGCTGAACCTGGACACGCCCTCGGGCCAGCCGGTGCTGGACGACTCGGCCCAACGCATCGTCAAATCAGCCGCGCCCTTCGCCCCCTTCCCGCCCGCCATCCGCCGCGACACGGCGGTGCTGCGCTTCGTCTACGTCTGGCGCTTCAACGGCGGCAAGTTAGACACCCGTCACAGTTCAGTGAAATCAGCAGCTTCCGGGCATTAAGTCATAGCGGCTTGTGTCATCCGGAAGGGGCGCAGATACTTGGGGCCATGTCACAAGACTTCCTCACCAATCAGTTCCTGGTCGCCATGCCGGGTCTCGAGGACCCGAACTTCCGCGAGACCGTCACCTTCATCTGCGAGCACAGCGCCCAGGGCGCGCTCGGCATCATCGTCAACCGACCCATGAACGTGGTGCTGGAAGACGTGCTGAAGCAGCTCGCCCTCAAGGCCAGCGACAGCGACACGGGCGCGAGCCCGGTGTTCCTGGGCGGGCCGGTGCAGACGGATCGCGGCTTCGTCATCCATGAGCCCCACGGCGAGTGGGAAGCGACCCTCAAGGTCACCGATTCTCTCGGCGTCACCACCTCCCGCGATGTGCTGGAAGCGCTCGCCGCCGGCGGCGGACCGCGCCGCTGCTTCGTGGCGCTGGGCTATGCCGGTTGGACCGCGGGCCAGCTGGAAGAGGAGATGAAGAGCAACTCCTGGCTCTCGGTGCCGGCCGATCCCCGCATCATCTTCGATACGCCTTCGGAACTGCGCTGGCAGGCAGCTGCCCAGCTCCTGGGCGTGGACATGACCCTCCTCTCCGGCGACGCCGGCCACGCATAGCCTCCTATGTCCCAGAAGCGGGCGCTCGAACGCTGAAATTAGCGCGCGACGCCTCGCTGTGCTGCAATACCGCATATGGCAGCCACCCCTCCCCAGACCGCCTTGGGCTTCGATTTCGGCCTAAAGCGCATCGGCGTGGCCGTGGGCCAGACCGTGACCCGCTCCGCCTCACCCCTGGGCGTGGTGGCTTTCCGCGGCGGAGAGCCGGACTGGGAGGCTATAACCAAGTTCGTGGCCGAGTGGCGCCCAGGCTCGCTGGTGGTGGGACTGCCTTATAATATGGACTTGAGCGAGCAGGAGATGACGCAGCACGCGCGCCGATTCGCCGAAGAGCTCGCCCGACGCTTCCCGCTGCCGGTGCACACCGTGGACGAGCGCCTCTCGTCCCGCGAGGCGGAAGCGCAACTGAAGGAAAGGCGCCAGCAGGGACGGCGCCGCGTGACGCGAGAGGACATCGACGGCGCCGCCGCCTGCGTGATCCTCGAAAGCTGGTTCAACTCGACACGGGGACACGACACCGCATGAGCGACCTGCAGTTCGACGCCCGGGGGCGCCTCCGGCACCTCCTGACCCTCGAAGGCATCGGCCGCCCGCTCCTCACTTCCCTGCTCGACCGCGCCGAGGCCTTCCGAGTCGCCCCCGGCGAAGCCCCTCGCCGCCACACCTGGCTCGCGGGCCGCACCGTCGCCAACCTCTTCTTCGAGCCCAGCACCCGTACCCGCGCCTCCTTCGAGCTGGCGGCACGGCGCCTGGGCGCGGACGTCATCAACCTGGACATCCAGGCTTCCTCGGCGGTGAAAGGCGAGTCCCTGGAGGACACCCTCTACACGCTGGAAGCCATGAACGTGGACGTGTTCGTGGTGCGGCACAAGGACGTGGGCGTGCAGGCCCTGATGGCCTCGCATGCCGCGCCCCACGTGCACGTGCTGAACGCCGGCGAGGCGCACCTCTCGCACCCGACCCAGGGCCTGCTGGATGCCTTCACCATCCGCCGGCACAAGCCGGACCTCGCCAACCTGAGTGTGGCCATCGTCGGAGACATCAAGCACTCGCGGGTGGCGCGCTCGGCGCTGCGCGCCCTGGTAACGCTGGGTGTGCGCGACATCCGCCTGGCGGGCCCCAAGACCTTACTGCCCAAGAAAGGCGAGTTGAAGGGCGAGCTCTTCACGGATGCGGACAAGGCGGTGCGCGGCGCCGACGTGGTGATGATGCTGCGCATCCAGAAGGAGCGCATGCAGAAGGCCGCGGTGCCGAGCGCCGCCGCCTACTTCAAACGCTACGGCCTCGACGCGAGACGCCTGAAGCTCGCGAAGCCCGACGCCATCGTCATGCACCCCGGCCCCATGAACCGCGGCATCGAGATCTCGGCTGAGGTGGCGGACGGCCCCCGCTCCGTGATCCGGGAGCAGGTCAGCAACGGAGTGGCGGTGCGGATGGCCGTGCTGCAGGGCTTCTACACGTGAAGCATCCGGAGCACCGCGGCAGCATCTTCGTCGAAGACGCCGAGATCCTGGCCCACGAGCATTTCGCCGGCGCCCAGCACGTGCTGCGCATCAAGGCGCCGCAGTGCGCTGCGAAGGCCCTGCCCGGCAGCTTCGTGCACCTCTCCTGCGACGCTGCCCTGCCCATGCGCCGGCCCATGTCCATCATGCGGGTCTCGGCCGCGGACGGCTGGGTGGAATGCCTTTACAAGGTGGTGGGCGAAGGCAGCCGTTTGCTGGCGGAACGCCGCAAGGGCGACGTGCTCTCCTGCCTCGGCCCCATCGGCAAGCCCTTCGTGCTGCACCCCGACAGGCCCCGCCCGCTGCTGCTCGGCGGTGGCGTCGGCATCCCGCCCATGGTGTTCATCGCCGATGCGCTGCGCCAGGACAAGCGCGCGCCATGGAAACCGCTCGTCCTCATGGGATCGGAAGTGCCCTTCCCCTTCACCACGCGCCCCTCCACCATCCTGGTGCCGTGCATGCCCGAGGGCGTCATCGGCTGCATGCCGCTGATGGAGGACTGGGGCTTACCCAGCCGCCTCGCCAGCAAGCAGGGCTATGCCGGTTGCTTCGACGGTTTCATCACCGACCTTGCCCGCGCCTGGCTGAAGGATCTGGATGCGAAGCTACTCGCAGAAGTGGAGATCTTCGCCTGCGGCCCGACGCCCATGCTCAGGGCCGCCGCCCTGCTGGCCCAGGAGTTCGGCATCCCGAGCCAGGTCTCGCTGGAGGAGTTCATGGCCTGCGCCGTGGGCGGCTGCGCCGGCTGCGCGGTGGAAGTGAAGACGCCGGACGGCCCCGCCATGAAGCGCGTGTGCGTGGATGGGCCGGTGTTCGACGGCGCTACGGTATTTCCAGCTGCGTGAATTACCCTATGCAATAAATAAAGGCGCCGTGAGGCGCCTTTTCTTTATTTGAGGACCGTCATCTCAGGGTGTGACGAGCGGATAAGACGCGAGCTTCGGATACTGCTCCTTGAACATCTTCTCGAACGCAGGCCAATCGTAGTTCTGGTAGGTCCACAGGGTCTGCCCCCGGGCGCGCGGCGCCAGGTTACCGCTGTAAGCCACCTTGCCCGCCACCACGTCGAAACAGACCCCATGGGTCGGATCGTCCTGGGTGATCTTGTAGAAGGCCGTGTGGAACTTGACCAGGCAATAGGTGCCGGCCGGCACCGCGTAGACATTAAGGTGCACGCCCTTATCCACGAAGCCCACGGCCAGTTCCGTGCCATTGCGGTCGGGCGACTTGATGGTGACCGAGTTGAGCACATCGAGCGTGTCGAAGACCACCGCCGCGATGCCATACCCGGGCTGCAAGGTGACATCCTGGTCCGGCGTGACGGGATTCGTGCCGCAACCCGCCAGCAGTGCCGCAACCAAGCCGACCGAGATCCAGATGCGACGATGATGACGTCCGATCATGTGTGATTCCCCCTCCATCGTGGTTTAGCCCCCAAAACAATCCGCACGCGGGATCAGTGCTGAGCACCCGACTTGGGCGCACCCGTCGTACCCTTGGCCGCCGCATCGCCTATGTTCGCGTCCATGAACTGGGCCAGGCGCGTGTACAGCTCGAACTTGTCCGCCGGCTTGCCGAAGCCGTGTATCTCGTAAGGGTCGAACAGCACCTCGTATTTCTTGCCGGCCGCATCCATCGCCGCCATGAGTTCCTTGGCATTGTCCGGCACCACTCGCACGTCCCTGCCGCCGTAGGCGATGAACACGGGCACCGTGATCTTGTCGGCGTTGTAGACCGGCGAGTATTGCTTCAACTCGGCGGTGTTGTTGCCCCGCACGATCTCCAGATAGTTGCGGCCGCTCGCGGAACGGTGCACGTCGCCGTACTTCGCCTCGAGCGAGAGGTCGTAGACGCCCACGTATCCGGCAGCGCACTTGTACAGCTGGGGATAGCGGATCGGGTTCTCCAGTGCCGCGTAACCGCCGTAGCTGGCGCCGAAGATGCAGATGCGGCCCGGATCGGCGATGCCCTGGGCCACGGCCCACTGCACCGCATCGGCCAGGTCGTCCTGCATGGTGGTGCCCCAGTTGCGGTAACCGAGGCTCTGGAACTTGAGGCCATAGCCGCCCGAGCCGCGGAAGTTCACCTGCAGCACGGCATAGCCCCGGTTGGCGAAGAACTGCGCTTCCGGGTCCCAGCCCCAGAAATCCCGCACGTTGTGCGGGCCACCGTGGGGCAGCAGGATGAGCGGCAGGTCCTTCCTCGGCTTGCCCTGAGGAGCCGTGAGATAGCCGTACAGCGCGAGGCCGTCGCGGGACTTGAGGCTGACCGCCTGCATGTCCGCCATCTTGTCGGGATCGATGTCCTCCAGCCGGCTGAACAGCCAATCGGCTTTCAGGGTCTTGGCGTTGAAGAGGTAATAGTCACCCGGGTTATGGTCGCTGCTGACGGCCACCACCATCGATGTGCCGTCTTGGGCCGCGCTCGTGATGTCCACATACTGCCCGGCGAAGGCCTGGCGCAGAGCCAGCAGGACGGCGGTCTCGTGATCCTTGCCGTCGATCACGTGCAGCTCGGGCAGGCCCGGATAGGTCTCCACCGCCAGGACCTTGTGGTCGTCGTCGGGATAGTCGCCGTAGATGATCGTCTCCGTATCGAAGACGGGATCCGAATAGAGCAGCTTCAGGCTCGCGTCGGCGGGGTCCACCTGGAACAGGCCGAGCGTGGTCTCCGGCGTGCGTCCATGCCAGTAGAAGGTCTTGCCGTCCTGCGCCATCTGCAGCGGGCCGGTGTCGTAATCCGCCGGATCGGCCCCCTTGTAGAGGGCGCTCAGGTCCCGCCACTGCGCCGAGTCGTCCGCATCGCGGTAGAACAGCTGGCGGCTGCCGTCAGAGTTCCGCCTACCCCATGCGACACGCACGTGGCCTTCCGCATCGGCGAGGAAGCTGCCGCTGTCCACGGGAGATTCGGTCACGACCTTGACCTCGCCCGTATAGATGTCGAGATCCAGGGCCTGCGGGTGCTGGGCGTCAGACGAAGTCCCTTCCACCAGCACGTGGTGCGCATCGCGGGGCGGGATGTTCAGCATGCCGTCGAAGAAATGATCGACGTGCTTGGCCTTGACCTCCCCCTTGTGCTCGATGTGGCTGAAGTTGTCGGCCACGTCCTTGATGGGAGGTTTGTCCGCCGGCGCGGCCTCCGGCATGTCGCCGAGGAGCTGCATGGGCTGGCTGCCATCCACGTTGACGGCGTAGAGGGCGCCATCGAAGCTCGCTACCGAGAGCGCCCCGGTCTGGGTGGCGGTCGCCACCAGGATGCGCTCGTCGTTGGCCCACCAGTAGTGCCAGATCACCTGGTCATCCGACACCTGGAAGCTGGTCTTGATCTTCCTGTCGTCCGCCCCGATGACCGTGAGGAACTTGTTGCCCTCACCGGAAGCGCTGTCCGAGACCACCACCGCGAGATACTTGCCGTCGGGCGAAACCCGCACGGATGAGACCTTGTAGTTGCTGAAGAAAGCCCCGACCGGAATCGGCGCAGGTGGATCAGCGAGCGCGGTGCCCGCGATGCCACCCAGGATCAATCCGACGAGCATGGTGCGCAGCATCACAACATCCCTCTCGTGGTGTAACCCGATCAGTCCTTGCCGGCGGGCGGCGCCTTGGCCGCATCGGGACCGATGTATTTATCGAAGAATGCCAGCATCTGGGCATAAAAATCGAAATTGTGCTTTTCGTTAACGAACCCGTGCATCTCATTGGGGAAGTAGACCGGGCCCTCATACTTCTTTCCGAGCTTGTCCAGCGCCGCCATCATGTGCTGCGCGTGCAATGGCACCACACGCACGTCGGAACCGCCGTAAGCGATCATCACCGGTATGGTGAGCTTGTCCGCGTTGTAGGCGGGTGATTCGCGCTTGCGCTCCTCCATGTCGCTGCCGAGGAAGGAGTCCATAGCAGCGGAGCCGCCGGCAACATGGGAGACATCGCCCCTTTCGCCCAGCAAAGTGAGATCGTACGCCCCGACGTAACCCACAGCGCACTTGTAGAGGTCCGGATACCTGATCGGGTTTTCGAAGGCGGCATAGCCGCCGTAGCTCGCGCCATAGATGCACACGCGTTTCGGGTCCACGTAACCTTGCTTCACTGCCCAGTCGACGCCGTCGGCCAGGTCGTCCTGCATGGTGCTCGACCAGTGGTGGTAACCCATCTGCTGGAACTTCAGTCCATAGCCGCCAGAACCGCGGTAGTTGAGCTGCAGCACCGCGTAGCCGCGGTTAGCCAATAGTTGCACCTCCGGGTTGAAGAACCATTCGTCCCGCGGGCCATGGGGGCCGCCGTGCGGGTTCACGATCAAGGGCAGGTTCTTGTCGGTGACACCTGTCGGCATCGTCAAGTAACCATGCAAGACCACGCCATCGCGTGCGGTGATGGTGATAGGCATCATCGTCGCCATCTTCTCAGGATCGATCTCCGGCTTCACTGCGAACAGAAACCGCACTTGGCTCGACTTGGTATCGTACAGATAGAAATCGCCGGGATTCTTGTCGCTGGCGACGAAGATCACGGCCTTGGTGTGATCCTGCGTATAGCTGGTGACATGGACCTGTTGCCCGGGGAAGGCATCATAGAGCCGCGCGATATGGTCCACCATGGGATCATCGGCATCGACCACATTGATCTTGGGCAGTCCCGGCATCGTATCTACGGCCACGACATGTTCCGCATTATCGGTGCGGAACGACCAGACGAGGCCGTTTACGTCGTACCCCGGATCTTCGAAAACGGGTTCCATCGCTTGCGTATCCGGGTCCACCAGATACAGACCGAGCGTGGAATCCTTGCTGCGCGCAAGCATGTAGAACCGTTTGTTGCCCGGAGCAAAGCTCAAAGGCGTACTTTCGACGAAGAAGTCTTCCTCGAAACGGATCAAGCTGCTCAGGTCTTTCCAGTCGAGAGTGTCTCCGCTAGCGCGATAGAAGAGCTTGGGGTAACCCTTATCGTCAGTACCATAAGTGATGCGGACCGCGCCATCATTGTCAGCAACCAGGCCTCCCGTCCTCTCACCGCCGGACGCAATTTCACGCATCTGCCCGGTGTAGACATCGAGCAGAAAAGCCTTGGGCAACTGATGAAAGTACGCGCTCTGGCCCTCGTATTCGTAGCCCTGAAAGACGATATGCTTCGGATCCCTCACAGGATCGTGGTAGAGCATCTCGCCGAAATAGACGACGCTGCTCACCGATTGATGCATGTGCGAGTCCCGATCGTCGTTCGGGTTATATGGCATCAACAACTTCTGCTGAGTGCCATCGATGTTGACGCCATACAGTTTCCCGTATGAGACCGGGATATCGAGACCGCCGCTCTTCGTCTGGGCTTCGACCAATACACGCTTGTCATTCGCCCACCAGAAATTCTCTACGGAGTCGTCGCCGACCATATCGATCCTGGCTTTTGCCTTCATGTCATCCACGCCAATAATCACGAATACGTTCTTCTCAAGTCCGCTCTTGTCGTTGGCGATGGCCATGGCCAGATACTTGCCGTCGGGCGAGATCTTGGCTGCGGAGACCTTGGCGTAGGTGAAGAAGGTCTGGACCGGTATGGTCTCGACGGGTTTGGCCGGAGCGGGCGCGTCGGCTCGGGCGGCAGAGACGGAAAGGCACAGGGCGAAGCCCCAGAGCAGCTTGCGGAACATTTGGACCCCCAGATGTGTGATGCCGGCTGAACCGGTCTTTAATCCCTAACCGAAATTGATCTTCGCCTCGAGGTTGGCGCGCGAATCCGCGTTCTTGAGCGCCTCCTCCAGTTCGATGCGGCCGTCCTTGTAGAGCCGGTGCAGGGCCTCGTCGAAGGACTGCATGCCGCCCTCGGGGCTCTCTTCCATGGCCTCGCGGATCTCGTCCACCTGGCCCTTCAGGATCAGGTCGGCGATGTGCGGGGTGTTCAGCATCACTTCCACCGCCGCCACGCGCTTGCCGTCCTTACCCAGCACCAGGCGCTGGGAGATGATGGCGCGCAGGTTCAGGGACAGGTCCATGAACAGCTGCTTGTGCAGCTCCTGCGGGAACATGTTGATGATGCGGTCCATGGTCTGGTGCGCGTTGTTGGCGTGCAGCGTGGAGATGGCCAGATGGCCGGTGCCGGCCAGCTCGATGGCGGCCTCCATGGTCTCGCGGTCGCGGATCTCACCGATGAGGATCACATCCGGCGCCTCGCGCAGCGAACTCTTGAGCGCGTTGGCGTAGGAGAGCGTGTCCTGGCCCACTTCGCGCTGGTTGATGATGGACTGGGCGTTCGGGTGGCTGAACTCGATGGGGTCCTCGATGGTGAGGATGTGGCCCGCCTGGCTCTCGTTGCGGTGGTTCACCATCGCCGCGAGGGTGGTGGACTTGCCGGAGCCGGTGGAACCCACCATCAGCAAGAGGCCGCGCTTGTGCAGGATCAGGTCCTTCAGCACCGGCGGCAGGTTCAGGTTCTCGAACTTGGGGATCGCGGAGGGGATGTAGCGCAGCACCATCGCCACGTTGCCGCGCTGCACGAACACGTTGACGCGGAAGCGGCCCACGCCTTCCTCGGCGATGGCGAAGTCGCACTCGTGCTTGACCTCGTAGGACTTGCGCTGCTTCTCGGTCATGATGCCGTAGGCGGCTTCACGCACGAGTTCGGGGGTCAGCAGCGTCTTGCCCACGGGGATCTGCTTGCCCTCGATCTTGATCTTCACCGGCGCGTTGGTGGTCAAGTACAGGTCGGAGGCGTTCTTCTCCACCATGAGCTTGAGATAAGGAGAGAGGTCCATTATTCAAATCCCGTCGTTATTTCGTTATAGCACTAGATACCAAAAACTTCTCACTAAAAGCGTCGCGAGCGAAGGCGGGGCTAGGCGGGCGAGGCGAGCAGGAGGGAGTGCACTCTTGTGTGCATGACCGACTGCGCGCCCGAAGCCCAACAACGCCCCGCCGAGCGCAGTAGCTTTTAGAGCTTGTGGCCCTTACCAGGATCGACCAGCTGCATCGAGTCGATGCCCTCGTCCACCGGCGCCTTGCCGAGCTTGCTCTCCAGCTTGATGCGGAGGCGCAGCTCGTTCTGCGAGTCGGCGTTGCGGATGGCCTCCTCGTAGCTGATGCTGCCTTCCTCGTAATGGTTGAACAGCGCCTGGTCGAAGGTCTGCATGCCGAGCTGGGTGGACTTCGACATGATCTCCTTGATCTGGGCGATCTCGCCCTTGAAGATCAGGTCCGAGATCA
>CAZPAO010000022.1:0-36574 GCA_964584665.1 uncultured Gammaproteobacteria bacterium
AGGTCTTGCCGTCGAAGCCCACGTCGGAGGAGGTGTAGCCGATGTCGCAGATGACACGGCGCACGAGTTCTTCGAGGTCCACCCAGGCGTTGGTGGTGACTTCGCCCGCCACCACGGCGACGCCGGTCTTGACCAGCGTCTCGCAGGCGACGCGCGCGCGCTTGTCCTGCGCGAGGATGGCGTCCAGCACTGCATCCGAGATCTGGTCCGCGACCTTGTCGGGATGGCCTTCCGAGACGGATTCCGAAGTGAAGAGATAGTGGGACATGCGCTCCATTTCCTGATGCTGTCGGTGCGGCCCAAGGGGGTCGCTTCAAGGGGGCAATAGTGTACCGGCTTGGTCAGCCTTTTACGACATATTGTCGGGCACGCACTCAAACGGCGCGCCGCATGGGTTCCCAGAGACGGCGGGGGACAGCGTCTATTTTACACCCCCCGGCGGGGCCTTCGCGCGGGCTGGAAAATCAGGTGTTTCCCGTATGTCGTATTGAGACCGGGTCCGCGAAACTGTCGTCACGGTGCACCTATACTCAGGGTGCGACGTTATTCCACCCACAGGCCGCACAGTTTCCGTACCTGCGCGCACATACAAGCATAAGAACAAGGAGTGCTCATGCCAGCGCCCCAGAATGCAGACATCAACAACATCCTCAATCCCCCCGACCTCACCCTGGGCCAGCTGGTGCTGCACGCGGATCCCGTGGTGCAGATCGCGCTGGCGCTGCTGGTGATCCTCTCCATCTGGAGCTGGGCGATCATGGTCGACAAGTTCATCGAGATCACGCGGGCGCGACGCGCCGTGCGCAAGCTCGAGGCCGAGGTGCGTGAAGGCGCAGCGCCGGAGACCGTCGCCGCGAACGACAAGCATCCCTGCGCCGACGTGGTGCGGGCGGGCGTGAAGGAGTGGAACTCACCGCCCACGGTGCAGGAGTCCCTGGGCGAGGAGCGCGATCGCGTGGAGCGCAGCATGCGCAACGAACTCGCCTACGAGATCCGGCGCATGGAGAAGCGGTTGCCGTTCCTGGCCACGGTCGGCTCCGCCGCGCCGTTCATCGGCCTGTTCGGTACGGTGTGGGGCATCATGAACAGCTTCACCGCCATCGCCCAGTCCCACGACACCAGCCTCGCAGTGGTGGCGCCCGGCATCGCCCAGGCGCTGATCGGCACCGCCTTCGGCTTGGCCGCAGCGATCCCGGCGGTGATGGCCTACAACAAGTTCGCCACCGAGATCGGACGCTACACCGGGCGCATGCAGACGCTCATCAGCACCGTCGGCGGCCAGCTCGTGAAGCAGGTCCGTACGGGGAGGGCCTGACATGTCCATGAGCGCCCCCCAGGGCGGCTCGTCGGGAGACGAGTCGTCAGGCTACCGGCCGATGGCGGAGATCAACGTCACGCCCATGGTGGACGTAATGCTGGTGCTGCTCATCATCTTCATGGTCACGGCACCCCTGATGATGGCGCAGCTGCCCATCGAGCTGCCCAAGACCGCCAACCAGGACCTTGGCAAGCCGCCGGAACCGCTGGTGGTGGGTCTCGATGCCCAAGGCCAGTACTACGTGGGCAGCGACCAGGTCAGCGTCACCGACCTGCCGGCCAAGCTGCAGCAGCTCGCCCAGGACAACCCGGACCAGATCGTCTACGTGCGTGCCGACAAGGGCATCCCTTACGGCCAGGTGATGGAACTCCTGAGCACCGTGGGCAAGGCCGGCTTCTACAAGATCTCCCTCATGAGCGAGCAACCGAGTGGCTAGGGTCGCGCTGTTCCGGGGCTTCCCGCTCGGATTCGAGATCTCCGTCGTCCTGCACGTGGTGGTGGTCGCCGCCATCTGGGCGATCCTGCACTTCCACGGCCACGGCATCGCGCTGCCGCGGGTGAGCGATCCGTTCATCCATGCGGTGGCCATCAGCCTGACGCCGCAGCCGAAACCGCAGCCCAAGCCCCAGACGCCGCCGACGCCGCACGTCCCGCAGCCCACGACGCCGGCCATCGCCAGCGAATCGCCGCGTCCCGCGGAGCAGACCACGCCGCCGGTGAAGAGCCCGCCGCCGCCTTCCATGCCGCAGCAGGAGGAACAGCCGGAGGCGCAGGCTAACCCCGACTACCAGCATATGGCCGAGGCCATACTGGAGCAGAACAAGCACTATCCGCGCGAGGCGGTGATGGCCGGCACCGAAGGCCAGGTGGAACTGCAGTACGTTGTGAACAACCAGGGCACGGTGCTCGGCTACACGATCGTGAAGTCCTCGGGTTCTGAAGTGCTGGACAACGAGGTCAAGCGTCTGATCCGCAGCGTGCGCTTCCCGCCGTTCCCCCAGGGCGACACGGACCTGCGCAAGACGCTGGATGTGACCATCGAGTTCAAGCTCGGCGGAAACGTCGGACCCTGAGATATTTGCGGGATTTACGCGCCTGCGCCCCTCCGGCGCAGGCGCAAAGTGCCTTATTCAGGCCATTTAACACCTTGCATGTCGCGCGCCTGTCCTAAAGCCCCGGGAAATGGGATAATGGCCCCGTTATTCAACAGCCTGCGATATCCCTAGAAGCCCCCTCAATCGTCGCCTGTCTCGCCGCAATGCGGGTCCGACGACACGAAAATCCTCACGTACTCCCGTACGCTCCGGCTTTCGCCACTGCGCCTCGCTCTGTCCCTCGGTCCGCGACGCTCCTTGAGATGGTTTCCATGTGTTGTCATCGACTGCAGAAATGACATGTGTTGATTCTTACTTACTTATCTAGAGAGATTGAAAATGGAACAGAACAAACTGTACGTCGGTAACTTCCCTTATTCCGTGGATGAGACGCAGCTGCGCGGCATCTTCGCCCAGTACGGCGAGATCTCCGACCTCAAGCTGATCACCGACCGGGACACCGGCCGTCCGAAGGGCTTCGGCTTCATCACCTTCGCCACCCAGGCGGCGGCTGAGAAGGCCCTGGAGCAGAACGGCAAGGATCTCGGCGGTCGTCCGCTGAAGGTCAACGTCGCGACCGACAAGCCCCGCACTGGCGGCGGCGGCGGTGGTGGCGGTGGCTTCCGCGGTGGTAACGGCGGCGGCGGCGGTGGTGGCGGCAATCGCGGCCCCCGTTGGTGAGCTGAATAGCCTCCAGGCTGAATAAGCCCGGAAGCTGAAAAGCCCCGCCGCAAGGCGGGGCTTTTTATTGCCTCCATATAATATGTGGGTGTATCACGGCATCAGGTGAAGGCATGAACGCTAAGACCGCCCACTGGTACTTCGACCTCATCTCTCCGTATTCCTATCTGCACCTCAAGCGGTTCGGCGAACTGCCGCCGACTCTGGAGATTGAATACGTGCCGGTGCTGTTCGCGGGCATGCTGAAGCACTGGGAGCACAAGGGCCCGGCGGAGATTCCGGCGAAGCGCATCTTCACCTATCGGCACGTCACTTGGCTCGCGGGGCATCTCGGCATCCCCTTCAAGGTGCCCCCGGCCCATCCTTTCAATCCCTTGCATGCCCTGCGGCTGCTGACCGCTGCCGGTCCGACCCGGCAGAACGTGGAGACTGCCTTCGATATGACGTGGAAGGAGGGGAGCGACATGCAGGATCCGGAGAACCTGAGGGAGCTGGCGGCGCGACTCCATATAAAGGATACGGCCGCGGCCCTGGCGGACGAGAGCGTGAAGGCCCGGCTCAAGGCCAACACCGATGCCGCCATCGCCGAAGGGGTCTTCGGCGTGCCCACCTTCCTGGTGGGGGAGATGCTCTTCTGGGGACAGGACTCCCTCGAGATGATGCAGGACTATCTTAAGGATCCCGCGGCTTTCGATACCGCCGAGATGAGTCGTGCCGCCTCGCTGCCCGTGGGCACGGCCCGCCGCGAAGTCTCCAAGCCTTAGGATGCGCCTGCGTCGCCTGCTCCGGACTGAATTGCCGGTCGGGTCGGCGGCCCTGGCGCGTTTCCTCATCGGCAAGACCGTGGTGCGCGCCGTCCCCGGTGGCCGCATGCTGGGCCGCATCGTGGAGACGGAGGCCTACCTGCCCCGTGATGCTGCCAGCCATGCTTTCAATGGCATGACCCGTCGCAACCGCGTCCTCTTCATGCAGCGCGGCCATGCCTACGTGTATTTCATCTACGGCAACCATTTCATGCTGAACGTGAGCGGCGAAGAGGAGGGCATCGGCGGCGGCGTATTGCTGCGTGCCCTCGAGCCACTCGAAGGCCTGGATTTCATGCAGAAACTGCGCGGTGACGTGTCGGTGCGGGACCTGGCCCGGGGGCCGGGACGGCTGGCGCAGGCGCTCAAGGTGGACCTGCGCCTGCAAGCCGTGGATCTCTGCGCGGCGGGGCCCTTGTGGCTGGGGGCACCGCTGAAGCCTCCGGGGCGCATCGGCCGGAGCGTGCGCATCGGCATCAGCAAGGACGCCCACCGCCGCCTGCGGTTCTATGAGCGGGGCAACGCTTTCGTCAGCGGTCCAGCGGCGTTGCGCGAGTGAAGCGCATGTGGATTTGATAACATCCGGCCCATGAGCAGCAACGAGCTGACCCACGAAGCCGACTACCAGTTCCATCCTGGCGAAGAGCTGTGGAATACGCTCTTGCATCTCATCGGCTTGGTGTTGGTGCTGGCTGCGCTGCCGGTGCTGCTGACTCTCGCGGCCGAGCACGGCACGGCCCTGGAAGTGGTGACCTTCAGCATCTATGGAACGACGCTCGCGGCCCTCTACCTGGTCTCGACCCTCTATCACTATGTGAAGCCCGGTCCCATGAAAAGGGTGCTGCGCCGCGCCGATCACATCACCATCTATTACCTGATCGCCGGCACCTATACGCCTTTCTGCCTGGTGGCCCTGGGCGGCGTGCTCGGTTGGACCTTCTTTGTGGCGCTGTGGACGCTCGCCATCATCGGTACCGTGTTCAAGCTCAAGGTGGCGCATCGCTTCGAGTTCTTCTCGACGCTGCTCTATATATTGAAGGGTTGGGCGGGTCTGGCCGTGATCGTGCCTCTGTACCACGCGCTGCCTCTGCCGTCTTTCGTGCTGGTGCTGGTGGGTGGGGTCTGCTACACCCTCGGCGTGGCGTTCTACAGTTGGGATAAGCTGCCCTACAACCACGCCATCTGGCATGTGTTCTGCCTCGCCGGCAGTGTAACCCAGTTCATCGCCGTGTTCTTCCTGCTGGGCCTTCCGCTCCCTGTTTAAGCCATCCCGGAAGCTGCTGCGCTCCTGACGCTTCTTGAGTGTAAGGGGAACTTTGGAGCATCAACACTGTTCCAAACGTCAGTCCTCACAGCTTGTATGGGTGCGTGTATGGGCAAGAACTGGCGCTGGGTGTTGTTCTTGGGTTTGTTCGTCCCGTGCTTGGGTTCCACCGCCGCCAGTGCCGCGACGTCCATCGTCCTCGGACAAGCGGTGGTATCGCTGGACGGACCCTGGAAGTTCCATACCGGCGATGACGCCCGTTGGGCCGCCCCCGCGTTCGATGACTCCGGCTGGGAAGACATGGATCTGCACGCGTCGCCGGATGCGAATGACGGCGACGTGGGGATCGTTCCCTACACCGCCGGTTGGGGCACGAAGGGGCACCCGGACTATCATGGCTATGCCTGGTATCGCTTCCGATTCACGGTGAATGCACCTGCGGACGGGACGATAGCGCTGCTCGGTCCTTGGGCGGTGGATAGCGTGTATCAGGTCTACGCAAACGGCACCTTGTTGGGAGGCGTGGGGGATTTCTCCGACACCACCCCCGTCGCCCATGGCACCCACTATCCCAAGTTCTTCGCATTGCCGCCGGCCATGGCGAACGGCGGTCCCATGGTCTTGGCGATCCGCGTGTGGTCGGGAACCTGGACCGGAGCCGATGGCGGCGGCATCCACGTGGCTCCCGCCGTCGGTGAACGGGAGGCAGTCTTCGCCCGTTACCGGCTGCAATGGCTGAAGATCTTCGAAGGCTATGCGGTGGACGCAGTACCGGCGCTGCTGTTTGTGCTGATGGCCCTGCTGGCCCTGTGTCTGTGGCCGTTCGAGCGCGGAGCCCGGGCTTCGGGATGGCTGGCGGCGGCACTATTGCTGAGCGGCATACAGCGTGGCAACCAGGCTTTCTTCTTCTGGTGGCAGATCGAGACGATCCAGGAATTCGTCTACGTCATCACCGTACTGGTTGGCTCCTTGAGTCTTGGCGTCTGGGTCATGGCCTGGTGGGCTTGGTTCAAGGTCGAGCGGCCTCTCTGGTTGCCGCGAGTCGTCGCAGCACTCACCTTGGCTCTCATCGTCGTCCAGGCCCTGGCGTACTCGAGGGTCTTGGGCAGCATAAGCTTGCCTCACTGGGCAAGCATGGGCCTGCACGACCTGATCCAGGGCCTGCGATGGGCTTTCCTGCTGGCGTTCGCACTGACCGTATACCAGGGGGTACGCAGCCGTGGACGAGAAGGTTGGTATGCGTTGCCGGCCACCCTGGCCATCGGCGCGGTGATCTTCTCCGGGGAGCTTTCCGCTCTGCATGTACCCGGCATCTGGTTCCCCTACGGGGTCGGCGTCTCGCTCAGCGAGTACATGTCCGTGGTGTTCGACGTGCTGCTGTTCGGCCTGTTGCTGCGCCGTCTCTGGAAGCGGCGCCCGGACACTGTTATATAGTGTGGGCATGACGCTCAAGCTCTGTCTCGCCGGCGCCACCGGCCACGTGGGCCAGGAACTGGTGAAAGCCATCCTGGCATCCGGCGATCTCAAGTTGGTCTCGGGTGTGGCCCGCAAGAGTGCCGGGCAAACGCTCATCGGCGATGCACGCGTGTTCGGCAGCGTGGGCGAGGCCTTGAAAGCCGCGCCTGCGGACGTGTTCATCGATTACACCCACCCGGATGCGGTCAAGGCGAATCTGCTCGCCGCCATCTCAGCGGGCTGCCATGCGGTGGTAGGGACCTCGGGCCTCTCCGATGCGGACTACGCGGATATCGAAGCGGCGGCGTCCAAGCATGGCGTCGGCGTGTTCGCCGCCGGCAACTTCTCCATCACGGCGGCATTGCTGCAACACTTCGCGGCCCAGGCAGCGAGGGTCATGCCCCATTGGGAGATATTGGACTATGCGTCGGATACCAAGCCGGACGCTCCTAGCGGCACGGCGCGGGAGTTGGCTTATACACTGGGGCAAGTCACCCAACCGAAATGGACGGTGCCCGTGGAGAGCACCAAGGGCCTGAGAGAGGCGCGGGGCGCATCCCTCAACGGCTCGCAACTGCACTCGGTGCGTGTGCCGGGTTACTACTCGGCGGTGCAGGCGATCTTCGGCGATGTGGGGGAACGCATCGAGCTGCGCCACGAGTCCAACAGCTATGCTCCCTATGTTGCAGGAACGCTCCTGGCGGCACGCAAGGTTGGAAGTTGGAAGGGACTCAAGCGCGGCATGACCGCGCTCATGGACCTGGGCTAAGCCTCAGCCTTCTTTCTTCGGTTCGAATTCGGCGTAGTCCTCAGACTTCGGCATCTGCTTCATCACGGCCGCCAGTTCCGCCGGCGCCGGCACTACCTTGCGGGCTACCAGGTCGAACCAGGCGCCCTGGCACTCGATCACGCAGGCGAGTTCCCCGTCCTGGCGGAAGATGCGATGGCGGATGCGCCAGTGCTTGAGGTTGGGGGAGATGCCCACCGCCTCGCAGGTGACGGTGATCTTCTCGTTGGCGCGGATCTCCCTGAGGTAGCGCAGGTCTTCCCGGAACAGGATGGGCCCGAGCTTCAGCTTCATGAACTGGGGCAGGCCGAAGCCGTGTTCCGAGAGGAAGCCGATGCGCGCCTGGGCGCCGTAGTCGGCATAGGCGCTATGGCGCATGTGGGCATTGGCGTCCAGGTCGGCCCAGATCACTTCGAAGGTCTTGGTGTAGGTCTGGCTCATCGGTGGCATTCCTGCGGATTTTCCGGCTCTTCGGCGGTGCTTATTCTAACCCGCAGGCGCGGCAGCCTATTCCGGCTGGCATAGCCGGCCGGCGGGTATCTGGCCGGTTGTCCCCGGGGGCCGTATCGGCGAAAATACGCGACTTTTCCCCGGAGCCGCCATGCCCTCCCGCCGCGAACTCGCCAACGCCATCCGTGCGCTCGCCATGGACGCGGTGCAGAAAGCCAACTCGGGTCATCCCGGCATGCCCATGGGCATGGCGGACATCGCCGAAGTGCTGTGGAACGATTACCTGAAGCACGATCCCGTCCAGCCTAAGTGGCCGGACCGGGACCGCTTCGTGCTCTCCAACGGCCACGGCTCCATGCTGCTCTACTCGCTGCTCCACCTCACCGGCTACGACCTGCCGCTGGATGAGTTGAAGCGCTTCCGCCAGCTGCACTCCAAGACTCCGGGCCATCCCGAGTACGGCATGACGCCGGGGGTGGAGACCACCACCGGACCTCTGGGCCAAGGGCTCGCGAATGCGGTGGGCATGGCCATCGCCGAGAAGTCGCTTGCGGCGCGTTTCAACCGCCCCGGCTTCAAGCTGGTGGACCATCACACCTACGTGTTCCTGGGCGACGGCTGCCTGATGGAAGGCATCTCCCACGAGGCCTGCTCGCTCGCGGGCACGCTGGGCTTGGGCAAGCTCATCGCCTTCTATGACGACAACGGCATCTCCATCGACGGCGAGGTGCACGGCTGGTTCACCGACGATACGCCGAAGCGCTTCGAGGCCTACGGCTGGCACGTGGTGCCGGGTGTGGACGGCCACGATCCGGAAGCGGTGAAGCGCGCGATAGAAGAGGCGCGCAAGTCCGAGAAGCCGAGCCTCATCTGCTGCAAGACCGTGATCGGCTACGGTTCACCCAACAAGCAGGGCAAGGAATCCAGCCACGGTTCGGCGCTGGGCGTCGACGAGGTGGCCCTGGCCCGCAAGCAACTCGGTTGGGAGCACGCACCCTTCGAGGTGCCGCAGGATATATATAAAGGTTGGGACGCCCGCGCCCGCGGCAAGGCTTTCCGCGAGAACTGGGAGACGGTGCTGAAGGGCTATCGCGCTTCCTATCCTGAACTGGCCGCGGAGTTCGAGCGCCGCATGAAGGGGGATCTGCCGGCGGATTGGCAGGCGAAGTCCCAGGCCTTCATCGAGAAACAGTCGACGGAGGGCGCTGAGATCGCCACCCGCAAGGCCTCCGAGGTCTCCCTCAACGGTCTCGCGCCGTTCCTGCCGGAGCTCATCGGCGGTTCCGCGGATCTCACCGCTTCGAACCTCACCTGGTGGAGGGGCTCCCGCGCTGTCACCCGCGAGGACTTCGGTGGCAACTACATCTTCTACGGCGTGCGCGAGTTCGGCATGTCCGCGGTCATGAACGGGCTCACCCTGCACGGCGGCTTCATCGCTTACGGCGGCACCTTCCTGACCTTCTCCGACTATGCCCGCAACGCGCTGCGCGTCGCTTCCATCATGGGCATCGGCAGCATCTATATATACACGCACGATTCCATCGGCCTCGGCGAGGACGGTCCCACCCACCAGTCGGTGGAGCACGTGGAGAGCCTGCGCATAATGCCGAAGATGGAAGTCTGGCGTCCCTGCGACGACACCGAGACGGCGGTGGCCTGGGCTCGCGCCATCGAGCGCCGCGACGGTCCTGTGTCCATGGCGCTCTCGCGCCAGAACCTGCCGCATTTCCCCCGGACTGCGGAGCAGCTCACGGCGGTGCGCCGCGGCGGCTATACCCTGGTGGACTGCCAGGGCGCGCCCGATGCCATCCTCATCGCCACCGGCTCGGAGGTGGCGCTGGCCGCCGCCGCCGCGAAGAAGCTCGCGGAGCAGGGCGTGAAGCTGCGGCTGGTGTCCATGCCCTGCACCAGCCTGTTCGATGCCCAGGACGCGGCCTACCGCGAGAGCGTGCTGCCCGCCAAGGTCACGGCGCGGGTGGCGGTGGAGGCGGGCGTCACCGCCGGCTGGCACCGTTACGTCGGCCCCGCCGGGCGCATCGTGGGCCTGGACCGCTACGGCGAGTCCGCCCCCGCCAAGGACGTGTTCAATCTCTTCGGCTTCACCGTGGATAACGTGGTGAAGCAGGTCGAAGCGGTACTGAATAGAGCCTGAAATTCCGTCCTGGAATTTCAGGCACGGCGAGTCCGGCACATGTCCGGACTCGCCGCAATCGAATGAGGCGAAATTTTTGATTTATGTACGGTGCATCCCTGCACCGCCAGTTATTAAGCAAGGAGTAGAGCGATGACCATCAAGGTAGGCATCAACGGTTACGGACGCATCGGCCGCAACGTGCTGCGCGCCCTGTATGAAGGCAAGCGCACCGGCGACATCAAGATCGTCGCCATCAACGACCTGGGCGATGCCGCCACCAACGCTCACCTCACGAAGTACGACACCGCCCACGGCAAGTTCCCGGGCGAAGTCTCGGTGGACGGCGACCACATGGTGGTGAACGGCGACAAGATCCGCGTGTTCGCCGAGCGCGACCCGGCCAAGATCGGCTGGGGCTCCGTCGGCGCCGACATGGTGCTGGAGTGCACCGGCCTCTTCACCAGCAAGGCCAAGGCCTCGGCCCACATCCAGGGCGGCGCCAAGAAGGTGGTGATCTCGGCCCCCGGCGACAAGGACGTGGATGCCACCGTGGTGTTCGGCGTGAACGAGAAGACCCTCAAGGCCTCGGACACGGTGATCTCCAACGCGAGCTGCACCACCAACTGCCTGGCGCCCATGGCGAAGGTGCTGCATGAGAGCATGGGGATCGTCGGTGGCCAGATGACCACGATCCACTCCTACACCAACGACCAGGTGCTGACGGACGTGTTCCACAAGGACATCCGCCGTGCCCGTTCCGCCACCCATTCCATGATCCCCACCAAGACCGGCGCGGCCCTCGCCATGGGCCTGGTGATCCCGGAGCTGGCCGGCAAACTGGATGGCTATTCCATCCGCGTGCCCACCATCAACGTCTCCCTGGTCGACCTGTCCTTCATCGCCGGCCGCGACACCAGCGTGGAGGAGATCCATGGGCTGATGAAGGCGGCTTCCCAGGGCGCCTTGAAGGGCGTGCTCAACTACACCAAGGAACAGCTGGTGTCCGTGGACTTCAACCATGATCCGGCGTCCTGCACCTACGACGCCACCTTGACCAAGGTCATCGGCCGTCTGGTGAAAGTGTTCGGCTGGTATGACAACGAGTGGGGTTTCTCGAACCGTATGCTCGACACCACTATTGCCCTCTGGAACGCGAAGTAAGCGTTTAACCGTACTGCAATAGTCTTCTGCGAGGATACGCGGCGTGAACATACTCAAGATGGTGGACCTGGACCTCAAGAACAAGCGCGTGCTGATCCGCGAGGATCTGAACGTGCCTGTGGCGGAGGGCAAGGTGACCAGCGACGCGCGCATCCGCGCCGTGCTGCCCACCGTGCAGCTCGCCATCCAGGCCGGCGCCTGCGTGATCCTGGTCTCGCACCTCGGCCGCCCCAAGGAGGGCGAGTACGATCCGGAGCTGTCCCTGGCGCCGGTGGCCGAACGGCTCACGGAGCTGCTGGGCGTTAAGGTGCCGCTGGTGAAGGACTGGATCGACGGTGTCAGCGTCGCGCCTGGAACAGCCGTGCTGTGCGAGAACGTTCGTTTCCTCAAGGGTGAGAAGAAGGATGACGAGGCGCTTGCGCGCAAGATGGCCGCGCTCTGCGACATCTACGTGATGGACGCCTTCGGCACGGCGCACCGGGCCGAGGCCTCCACCCACGGCGTGGGCAAGTACGCGCCCATCGCCTGCGCCGGCCCGCTGCTGGCGGGTGAGCTGGAAGCGCTCGGGCGCGCACTCGCCAACCCGGCGCGGCCGCTGGTGGCCATCGTCGCCGGCTCCAAGGTCTCCACCAAGCTCACGGTGCTGGAGTCCCTCACCAAGGTGGTGGACCAGCTGATCGTGGGTGGTGGCATCGCCAACACCTTCATCGCCGCGGCCGGCTACAAGGTCGGCAAGTCCCTCTACGAAGCGGATCTGGTGCCGGAGGCGAAGCGCCTGACCCAGGCCGCCAAGGCCCGCGGCGGCGACATCCCGCTGCCGACCGACGTGGTGGTGGCCCATGAGTTTTCCGCCAGCGCCGAGGCGGACGTGCGCAAAGTGGACGCGGTGGGTGCCGACGAGATGATCCTCGACATCGGCCCGGACACCGCGGGCCAGTACGCCGAGCTGCTCAAGAGCGCCGGCACCATCGTCTGGAACGGCCCGGTGGGTGTGTTCGAGTTCGACCAGTTCGGTGAGGGCACCCGCGCACTGGCGGAAGCCATCGCCGGCAGCAAGGCCTTCTCCATCGCCGGCGGTGGCGACACCCTCGCGGCGCTGGACAAGTACGGCGTCGCGGACCGCATCTCCTACGTATCAACCGGCGGCGGGGCGTTCCTGGAATTCCTGGAAGGGAAGACGCTGCCCGCTGTGGCCATGCTCGAAGAAAGAGCAGCGGCCAAACGTAAGCAGGCGTAGATTCGCCTCGCGACGGCTTAAGGGGCATAATGGATGTATGCCGCGTAGAACAAAAATAGTCGCGACCCTAGGCCCCGCCACCGACACCCTCGAGACGATGGAGAGCATCATCCGCGCCGGCGTGGACGTGGTGCGTCTCAACTTCTCCCATGGTGAACCCGAAGAGCACCAGCGCCGTCTGGAACTGGTGCGCAAGGCGGCTGCGGCTGTCGGCAAGGACGTGGGCGTGCTGGGGGACCTGCAGGGCCCCAAGATCCGCATCGAGAAGTTCAAGCACAAGAAGGTCACGGTCAAGGACGGGCAGCGCTTCGTGTTCGATGCCGAGCTGGGTGACGACGACGGCGACGAAAACCAAGTGGGCCTCACCTACAAGGACCTGCCCCGGGATGTGAAGACCGGCGACGTGCTGGTCCTGGGTGACGGCGAGATCTCCATGAGCGTGGTCGAGGTCATCGGCCCGCGCATCATCTGCATCGTGATCAACGGCGGCGAAGTGTCCAACCACAAGGGCATCAACCGTCAGGGCGGCGGCCTCTCGGCCGGCGCGCTCACCGAGAAGGACCATGATGACATCCGCCTCGCTGCGCAGCTCGGCGTGGACTACTTGGCGGTCTCCTTCCCCCGCGACGCCGCGGACATCGAGCAGACCCGCATCCTGCTGAACGCCGCCGGCGGCCGTGCCGGCATCGTCGCCAAGATAGAGCGTTCCGAGGCCATCAAGAACCTGGATGCGATCATCCTGGCGTCCGATGCGGTGATGATCGCCCGTGGCGACCTGGCGGTGGAGATCGGCGACGCCGAGCTACCCGGCGTCCAGAAACACATCGTGCATCGGGCCCGCGACCTGAACCGCACCGTCATCACCGCCACCCAGATGATGGAATCCATGATCCACAGCCCGGTGCCGACCCGCGCCGAGGTGCTGGACGTGGCCAATGCCGTCATGGACGGCACCGACGCGGTTATGCTCTCCGGCGAGACCGCCACCGGCAAGCATCCGCTCAAGACCGTCGAGGCCATGGCCCGCGTCTGCATCGGTGCCGAGAAGCACCGCCTCACCCAGCGTTCCGGTCCTCGGGTGATGAAACATTTCAAGAGTGTGGACGAGGCCATCGCCATGGCGGTGATGTACACCGCCAACCACATGGATGTGAAGGCCATCATCGCCCTCACCGAATCCGGTTCCACGGCGTTGTGGATGTCCCGCATCAGTTCCGGCATCCCCATCTACGCCATGACCCGTCATGAGACCACGCGCCGCCGCGTGACCCTGTGCCGGGGTGTCTACCCCGTGGCCTTCGACGTCATGCACACGGATCCCGACCACGTGCTGAAGGATGCGGCCGACGAACTGAAGCGCCAGCGCATCGTCATGAACGGGGATTTCGTGATCTGCACCAAGGGCGAGTTCAGCGGCATCACCGGCGGTACAAACAGTCTGAAAATTGTCCGCGTCGGCGATTAGTGTCGTAAAACCTGCTGCGCTCGGTATAGCTTCGTTACGCTCGGCTCGCCCATCTCGCTTCGCAATCCTGCTCCGCTCATGATCCAGGGCGAACATCCTGTGCGCCCGCGTGCCATACATATGGCACGCCCTCACGTAGTGAAAACTACGCTCCGGTATGCGCGCCTCGCTCTATCTTCGCTCGCCGCAGTTTTACTCGATTTCGGCGACTAACCACCCTTGCCGGGGCGCTATTCCCGGCCCTTTCCTTGACCAGTTTTTAACCGACGTGTCTAATCGAGCCAGGCGGACCGTGCCGGTCTGCACGTTTATGTCGTCTCCATCAGAGGGTCTCCCATGCGCAGTCTTCCTTCGGGCGTCATCGCCGTCGTCATGCTGTCGTTGGGCGTGGGCTTCGCACAGGCCGCACGGGTCGATGAGGCGAAGCAGGGTTCCCATCGGGTGCATGAGGGGCGGCCTGCACAGACGGCAGATGGCTCCGCTTATTACATCGTGCGCCTCAAGGATGCTCCCGTCGCGACCTACAGCGGGGACGTGGCGGGCTATGCCGCCACCAGCCCGCGCTACCGCGGCGGCAGGATATTGGATGTGAGTGGAGCCGCGAGCTATGCCGCTTACCTGAGTGAGCGCCAGTCCGCGCTGCTGGATGCGGCCCGCCCGATGCTCGGCCGCGCCCTCTTGCCGCGCTTCCGTTACCGCTATGCGCTGAACGGCATGTCCGTGCGGCTCACCCCCGATGAGGCCCGGCGCATCGCCACGCTGCCCGGCGTGGTCTCCGTGGAACCGGTGCGCTATTTCGCGCCTACCACCGCGGTCGGCATGCCGGCCACCGCCGGTGACACCAACGCCAGCCGTGCCTGGATCGGCGCGCCGGTGGTCTGGCAGATCCCCAGCAACGGCACCGATGACGAAGGGGAGGGCATGGTGCTGGCCGACCTCGATACCGGCATCAACGATGCCAACTCCTCCTTCGACACCACCGGGCCGAAGGACGGCTATGTGGCGCAGGATCCGGGCGGCCTCCGCTTCGGCGTCTGCGATCCCGCCAATGCCGATCAACACCCCAAGAAGCCGGCTTTCTTCGCCTGCAATGACAAGCTCATCGGCGCCTATACCTATACCCAGGGCAGCGACGACCCCAATTCGCCCGAAGATTCCGAAGGCCATGGTTCCCACACTGCCAGCACGGTGGTGGGCGATTTCGTGGATGTGACCCTGCATGGCGCGGCCACGCCCATCTCGGGCGTCGCACCCCATGCCAGCGTCATCATGTACGACGTCTGCGATCCCACCAATCTCTGCGGCCAGGACGGCAGCGTGAAGGCAGTGGAACAGGCTATCCAGGACCAGGCGGCCCTCAAGGCTGCGTGGGGCTCGGGCTTCAAGGGCATGGTGCTGAACTTCTCCATCGGCGGCGGCGACGACCCGTACAACGACTCGGTGGAACAGGCCTTCCTCTCGGCGGTGGAAGCCGGCATCTACGTGTCCGCATCCGGCGGCAACGGCGGCCCCTCCAATGCCATCGACCATGATCCCACGAATTTCCCGCAATACACGGTCGAACACGTCGGCCCCTGGGTTGCCACCAACGCCGCTGCGACCCATAGCGGCAGTTTCTCCAGCAACGATCTCGAGAACTTCTCCGGGGGCGATGCGGGCACACGACCCGGTTCGAGCATGACCGGTGCCGGGTTCACCGCCGGCTTCGGCCCGCAGCCCCTGGTCTATTCGGGGGATTTCGCCAGCCCGCCGGTCAAGACCGGCACCGCGCCCACCTCCGGCGAGTCCTATCCGGTGAGCCTCGGCGCGACCGAGAACGCCAAGCAATGCCTCTATCCCTACCCGGCCCATACCTTCACCAGCACCGAGATCGTGGTCTGCGACCGCGGCACCATCGCGCTGGTGGACAAGGCCTATAACGTCATGAAGGGCGGTGCCCACGGCATGGTCATCGCCACCACCTCCGGCAGCAGCCAGGATCTGCCGACCGAGTCCTACGTCATCCCCGCCACTTTGCTCGGTCTCGCGGATGGTGATGCGCTACGGGCCTGGCTCGCCGCCAGCGGCACGCCGGCACAGGCGGACATCTCCGGCTCCACTCTCACCACCGACCCGTCCCATGCCGATGAGATCGCGGGCTTCAGTTCCCGCGGCCCCACCAACACGCGCTATGACGACCTGGTGAAGCCTGACCTCACGGGACCGGGCGTGAGCGTGCTGGCGGCGGTGGCGGATCCGGCCTATGCCGACGGCTGCTCGGGTTGCGTCAACCAGCCTGAGACCTACGATTTCTTCGACGGCACTTCCATGTCCTCGCCCCATGATGCGGGTTCGGCGGCGCTGCTGATGCAGGCTCATCCGGCCTGGACTCCGGCGGAGGTCAAGTCCGCCCTCATGCTCACCGCCGTGACCGCAGGCCTCACGGATCAGTGCCGCAGCCTGGATTCCGGCGAGAACTGCGTGGCGGGCTCGACGCTGCCCTCGCCGCATGTGCGCGGTGCGGGTCGCGTCGATGTGGACGCGGCCGAGCGGACGGGTCTCATCATGGATGAGACCGCCGCGCACTATCGCGCTGACAGCGGGAGTCTCATGCTCCTCAACCTGCCGAGTCTCGGCGATCGCAACTGCAGCGGCACCTGCACCTGGACCCGTACCGTGACCAGCGCCTTCACCGGCGCCACCGTGCACTACACCGCGGGCGTGAGCGGTTTGAGCACGGGTCTGCGGATGACGGTGTCGCCGGCCTCGTTCACCCTCGCGCCGGGCCAGAGCCGCAAGCTCACCATCAGCGCCGACTCCACCGGCGTGGTCGACGATCACTGGGCTTCCGGTCAGGTGGACATCACCACCAGCGACACTGGCGATGGTGGCGCCGCCGTGCCTCACATGCACATGCCGGTGATGGTGCGTGCCATCACGCCGGCACCCCATATGAGCATCGACCAGACCGAACTCGACTTCACGGTGGGGCCGAGCGGATCCGCTGCTCTCAGCTTCACCATCAGCAACGACGGCCAGGAGCCCCTGGACTGGAACCTGGTGGCAGGCAAGGACTGCGGCGGCGGCGGGATCCGCGGACTCAGCCTGAGCGACAGCAAGGGCACAGTGATCCCGCACCGCTTCGAGACGGTCATCGCCACCTTCACGGGCAACGGCCTGCAGCCCGGGACCTTCAATGGCGTCATCTGCGTGACCGGCAACGCCTCGGACAACCCGAAGCTCCGGGTCTCTGTGCAAGCCAAGGTGACGAGCGCAAGCGGCAGCAGCGGTGGAGGCGGGGGCAGCCTCGGGTTCCTCGGCCTCGCGGCCTTGGCGGCCGCGCTGCGGCGACGCATGAGACAGGGGTGAATCGGAGACCGGGGCCCATGAGGGCCCCGGCCTCTATCAGAGCCAGCCTTTCTGGCGGGCAATGCGCGCGGCTTCGATGCGGTTGGCGGCGCCCAGCTTGCCGATGGCTTCCGAGAGGTAGTTGCGCACGGTGCCTTCCGAGAGGAAGAGCTGCTTGGCGATGTCGCCGCTGGAGAGCCCTTCGCCGGCGAGGCGCAGCACCTGACGTTCCCTGTCGTTGAGCGGGTCTTCCGTATCCCAGGCTTCGGCGGCGAGTTCCGGCGCGATGGCCTTGCCGCCGCGCTGCACAGTACGGATCGCCTCCGCCAGCTGGTTGGCCGGGGCATCCTTCAGCAGATAACCCCGTACCCCCGCCGAGAGCGCGCGGCGCAGATAGCCGGGACGCGCGAAGGTGGTGACGATGATGATGCGCGCCGGATGCGCTTTCTCCTTCAGGGCTGAGGCGAACTCGAGGCCGGTCATGCCCGGCATCTCGATGTCCGTGACCACCACGTCAGGATGGGTCTCCAGCGCCAGTTTCAGCGCGTCGCGGCCGTTGGCGGCACGCGCCACGATCTCGATGTCATCCTCCATGTCCAGCAGGGCCGCCAGGGCCCCCAGGATCAGGGATTGGTCCTCGGCTATCAGCACCCGGATCATGCGGACTTCCTCAGCAGGGCCGGCCGTTCGGGCGTGTCTTCCAGCGGCGGCAGCGGCAACACCGCCGTCAGCAAGGTACCCTCGCGGCTCGATTCGACCTGCAAGGTGCCGTCCAGCATCGCAAGCCGCTCGCGCATGCCGCGCAGGCCGTTGCCCTCGCGCAGGTTGCCGCCGCGGCCGTCGTCGCGGATGGTGAGCCGCAGGATGCCGCCGTCGCGGTGCATCTCCACCCCGCAGCGGCGCGCACCCGAGTGGCGCACGATGTTGGTGACCGCTTCGCGCAGCACCAGCGCGAACAGGTTGTCATGGCTCGCTGGGCAGCCGCGCGGGTCGATGTCGGCGGTGAGGGTGACGCGCGCCGCCTCCAGCGCCACCCGCGCGTTGACCAGTTCGCCGTTCAGGCCGCCGCTGCGGTAGCCGCCCACCGCCTCGCGCACCTGGCGCAGGGCGTCGCGGGAGATGCGCTCCAGCTCACGCACTTCGCCGGCAGCGGCCGCCGCGTCGCGTTCCGCCAGACGCGCCGCCAGCTCCGCCTTCACGGTGATGAGCGTGAGGGTGTGTCCGAGCAGGTCGTGCAGGTCCCGGGCGATGCGTTCGCGCTCGGCCGTGGCCGCGAGTCGGCGGATCTCCTCCTGGGACTGGCTGATCACGCGGCGCTTGGTCTCGTCGTCCGCGAACCAGGCGTTGGCGGCGCCGATGACACCGCCGATGACGATGGTCGGCACCGAGAACCAGATGCTGTGGGCGAACTCCCAACCGGGTACGAAGTACATGGCCGCGGCTTCGACCGCGAACGCGAGCAGGATCAGCGCGAGGGCGGTTAGGCTCTTGCGCAGGTTCCCGTAGTGGGAGCTGAGCGCGCAGGCATAGATGATGAAGGTATGGCCGTTGCCGGTGTAGGTGACGAAGATGTAGCCGAGGGTGGCGATGCCGGCGAGGATGCTCGCGAGCTGGTTGGGACTGCAGTTGAAGCTGCGGAAGTAGAGCACCAGGAACATGCAGGCGGCTAGCACCGAGAACACCCAATGGGTCGCATCCCAGGGCGCCATGCCCGGCCACTGCACGAAGAAGAAGCCGAGGTAGACGAGCCAGAGGTAGGGGGTCCAGCCCGCCCAGACCGAGTTGGGCAGGAGCCGGCGGTGCAAGGCCAGCAATGGCCGCGCCAGGCGGCTGCCGAGTGTGGGAGAGGCTGTCTGCATGGGCGATTAGCCTATCACTCCGGGGTGGGGTCCCCGGCAGTCCCGTCCGTCAGCAGTCGACTGTGACATTCGTCACGCCCGCGTCGTGACAAGGGCCCCGGCAGGCTATAGGCTGGGTCTCCCAAAAATCCGGTCTAGGGAGACGGGGGTATGGGGCGTGCCTTGCGTTGGGGTGGTGCGGTGGTCGGCCTGTTGGTCGTGCTGTCGCTCCTGGGTTATGGCTTCCTGCGGGGCGGCGCGCCGCGCCTGGACGGCGACGTATCCCTGAAGGGGCTCACCGCCGAAGTGCGGGTGACCCGCGATGCGCTCGGCGTACCGGCCATCTCCGCCCACGATCACCTGGATGCGGTGCGGACCTTGGGCTTCCTGCACGCCCAGGATCGCTTCTTCCAGATGGACCTCATGCGCCGGCTCGCGTCGGGCGAACTCTCTGAACTCGTCGGTTCCGCGGCGGTGGACTTCGACAAGCGCCACCGGCTGTTCCGCCTGCGTGCCGTGGCCCAGGAAGTGCTGGCCCATTCCACGCCGGCACAGCGCGCCACACTCGATGCCTACGCCGCGGGCGTGAACGCGGGCCTGAAGGCCCTCGGCACCTGGCCCTTCGAATACGGCCTGCTCATGACCCGGCCGAAGCCCTGGAAGCCCGAAGATTCCATCCTGGTGGTGGATGCCATGTACTTCGAGCTGCAGAGCCCGGAGGACCGGCATGAGTCCGAACTCGCGCTGATGCGCGCCACCATGGCGCCGCCCCTGTTCCGCTTCCTCTCGGGGCCCGGCACCCAGTGGGACGCGCCCGTCATGGGCAAGCCCATGGATACGCCGCCCATCCCCGCCGCCGATGCCCTGGATCTGCGCAAATCCGATCCCACCAAGCCCGCTCTGCAGGTGGCACTGGTCGAACCGCTCGCATCCGACATCGGCAGCAACAACTGGGCGGTGTCCAAGGCTCACAGCACCAGCGGCAGCGCGCTGCTCTCCAACGACATGCATCTCGGGATTCGGGTGCCGAACACCTGGTACCGGGCCCAATGGACTTACCCGGATGCCTCCATGCCGGGCGGTTCGGTAACGCTCACGGGTGTCACTTTGCCGGGGGTCCCCTCCCTGGTGGTGGGCAGCAACGGCCACGTGGCCTGGGGCTTCACCAACAGCTACGGTGACTGGTCCGACCTCGTGCTCCTGCATCTCGATCCCACCGATGCGGACCAGTACCAGGCCGCGGAAGGCTGGCGCCACTTCATCCACCACAGCGAGACCATCAAGGTGAAGGGCGGCAAGGATGCGACCCTGGAGGTGCGCGATACGGTCTGGGGTCCGGTGCTGGACCAGGACCATGAAGGTGTGACCCGCGTCATCCATTGGATGGCGGCGCAGCCCGAGGGCACCAACCTCGCGCTGGCGGATCTGGAGCAGACGAAGGACATACAGGCCTCCATGGCGGTGGCGAACCGCGCCGGCATGCCGGAGCAGAACTTCATGACCGCGGATGCGGACGGCCACATCGCCTGGACCATCGCCGGGCGTATCCCGGTGCGCAGCGGCTATGATCCCGCGATACCTTCCTATTGGGACAAGTCCGGCACCGGCTGGACCGGCTGGCTGGAACCCGCCAAGTACCCGCGGATAGTCGACCCGGCAGATGGGCGGCTGTGGAGCGCCAACGCGCGGGTGGTGGATGGCTCCATGCTCGCGCTGGTGGGCGATGGCGGCTACGACCTCGGGGCCCGCGCCGGACAGATCCGCGACGACCTGCACGCGAAGGACAGCTTCGCACCCGCGGACATGCTCGCCATCCAGCTGGACGACCGGGCCCTGTTCCTGGCCCGTTGGCGCTCGCTGCTGCTGCGTTTCCTCAACCCCATGCGGGTCGCGAACCATCCGGACCGCATCGCCTTCCGGCAGGCGGTGACGGACTGGGGCGGCCGCGCTTCCGTGGACTCGGTGGGCTATCGGCTGGTGCGCGAGTTCCGCGACACCGTGGAGGGCATGGTGCTCGCGCCCCTCTTCGCCGACTGTGCCAAGGCGGACGCCCATTGCGACTATCGCGCGCTGCCGCAGCTCGAGGGACCGCTGTGGGCGCTGGTGAACCAGCAGCCGCCGAACCTCCTGAACCCGGACTACAAGGACTGGGACGCACTCTTCATGGCGGCGGTGAACCAGGTGGACGCCAAGGCGACGGAAGGCAAGGGCGGGCTCGCGGCCTATACCTGGGGCGCGCGCAACACGGTGCGGTTCACCCACCCCCTGAGCGGCGCGGTGCCGTTCCTGCCGCGTTTACTGGACATGACGGCGGTCCGGTTGCCGGGGGACGGCAACATGCCACGGGTACAGGGCACGGACTTCGGCGCTTCGGAGCGCATGTCGGTATCGCCGGGGCATGAGGAGGAGGGCATCCTGGAGATGCCTACGGGACAGAGCGGTTGGCCGCTATCGCCGTACTATCGGAACAGTGAACTGGATTGGGAACAAGGCAAGCCGACACCGTTCTTGCCGGGCCCGGCAGAACACACGCTGATCTTCAAGCCGTCGGATTCGAAATAGTCAGATGCCCGGATGCGTGCCGTTCATGGGCACGGGGGCGGACTGGACGTTGCCCAGAGGGCGGCTCTCCAGCCATTGGATGAGCGGGGCCCACTCGCGCATCTCTTCCTTGACGTTCTTCTCCTTCAGCTCGTGCACGCCCAGCCCCTGTTCGGTGGCGTGGATGTAGTTCTGGGTGTCGCGGAAGGTCGCCACGAAGGGGATCTCGAGGCTGTCCAGGAAGCGGCGCAGGGTCTCGTACATCTTGGCCTGCTTCTTCACCCGGTTCGCGACCACCGCGACCCGCTCTTGCCGGTTCTCGATGCGGCCGGTGAGCAGGAGTTCCGCCACGCAGCGCGAGGCGGCGTGGATGTCGATATCCGACGGCAGCACCGGGATGATGATGGCGTGGGCGCCGCGCACCGCGTCTTGCAGGCGCAGGCTGTCGATGGCGGCGGGGGTGTCTACCACCAGCCGTTCGATGTCCGCTGGTACGCGCATGAGGAAGCTCTTGGTGACGCGGCCGGACTTGTCCGTCGCGCTCAGGCCCGTGATGGCGGGCTTGCGGTCGCCGCGGTTGGCGAGCCAGCGCATGCTCGACCCTTGCGGGTCCGTGTCCATGATGGCGGTGTTGTAGCCGTGCAGCGCGTAGTAGGCGGCGAGAGAGGTCGAGAGGGTGGTCTTGCCGCAGCCGCCCTTGGTGTTCAGCACCGCCACCTTGAGCAGGGGGCGTTGTTCGCGGGGTGCGGCGCTCGTCTGCGCATCGGCGGAGCCGGCGATCTTCTGCTGCTGCCAGAGTTTGAGGTTCAGCATCTATAGGCCCCAGTCGGTCCCTAGCTTCCCATCGGCCGCCCTCAGGGGGCGTTTCCCAAGCCGATGCTTCAATATACGAGTCTAGGGCCTTGAATGGTATTGATTTTAGTACCCTGTACGACAAGGTCCAGCCCATTTAACCTATGTGCCAGGAGGGCAGCATGCATATCATCCGGCGGAAGACGGCCGAACCCCGCGTCCTGCGCGGGTCTGCGGGCGGTCCTGCGCCTGGGAAAATGTCGTGAGTGCCGACGGTTCGCGACCGAAGGTCGGACTGGTGCTGCCGGGCGGCGGCGCCCGTGCCGCCTACCAGGTGGGGGTGCTGAAGGGCTTGGCCGAGATGCTGCCCCAGGACGCGCCTTTGCCCTTCTCGGTGATCTCCGGCACCTCTGCTGGTTCCATCAATGCCGCGCTCATCGCCAGCCATGCCCAGAACTTCCGCCACGGCGTCGCCTACCTCGACCACGTGTGGCGCGAGATCAAGAGCGAGAAGGTGTTCAAGACCGGGCCCCTGACCGCCCTCAAGACCAGTGCCCATTGGATCTTCACGCTGCTGTCCGGCGGCATGGACCGGCACAACCCCATCTCATTGCTGGACAACGCGCCGCTGCGCGAACTCTTGCGGGAGCACATCGACTTCGCGCGCCTGGAGGAAGCCATCGACGCAGGCGCGCTGGATGCGCTGGCCATCACCGCTTCCGGTTACACCTCGGCCCGCTCCATCTCCTTCTACCAGGGCAAGCGCGGGCTCGAACCCTGGCAGCGGGCGCGCCGTATCGGTCTGCCGGTGGAGATCACGCTCGACCACATCATGGCTTCGGTGGCGCTGCCGGTGATTTTCCCGGCCACGCGCATCGGTCGCGAGTATTTCGGCGACGGTTCCCTGCGCCAGTCCGCGCCCTTGAGCCCGGTGGTGCACCTCGGCGCCGAGAAGGTGCTGGTGATTGCACTGCGCAACGAACAGCCGAACCGCCTGCCCCTGGAAGAGGAGCCGGTGCCTTACCCATCCCTTGGCCAGATCGCGGGTTACCTGCTGGACACCCTGTTCATGGACAGCATCTACGGCGATCTGGAGCGCCTGCAGCGCATCAACAGCACCGTGAGCCGCATCCGCGCCCAGGAAGGCGAGCCCCAGCCCTTGAAGGTCATCGACACGCTGGTGATCACCCCCAGCGAGGACATCCGTGACATAGCCCAGCGGCACAAACGTGAGTTCCCCCGCAGCGTGCGCATCCTGCTCAGGGGCGTGGGCGGCCTGCACCGCAGCGGCAGCCAGCTGCTGAGCTATCTCCTGTTCGAGGGCAAGTATTGCCGCGACCTCATCGATCTCGGCGTGCGTGACGCGCAGGCGCAGGGGGACAAGCTGCTGGAATTCATCGGGAGCCCGCCGGCGGAGCGCGAGACGCCCCCGGCAGCCTAGTTCACTTCAGCCCGCTGTGGGTAAGCCGCGAAGCGGCGAACGCCCCGCCAAGGAAGGCGGGGCTGGGCATAGCACCAGGGACGGGTTGTGAATCGTTTACTTCAAGCCGTTATGGCGAATCAGAATTTCACGGCCCTGCTGCTTGAAGTGCGCGGCCAGCCGCTCCACCACGTACACCGATCGATGGAAGCCGCCGGTGCAGCCGATGGAGACCGTGAGGTACTGCCGGTTGGACGACTCGAACTTCGGTATCCAGAACTCCAGGAAGCTTTCGATGTCGCTGATGAAACGGCGCACCAGTTCGTGGCTGTCGAGGTATTTGGCGACCGCCAGGTCCTGGCCCGAGAGCATGCGCAGGGTGGGTTCCCAATAAGGGTTGGGCAGGCCGCGGGCATCGAACACGAAGTCCGAGTCACCCGGGATGCCATGGCGGAAACCGAAGGATTGGAACAGCAGCGAGAGTGACTGGCGTTCTTCCCGGTGGATGCGCGCCCGCACCAGCTCGCGCAACTCATGCACCGAGGTGCGGGAACTGTCCAGCACCATGTCTGCCTCGTCCGCCAGCGGACCCAGCAGCTCTCGCTCCGCATGGATGGCGTCCTTGAGGGCGCGGCCGTCACCCGCCAGGGGGTGAGGGCGATGGCTCTCGCTGTAGCGCTTCAGCAGCACCGCTTCCTCGGCGTGCAGGAACACGATCTCGCATTCGATGCCCTCGGCCTTCAGTTTCTTGACGGTCTGGGGGACGGAACGGATGTCTTCCTGCCGGTTGCGCGCGTCGATGCCCACGGCCATGCGCTGGTAGGCAGGGTCGCCGGTGAGCAGGGTCTCGCGCACGAAACTCTGCAGGTGGCCGGCCGGGATGTTGTCCACGCAGTAGTACCCCAGGTCCTCCAGCATGTGGAGGGCCACGGACTTGCCGGAACCGGAGAGGCCGCTGAGGATGATCAGGCGCATCGTCAGATTCTATACGTTTTGGCCGGGTTTGGTCGTGCCTGGGTCACATCTCGCCGGGCACAAAAAAGCGGCGTGATTCCCATCACGCCGCCAGGTCCCAACGTCAGGGATTAGGGGTGGTTCAGGTCACGGCGGCGTTGCGCACGGAGTTCCGGTCACCATGGCCGGAGAGTTTCTCCTTGTGCTTCTTCACCTGCCGGTCGAGCTTGTCCACCAGGCAGTCGATGGCGGCGTACATGTCCTCCTCGACGGCGTCGGCGAACAGCTTGGCGCGGCTCACGTTCAGGGTGGCCTCGGCCTTGTGTTCAAGCTTGGATACGGTCAACACCACGTGGACACCGGTGACGTGGTCGAAATGCCGCTCCAGTCGTTCGAACTTGTTCTGCACGTAGGTGCGGAGCGTGTCGTTGATGTCGACATGGTGTCCAGTCAGATCTAGCTTCATGTGTCTCTCTCCTCTGTCTTGCTCTTCTGCGTTAAGTCGGAGTCACCTCGTGTTGTCGAGGCGCTTGCGCTCGTGGGCGGGGGGTATGGTCAGGGCCTCACGGTATTTGGCCACCGTGCGGCGGGCCACCTGCACCCCGCGGCTCAGGAGTTCTTTGGTGATGTGGTTGTCGCTCAGGGGCGCGCGCGGATCCTCCTGCGCGACCAGCTTCTTGATCATGGCCCGGATGGCCGTGCCGGAGAATGCGCTCCCGTCGTCGGTCGGCAGCTCGCTGGAGAAGAAATGCCGGAAGGCGAGGGTGCCGCGCGGCGTGGACATGTGCTTGTTGGCCACCACCCGCGAGACGGTGGACTCATGCAGTTCCAGCTCCGCCGCCAGGTCCTTCATCAGCAACGGCTGCATGGCTTCGTCGCCACGCTCCAGGAAACCACCCTGCTTGCGCACGATGCTCTGGGCCACCCTGAGCAGGGTCTCGTTGCGCATGCGGATGCTGCGCACCAGCCAGCGTGCTTCCTGCAGTTGCTGCGCGAGGTCGCCGGCCGCGGAGCCGCGGCGCAGTGCCGCCGCATAGGCCGCATTGACACGGATGCGCGGCACCGCCTCGGGGTTGAGTTCCACGAACCAGCCGCTGCCGCGGCGGCTTACCAGCACGTCCGGTACCACGTAGTCCACCGGGTTGCCGGCGATGGCGGCGCCTGGACGGGGGTTGAGGGCGAGTATGAGTTCCAGCGCCGCGTCCATCTGTGCGCGGTCCACGCTGAGCAGGCGGCAGAGGCGCTCGTGCTCGCGGGCGGCGAGGGTCTCCAAGTGGCTGCTGACGAGGGCGGTGGCGAGCCCGTGGGCCGGATCGCTCTTGTCGGCCTGCTTGAGTTGCAAGAGCAGGCATTCCTTGAGGTCGCGGGCGGCGATGCCCGGCGGATCGAAGGCCTGGATCCGGTGCAGCACTGCGTACATCTCGTCCGCCTCGGGGGCTGCGTCGCTGTCCGCGAGGGACTGGCGGATCTCCTCCAGGGGCTCCGTGAGATAGCCGTCGTCGTTGAGGGAGTCGATGATGGCGGCGCCTATGCCGGCGTCGCGGGCGCTCATGCGCGCCAGTTCCAGCTGCCACAGGAGGTATTCCCGCAGGCTCTGGCCGCCGCTCTCGGAGGCTTCGGCGGCGGTGACGTCGTCACCCCAGCTGCTGTCCGAGACCCCGCCGTCCGACAGGCTGCCATCGGCGCTGTCCCAGTCCACCGCGGGCTCGGCAGCCTGGCGCACCACCACACCGTCATCCGGGGCGGGGGGCGGGAGGGTGCCTTCCTCTTCCTCCTCGCCGCGCTCCAAGAGCACGTTGCCCTCCAGGGCCTCGCGCACCTTGGCGGAGAGTTCCACGGCGGAGAGCTGCAGGAGGCCCAAGGCTTGGCGCAGCTCGGGGGTGAGACTGAGTCTTTGGCTCTGACGCAGGGCGAGGGTCGGCTTCACGCGACAGAAATCCTCTTTCCATCAAGCGCTTGGACCCCATCTGCACCGACCCCCCCGATTCGAGAGGGGGGCGAAGACACTACCCGCCCCATGCTTGGGGGGGTGCAAAGACGTCGACGGACCATGATTAAGTTATAGCCGAAAAATAAGGTTGGACCAGTCTTGACGGAAGCGGCGGCAGGCGAGGATGCTGGTCGGAGCACCTGCCGCTGCACACGGGCTCTCTTTAGAGCCTGAAGTTCTCTCCCAGATAGACCTGCCGCACTTCCTGGTTCGCCAGGATGCTCTCGGGCGTGCCGTCCGCGATCACCTGGCCCGCGTTGATGATGTAGGCCCGGCTGCAGATACCGAGGGTCTCGCGCACGTTGTGGTCCGTCACCAGCACGCCGATGTTGCGCGCCTTCAGGTGTTCGATGATGCGCTGGATGTCGATCACCGAGATCGGGTCCACGCCGGCGAAGGGTTCATCCAGCAGCATGAAGGCCGGGTCCGCCGCGAGAGCACGGGCGATCTCCACGCGGCGGCGCTCGCCGCCGGAGAGGGAGATGCCGAGGCCCTCGCGGATGTGGCTGATATGCAGTTCCTCCAGCAACTCCTCCAACCGCTGCTTGCGGTCCTTGCGGGTGAGTTCGGCGCGGGTCTCGAGGATGGCGAGGATGTTGTCCTGCACCGAGAGCTTGCGGAACACCGAGGCTTCCTGGGGCAGGTAACCGAGACCGAGGCGCGCGCGCGCATGCACCGGCAGTCCCGTCACATCCTGTCCGTTGAGGCTGATGACGCCGCCGTCCGCGGGCACCAGGCCCACCATCATGTAGAAGGAGGTGGTCTTGCCGGCGCCGTTGGGGCCGAGCAGGCCCACCACTTCGCCGCGTGTGAGTCCCAGGGACACGCCACGCACCACCTCGCGGCGGCGGTAGCGTTTGACCAGTCTCTCTGCGCTGAGCGTGCTCACGGGGGCGGGGTCCCTGTCTCGGTGGCGGCGGCCGGTGCCGGCCGCGTGGATGTGTTGGGCGCGAAGCGCTTGGCGGCGCCGGGCTTCCTGGGCTGCGCGCCGGCGGGGCGCTGCGCGGTGGCCGCTCCCGGCGCGGTGCTCGGCGGCGGTACCTGGGTCTTGGGCGGGAAGGTGATGTGCACCCGGTCCTGGTCGTCGCCGGCCTTGGCGATGACGCGCTGCGTGTCGGTGTTGTAGCGGATATGGTCCGCGGTCATGAGCCGCTCGCCGGGCGTCTCGCCCTTGACGTGGCCTTTGGTGATGTTCTGGTACACCTGCTGGGTCAGCTTGGCGTTGGTGATGAGCAGGATCTCGTTCTTGGAGGCGTCGTAGGTGATCTCCAGCGCCTGACCGTGCATCGGCTCGCCGTCATCCGGCTGCTGCACGAAGGTGGCGGGGCTGCCGTTCACGTCGGCGGTATCGAGTTCGTTGTTGACCACGTGCAGCACCGCCTTGTCGGCCGTGAGCACGATGCTGCCCTGGACGATGACCACGTGGCCGGTGTAGACGCCGGTGCCGTTGTTGTTGTTCTTGGGGTCACTGCGGAAATCGCCGTGGTCCGCATTCACGTTGATGGGTTGGTTCTTGTCGGTGCTGAGCGCGCGCGCGCCGCCCGCGGCCAGCAGGCCGAGCACGGCGGCGGACAGGGCCGCGAGTCTAATGCTTGTGGGCCGGTACATAGAAACCCTTAACGTCGGTCCGTAGGACCATGCGGTCGTCCTGCATGTAGCCGTCCATGCCGATGCCGTGCATGTGGCTCACGCCCTTCACCATGCTGACCGGGTCGTCGGTGGTGGCGATGTTGGTCTGCAGGTCTACTTTCAGGTGGTCGGTGTCGATGACGAGCGGCGGGCCGCCGTTATTGTCCTGGTGGGTCATCTTGACGTGGCCATCCAGGTAAACGAGGTTGCCGCCGCTCGGTTCCAGGCCATGGTCCGCCTCGGCGTACCAGGGCTGGCCCTGCTTGGTGAAATAGCGCATGCGGGGCAGGAATACCTCGACGCTGTCGTCATCCGGGTGGTGGATGATGTGCGGCGCCTTCAGCTCGGAGATGGGCTTGCCCTTCGGGTCCAGGCTGGTCACGGTGGCTTCGTTGAAGTAATAGTCCGGCACGTGGGTCTTGGGGCGCTCCGCCTGCAGGCCCTCGAGTTCGGTCTCGCGCAGGAGCCACACGCTGCCCACGGCCACGCCCACCAGGAACAATATCAGCAGGGGCACCTTGAGGTTCAGTTCCAGCGTCATGTCTTGCCCTGCGCCTGCATGATGAGGTCGCAGACCTCGCGCACCGCGCCGCGCCCGCCGTGGGCTGACGTGACGTGGTGGGCCGCCTGCTTCACCGCCGGCAGGGCATTGGATACCGCCACCGCAAGGCCGACCCGTTGCAGCAGCGGCAGGTCCGGCAGGTCATCGCCCACGTGGGCGGTCTGCTCGGGCGTGATGTCCAGCTTATTCAGCAGCCGCTCCAGGATGGGGAGCTTGTCCTCGTCGCCCTGGAACACGTGGGCGATGCCGAGGTCGTGCATGCGGCGCGTCACGGCCGCCGAGTCGCGGCCGGAGATCACCGCCGCCGCCACGCCGCTCTTCAGCAGGCGCTTCACGCCCTGGCCGTCCTGCACGTTGAAGACCTTGAGTTCCTCGCCGCCGGCGCCGTAATAGAGGCTGCCGTCCGTGAACACGCCGTCCACGTCGAAGACCACCAGGCGCACCCGCGCCGCTCTTTCCTTCATGTCCATCTAGACGATGCCCGCCCTTAGCAAGTCATGCATGTTGAGGGCGCCGACGAGCTTCTTGTCCTTGTCCACCACTAGCAGGCCGTTGAACTTGCGGCTCTCCAATATATGCAAGGCCTCGCCGGCCAGCATGTCGGGGGCGGCGGTGGTGCAGTCGCGGGTCATGACCTCGTCGATCCTGGCCTTGTGCACGTCCACCTGCTTGTCCAGGGTGCGGCGCAGGTCGCCGTCGGTGTAGATGCCGGCGACCTTACCCTCAGCGTCCAGGATGGCGGTCATGCCGAGGCCCTTGCGGGTCATCTCGACGAGCGCCTGGCTCAAGGAGGTGCCGAGCGGCACCGCGGGGATGCGCTCACCCTTGTGCATGATGTCTTCGACCCGGAGCAGCAGGCGCCGGCCGAGGCTGCCGCCCGGATGGGAGCGGGCGAAGTCCTCATGGGTGAAGCCGCGCGACGAGAGCACGGCCATGGCCAGCGCATCACCCATGGCGAGCGCGGCGGTGGTGCTGGCGGTGGGGGCGAGGTTCAGGGGGTCCGCTTCCCGCGCCACGCTCACGTCCAGGTGCACGTCGGCGGTCCTGGCGAGGCTGGAGTCGGGCTTGCCGGTGAGCGCGATGAGCTTCACCCCGAGGCGCTTGATGAGCGGCAGGATCGTGACCAGCTCGGAAGTCTCGCCGGAGTTGGACAGTGCCAGCACCAGGTCCTCGCCGGTGATCATGCCGAGGTCGCCGTGGCTCGCTTCGCCCGGATGCACGAAGAAGGCCGGCGTGCCGGTGGAGGCGAGGGTGGCGGCGATCTTGTTGGCCACATGGCCGCTCTTGCCCATGCCGGTCACCACCACGCGGCCGCGGCAGGCGAGCAGGAGGCGGCAGGCCTCCGTGAACTTGCCGTCCAGGCGCGGGATGAGTGCGGTGATGGCGCCGGCCTCGGTCTCGAGGACCTCGCGGGCCAGCTTGGTAAGGGCGGTGGAATCCGCTGTCATGGCTGTCGAAGGGGCCTTGCTGTCACGGGGTCCCGTCATGATACACGCTGGCGCCGCCGCCCCGGGCCGCCGTTCCGGCCCGGCCGCGGTTTCGAGTATCATTTCCGCTCCCGACGCGCCGTCGGGCCGCTCCCGAGACGCCCTTGAGCCCCGCCGAAGTCAGAGACCTCATCCAGCAAGGCTTGCCCTCGGCGAAGGTCGAGGTCAGCGGCGAGGACCACACCCATTTCGAGGCGCTGGTGGTCTCCCCCGATTTCGCGGGCAAGCGCCCGCTGGCCCGGCACCAGATGGTCTATGCGACCCTCGGCCCCCGCATGGGCCGCGAGATCCATGCCCTCTCGCTGCGCACCCTCACCCCGGAAGAACACCAGAAGCAGGCCGGCTGACGCCTCCTATATAAGGAAGACCCTTGGACAAGTTGCTCATCAACGGCGGCCGCAAGCTGGAAGGCGAGATCCGCATCTCCGGCGCCAAGAACGCCACCCTGCCGATCATCGCGGCGACGCTGCTGGCCGAGACGCCGATGCACATCGCCAACGTGCCGCACCTGCATGACGTGACCACCATGATCGAGCTGCTGGGCCGCATGGGCGTCGGGGTCACCATCAACGACCGCATGCGCATCGAAGTGGACAGCTCCAGCATCAAGCACTTCAACGCGCCCTATGAACTTGTGAAGACCATGCGCGCCTCCATCCTGGTGCTGGGCCCGCTGGTGGCCCGCTTCGGGGAAGCCGAGGTCTCGCTGCCGGGCGGCTGCGCCATCGGAACGCGCCCGGTGAACCTGCACATCGCCGGCCTCGAAGCCATGGGTGCCGAGATCAAGGTTGAGAACGGCTACATCCGCGCCAAGGCGGGACGCCTGAAGGGCGCGCGCATCTTCATGGACACGGTGTCCGTCACCGGCACCGAGAACCTGCTGATGGCCGCGGCGCTCGCCGACGGCGAGACGGTGATCGAGAACGCGGCCCGCGAACCCGAAGTGGTGGACCTGGCCCTCTGCCTCAGGCAGATGGGCGCCAAGATCCGCGGCGAGGGCACCGACACCATCGTGGTGGAGGGCGTGAAGAAGCTGCACGGCACCGATTACTCGGTGATGCCGGACCGCATCGAGACCGGCACGTATCTGTGCGCCGGCGCCATGACCGGCGGGCGCGTGCGCCTGCGGGACACGGATCCCACGCTGCTGGACGCGGTGCTGGCCAAGCTCGAGGAGAGCGGCGCGACCCTGAACAAGGGCAAGGATTGGGTCGAGGTGGACATGCGCGGCAAGCGCCTGAAGGCCGTGTCGGTGAAGACCGCGCCTTACCCGGCCTTCCCCACGGACATGCAGGCCCAGTTCACCGCCTTGAACGTCACCGCCGAGGGCACCGGCACAATCACCGAGACGGTGTTCGAGAACCGCTTCATGCACGTGCAGGAGATGCAGCGCATGGGCGCGAACCTGCGCCTGGAAGGCAACACCACCATCAGCGAGGGCGTGGAGAAGCTCACCGGCGCGCCGGTGATGGCGACTGACCTGCGCGCTTCCGCGGGGCTGGTGCTGGCGGGCCTGGTGGCCCAGGGGGAGACCACGGTGGAGCGGATCTATCACATAGACCGCGGCTACGAGACGATAGAAGAGAAGTTAGGACAATTGGGTGCGAAGATTAAGCGAGTGGCAGATTAATCGCTGCCATGGAACTAGCTTCCGATATCTTAAAGTTCATCCAAGAAAAATTTCCGATAGATATTCAGTTTGAAGCTCTCAGGATATTGAGAGGCATGCAGAAAAAGGGGCACAACGATCGTATTTTGCGATGCGCTCTCTGGAGTGCATCGGGCGATGTCGAGAAACTAAAGAAACTTGCAGAATTGGCAGATTCTGACTGGCGTGATGTGATAGTTGCTGGGGAATACGATCGCAACGACAACAGATTGCGAGATTTGTCTTTGCCGTTTACCGACTAGCTCGATTCTAATTAGCTCGCGTTCTGGCCGGGCCGCTCCGCCACGGTCACCTGCAGACTGAACTTTTTGCCGTTGTGCAGGCCGCTTACGTTAATGGCCGTGCCCGGCGCCTTGGCGGCGATGCGGTTCAGGGCATCGCGGCTGTTCTCCACCTCATGCCCGTCTATGGACTTGATCACGTCCCCCGGCGCGAGCCCCGCCGCCGCGGCCGGGCTCGCCGGCGTGACGCGGGTGACCAGGAAACCCTGGGTATCCTTGAGCTTGAAGGCCTGGGCCAGCTCCGGGGTGATGTCCTGGGGCTCCACCCCGAGCCAGCCCCTGAGCACGCGTCCGTAGTCGATGAGTTGGTGCATCACACCGTTGGCGAGGTTCACGGGGATCGCGAAGCCGATGCCGTTGGAGCCGCCGCTGGGGGAGAAGAGGGCGGTGTTGATGCCCACCAGCTCGCCCCGGGCGTTCACCAGCGCGCCGCCGGAGTTGCCTGGATTGATGGCGGCGTCCGTCTGGATGAAGTTCTCGAAGGTGGAGAGCCCGAGCTGGCTCCTGCCCGTGGCGCTGACGATGCCCTGGGTCACGGTCTGGCCGACGCCATAGGGGTCGCCGATGGCCAGCACCACGTCCCCGACCTTGAGGTCGTCGGAGCGGCCGAGTTCGATGGGTTCGAGGCCCTTCAGGTCCACCTTCAGCAGGGCGAGGTCCGTGTCCGGGTCGGCCCCCACCACCCGCGCGGCGGCCGTCCGTCCGTCCTGCAGACCCACCTGGATGGCATCGGCGCCGTTGATGACGTGCAGGTTGGTGAGGATATAGCCATCGGCGCTGACCACGACGCCCGAGCCCAAGCTGTTCTCCAGCTGCGCCGCCGGCGGGCCGTAGGGGTCCGGTGGGGTGGAGCGGGGCGCGGTCTTGGTGATGACGCTGGCGGTCTGGCGCACGTGACGCGCGCTGTGGACGTTGACCACCGCCGGGGAACTGATGGCCACGGCCGCCGCATAGGAAGCCGGCGCATCGCCCACGGCGATGCCGCGGGTGGTGAGCAGGCCGGGTTTGACCCACACCACCACGAATGCCGCCGCCAGGCCCACCACCACCGCCTGGAACAGGAAAATGACCAGCCGAACAAGGGCTTTCATGCGCATACGCTAGCATGCGGGACCCCCTCGCGGCTGGCGGGTCGCAGAAGCCGCTGTGTATAATGCGCCGTCATTTTTGTCTTCCGCCCGCATCCCCCAATCCTCGGGACCGCAAGGGTCCCCTCAAGCGGGCGGCTACACGTGCAGACCATCTAGGAGATGGGGTAAATGAGCAACGACGAGATCAACGAGAGCCGGCGTCACTTCCTGACGGTGGCCACCGTGGTGGCCGGCGCCGTGGGCGCCGTCATGGCCGCGGTGCCCTTCGTGTCTTCCATGGAGCCGAGCGCCCGGGCCAAGGCCCTGGGCGGGCCCGTGGACATCGACATCAGCAAGATCGAGGAAGGCGGCCAGGTGAAGGCCAAATGGCGCGGCAAGCCCACCTGGGTGGTGCAGCGTCCGGCCGCGGCCATCGCCGCGCTCCCCAAGGTGGACGGCATCCTGCGCGATCCCGCCTCCAAGGAAGACCAGCAGCCCAAGTACTGCCAGAACGAGCACCGCTCCATCAAGCCGGAGCTGTTCGTGGTGGTGGGCATCTGCACCCACCTCGGCTGCTCGCCGCTCTACAAGCCCCAGCCCAACGATCCGGAAGTGAGCCTGGACTGGCCGGGCGGCTTCTTCTGCCCCTGCCACGGCTCCAAGTACGACCTGGCGGGCCGCGTGTTCAAGGGCGTGCCGGCGCCGCTCAACCTGCAGGTGCCGCCGTACAAGTTCGTTTCCGACACGGTCATCCGCGTCGGTGAAGACCAGGGAGCTGCGTGATGGCCAAGATCACGAACGAAGACAACGACCGCGACCTGATCGACGTCACCGGCGGCTGGCTCTACGGCCTGCGGGACTGGATCGACGAGCGCTTCCCCATGACCGAGTTCTGGGAGAAGCACGTCTCCCAGTACTACGCCCCGAAGAACTTCAACTTCTGGTACTTCTTCGGCTCCATCGCCCTCCTGATGCTGGCCAACCAGATCATCACGGGCATCTTCCTCGCCATGAACTACAAGCCGGACGCGAACGAAGCCTTCGCCTCCGTCGAGTACATCATGCGCGACGTGAACTGGGGCTGGCTGATCCGCTACATGCACTCCGTCGGCGCCTCCATGTTCTTCCTGGTGGTGTACCTGCACATGTTCCGCGGCGTCATGTACGGCTCCTACAAGAAGCCGCGTGAACTGCTGTGGATCTTCGGCGCGCTCATCTACGTGACGCTGATGGCCGAGGCCTTCATGGGCTACCTCCTGCCCTGGGGCCAGATGTCCTACTGGGGCGCGCAGGTCATCATCTCGCTGTTCGGGGCCATCCCGGGCATCGGCGAGGGCCTGTCCCAGTGGATCCGCGGCGACTTCAACATCTCGGACATCACGCTCAACCGCTTCTTCGCCCTGCACGTGGTGGCGGTGCCGCTGGTGCTGATCGGCCTGGTGGTGTTCCACCTGATCGCGCTGCACGAGGTCGGTTCCAACAACCCGGACGGCGTGGAGATCAAGCAGAAGAAGGATTCGAACGGCATCCCGCTGGACGGCATCCCGTTCCACCCGTACTACACCATGAAGGACGTGGTGGGCGTGACGGTGTTCGCAGCCATCTTCGCCGCCATCGTGTTCTTCGCCCCGGCCATGGGCGGCCTGTTCCTGGAACCGGCCAACTTCGAGCCGGCCAACGCGCTCAAGACCCCGGATGACATCCACCCGCTGTGGTACTTCGGGCCGTTCTACGCGATCCTGCGCTCGATCCCGGACAAGCTCACGGGCGTGGTCACCATGGGCGGCGCCATCGTGATGCTGTTCCTGCTGCCCTGGATCGACAAGAACCCGGTGAAGTCGCTGCGTTACCGCGGCATGCTCTACCGGCGCATGGTGATCGTGTTCGGCATCACCTTCGCGATCCTGGGCTACATCGGCATGCAGCTTGCCACGCCGTTCTGGGCGCAGGTCGGCCAGCGCATGGCCGAGCTGTATTTCCTGTTCTTCCTGGTGTCGTGGCTGTACTCGCGCGAGCGCAGCCGTAACTTCATGGTCGCCGTCTTCGTCGTCGTGATGGGCCTCATCACGGTGCTGGATATCATCGGCTGGGACCCGAAGGAACAAGAGCTCAAGCTCTATTCCTGGCTGATCCCCGGGCTCTATAGCGCCGTCTTCATCCTGCTGCCGGCGTTCTTCCCCAGGCTCAACCGTGCGGAAGCGGTGCCGGAAAGGGTGACACACTAATGAAGAAGCTAATCCTCATCGCCGCCCTGGCGCTGGTGCCGGCTCTCGCGTCCGCCGAAGAGGCGGGCATGCTCAAGGCCGACGTCAACCTCAACAACACCGCCTCGCTCCAGCGCGGCGCCAAGTACTTCGCCACCTACTGCATGGGCTGCCATTCGGCCCAGTACGTGCGCTACAACCGCGTGGGCCAGGACCTCGGCCTCTCGGATGCGCAGCTGGAGGCTTACCTGATGCCGGCGGGCGCCAAGCCCTCCGACACCATGGAGAGCGCCATGCCGGCGGCGGACTCGGAGAAGTGGTTCGGCCGCACCCCGCCGGACCTGTCCCTGGAAGCGCGCAGCCGCGGCTCGGACTGGATCTATACCTACCTCAAGTCCTTCTACGTGGACCCGAAGTCGGGCACCGGCGCCAACAACCTGGCGCTGCCGAACGCGGCCATGCCGAACGTGCTGTGGGAGCTGCAGGGCCTGCAGAAGCCGGTCTACAAGTCCGCCGGGGGCGCGGAAGGCGGTGCGCAGGTCTTCGATCACTTCGAGCAGGTGACTCAAGGCAAGCTCAGCCCCGAGCAGTTCGACCAGGTGGCCATGGACCTGACCAACTTCCTGAGCTATGCCGCCGAGCCGGTACAGCTGGAACGCGTCAGCCTCGGCCTCAAGGTGATCGGTTTCCTCATCGTGTTCTTCCTGTTCGCCTTCCTGTTGAAGCGCGAGATCTGGAAGGACGTGCACTGATACCCGGGACGCCGGGCAGCTCCGTCGCCCGGCACCCATACTCCAAGGCTTCCCCATGACCCTCTATTCACGACCAGCCTGTCCCCATTCCCACCGCGTGCGCCTGGTGCTCGCGGAGAAGGGCATCGCCATGGACGTGGTGAACATCGAGGGTAGCAAGCTCCCCGAGGACCTGCTGGACCTCAACCCCTACAACAGCGTGCCCACGC
>CAZPAO010000023.1:0-36450 GCA_964584665.1 uncultured Gammaproteobacteria bacterium
CGTGGCCATGAACGGCGTGATCCTGGTGTCCTCGGTGCTGAACTACGGCGACACCGTGGCCGGCACGGACCTTGAGTACATCACCTACCTGCCGTCCTATGCCGCCATCGCCTGGCAGCACGGCAAGCTGCCGCAGAAGCCGGCGAACATCAACGCGTTCCTGCAGGAGGTGCGCGCCTTCGCCCGCGGCGAATACGCGGAAGCCCTGTTCCAGGGGGACTACCTGTCCCAGGCCGAGTACGACACGGTTCTGCACAAGCTGCATGCCTACACCGGCCTGAGCGAGGCTTATCTGCGTGACGCCCACCTCAAGGTGAGCGCCTCGCGCTTCCGCACGGAACTCCTGCGTGACGAAGGCCACACCGTGGGCCGTTACGACGCGCGCTTCGAAGGCATCAACCTGGACAACGCGGAGGAGACGCCGGACTACGACGCCTCCGACACCGCCATCACGGCCGCCTTCACCGCCGCCTTCAACCGTTACCTGCGCGGCGACCTCGGCTACACCGGCGACGGCAGCTTCCACGTCACGGGTTACGACGTGATCCAGAACTGGGACTGGAAGCATCCGTTGCCCGGCCGCCCGGGCTTCCGCACGCCGCCGCTGCCGGACGTGGCGGCGAACCTGGCCCAGGCCATGCGCGAGAACCCGCACTTGAAAGTGTTCTCCGCCAACGGTTGGTACGACCTCGCCACGCCCTTCTTCAAGACCGAGTTCGACCTCAGCCAGATGGGCCTGCCGCCGGAACTGGCCAAGAACGTGCAGTACGGCTACTACCCTTCGGGCCACATGATCTACCTGGACCAGGATTCCCGCCGCAGCCTCAAGGCGGACCTGGCCCGCTTCTATACGGAAGCCTCCAAACCCTGAGACTTGGGCACTCCTTGAGCCCCCGAAGCCCGCCCCAATAAGGCGGGCTTCGTCTTTCCGGGGCCTAAAAAAGCCTTATGGACCCGGAACATGGGAACAGCGCGCGGGTCTCATTAACTCTATATGGTCTATCCGGACCGGCCGGGGTAACCTCCCGGTTCCTTCGAATCCAGGGAGCCTTCCATGTCACGCCTGATCCTCGTCCTCGGCTTGGGCCTCTGCCTCGCCGGCACAGTCCATGCGGACGATGCCAAGAAGACCGACGCCGCACCCGCCGCGTCCGATGCCAAGCCCAAGGAAGAGAGCTCAGCCACCCACCACAGCCTGAGCGTGGGTGGCCAGACCATCAAGTACACCGCCACGGCGGGCACCCTGCTGCTGAAGGGCGACAAGGATGAGGACACGGCCTCCGTGTTCTACGTGGCCTACACCCAGGACGGCGCCGATGCGGACAAGCGTCCGGTGACATTCCTCTATAACGGCGGCCCGGGTTCCGCCAGCATCTGGCTGCACATGGGCTCGGTGGGCCCGAAACGCGTGGTCACGAGCGACGCCCAGCCGACCCCCGGCGCGCCCTACCAGCTGGTGGACAACGAGTACTCGCTGCTGGACAAGTCCGACCTCGTGTTCATCGACGCCATCGGCACCGGCTACAGCCATGCCGTGGGCAAGTCGGAGGACAAGGACTTCTGGGGCGTGGACCAGGACGGCAACGCCTTCAGCCAGTTCATCCAGCGCTACCTCTCCAAGAACGGCCGCTGGAACTCGCCGAAGTACCTCATGGGCGAGAGCTACGGCACCACCCGCTCGGCGCTCGTCTCCAACCTGCTGAACAGTGCGGGCGTCGCCCTCAACGGCGTGGTGCTGGTGTCCTCGATCCTGGACTTCGCCACCGAGAGCTTCAACGTGGGCAACGACCTGCCCTTCATCACCAACCTGCCGACCTACGCAGCGGTGGCGTACTACCACGACAAGCTGAAGCCCAGGCCCGCGGACTTCCAGGCCTTCCTGAAGAGCGTGCGTGCCTTCGCCAGCGGCGAGTACGCCGACGCGCTGATGAAGGGGGATGCGCTCGACGCCGCCACCCGCAAGGACGTGCTCGCCAAGCTCGCGCTCTACACCGGCATCAGCGAGGAGACCTATGCCCAGTCCAACCTGCGCCTGGGCTGCTTCCGGTTCATGAAGGACCTCACCCGCGACGAGGGCCATACCGTCGGCCGCCTGGACGCGCGCTTCACCGGCATCGACCACGACTCCGCCGGCGAGTACCCGGAGTTCGACCCGGCGAACGCCTACATCACCGGCGCCTATAGTGCCGCTTTCCACGGTTATGTGAGCGGCGACCTCGCCTACACCCCGGACCGGGACTACAAGCTCGGCAGCAACGGCGCCGGCAGCCAGTGGGACTGGAAGCACCGCAACGGCTTCAACCCCTGGTGGCCCGGTTCCCTCAACGTGGCCGAGGACCTGCGCCAGGCCATGACCCAGAACCCGCACCTCAAGGTGTTCGTGGCCAACGGCTACTACGACCTCGCCACGCCCTTCGGCGGCAGCGAATACACCTTTGATCACATGAATCTGGACCCCAGCCTGCGCGGCAACGTGCAGTTCGGCTACTACGAGTCCGGCCACATGATCTACCTGCACGTGCCGGCCCTGAAGGCGCTGAAGGCCGACCTCGCCAAGTTCTACGACGCCAGCGCCGCGCGCTGAGCTTCATGCAAGGAAACCAGGAGAAACCCATGAAGAAGCTGTTGACGATCCTCGCCCTCGCTGCCCTCGTGGCGGGCCCCGCCTTCGCCGACGACGCGAAGGACTCCGCCAAGGACGCTGACAAGGCCGTGCCCAAGGAGGACAAATCCGTGACGCACCACAGCGTCAGCATCGGCGGCAAGAGCTGGAACTACGACGCCACCGCCGGCACCCTTCTCATCAAGAACGAGAAGGACGAGCCGGTGGCCAGCGTGTTCTACGTGGCCTACACCGCCGGCGACGCCAAGCGCCCGGTGACCTTCATCTTCAACGGCGGCCCCGGCTCCTCCAGCATGTGGCTGCACATGGGCTCCTTCGCGCCGGTGCGCGTGGTGACGCCGGACGGGCAGCCGACGCCGCCCGCCCCCTACGACCTCGCGCCGAACTCCTACTCGCTGCTGGACAAGTCCGACCTCGTGTTCGTGGACGCCATCGGCACCGGCTTCAGCAAGCCGGTGGGCAAGGGCGAGGGCAAGGACTTCTGGGGCGTGGACCAGGACGTCTCGGCCTTCGGCCGCTTCATCGAGCGCTACATCAGCGTGAACGCCCGCTGGAACTCCCCCAAGTTCCTGCTGGGCGAGAGCTATGGCACCACCCGCGCCGCCGGCCTGTCCCTGTGGCTGGAGAACAAGGGCGTCGCCCTGAATGGCGTGGTGCTGGTGTCGTCCTGGCTGGATCCGTACGTGGACTTCTTCGGGCCGCAGTACGCCATCGACGAGCCCTATGAACTCTACCTGCCCACCATGGCCGCCACCGCCTGGTATCACCACAAGATCGCGAGCCAGCCCAAGGACCTCGCCGCCTTCGTGCAGCAGGCCCGGGACTTCGCCCTGGGTGAGTACGCCACCGCCCTGTCCAAGGGCGACAAGCTCAGCCCCGCCGAACGGCAGGCGGTGGCCCAGAAGCTCTCCGGCTTCATCGGCCTCTCGCCTGACTACATCCTGAAGGCGCGCCTGCGCATCACGCCGGACCGGTTCCAGAAGGAACTGCTGCGTGACGAGGCCCGCGTCACGGGCCGCCTGGATGCGCGGTACCTGGGCATAGACCACGACTCCGCCGGCGAATCGCCGGAGTCCGATGCCGCCTCCGACGCCTTCCAAGGCGCGTTCGTAGCCTCCTTCAACAACTACGTGCGCACCCAGCTCAACTACGGCCAGGACATGAGCTACAAGCCGACGAACTACGCCGTGGGCAACGACTGGGATTGGGGCCACAGCCTGAACGGCAACAAGGCGCCGCTGTTCGACGTGGCGGAGGACCTGCGGGCCGCCATGAGCCAGGACCCGCACCTGCTGGTGTTCTCGGCCAACGGCTACTACGACTTCGCCACGCCCTTCTTCGAGACCGAGTACACCCTGGACCACATGGGCCTGGACGACTCGCTCAAGGGCAACCTGCGCTACGGCTACTACGAGTCAGGCCACATGATCTACATGCATGAGCCGGCGCTCAAACAGATGAAAGCGGATCTTTCGAAATTCTACGACGACGCCACGCATTGACCGAAACGGCTTAGACAGAAGACGAGACGCCCGCCGCAAGGCGGGCGTCTTTTTTCAGGCGCGCGACAAGCGCGCCGTATCCGGCTTGTGGAACAGGATCACGACCACCACCGATGAGAGCGCCAGGCCCGCCAGCAGCCAGAACGGCGCCGCGAAGCTGCCGGTGCGCTCCACCAGCCAGCCCGTCACTGCGGGCGCGATGAAACCCGCCAAGGCCAGGAGCGTGTCCATCACGCCGAGGGCGGTCCCTGTACGGTGCTGCGCCACGTCCACGTTGATGGCGTAGAAGGCCGCGTTCGCGCTGAGGCTGAGGCCCACGGCCAAGGACACGAAGATGAGGGCCACCCACAGCTCATGCGTGAAGATCAGCGGCACGATGCACGCCGCGGTCAGCAACTGCGATATCCAGATGGGATAGGAACGGGCCAGGCGCAGCTTGCCGGTGCGACGCAGCACGAAATCCGAGAGATAGCCGCAGCCCCAGAGCAGCAAGGCCGCCAGCAGCCAAGGCAGGACCGTGAACAAGCCCACGGTCTTCAGGTTCAGCTGGTAGGCCTGCTGGAAATAGCTCGGCAGCCAGGTGAAGAAGAAGAACAGGAAATAACCGAACACGAAGAACGCCCAGTTGTTGGCGAGCAGCGTGGGGTTAGTGAGCAGGAAACGCCAGAGACCCGGACTGTGGCGCCGCGCGGCGTGCATCGCGTGGGCGTCGCCATCACGCCGCACCTCGGCGCCGTCACGGATGTGCTTCAGTTCCGCATCGTCCACCCGCGGGCTGTGCTCCGGGAAGTCCCGGAACAGGAACCACCAGAGCGGCAGCCAGGCGAGCCCCACGACCATCAGCACCAGGAACATCCAGCGCCAACCGAACGCAGCCATGAGTTGGGTCACCAGCGGCCCGCCCACCACACCCGCCAGCGGCACCGCCACCAGGGAGTTGGAGAGCGCGATGGCCCGCTCCCGGCTCGAGAGCCAGTCCGCCACGGTGCGGTTCAGTGCCGGGAAATTGGGACCCTCCGCCAGGCCCAAGCCCACGCGCGCCGCGAACAGCATGCCGAAGCCGCCCGCGAGTCCGGTCAGCCCTATGGCCAGCGACCACACCAGGCAGGCTGCCAGCAGCGTGCGGTGGGCACCGTGGTGGTCGGCCCAGATGCCGCCGAAGAACACCGTGACGGCATAACCGATGCCGAAGGCACCCAGGATCAGCCCCTTGTCACCGGCCGCGAAACCGAGGTCGTGTGCGATGTCGCCGATGGCGAAGGAGATCGCATTGCGATCCACATAGTTCACCATGGTGATGAAGAAGATGAGGGCGATGATGGCCCAACGGAAACGGGTCACGGCGGATCTCCCGGTCAGGAAGCTGCCGTCATGTTACCCCGGGGCGCACGTCAGGCGTGGGCCCTGTCCCTGTCCTTATCGAGCTGGAGTTGCTTCTCGATCTGCGCGAGCAGGTTGTCCAGGCTGTCCCCGGCCTGGCGCAGGGTCTCGTGGGAGCCGCGGGGATAGAGCCGGCCTTTGGACTTCAGGCGCAGACCCTTGCCGTTGACCCGCTCCACCACGCCGGTCTCGAGCAACTCGTCGAGGATGGCGCGGTAGGGCACGTCGCCGCCACAACTCTTCACCAGGGTCAGGAAGGAGTCGCCGCCGCCCTTGATCACCAGCACCTTGGGGGCACCACGCCCGTCCACATAGGGCGGCAACATCCAGCCGGCCACCACCCGTGCGGCACGGTTGCGGGAAGGGAGGTCGCGGCCATCGCCCGGCGCCGGCAGGCGCGCGAGCCGCATGACTTCCTTGCGGGAGAGGCCGGTGAGGATGGCGGCGCGGGACTTGAACTGCTTGCCGCGGGCGCGCAGAGAGAGCACGGGATCGTTGAGCGCCACATCGACGAAGACCCAGCGCGCCAGGTCTTCGAACTCGAGACAGGACATGCAATGACGCAAAGCGATACGCGCGATGGGGCGCAGCGTGCGCACCACCAATGTCACCAGCGCCCTCTGCAGGACAGGCTGCCTTGCCGCCATGCCGGATTCTCCCTTCCCTCTGGTCGCGGGGACCGTCCGCGACCTCCATCGGGGCCGACTCTTTATTCTTCGAGACAGGGGATATACACCACCCCGCCGCATTGCGAAAGGGCGCCTGTGCGAGGCTTTTCCGCAGGGCGATTCATCCCAAAAAATATTTGGGAATTTTTTACCTTACCAGCGGAGCGGGAGGTGGCGGGGCTGCGCCGCGACGCGTGCGAGCCAGGCCCCCACGGCCGCGAACTTGGCTAGATCGAAACCGCCGCGGGCGGCGTCATGGGTGTAAGCGTAGAGCGCCATGTCGGCGATGGTGTATTTTCCGCACGCGAAATATTCACGATGCGAAAGATGTTGCTCCATCACCGCGAGGGCCTGGTACCCCCGTTCGACCTTCTGCGGCAGCGTGGGCTCATCCGGGTTCTTGAGGAAACCCAGGATGAAGCGAGCGGTGGCGATGTAGGGCTCGTGGCTGTACTGCTCCCAGAACATCCATTGCAGCACCTCGGCGCGGGCCCAGCGGTCCTGCGGCAGATACTCGCTGCCCTCCGCGAGATAGCAGAGGATGGCGTTGGATTCCGGCAGCAGGCGGCCATCGTCCAGCTCGAGCAAGGGGATCTTGCCGTTGGGGTTCCTGGCGAGGAATTCCGGCGTGCGAGTCTCTTTCTTCAGCGTGTCCACCTCGACCCACTCGAAGGGCTGGTCGAGCTGCGTGAGCAGGAGCCGCACCTTGTAGCAGTTACCGGAACTGCTCATGCCGTAGACCTTCTGCATCAGTAACCTCCGGAAGGGGGCTTGAAGTTGAGGGTGACGCTGGCGTGCTGCAATCCGGGCGCCGGCGCCGAGCCATCCACCGGCTCGAAATACCATTGCTGGAGCGCCACCATCGCCGCGGTATCGAATGACCCGGGCGGGATGGACTTCAGCACCTTCACGTTGCTCGGCACGCCGCTCTGGTCCAGGTCGAAGCTCATGGTCACCGCGCCCGCCACCGGCGTCGCGCGCATGGAATCGGGATAGGCGGGCGTGATGCGGTACACACGCCAGGGCCCCTGGCTCACGATGTCGCAACGCTGCTGCGCCCGGTACACATCGCTCGCGTGCTGGCAGAAGAAGCGGGTGCGGTCCGACACCGCATCGGGGCCGAAGAACAGCGGATAGCTGAACTCGTGGTTCGCCGGATCCCCGCCCTTGAGGTAGGGCAGGAAGCGCAGCGCTGAGAACGCACTCAGCACCGCGGCGCTGGTGTCCGGCGGCAGTTCGCTGCTGACGACGCTCGCGCCCCGCACCGAGCCGTCCGGCTCCACGGTGAAACGCAGTGTCATCTTGATGTCTTGCTTGGGCGCCAGGCGCGCCTCGATGGAGGCCGGTCCGCTCTCGCTCACCGGCGTCGCGATCAGTGTCGGTACAGCGGTCGCGCCGGCTTGGGTGCTTGATGTGCCCTCGTGGGGCGGCGTCGAGGCGCAGGCAACGAGCAGGGTGAGCAGCACAGCCGCGGACAAGCGCGGCAGCAGACGGGATTCCAGCTTGAGACTCATGGGCTTAAAGGATGCGTGGCTCAGGAACGGCCCGTACCTTAGCACCCTCGGGCCCCAGAAGGCCCGGGGATTTGACTATCCGGATTATACTGTATATATATACAGGTCATAGATGAGGGCGTATATGGGCATCTCCACACCTCAGAAAGGCCGCGGCGCCCTCTCGAATCCGGAAGGCCGCTTCGAGAGCCTGCGCAAGGAACGCGCCGAGGACGGTTGGGAGCGGGCGCTCAATCCGGACGAAGCGGAAGAACTCCCCCTGCTGGAGACGATCCTGCGCCCCGACCCATCCCGCAGCATCATCAGCCGCAACGACTCGCCGGACATCCCCTTCTCCCAGTCCATCAATCCCTACAAGGGTTGCGAGCACGGCTGCATCTACTGCTACGCGCGGCCTAGCCACGCCTACTTGAACCTCTCACCCGGGCTCGATTTCGAGACCAAGATCTTCTACAAGGACAAGGGACCGGAACTGCTGGACCAGGAACTGCGCCGTCCGGCTTACCGGCCCCAGGCCATCACCATCGGTGCCAACACCGACCCCTACCAGCCGGCGGAGCGGGGGCTCAAGATCACCCGCGGCCTCCTGGAGGTGTTGAACCGCTTCAACCACCCGGTCTCCATCATCACCAAGAGCACGCTGGTGACACGGGACGTGGACATCCTCTCCGAGATGGCATCCAAGAACCTTGTGGCCGTGATGGTCACCATCACCACACTGGACAACGAACTCAAGCGCACGCTGGAGCCGCGGGCGCCGGCGGGCTCCCAACGCCTGAAGGCCATCGAGACGCTGTCCAAGGCGGGCATCCCGGTGGGCGTGATGACCGCGCCCATCATCCCGGTGGTGAACGATGCGGAGATGGAGACCATCCTGGAGAGCGCGGCCAATGCCGGTGCGCAGGGCGCGGGCTACGTGCTCTTGCGCCTGCCCTATGAGCTGAAGGATCTCTTCCGGGAGTGGCTCACGGAGCACTACCCGCTGAAAGCAGAGCATGTGATGAGCATCATCAACCAGTCCCGCGGCGGCAAGGACTACGACTCCGCCTTCGGCACGCGCATGCGCGGCACGGGGCGCTTCGCGGATCTGATCGCCCAGAGGTTCGCGCTCGCAACCAAGCGCCTGGACATGCAGTTCAACCGCCGCTTCCGCCTCGAGACTTCACGTTTCAAGCCGCCGCCGGTGGGCGGTCAGCTCGACCTCTGGTGAGCCTCAGCTCTTCTTCCTGCCCTGGCCGAACAGGGTCTCCCGTTCAGCGTCCGTGAACTTGCGCTTCTCGCTGTAGGGCTCCTTCACGCCCACGTAGGCGCGCTGCACCGCGGGCCGCGCCTGGAGGGCTTCGAACCAGCGCTTGATGTGCGGGAAATCCGCCAGGTCCTGATGCAGGCCCTTCCAGGGCAGTACCCAGGGATAGCAGGCCATGTCCGCGATGGAGTAATCCCCCGCCACGTACTCGCGGGTCGCGAGCCGCTTGTCCAGCACGCCGAACAGGCGGTGGGTCTCACGCGTGTAACGGTCGATGGCGTAGGGGATCTCCTCCGGCGCGTAGTAGCTGAAGTGCCCGTTCTGCCCGGCCATGGGGCCCAGGCCCGCGTTCTGCCAGAACAGCCACTGCAGCACCTCGGCGCGGCCGCGCGCGGCCGCCGGCAGGAACTTGCCGCACTTGGCGGCGAGGTAATACATGATCGCGCCGGACTCGAACAGCGAGATGGGCGCGCCCCCGCCTTCCGGTGCATGGTCCACGATCGCGGGTATGCGGTTGTTGGGGGAGACGGCGAGGAAGCCGGGCTCGAACTGCTCGCCCTTGCCGATGTCCACCTTGATCACACGGTGCTCGAGGCCCGTCTCCTCCATGAACACGCAGACCTTTTGGCCGTTGGGCGTTCCCCAGTAATAGAAGTCGATCATGCGACATACCTGCGCTGTGCTAGGAGTAGAGACCCTATTCCAACCGGCAGCCGCATGCCAATACGACGGGGCATAAGGACCGGGGGAATCCACGCCGGCCGCAAGCTTCCCAGGCACGTCATATTCTGCTAATTAAGGGGATGGGGTCATTATGTTGCGTCGCTGGATGCAGGCCCCGCATATCCATACAGCGGGAAAACTACTATGAACGCCCAAACCGCCGCCGCGCCTGCCCCCTCCAAAGCCCTCGGTTTCACCACCCTCTTCCTCATGGAGATGTGGGAACGCTTCGGCTACTACGGCATGACCGCCGTGATCGTGCTGTACATGGTGCAGCAGCTCGGCTACACCGACGACCGGGCCAACCTCACATTCGGCGCCTTCACCGCCATGGCCTATGCGGTCCCCGCCATCGGCGGCTGGATCGGCGACAAGATACTGGGCAGCAAGCGCACCACGGTGCTGGGGGCAAGCTTCCTCACCCTCGGTTACATCCTGCTCTCGCTGCCATACCAGGTGCTGCTGTTCCCCGCGCTCGCCATCGTGGCCGTGGGTGGCGGCATCTTCAAGGCCAACCCCGGCAACCTGGTCTCGAAGGTCTACGCCGGCGACGCCGCCAAACTCGACAGCGCCTTCACCCTCTATTACATGGCGGTGAACCTCGGCGCCTTCATCTCGCAGACCTTCACGCCCCTGTTCGCCATCTGGTGGGGCTGGCACACAGCCTTCGCCCTGTGCGCGGTCGGCCTGGCCCTGGGGCAGGTCAACTTCTTCATCATGCGCCGCCATCTCAAGCACGTGGGCTCGGAGCCGGACTCCAAGCCGCTCGACATGCGCAAGTTCGGCCTGGTGCTGGCGGGCATCCTCGCCTGCATCGTGGCGGTGACCTTCATCATCCAGAACCTGGACCTGGCGCGCGGCATCGTCTACCTCGCCGGCTTCGCCATGCTGGTGATCTTCGGCTGGATGTACCGGATCGGCACGGCCGGCGAGAAGAAAGGCGTGATCGCGGTGTTCATCCTGACCGTGCAGACCATGGCCTTCTTCATCTACTACCAGCAGATGTCCACCTCGCTCACGCTGTTCGCCTTGCGCAACGTGGACCTGAACTTCTACGGCTATGCCGCGCCTCCCGGCCAGGTGCAGGTGCTGAACCCCTTCTGGATCTTCGTGCTCAGCCCGCCTCTGGCCTGGTTCTACAACCGCCTGAGCAAGGGCAAGGGCGACTTCCACATCTCCACCAAGTTCGCCTTCGGTTTCGTGGTGCTCGCGGCGGGGTTCTTCATCTACGGTATGAGCGGCTATTTCGCCGTGGCCGGCAAGATCTCGCTGTGGTGGATGGTCTGGGGGTATGCGCTGCAGTCCCTCAGCGAGCTGCTCATCAGCGGCCTCGGGCTCGCCATGGTGGCGCGCTACGTGGGGCCGAAGCTGCGCGGCTTCGTCATGGGCCTGTGGTTCCTGGCCACCGGACTCTCCCAGTACGCCGGCGGCTTCGTGGCCAACTACGCGAGCGTGCCGGAGAACATCACGGACCCGCTGCAGTCGCTGCCGCTCTACACCAACCTGTGCATGGACCTGGGCTATTGGGCCCTGGGTTTCACGCTACTCGCGCTGGCGCTGATACCGTTCATGAAGTGGCTCTCCAGCTCCGGCGGCGAGGCGCTGGACCACGCGTAAGAGAGCATCGGGACCCCAGGATGGAGAAGGCCCCTTGCGGGGCCTTCTTCTTTCTCATCTCTAACGCAGCTTCTCCGTCCACTTCTGCAGGCTCACCAAGAGGTCGCCGATGAACTTGCGGGTGGGCTCGTCCGTGAGGCGCCCGGACTCGTCGAAGAGCTTGGCGGCTCCCGCGAGCATCACCTCCGGACGGTTCACCGGCAGCACGTTGACGAACACGCAAATCTGGCGCAGATGGTACTGGGCGCGGGCGGTGCCGAGCCTGCCGGTGGAGGCGCCCATTATGGCGGCGGGCTTGCCGTCCAGCGGCTGGTCGGGCGGGCGCGACGCCCAATCTATCGCGTTCTTCAAAACGCCCGGCACCGAGTAGTTGTATTCCGGCGTGACGAACAGGATGGCGTCGGCAGCCTTGATCTGGTCCCGCAGTCTCTTCACCTCGGGCGGGTAGCCTTCCGCGCGCACGTCGTCGTTGTACAGCGGCAGCACGCCGATGTCGGTGGTCTCGATCTCCATGCCCGCAGGCTTGAGCTCGATGGCGGCGCGCAGCGCCAGCTTGTTGTATGAGCCCTGCCTCAGGCTACCGACCATGGCCAGCACTTTCATCTTCTTCTCCGGCGAGTCGCGGGAATAGCCGCATCATCGTACCGATATAATAGGCACATGGGCACGAACGCGTTCAAAGATCACTTCTCCGGCCACGCGGCCGACTACTCGCGCTACCGCCCGGGTGCCTATCCCGCAGCCCTGTTCAAGGCCTTGGCGGCGCTCGCCCCGGACCATGAGAGGGTATGGGACTGCGCCACCGGCAACGGCCAGGCGGCCTTGGGGCTAGCGGACCGGTTCGCGCGGGTGGATGCCACCGATGCCAGCGCCAAGCAGATCGCCGCGGCGCTGCCGCATCCGAAGGTGCATTACGCGGCGGCGCCGGCTGAAGCCAGCGGCCTGCCGGATGGGAGCGTGTCGCTGGTGACGGTGGCCCAGGCGCTGCACTGGTTCGACTTGGCCGCCTTCTACGCGGAGGTGCGGCGTGTGGCGAGGTCCGAGGCCGTCATCGCCTGCTGGTGCTACATGCGCTGCAGCGTGTCGCCGGCGGTGTATGAGGTCACGGAGCGGCTCTATAACGGCATCCTCGGCGACGCCTACTGGCCGCCGGAGCGCAAGCACGTGGAGAACGCGTACCGGGATCTGGATTTCCCCTTCACCCGCATCGAGCTGCCACCCTTCCACATGGAAGTGCAGTGGGACCTGGAAGCCTACGTGGGTTACCTGCGCAGCTGGTCCGCCACGCAGAACTACCTGAAGAAGAACGGTAGTGATCCGCTGGAACTGGTGGGAGACGAGCTGATGCGCGCCTGGGGTGAACCGAAGCACTCACGGCCGGTGCATTGGCCGCTGACGGTATTGGCCGGTTGGATCTGAAGTCGCCGCGCAGACCGTTCCGCTCTGCCAGCGGCTTTTAGGCGAGGGCTCTCTCGGCGAGGCGCAGAACCTCATCGGGCGACAGGGTCGCATCGATGCGGATCGCCTTCTCAGGCACCTCGAAGCGCGAGGCCACTTCCCGCACCAGGGTCGCATCCCGGTCGCGGGCCGGGTGTATCTGGGCCGTGACGCGGGCCGCCGCCACTTCCGCCGGGCAGTCCAGCCACAAGAGCACACAGTTGAAGCCGTATTCGCCCGCGATGCCCTGGGCGGCATCCCGCTCGGAGCGGCGGCCGAAGGTCATGCCGTCCACCACGCAGCCGCGGCCCGTGGCGCAGCGCTGCCTGAGCTCCGCCAGCACCGCCAGGTTCGCGGCGTGCTTCTCCGCATCGTTGAACTTCGCCCCGTCGGGGAAAAGGCGGGCGCGGATGCTGTCGCGGTCGATGTGCGCGTAGTTGTGGCGCTTCGCCAGCTTGGTGGCGAGCGTGGACTTGCCGCTGCCCGGCAGGCCTACCAGCAATATGACGCAGGAAGAGGCCATGGCCTAGAGGGTCTCCGTGCGCTGCTTATAGTGCACGCCGCGCTCGGCGAGGTAGCCGAGCATGTAGTCGTAGCAGGCCTGCACCGCGCCCACGTGCTCCGGCGGATGCACGCCGGTCTCGTCGAAGGTCTTGTCCAGCAGCAGGTTGGCGGCGGCGGCGCAGGTGAAGCCGGTGGTGCGGGCCATGGAGGAGAAACCCGTCTTCGGGTCGTACTCGTCGTACATGTCCCAGACGTGGCGCACGCGCTTGCCGTGATCGGAACCCTCGACCGTCACGCGCATCACGGTCAGCTCCGGCTCGCCGGGCTTGAGCTTCCACTGGTCTATGAGCAGCTTCGCGGTCACAGCCAGCGGCGTCACATTGGCGCCATCCACCTCGACCGGGGTCTCGCTGAAGAAGCCGGAACGCTTCAGGTCCTCGATCAGCGCGATGTGGCCCGGGTAGCGCAGCGTCTTCTCGGACATGTCCGGGATGTGCTTCATGGTGAAGAGCAGCGAGCGCAGGCCGTCCGTATTGAAGGACTCCAGTTCGCCGGGCCTGTCGAACTTCACCAGCTCACGCTCGGTCAGCGCCGGCAGCGTCACCACCTTGCCGCCGCGCTGCAGGCGCGCGGGACGGGTGTATTCCTCGATCACGTCGATGGGCGAGAACGGCGCCTTGTACAGGAACGGCGGTTCCGGCTTCTGCGGCAGGCCGCCCACCAGGCACTCGAAGCGGGAGATCTTCATGTGCTTGTCGTGATGGCCTAGGATCACGTTGTCCATGCCGGGGGCCACGCCCACGTCGGTGATCACGCGCACGCCCTTCTGGCGCGCCACCGCGTCGAGCGCGAGGGCGTCCTCGGGGAAGAAGGAGATGTCCGCCACGTCCTTGCCCGCCTCGATGAGGGTCTTCAAGGTAGCGAAGCCCATGAAGCCCGGCACGGCGGTGACCATGAGGTCGAAGGGCTGGGCGAAGGCGGCGAGCGCCTTGGGATCGCGGCTGTCCAGCCGCTGAGTCTTGATGCCTTTCGCGGCCAGGCGCTCCAGCGCCGGCGCGGACAGGTCCGCCGAGGTCACATCATGCTTGGAGGCGAGGTCCTGGGCGATGACGCTGCCCACCATGCCTGCGCCGACGATGCCGATCTTGGCCATGTGTCTGGACTCCCCTGGGGATTTGGTATTTGCCCGGTGCATGGCACAGCCGGGTGGCGCGGGAGTTTACTAAGCCCTTGGAGCGGTGGATAGCGGCCTAAACCTTGAAAACCAAAGGTATTTTGCTTACGAAATAATTATAGATAATGGGAATCATTTACCAAATCCATCCGTCACCAGATACCGGTATTAGGCATGCTCTTCCACGGCTCCTGGGGCGCCAAAGCATCGCCCCGCTGGAGCAGCTCGATGGAGATGCCATCGGGGCTGCGGATGAAGGCCATGTGCCCATCCCGGGGCGGCCGGTTGATGGTGACCCCCGCAGCCAGGAGCTCCTCGCAAAGTCCGTAGATGTCTTCCACCCGATAGGCCAGGTGGCCGAAGTTGCGGCCGCCGGCATAACCCTTCTCGTCCCAGTTCCAGGTCAGCTCCACCAGCGGCGCCTTCTCCCGGCGCGCGGCTTCAACGTCTCCCGGCGCCGCCAGGAACACCAGCGTGTAGCGCCCCTTCTCGTTCTCGCTACGGCTGATCTCGGTGAAGCCGAGCTTGGCGCAGAAGAAGTCCAGGGTCTGGGCCAGGTCGGACACTCTTACCATGCTGTGCAGATATTGCATCGGACTAACCCTCGAGAGAGAACGGGTAACTGACACGGCCCGCGTGCACTTCGGCGGTGGGCCGGAGCGCATGGGGTTCGATGTGGCCCGCATCCATGATATGCCGCACCTCCACGCCCCGCGCACTTAACGCATCGCTGATGAGGGATCGGTGGCAATCCTTGGGCTTGGCTTCCGCGCACATGATGGCCACCCGCTTCTCTTCCGAGAGCCCGATCAGCTGCGCGAGCGCCGCATCGAACTCCGGCGTCTGCATGTAGTCGGCGAACCCTCGGAAACCCTCTTCCCGCAATCCCAGGTTCACCGAACCGGGCTGCGGCTTGCGCAAGCCGCCCAGCTCGGGCATGTGCCGATAAGCGATACCGATCGCCTGCAACGCCGCCGCCAGCGCCGCGGAGTTGTACTGGGGATTGCGGCGCGAGCGCGGGAAGGCGCGCACGTCCACCAGCAGCGCGATGCCCTGCGCTTCCAGCAGCGCGCGCGTCGCCTCCTGCGGACGGACGGAATGGCCGAGGGTGAACAGCACGGTCTTCAGGTCACGGCACCAGCAGGCTCAGGAGATACACGCCCACCGCGAACCAGGTGGCATAACCGAGCAGCGGGATGAGCCGTGCCGTCCAGCGGTCCATGAGCCCGCCCTCCCCCGCATCGCCACGGGCGAGCTTGCCGCGGGTGTGGCCCCAGAGCATGAAGCTCAAGGCCGGCACGCCGCAGACCATGAAGCCCACGCTGGCGAGGAAGAGCAGCGGCAGGTGCGGCCCCGGTGCGCCGGCGGCGGGCAGGAAGGAGAGACGGATCACCGCGGCGAGGTAACTCAAGGTCACGAGCCCCGCGAGGATGCGCGGTGCCCACCAGAAGCGTTCCTGGCTCCAGAGCGAGAGCGCAAGGCAGGCGGACGCCACTGCGAAGGCGCCGCACAGCGCCATGCGCCAGAGGTTCCACTCACCCCAATATTGGAGGCCGAGTCCCGCGCAGACGAGCAGCGTGGCGGGCGTGAGCAGCCAGAGCATGCCGCGGCCGAGCTGCTGCGCATTGCGCCGCCGGCCCTGGGCGCGGGACTGCTCAGCCGCCCGCAAGGTAGCGGTCCTTGAGGCGCACATAGTGGGCGGCGGAGTAGCGCAGCATCCCGCGCTCCTCATCCGTGAGCGGGCGCACCTTCTGGGCCGGGCTGCCCCTATAGAGGAAACCGGATTCGAGCCGCTTGCCCGGGCTCACCAGGCTACCGGCTCCCAGCAGCACATCGTCTTCGATCACCGCACCATCCATGACGATGGCGCCCATGCCTATGAGACAGCGGTCGCCGACGGTGCAGGCATGCAGCAGGCACTTGTGGCCCACGGTGACGTCAGCGCCGATGATGAGCGGGATGCCGCCGGGGGTATAAGGGCCGTCATGGGTGACGTGCAGCATGGTGAGGTCCTGGATGTTGCTGCGCGCCCCCACCTGGATGCGGTTCACGTCGCCCCGCGCCACCACCAGGGGCCAGAGTGAGGCGTCGTCCCCCAGCGTCACCTGACCGATGACCACGGCGCTCTCGTCTATATAGACGCGCTGGCCGATGACGGGCTTGATGCCGGTGTAGCTGCGGATGGTCATGATGGCACTCGATTTCAAAGAAGAATACTAACAGCGTAAAAGCGTCGCGAGCGAAGGCGGGGTTAGGGCTCGGCGCATGCGCCGAGCCGGCGAACAAGGATGTTCGCCGTGGGCTTTGAGCGAAGCACGACAGCGAAGCGAAAAGGCGAGGCGAGTCCTCGCGCCCGCCGCTCCCGGGCATCCTGCCCTCCCACGGCGTTAGGCCATCCTGGCCGTCACGACGCCCTGCCGAGCGGGGCAGCTTTTACGAGATTCTAGCTCGCGACCACTCTGTTGCGGCCCGCCTGTTTCGCCCTGAGCAGGCGCTGGTCAGCGGCGGTTAGCAGCGCCCGGGCGGTCTGGCCGTCTTCCGGGTAGGTAGCCACGCCCGCGCTCACGGTGAGCTTGATGGCATGCCCGATGCCGGGAGGCTTCAAGATCAGCTTGCCCACGGTCTGGCGCAGCAGGTCCGCCTTCTCGGCGCCGGAGCCGTCACCGGTCTCGTGCAGCAACACCACGAACTCCTCGCCGCCGTAGCGCACCACCACGTCGCTCTGGCGCACGCCCAGACGCAGTGTCCGCGCCAGCGCCCGCAGCACCGCGTCGCCCGTGGGGTGCCCGTGGCTGTCGTTGATGCGCTTGAAGTGGTCGGCATCGATGATAGCGAGGGAGAAGCGCCGCTTGTAACGCCTGGCGCGCTCGATCTCGAAATCGAACAGGGTGTCGAAGTAGCCGCGGTTGAAGAGACCGGTCATGGGATCGCGCACCGAGCGGTACAGGAGCCGCTCCGAACGCGCCACGATGGAGTAGGTGATGACCACCGCCGCCGCCAGGAACACCATGCGCGTGACCTGATCCACGCCGCTGAAGTAGCCCACCGAGGGGTCCTGGATGTCCGGCGAGTTCACGTCATAGAAATGGGTGATGGCCTCGATGAGCAGGACGTACTGCAGCACCGTGAAGCCGCCGATGACCAGGCATATGCGCCGGTCGTGGCGCAGGCTCATGGCGACGATGGCCAGGAAGTAGATGTCGAAGGTGACCTTGCTGTTGGCTGCGATGAGCGGGGAGCCGACGAACACGAACAGCACGAGCGCCGAGGTGACGAAGCCGGTGTCTAGGGTGGAGCTGAGGAAACCGACCCAGGGCCGGTACACGCGGTAGCGCAGGTAGAAGTAGATGGCGAGGGCGCACACCATCGCCACAGCGGTGATGATGAGCCCCCAGAGGAACACCGGATTATCGGGGTAATAGATGATCTTATAGATGGGCGTGATGAGCAGCAGCGCCACCACCGTGACGCGCACGCGCGCCGCCTGACGCTCACCCTCGCCGCCCGCGACCAGCAGCGCCGCGTCCGGCCCGCGCCAGAACTCACGCCATGTCTTGCCCCAATCTCTCATCCCGCACCCCCGCCTAGAGCATACCCCAGACGAGCCGCCGGGAGGCCGGTGCTATACTCGTCTGCACCGGTATTTCCAGGGGAAGGGCGCATATGAGCGTGGGCGGATTCGTGTTCCTGGCCATCGTCATCGTCGCTGCCATCTATCTCATCATGCTGTTCAACGGCCTGGTGATGCTGAAGAACAATGTCAGCAAGGCCTGGGCCAACATCGACGTGCTGCTGAAGCAGCGTCACGACGAGCTGCCCAAGCTGGTCGAGACCTGCAAGCAGTACATGGGTTACGAGCGCGACACATTGGAGAAGGTGATGCAGGCCCGCGCCGGCGTCCAACAGGCGCGTGAATCCGGCGACGTTGGAGCCTTGGGTCCCGCGGAAGCCCAGATGCGCGCCAGCATCGGCAAGCTCTATGCGGTGGCGGAAGCCTATCCGCAACTCAAGGCCAACGAGTCCTTCCAGCAGCTGCAGGGCCGGATCTCCGGTCTCGAGAACGGCATCGCCGACCGGCGCGAGTTCTACAACGAGAGCGTCAACCTCTTCAACACCGGCATCCAGCAGTTCCCGGGCCTCATCGTCGCGCGCCTGTTCGCGTTCAAGGACGCGGCCTTGCTGGAGTTCACCGCCGATGAGAAGCAGGACGTGGACGTGAAGGCCCTCTTCAACTAGCTGCATGTCCTCGTTCGTCGATCCGGGCTTCATCCGCGACCTGGGTCCGGATTCCTTCTGGATATACGCCGCCGCGGTCTGGGCCTTCTGCCTGGGGGCATTCTTCCTCAGCTGGCGCTTCCAGCGCCGGCTGCGCCTCATCACCGATACGCCCAAGTCGCTGATCCGCTCAGCCGCCCAGGGTTACGTGGAGCTGCAAGGCCTGGCGCGGCTCATGCCCGGCGAACCCATACTCGGACCGCTCACGCGCATGCCCTGCGTGTGGTGGTCCTACTGCATCGAGGAGCATCGCGGCAGCGGCAGGAATTCCCGTTGGGCCACCGTGCGCCAGGAGACGAGCGGTCATCTGTTCCTGCTGGATGACGATACCGGTCACTGCGTGGTGGACCCCGACCAGGCCGAGGTCTATCCCTCGGTGAAGAAGACCTGGTACGGCGATGACGAGTTCCCCGAGGGTGGCCCGGAGATGGCCACGCTCGGCTTCGGCCGGCGTTACCGCTACACCGAACAGCGCATGCACGAGCAGGACACGCTGTATGCGCTCGGTTATTTCCACACCCAGGGGCCGGTGAGCGGAGCGGACATCGACGCGGAGGTGCTGCAACAGCTGCGCGCCTGGAAACGCGACCAGGCCTGGCTGCTGCGCAACTTCGATACGGACCATGACGGCCAGATCGACGCGCAGGAGTGGGAGGCGGCCCGGCAGGAAGCGCGGCGCCTGGTGCTGGAGCAGGAGCGGGAGGCGATGCAGCGTCCGCCGGTGAACGTGCTCAGCCGCGCCCCGGACGGCCGCGACTTCATCCTGTCCACGTTGCCGCAGAAGAACCTGGAATGGCGGCTTCGGCTCTATGTCTTCGGCTGCCTCGTGGTGTTCCTCGCCGGCGGTGCGCTCGGCACCTGGTTGCTGGACGTGCGCCTCGGCTGAGCCGCTTATGTCGCCGGAGTTCCAGACGGTCCGGGTCTGCGTGCTAACATCCCCCGCGTATAACGCCGACGGAATTCCATGACCAACCCCCTGCTCAAGTGGGACGCGTTCCCACCCTTCTCCGAGATCAAGCCTGCCGACATGGAGCCCGCGGTGGACGCGGTGCTAGCGGAGAACCGCGCCCAGCTCGCGCACCTCGCCGCGCTGCCGCACCCGGACTGGCAGAGCTTCGTGGAGCCATTGGAGACCTTAGGCGACCGACTGCACCGGGTCTGGGCGCCGACGGCGCACCTGAACTCCACCATGAGTTCGCCCGAGATCCGCGCCGCCTACAACGCCTGCCTGCCCAAGCTCTCGGACTACGGCACCGAACTCGGCCAGAACGACGGGCTCCAGCGCGGCTACCGCCTGCTCAAGGAAAGCAGCGCCTGGTCCGGCTACTCGCCGGCACAGCAGAAACTCATCGACGATGCGCTGCTGGATTTCCGCCTCGCCGGCGTGGACCTGCCGCCGCAGCAGAAGGCGCACTTCCGTGAACTGATGCAGGCGCTCTCGAAGCAGGAAGCCAAGTTCGAGGAGAACCTGCTGGACGCGACCCAGGGCTGGGTGAAGCAGATCGAGGAAGAGGCGCGCCTCGCGGGCATCCCGGAGGGCGATCTCGAACAGGCGCGCCAGGAAGCCACCAAGCGTTCGCTGAAAGGCTGGGTGTTCAGTCTCGACTACCCGTCCTATTCCGGCGTCATCACCTACGCGGACGACCGCGGGCTGCGGGAAGAGTTCTATACCGCCTACGCGACCCGCGCCTCGGACCAGGGCCCGACCCCAGCACGCTGGGACAACAGCGGACCCATGCAGGAGATCCTGAAACTGCGCCAGGAATCGGCACGGCTCACGGGCTTCGAGAGCTACGCCGCCTATTCACTGGCGGACAAGATGGCGGGCTCGCCCCAGGAGGTGCTCGCTTTCCTGGAAGGCCTGGTGCGGCGGGTGAAACCCCTCGCCCAGCACGAGTTGCTGGAACTCGCCGAGTTCGCCCTGGAGCGGGACGGCGTGAAGGAGCTGCAAGCCTGGGACCTCGCCTACTACGGCGAGAAACTGAAGGAAGCGCGCTACCACGTCTCGGACGAGATGCTGCGGCCCTACTTCCCGGCACCTACCGTCACGACCGGACTGTTCCAGACCATGCAGAAGCTCTATGGCCTCTCCTTCAGCGAGGTGCAGGGGGCCGACGTCTGGAACCCGGACGTGAAGCTCTTCGCGGTGCATGATGAGTCCGGCGCTTTGCGCGGACACCTGTACACGGACCTCTACACCCGCAGCGGCAAGCGCGGCGGCGCCTGGATGGATGAGACCCTCGGACGGCGGCGCTTCGGCACGCGCCTGCAGACGCCGGTGGCCTTCCTCAACTGCAACTTCCCGCCGCCATTGCCCACGCGGCCCTCGCTCCTGACCCACGACGATGTGGTGACGCTGTTCCACGAGTTGGGCCACTGCCTGCATCACCTGCTGACGCGGGTGGACTACCCATCCGTCGGCGGCATCAACGGCGTGGCCTGGGACGCGGTGGAACTGCCGAGTCAGTTCCACGAGAACTTCGCCTGGACCCGCATCGGCCTCGACCTCGTGAGCGGCCACTATGAGAGCGGCGCGAAACTCCCCGACGCGCTCTACCAGAAGATGCTGGGCACCCGGCACTTCCACACGGCGCTTTTCCTGCTCAGGCAACTGGAGTTCGCGCTCTTCGACTTCCGCCTACACATGGCGTCCGCCGCGCCGGACGCGGGCTTCGTGCAGCGCACCCTTGAAGCCACCCGGCGCGAAGTCTCGGTGGTGCAGCCGCCGGCCTGGAACCGCTTCGCCCACGGCTTCTCCCACATCTTCGCCGGCGGCTACGCCGCTGGTTACTACAGCTACCTCTGGGCCGAGGTGCTGGCGGCGGACGCCTACGGCGCCTTCGAGGAAGCGGGCGTGTTCGACCGCGCCACCGGCAAGCGCTTCATGAGCGCGATCCTGGAGCAGGGCGGCAGCCGCAAGGCCATGGAACTCTTCGTGGAGTTCCGCGGCCGCGAACCGACGTTGGATGCGTTCCTACGCTTGAATGGACTAGCCGCTTAGCCGAATCTTTTCGGGGAATGGGATTTGAAGATAGCCAGTTGGAATGTGAACTCTCTGCGCGCCCGCATGGAGCACGTGCTTGCATGGCTGGAAGCACAGAGACCCGACGTGCTGGCGCTGCAAGAGATCAAGATGACGGACATGGAGTTCCCCGCGCTGGAGTTCGACGCGCTGGGCTACCAGGCCATCTGCTCAGGCCAGCCCTCCTACAACGGCATGGCACTGCTCACCCGCGGCGACACGGAGGAGATCGTGACGGCGCTGCCGGACTTCCAGGACCCGCAGCGGCGCGTGCTGGGGGCGAAGGTGGGCGGCGTGTATGTATTGGACCTCTATGTGCCCAACGGCCAGAGCGTGGAGTCGGACAAGTACCGCTACAAGCTCGAATGGCTGGCGCAGCTCGACCTCTGGATCAGGCGGCTCATCCAGGAGCAGCCAAACCTGGTGGTGCTGGGGGACTTCAACATCGCCCCGGATGACCGGGACGTGTACGAGCCCTCGGCCTGGGTGAACTCGGTGCTGGCGAGCCCGCCGGAACGGGCCGCCTTCCAGGCCCTGCTAGACCACGGCCTCAAGGACAGCTTCCGCCTGCTGAACGACGGGGGCGGCAACTTCAGCTGGTGGGATTACCGGGGCGCCGGCTTCCAGCGCAACCTGGGGCTGCGCATCGACCACATCCTGCTCTCCCACCCCCTGGCGGAGCGTTGCAGCGCCGCCTGGATAGACCGGGAACCCCGCTCCTGGGACAAGCCTTCCGACCATGCGCCGGTGCTGGTGGAGCTGAACCTGCCCTGACATGGGGCGTCCGGCTTATTTTTCCCTATGAAGGCCTACCCTCCCCGCAAGCCCGCTAAATAAGCGTTTAAACGGCCTGGGGGCAGGCTTGGATCAGGTCTAGTTTTTTACATAATCCAGCATGCTTGGAGGGCATGACAATTCTGCGTATGCTGCCCGACGTGCATATCCAGGGGTGGACGCCGGTGCCAGGAAAGGCGCGCACAGCCGGCGTGGAAACAGCTCATGTCCGATTTCAAAACGCGGCGTAGCGAATACGACGTCACCAATCGCGTGCAGGTGAGCGACCCCGCGTCCGTGTCCGCCGCGGTCCAGGCCCTCTATTCCGACCTCTATCCGCGCGGCTCCCTGAAGCCGCTGCATACCGCCTTCGCGGACTTCGCCCGCATGTACCGCGGTGAGGACCCCCGCTTCCACGGCTGCGAGACCACCTACCACGACATGCAGCACAGCCTGGACGTGACGTTGGCCCTCGCGCGCCACATGGACGGCCACGAACGCGCGCAGCCTCCGTCCAAGCGCCTTGGCGCGAAGCGCGCCATGGTGGGCATCGTGAGCGCGCTCTACCACGACGTCGGGTATCTGCGTTCCACCCGCGACCGCCACCACCGCCACGGCGCCGAGTACACCCTCACCCACGTGACCCGCAGCAGCCACTTCCTCGGCGACTACCTGAAGCGCCTGGGGCTCGGCAGCGAATCCGCCGTGGCCGAGGAGATGGTGCATTACACGGGCTATGAACGGGACATCAACAAGATCCAGCTGGGGGACGACGGCTACACCCGCCTCGGCCACCTGCTCGGCACCGCCGACCTCACGGCGCAGATGGCAGACCGCTGCTACCTGGAGAAATGCCGCGACCGCCTCTACGACGAGTTCGTGATGGGCGGCATGGCGCGGCGCATCCTGCCGGACGGCAAGGTGCTGGTGCTCTACTCCTCGCCCCGCGACCTCCTGCAGAAGACGCCGGGCTTCTTCGACAAGACCCGTCTCGACCGCCTGGAAGGCACCTTCGCCGGAGCCCACCGCTACGCAGCGAAGCATTTCGGCGGCCAGAGCCTGTACATGGAGGCGGTGCGCCAGAACATGCAGCACCTCGCGCGGGTGATCCGCGAAGACGGCTGGTCCATGCTGCGCCGGCGCCCAGCCCTCTTCACCGCCGAGGAGATGCGCTGGAAGCCCATGCCGGGACTGCGCTCACAGCGGGCGCAGGCACACGCGAAACGCGCTTGAAAGCCCGATGAAACCCCCAAAGGAAAACGGCGCCTCGCGGCGCCGTTTCCTTTTCTTTCCCTGACTGAAGCTTACTTCTTGGCCTGCACTTCGCCATAGGTGGCGGGGAAACCCGCCGGCGGACGCGCGAGGCTCCACTGCCCCGGCGAGGTCTTGCCGAAGCTCAGGTTCAGCACGTAGCTCGCGTAGTCGGCGCTCACGAGGGTGCCAGGCACCCAGATGGCGATGGAGCCGTCGGACCAATAGGAAAGGCCGCAGCTCTGGGCCGAACCGTTGATGCTGAGAGCGCATTCCACACCCGAGACCTGGATCACCACCTGGGTGGCGCTGCCATCGTTGTTGCGCAGCGTGAGGGTCTGGGCCGGTGCCGCCACCGCCCAGCTCGGCGGGAACGGATAGTTGTTGCCGAGGTCCGGCGACTGGGTGGCGGTCATGCCCGCCGGAGTGCCGTCGATCTTGGCGGTCTGCTCGCCCTTGGGCGTGGTGATGGAGATGACCATGTGGGCATGCGGATCGCCGAGCGAGTTGTCGTCATCCTGCAGCACCTTGCAGGGATAGCTCGAGACCGGCGCCTCGGCGGCGTAGTAGCCGATCATGGTGACGTACTTGCAGTCCTTGCCGGAGATGACGAAGTTGCCGCTGTTGGTCCCGGAGCGGGGCGTGGGCGTGCCGCGCAAGGCGTAGGCATCGCCGCCACCGCCGGAACAGCCGGCTGCCGCCAGCACCAAGGCCCCCAAGAGGCCCGCAAACACCTTGCCGCCATGTCTCATGGTCTGTCTCCAGGTACGTTTCTAAATGTTGGGAAATCTCCCCGCGGGCTATTTGTTAACCCATCCGGCGGCGTTGTGCAACCGCATCTGCGCAGGCTTGGGTCCTGGCGGCATGCAGCGCCGGCGGTCATCTGGCAGGTCATCCGCGGATCGCGCATAAGAGACTGATTTATATGCAGATATAGCCTGTCGCGCGCTCAGGGTTAGCATGGCTCGCATCGGACAAGGGGAGCACAGCATGAAGGCGGTCTGGAACGGCAAGGTGGTGGCGGAGAGCGACGCGACGGTGATGGTGGAGGGCAACCACTACTTCCCGCCCTCGGCCCTGAAGCCGGAGCACTTCCGGGACAGCGCCCGGCACACGGTCTGCCCCTGGAAGGGCACCGCCAGCTACAAGGATGTGGTGGTGGACGGCAAGGTGAGCGACGGCGGCGCCTGGTACTACCCGGAGACCAAGCCGGCGGCGGACAACATCCGCGGCTACTTCGCGTTCTGGCGCGGCGTCAAAGTCGAAGCCTGATCAAGCCCGCAGATAGGCTTTCAGGGCCACGGCGTTGTTGAGCTTCTCCTCCTTGGAGGAGAACAGCAAGGTCACGCTGCCATGCTCCTTGCGCAGGTCCCGCAGGGTCTTCACCGCATCTTTCTGCTGCTTCAACTCCGCGGCATAGCGGCGCTTGAACCCGGACCAGCGTGAGGGCTCATGGCCGTACCACTTGCGCAGGTCGTCGCTCGGAGCGATGTCCCGCAGCCAGTGATCCAGCTTGGCCTTCCGTTTGGTGAGCCCCCGGGGCCAGAGCCGGTCCACCAGCACGCGGCAGCCGTCCGCCTTCTCGGGCTTGAGATACACGCGTTTGAGCTTGAAGGGCTTGGCCATGGCCCCGATGGTACGCTGATGCCCCTCCTCCCCGCCAAGGCCGCTCCCCATGAAAGTCATCCTCTTCGGCGCCACCGGCATGGTGGGACAGGGCGTGCTGCGGGAATGCCTGCTGGATCCGGATGTGGAGACGGTGCTCTGCATCGGCCGCAGCTCATTGGGCCGCAGCGATCCCAAGCTCAAGGAGATCGTGAGGAAAGACCTCTACGATCTCTCGCCCATCGCAGCTGAACTCAAAGGCTACGATGCCTGCTTCTTCTGCCTGGGCGTCTCCTCCGCCGGCATGAACGAAGCGGAATATCGGCACGTCACGTTCGACCTGACTTTGGCTGCGGCGGAACCTCTGGCACGCCTGAACCCGCGCATGACCTTCATCTATGTGTCAGGCCAGGGCACTGACAGCAGCGAGCGGGGGCGAGTCATGTGGGCGCGGGTGAAAGGAGCCACCGAGAACGCACTACAGGCCCTGCCCTTGCAGGCCTATATGTTCCGCCCGGGCATAATCCAGCCGCTGCACGGCGTGCGTTCGAAGACGCCCCTCTACCATGCCTTCTACGTGGTGCTGGGGCCGCTGCTGGGCCTCGCACGATGGCTGTTCCCACGCCAGGTGACGACCACCGCGCAGGTGGGCAAGGCCATGCTCGCCGTGGCGAAGCGCGGCGCGCCGGTACGGCTGCTGGAGCCACCGGACATCAATCGCCTGTGACGGAGTTGCCGGCGATGAGCGCGGAGGTCAGCGCCTGATAGGCGGCAAGATCGCGCAGGCCCAGGCAGGAGAAGAACCGCGCGTCCGCCTCCTCGATCTCCGCCACCGCGGCGCGGATGAGCTTGCGCCCGCGGGCCGTGAAGGCCACGGTCACGGCGCGGCTGTCGGCCCGTGATGGGCTGCGCTTCACCAACGCCGCCTGCTCCAGCCTCCGGAGCGCCTTGGACAGCGTCATCTTGTCCATGCGGGTGTGCGCCACGAGATGGCTCTGGCTGGGCGGTTCCGCCTGCTCCTCGAACCAACGCAGCGAAGCCAGTATCACGAACTGGGTGTGGGTGAGGCCGTGGGCATCCAGCACGGTGGCGAGCCGTTGCTGCCATAGGGTGGTGAGTTTCCACAGCAGGAAACCCGGGCTATCGTCGGCGCGGGCATGCCGGAAAGCAGAAGCCTCAGACACCGCGGGCACGCTCGATCATGCGGCGGGTCTGGTCTTCGATGCCCGCCGCCACGCCCTCCGCCACCAGCTTGCGCCAGAGGAAACCGAGGGGGCCACTCACGCTCAGCGTGTTGCGGATCTCGATGCGGCTGCCGTGATCCACGATCTCATGGGAATCCAGCATCTTCGCGCCGGGGAAACGCGTGAGGTCCGCGTAGCCCGCGAGGGGCTTCGCCTCGGTGATCTCGATGCCGAGTTCGGGCCCGCCCTTTGGCCGGAAGCGGAAGACCTTCCCCGCCTCGAACGGCTGCCCCTCGAGGCGGGCGTACTCGATGTCCGGCTGCCAGGTGTGCCACTGGTCCACCTCCGACCAGACCCGCCATATCTGCGCAGCGGTCACGCCCTCGAAGCTCATGCTATGGGTCCGGGTCCACATGTCTATGCCCTCGTCGCTCCAGGAGTCTTAATAGTAAACTTGTTTACTATGTTGTGCAAACGCGGCGAAGGCGTATGAGCCCGCAGAGGATCGGATCAGGAGGACCGCTGGCGGTCGCGGAAGCGGCGCACCTTGGAGGTATTGCCACAGGTCTGCATGGAGCACCACTGGCGGGAGCGGTTCTTGGAGGTATCCAGGAACATCCACCCACAGTCGTGGGCACCGCACTCCTTCACCCGGTCCAGCGGGCCGCTCTCAAGCAGCTCCACCGCGCGCCAGACGATCGGGCCGAGGACCGCGAGGGGCAGGGCGCCCTTGAAGTCCCAGCCGCAGCTCACCTTGCGGCCCTCGTCATCGCAGGCGGAGATACGCCGCCAAGCGGCGGTCTTCTGCACTAACCTGTTCAGGTGATCCAGGGCGGCCTGGGGCAGCACCGCATGGCGAGCCGCTGCCACGAATAGGGCGCGCAGGCTCGCCACCAAAGCCTCCGATTCCTTGAGGGCCTCCGCCTTGGCCCGCTCCGTGCCGGCCGAGAGATGGCCGCTGCTGATGGGGCCGATGAGGTCTGCCCGCCGGGCCCATTCCAGCAGGTCCTCATAGCTGTGCAGGTAGCTGCCGGGATGGTCCGTCTTGACTCCGCCCAGGGTGTTGGCGAAGTCCAAGGCCACGTGGCCCCCGACCCAATCGTAGTTGCCCAGGTCCCGGGACGAGGGAGCGGGGAAGCTGTGGGGGGTACCGGAGATTTTTTGCATGTAACCAGTATAACTTCCTTGACTAGTTACGCAAGGGAGTCTAGGCTTGTAACCCATAAAATACGTTTGGCCGGTTACGCCGGCCCCGGAGGCTGACATGGACATGACTGACGTGGACCCGAAGTACGGCCTGCCCCTCTGGTGGGCGGTGGTGCATCACTTCCGCAAGTACCCGCCCCTGGTGCAGGCACCCCAGGCCCTGCCGAAGCCGCGCCAAGTCGGGAACAAGGCCCTCATCAGCCGCGTCTGGCACGGCTGGGCCGCGCCCGCGCTGGCAGATGCCTTCGAGAGTTTCCTGCGGGAGCGCGCCCTGCCCGGAATCCACGCCCAGGACCTGCCCGGCTTCCACGGGATCCAGCTCTCCCGCCGCCAGGATGGCGACGAGGTGGAGTTCATCACAGAGATGTGGTTCGACGACCTGGAAGCGGTGAAGCGCTACGCGGGCGAGGACTACAGCCGCTCGACCCTGCCGCCGGAAGAGGCGGCGCTGCTCAGCCATTACGACTCACGGGTGCGGCACTACGAGGTCCGCATCCAGAGATGAAGGAGAGAGACATGAACGCGACGACCGTGCTCAGACTGCCCTGGTTCGACATCCTGCTGGTGCGCCCGCGTAGGAGCGGGCGCCCGCGCACAATGCACAGGCAGAAACCCTACGTGCGCATCGCCGGGTTGCGCTGAGAATATCTATTCGACGGTGACCGATTTGGCCAGGTTACGCGGCTTGTCCACATCCGTGCCCTTCTTCAAGGCGGTGTGGTAAGCGAGCAGCTGCACCGGCACCGCGTGCACGATGGGCGAGAGGATTCCGGCGTGGCGCGGGGTGCGGATGACGTGCACGCCCTGGCTCTCGGCGAAGTGGCTGTCCTGGTCCGCGAACACGAAGAGTTCGCCGCCACGGGCCCGCACTTCCTGCATGTTGGACTTCACCTTCTCCAGCAGGGCGTCGTTGGGGGCGATCACCACCACCGGCATGTCCGCGTCCACCAGGGCCAGGGGGCCGTGCTTCAGCTCGCCCGCGGGATAGGCCTCGGCGTGGATGTAGGAGATCTCCTTCAGCTTCAGCGCGCCTTCGAGGGCGATGGGGTAATGCACGCCCCTGCCCAGGAACAGCGCGTTGTGGCGCTTGGCGAAATCCGCGGCCCATTCCTTGATCTGTGGCTCCAGGTTCAAGACGTGCTGCACGCTACCCGGCACCAGGCGCAGGCCCTGCATGAGCAGCGCCTCGTGGTCCGGGTTCAGGCGCCCGCGCAGCTTCGCCACCACGGCGGCGAAGGTGAAGAGCGCGATGAGCTGGGTGGTGAAAGCCTTGGTGGAAGCCACGCCGATCTCGGCGCCGGCGCGGGTGTAGAACACGAGGCGCGAGGCGCGCGGGATGGCGCTCTCGGGCACGTTGCAGATGGAGAGGGTCTTGTCGTGCCCCAGAGCCTTGGCGTGCTTCAGGGCCTCCATGGTGTCCAGCGTCTCGCCGGACTGGGAGATGGTGATGACCAGTTGCTTCGGGTCCGGCACCGACTCCCGGTAGCGGTATTCGCTGGCGATCTCGACGGAGGTGGGCAGGCCCGCGATGCTCTCGATCCAGTACTTGGCGGTGAGGCCGGCGTAGTAGCTGGTGCCGGCGGCCAGGATCAGCACCCCGTCTATGCCCTTGAACACCTCCGCCGCCCCGTCCCCGAACAGGCCGGGCACGAAGCCGTCCGCCACCACCGCCTCGATGGTGTCCGTGATCGCCTTGGGCTGCTCGTGGATCTCCTTCTGCATGTAGTGCTGATAGGGACCGAGCTCCATGGCGGCGAGGGACGCCTGGCTGATGTGCTGCTTGCGCTCCACCGGCACATCCTGCCGGTCCACGATCCGCACGCCGCCGCGCTTCAGCTCCACCACGTCGCCGTCCTCGAGGTAGATGACCTTGCGGGTGGCGGAGAGGATGGCGGAGACGTCGGAGGCGATGAAGTTCTCGCCCTCCCCCAGGCCCACCAGCAGCGGGCAACCCATGCGCGCGGCGGTGACCGTCTCCGGATCCTTCAGCGACAGCACGCCGATGGCGTAGGCGCCGATGAGTTCCCGGGCGGTCTCCTGTGTGGCACGGAACAGATCCCCGTGCTGCTTCAGGTGATGATGGATTAGGTGGGCGATGACCTCGGTGTCGGTCTGGGACTCGAAGACGTAACCGAGCTGCTTGAGCTTCGCCCGGTGCTCTTCGTGGTTCTCGATGATGCCGTTGTGCACCACCGCGATCTCGCCCATGGAGATGTGGGGATGGGCGTTGGGTTCGGTGACGCCGCCGTGGGTGGCCCAGCGGGTGTGGCCGATGCCGGTCAGGCCCGCGAGCTTCTCCGCCCGGGCCTTGGACTGCATCTCGGCGACACGGCCGATGCTGCGCACGCGCTTGATGCCATGGTCCAGCACGGCGATGCCGGCGGAGTCATAGCCACGGTACTCGAGCCGCAGCAGGCCTTCTATGAGGAGAGGGACGACGTCCCGATTAGCGACCGCACCGACGATGCCGCACATGGGGCTACTTCTTCTTCACGGGCGGCTTCCAGGCCGGGAGCGTGGTCTGCTTCGAACGCGCCAGGGTGAGCTGGCCCACGGGCGCGTCCTTGCTGATGGTGGAACCGGCGCCGATGTAGGCGCCCGCCCCGATGCTTACGGGCGCCACCAGGGTGGTGTCGGAGCCGATGAAGGCGCCGTCGCCGATGACCGTCTTGTGCTTCTCGGCGCCGTCGTAGTTGCAGGTGATGACGCCGGCGCCGATGTTCACCTTCTCGCCCACCTCGGCGTCGCCCACGTAGGCGAGATGGTTGGCCTTGCTGCCCTTGCCGAAGCGGCTCTTCTTCACTTCCACGAAGTTGCCGACGTGGGACTCGTCCCCTAGCTCCGTCTCGGGGCGGACGCGGGCGAAGGGCCCGATGCGTACCCGCACGCCGACACGGGCGCCGTCCAGTACGCTGTTGGCGAGGATCTCGGTGTCGTCGCCGATCTCGCAGTCTCGGATGGAGGTGTTGGCGCCGATCTTCACCCGCTGGCCGAGCTTGACCTTGCCTTCCATCACGCAGTTCACGTCCACCACGCAGTCGCGGCCGAACTCGAGGCTGCCGCGCAGGTCGAAGCGGCGCGGGTCGCGCAGGGTGAGTCCCGCCAGCATGAGTCCGTTGGCGATGCGCTTGCGCAGGGCCTTCTCGGCCTGGGCCAGCTGTTGCTTGTCGTTGATGCCGCGGACCTCGTCGTGGTGCTCCGCCAGCACGCCGTCCACCGCCACTCCGTCCGCCACCGCAAGGGCGACCACGTCGGTGAGGTAGTACTCCTTCTGTGCGTTCTTGTTGCTGACCCTGGCGAGCCAGCCCTTGAGCTGCTTCACGCTGCAGGCCATGAGGCCGGTGTTGACCTCGTCTATCCATCTGTCCGCCGCGCTCGTGTCCTTCTCTTCGACGATGCGAGTGACGCGGCCGGCCGCATCGCGCAGCATGCGGCCGTAACCCTGGGGGTCCGGCACCTTGGCGGTGAGTACCGCGAGGTGGCCCTGGGCGGCGGAATCCGTGAGGCGCTTCAGGGTGGCGGGCTGCACCAGCGGCACGTCGCCGTAGAGCACCAGCGCCAGGTCCTTGTCATCCAGCTGCGGCAGCGCCTGCATCACCGCGTGGCCGGTGCCGAGCTGTTCCGCCTGCAGCGTCCAACTCACGGGCAGATGTTCGTGGCGCGCGCGCACCGCCTCACCGCCGTGGCCGTACACCACCACCACCTTGGCCGCGGCGAGCGCCGTGGCGGAACCCACCACGTGTTCCAATAGCGTCGCGCCGCCGAGCGGCTGCGAGACCTTGGGCAGGTCGGAGTGCATGCGCTTGCCCTGGCCCGCGGCCAGGATGACGACGCTGAGCGCCATGGAGGAGACCCGATGGAGGAGGAGACTCGTTATATGATAATCGAAAGGGCCGCTATGGACCCAATCTGACCTTATCGCGGGGGTGGGATGGACACTTTCTCACAGCAACTCGGGGCCTGGATCCCCTTCTTCACCACCCTGGCGGTGCTCTGCGCCACCCTGGCGGGCCTGCTCTTCGTGGCACTTTCGTTACACGTGACCGTGCTCCGGGGCGAGAGCGGCGTGAACCTGAAGCGCCTGGCCCAGCAGACCTTCGGCGACTTCGTGCAAGTGCTGTTCATCGGCACCTTCTTCATCGTGCCCCTGGCCAAACCGGAGTTCTTCGGCGTGGCCGCCCTGCTGATCGTCGTGGTGGGCCTGCGCGAGCTGGCCGTGCGGTTCTGGGAGGCCTGGCGGGACCGGAGCCATGCGGAGCACCGAAGCTACTTCATCCGCCGCATGGCCATGTCCCTGGGCGGACGGCTGCTGTTGGCGGTCGGCGGCCTGGGTCTGCTCCTGGACCACGACGGCATCGCCGCCGTGTGGCAGGACCTCATGTTCGTCTTCTCCGGCAGCGTGGTGCTCATGATCGCGGCGCTGCGCAACGCCTGGTTCCTGCTCATCCACGAGCTGGGCGAGAAATGAAAAAGGCCGGCATCTAGCCGGCCTCTTCCTGAACCACTTCGAATAGCGGCTTAGCGGCCGGCTTTCTTGCGGATCTGCTCGATGGCCTTCAGGCGCGCCACGGCTTCCAGCAACTCCGTCTGGGCGCGGACGATGTCCATCTCGGCGGACTGGTTGGAGAGCGCTTCCTCGGCCTTGCGCTTGGCTTCCTGGGCCGCGGCCTCATCGATGTCCGCGGCGCGCTGCGCCGTGTCGGACAGCACCGTGACCATGTGCGGCTGGATCTCGAGGATGCCGCCGGACACGTAGAACACCTGTTCCTCGCCGCCGGCCTGCACCCGCACCGTGCCGGGCTTCATGCGCGTAAGCAGGGGCGCGTGGCGCGGCGTGATGCCGAGCTCGCCCTGCTCCGCCGGCGCGAACACCATCTCCGCCTCGCCCGAGAAGATCTCGCGCTCCGCGCTGACGATGTCTACATGGAAGTTGCTTGCCATGGTCGTGCTCGTTCCCGGTTAGAGGGTCTTGGCCTTCTCGACGGCCTCTTCGATGGTGCCGACCATGTAGAAGGCCTGCTCCGGCAGGTGGTCGTACTCGCCGGCCACGATGCCCTTGAAGGCGCGGATGGTGTCCTTCAGGGACACGTACTTGCCCGGGCTGCCGGTGAACACTTCCGCCACCGTGAACGGCTGGGACAGGAAGCGCTGGATCTTGCGCGCGCGCTGCACGGCCTGCTTGTCCTCTTCGGACAGCTCGTCCATGCCGAGGATCGCGATGATGTCCTTCAGTTCCTTGTAGCGCTGCAGCACGGCCTGCACGCTGCGGGCCACGTCGTAGTGCTCCTGGCCGATGACGTTCGGGTCCACCTGGCGCGAGGTGGAGTCGAGCGGGTCCACGGCCGGGTAGATGCCGAGCGCCGCGATGTCGCGGCTGAGCACCACGGTCGCGTCCAGGTGGGCGAAGGTGGTGGCGGGCGACGGGTCGGTGAGGTCGTCCGCGGGCACGTACACCGCCTGGATGGAGGTGATGGAACCCTTCTTGGTGGAGGTGATGCGCTCCTGCAGCACGCCCATCTCCTCGGCCAACGTCGGCTGGTAGCCCACCGCGGACGGCATGCGGCCGAGCAGCGCGGACACTTCGGTGCCGGCCAGGGTGTAGCGGTAGATGTTGTCGATGAAGAGCAGCACGTCGCGGCCTTCGTCGCGGAAGTACTCGGCCATGGTGAGGCCGGTGAGCGCCACGCGCAGACGGTTGCCCGGCGGTTCGTTCATCTGGCCGTACACCATCGCCACCTTGGACTTGGAGAGGTCCTTCAGGTCCACGACGCCGGATTCGGCCATCTCGTGGTAGAAGTCGTTGCCTTCGCGGGTGCGCTCGCCCACGCCCGCGAACACGGAGAGGCCCGAGTGCTCGGTGGCGATGTTGTTGATGAGCTCCATCATGTTCACGGTCTTGCCCACGCCGGCGCCGCCGAACAGACCGACCTTGCCGCCCTTCGCGAAGGGGCACAGCAGGTCGATCACCTTGATGCCCGTCTCCAGGAGGTCCGTGGAACCGGACTGCTCTTCATAGGTCGGGGCCTTGCGGTGGATGGCCCAGGAGGCCTCGCCCTTCACCGGGCCGCGCTCGTCCACGGGCTTGCCCAGCACGTCCATGATGCGGCCCAGGGTGGCCTGGCCGACCGGCACCGAGATCGGCGCGCCGGTGTTCTTCACGTCGAGGCCGCGCTTCAGGCCTTCGGAGGCGCCCATGGCGATGCAGCGCACCACGCCGTCGCCGAGCTGCTGCTGCACCTCGAGGGTGAGGCCGCCCTCGGTGAGCGTGAGCGCGTCGTAGATGCCCGGGATGGCGTCGCGGGGGAACTCCACGTCGACCACTGCGCCGATGACTTGAACGATCTTTCCAGAGCTCATGTTTTGATCCTCGATACCGATTCTTTAAGGTGTCTTGATTCCGGGTTCTTAGCCGATCGCGGCGGCACCGCCGACGATCTCCGACAGTTCCTTGGTGATGCCGGCCTGGCGCGCCTTGTTATAGACGAGCTGCAGGTCGTTGATGATGTCGCCGGCGTTGTCGGTGGCGGACTTCATGGCCACCATGCGCGCAGCCTGCTCGCAGGCCGCGTTCTCGACCGCGCCCTGGTACACCTGCGACTCCACGTAACGGGCGAGCACGCCATCCAGCAGCTCGCGCGCCTCGGGCTCGTACAGGTAGTCCCAATGGTCCGCCAGTTCCGCGTCCTCCACCGGCTGGGTGGGGAGCAGCTGGGTCACCGTGGGCTTCTGGCTCATGGTGTTGACGAAGGTGTTGTTCACCACGAACAGCCGGTCGATGCTGCCTTCCTTGTAGGAATCCAGCATCACCTTGACGGTGCCGATGAGGTCATCCAGATGCGGGCTGTCGCCGAGGTGCGTGGCCTGGGCCAGCACCTTGCCGCCGAAACGGCGGAAGAAGCTCACGGCCTTAGCGCCGACCACGCAGAACTCTACCTCCACGCCCTGCTCGCGCCAGCCCTTCACCGCAACCACGGCGGCCTTGAACAGGTTCACGTTGAGGCCGCCGCACATGCCGCGGTCGGTGGCGATCACGATCATGCCGACGCGCTTGACCTCGCGCTCCACCATGAAGGGATGGCGGTACTCGGGGTTGGCCTTGGCGAGGTGGCCGATCACCTGGCGCATGCGCGTGGCATAGGGGCGCGCGGCCGCCATGCGCTGCTGCACCTTGCGCATCTTGCTCGCCGCGACCATCTCCATGGCCTTGGTGATCTTCTGCGTGCTCCGGATGCTCTTGATCTGCGTCCGGATCTCTTTTGGGCTAGCCATCGTGCTGTCCGCTTCCGGTTAGGCCTGGGTCTTCTTGAAGTCTTCGATAGCCTTCTTCAGCCCGGCCTCGATCTCCTTGTCGTAGTCGCCGGTGCTGTTGATCTTGTCGCGCAGCGGGGCGAACTTGGAGGCGAAGTAGCTGTGCATGGCGGCCTCGAAGGCCACCACCTTGTTCGCGTCCACGTCGTCCAGGTAGCCCTCGTTGGCGGCATACAGGGACAGTGCCATGTCGGCGGTGCTGAGCGGCGAATACTGCTTCTGCTTCATCAGCTCCACGACGCGGCGGCCGCGGTCGAGCTGCTTGCGGGTGGCTTCGTCCAGGTCCGAGGCGAACTGGGCGAAGGCCGCCAGCTCGCGGAACTGGGCCAGCGCGAGGCGCACACCGCCGCCGAGCTTCTTGATGATCTTGGTCTGGGCCGCGCCACCGACTCGGGACACCGAGATGCCGGCGTTGATGGCCGGACGGATGCCGGAGTTGAACAGGTCCGTCTCCAGGAAGATCTGGCCGTCGGTGATGGAGATCACGTTGGTCGGCACGAAGGCGGACACGTCGCCGGCCTGGGTCTCGATGATCGGCAGCGCCGTCAGCGAACCGGTCTTGCCCTTGACCTCGCCCTTGGTGAACTTCTCCACGTACTCGGCGTTCACGCGCGCGGCGCGCTCGAGCAGGCGGGAGTGCAGGTAGAACACGTCGCCGGGGTAGGCTTCGCGGCCCGGCGGGCGGCGCAGCAACAGGGACACCTGGCGGTAGGCCCAGGCCTGCTTGGTGAGGTCGTCATAGATGATGAGCGCGTCCATGCCGCGGTCGCGGAAGTACTCGCCCATGGCGCAGCCCGCGTAGGGCGCGATGTACTGCATGGCCGCGGACTCGGAGGCCGAGGCCGCCACCACGATGGTGTACTCCATGGCGCCCGCTTCCTCGAGCTTGCGCACCACGTTGGCGATGGACGAGTTCTTCTGGCCGATGGCCACATAGATGCAGAACAGGTCCTTGCCCTTTTGGTTGATGATCGCGTCCACCGCCACGGCGGTCTTGCCGGTCTGGCGGTCGCCGATGATCAGCTCGCGCTGGCCGCGGCCGACCGGCACCATCGCGTCGATGGCCTTGAGGCCGGTCTGCACCGGCTGGGACACGGACTTGCGCTCGATCACGCCCGGCGCCACCTTCTCGATGGGCGAACTGAGCTTGGCGTTGATGGCGCCCTTGCCGTCGATGGGCTCGCCCAGCGAGTTCACCACGCGGCCGAGCAGCTCCTTGCCGACCGGCACTTCCAGGATGCGGCCGGTGGTCTTCACCGGGTCGCCTTCGCGGATGTGCTTGTAGTCGCCCAGCACCACGGAACCGACCGAGTCGCGCTCGAGGTTCAGCGCCATGCCGAAGGTGTTCTTGGGGAACTCCAGCATCTCGCCGTATTGCGCGGCCTGCAGGCCGTGCACGCGCACGATGCCGTCGGTCACGCTCACCACGGTGCCCAC
>CAZPAO010000024.1:0-31880 GCA_964584665.1 uncultured Gammaproteobacteria bacterium
CTTCGGCTTGGCTTGCTCGCTGCGATGCTCGGCTCGCGCTACGGGGGCAAGAGAAGAGACGCGAGTTCTTCTGACCCCCTCAGGGGCCGCCGAGCACCGGAGTGAACAAGGCCGGCCCGCAGGGACGAAGTCAGGGATGACGAGTCCGCGCGAAGGGCCAGGGATGGCCCGTGAGCGCGGCCCCGCCGTTCGCGAGGAGCGCAGGGGCCCGTGTGCGCGGCGGAACGCGCCCTCTTGAACAGCCCCGTCGCCGGAGGCGACGGAACCCGTCACCCCGGCATGAAGACGGCGCGCGCGCCGTCCACCACGGTGAGCCGCGAAGCGGCGAGCGTGAGGCAGGGATGCCGAACCGGAACGGCCCCAGGGATGGTAGTGGGAAAAGCGCTTTAACCTACGAAGACAGCACGGACCCCATCGACCACAAATTGCACGGCCAGCGCGGCCAGTATCACGCCGAACAGCCGGTCCATCACGTTCGCGCCGGTCTCTCCCAGGAACTTCATCAATCTTCCCGCGATCAGCAGGCAGCCCAGCGTGAGCGCCAGGATCGCCAGCAGCACGCCGATCATGGCCGCGAACTGCGTGGGGTTGCCGCGGCTCTCGCCCACCATGAGCAGGATGGTGGTCAGGGTGCCGGGTCCCGCGATGAGCGGGAAGGCCAGCGGGAACACGGATATGTCTTCCTTGTGACGCGCCTCCTCCTGCTCGCGGCCAGTGGCGGAGCGGCCGCCGGAATGGCGCGCGAACACCATGTCCAGCGCGATCAGGAACAGCAGGATGCCGCCGGCGATCTTGAAGGCCGGCAGGGTGATGCCGAGCGTGGTGAGCAGCCAGTCGCCGATGAACGCGAACACCAGCAGGATGGCGGCGGCGATCGCCGTGCCCTTGAAGGCCATGCGCCGGCGGTAGAGGTCGCCGCCGCCGCGGGTGAGCGCGCCGAACATGGGGGTGACGCCGACCGGGTCCACCACCACCAGCAGCACCACGAACATGTTGAGGATCTTGTCGAGCGTCATCCGCTTCCCCTGGAAACCCGCACCATTACAGCAAGCTACGCCGCTTTTGTGAACCCGGCCTCAGCGCGACGCATTGTCAAATGCGGGGGCGGCTTGCAAGCCGCGCGTCCTCGTCCTATAACAATAGCGAGTGCAGCTCGCGCTGCGGCTATAACAATACCAACGATCACGCTGCAGGCACGAGCCGCATGTGTTGCGATACCGGCAACAACATGGGCCTGGGGGCTCGTAGTCGTGGAAAACATGCTCGAACAGGAACCGGTGAGCCCGCCCTTGGTGGGAGAGTGGTATGCCGGTCCGCAAGGGATGCTCTTCGAAGTGGTCGCCGTGGACCAGGACGACGGCACCGTGGAAGTGCAGTACGCCGATGGCGCCGTGGAGGAACTGGACGCGGACTCCTGGGAGGAGATGCGGCCCAAACCCAGCGAGCCGCCGGAAGACTTCTCCGGCTCCATGGACATGGACCGGGAAGACTACGGCCTCGACGTGGACGACGGCGACCGCGGCATGTGGGCCAACCCTTTGGACGACTTCGATCGTTAAGCATCCGCGCTAGGCGCGTACACCACCACTTCCCCGTCTTCTATCTTCACCGGCAGACTTTCAAGCGACTGGCCCGGACAGGGTCCTGCCACGCAACCGCCGCTCTTCGGATGGAACAGCGCGCCGTGCCCGGCGCACATGATGAGCGACTTGTCCCGCGTGAGGAAGGCGTCTTCCTTCCAGTTGAGGAAACGGCCCGCGTGGGGGCAGAGGTTACGGTAGGCGTACACCTTGTCCTCGTAGCGCACCACGAACCACTCGTCCGGGATGGCGGCGCCGGGGAAGGAGAAGCCGCGCGCGCCCGGTTCGGGCAGCTGGTCCAGGCGGCAGACCACGTGGCGGAGGGGTGCTGGGCTATCCATGGATATGCAGGCGGCTCTCTCTTGGCAGACGCGACGCTTTCTTCTATCGTCAGCATCCCTTCACGCAGCAGGATGCCGGATGTACGCCACGCCCGATGAAGCAGAGACGGCATTCTACACCGCCTTCGCCGACACCGACCTGGAAGCCATGATGGGCGTGTGGCTGGACAGCGACACCATCAGCTGCGTTCACCCGGTGGGCCCGCGCATCGACGGCCAGCAGGCGGTGCGCGCGAGCTGGGCGGAGATATTCCGCGGCAGTCCCGGCCTGCGCTTCCGCCTCGGCGAGGTGAATCGCATCCAGGATGCGCTGCTCTCCATCCACGTGCTGCACGAGCACATCACGGTGCCGGGCGAGACCGCGGCACGGCCGCCGACGATAGCGACCAACATCTACCAGCTGACCAAGGAAGGCTGGCGCATGATCCTGCACCACGCCTCACCGGTAGCGACGCCCGTCCCGACCACGCGTAGCGCGTCCTCGACCAAGCTGCACTAAACCCCAGTCTGCGGCACAGTGCGGGCTTGGCCCGGGCGCCGCAGCATCCACACGAGGAGTACCAGCGCCGGCAGGCTCAAGGCTGCGGTGATGGTGAAGAACGCACCGTAGCCCACCGCGTCCACCACCGACCCGGAGAACCCCGCCAGGAACTTGGTGGGCACGCTCCACAATGAGCCGAACAGTGCGTACTGCGTGGCGGTGTAGGCGCGGCTGGTGAGCGAAGACATATAGGCGATGAAGGCCGTGCCCGCGATGCCGTTGCCGATGTTATCCACCGTGATGAGCGTGGTGAACCACCCCAAACCCGGCTGCAAAGTGGCGACGTAGCCATACAGCAGGTTCGCGCCAGTCAACAGCAGCAGGCCTGCCAGCATCGCACGCAGCGTCCCCCAGCGCAGCACCAGGGCGCCGGCTATGAAGGCGCCGCAGAGCGTGACCAGCACGCCGTAGACGCCGGTGACCCAGCCAATCTGGGCGAGCGTGAAATGAAGATCCAAGTAGAAGGGGTTGGCCATCACGCCCATGCTCATGTAGCTCAGCCGGTACAACACGATGAGCAGCAATATGGGCAACGCCACGCGCATGCCGTTGCGTGCGAAGAAGTCCATGAACGGGCAGACCACCGCACCGATTAGCCAGGCAGTGGCCTGGCGCAACGACTCCGGCCAATGCCGCGAACCTTCCAGGAAATCGATGACGCGTTGCTCACGGGCGAGCGCGCCGCGATCGATGCTGGCCTCGGGCTCCGCGATACACAACGTGGTGACGATGCCCACCAGCATCAGCCCCGCCGTCATGCAGTAGGCCGCGGTCCAGCCGAGGGCGGCGGCTGTGAACAGGGCCCCAGCGCGGGTGCTGATGAGCGCCACCTGGTAGCCGGTCTGATAGGCAGCCGCCATGGTGCCTTGCATCGCGGTGCCGGTGGCCTCGATGCGATAGGCGTCCACCGCGATGTCCTGGGTGGCGGCGAACAGCGCGGTGAAGATGGCATAGAAGGCCATGTGCACCGGGTCCGTTGCGGGGTCGGCGAAGGCCATCACCGTGAGACCTGCGATGACGCCGCACTGGGACAGCAGCATCCAGCTGCGGCGCCGGCCCAGGCGCGCCAGCAGCGGCAGCTGCAGGCGGTCCACAAAGGGGGACCAGAAGAACTTGAAGGAGTACGCGAGCCCTACCCAAGAGAAGTAGCCGATGGTGCTGCGGTCTATGCCGGACTGCTTGAGGCGCGCAGCGAGGATGATCAGCACCATCAGGAACGGAAGGCCCGAAGAATAGCCCAGGAACAGCATGCCGCGCACCTTGGGATGCGCGTAAGCGGCGAGCACATCGCGCCAACGCTGCAGCATGGTATTCACAGGTCGTAATCCATGATCAGCGGCGCATGGTCGGAGAAACGCTGGTCCTTGTAGATGGACGCCTTCTTCACCGCATCCTTGAGGCCCGGCGAGATCACCTGATAGTCGATGCGCCAGCCCACGTTCTTGGCCCAGGCCTGGCCGCGGTTGGACCACCAGGTGTACTGCTCGGCGCGCTTGTCCACCTCGCGGAAGGCGTCCACATAACCGGCGGGGCCGTACAGTTCGTCCAGCCAGGCGCGCTCATGAGGCAGGCAGCCGGAGTTCTTCTGGTTGCTCTTCCAGTTCTTGATGTCGATCTCTCTATGGACGATGTTCCAGTCGGCGCAGATGACGTACTCGCGCTTCTTCTTGCGCAGCGACTTGAGGTAGGGCATGAAGGCCTTGAGGAAGCGGTCCTTGGAGGCCTGGCGCTCGGGCCCGGCGGAACCGGAGGGGAGATAGAGCGAGACCACCGAGAGCTTGCCGAACTGGGCCTCGAGATAACGACCCTCGTCATCGAACTCCTTCACGCCGAAGCCCCTGATCACCTTGTCCGGCTCCTGGCGCGCATAGAGCGCGGTGCCGGCGTAGCCCTTCTTCTTCGCGTCGAAGTAGAAGCAATGGTGGCCGTCAGGGCGGAACATGGGATCGCTAAGCTGGTCTTCCTGGGCCTTGGTCTCCTGCAGGCAGACCACGTCGGCCTTCTGCTTGCGCAGCCATTCGAACAGGCCCTTGCGGGAGGCGGAGCGGACGCCGTTGACGTTCAAGGTGATGATGCGCATGCGCTATGATAACCATGAAATCCCCCACGGATGAGCCCATGAAAGACTACCAGCGCCAGTTCCTGGACTTCGCCCTCGCGCGCCAAGTGCTGCGCTTCGGCGAGTTCACCCTTAAATCGGGCCGCAAGAGCCCCTACTTCTTCAACGCCGGCCTGTTCAACAGCGGCGCGGCGCTCGCCGCCATCGGCCGGAGCTATGCCCAGGCGGTGGTGGAGTCCGGGATCGAGTTCGACATGCTGTTCGGCCCCGCCTACAAAGGCATACCCCTTGCCACGGTGACGGCCGCAGCACTCGCCGAGCACCACAAGCTCGACCTGCCCTACTGCTTCAACCGCAAGGAAACCAAGGACCATGGCGAGGGCGGCAACCTGGTGGGCGCGCCGCTCAAGGGCCGGGTGCTGATCGTGGACGACGTGATCACCGCCGGCACCGCGGTGCGCGAAGCGGTATCCATCATCCGCGCTGCCGGCGCCGAGCCGGTCGGCCTCGTCATCGCGCTGGACCGTCAGGAGCGCGGCCAGGGCGCCGTCTCGGCGGTGAAGGAAGTGGAGCAGGAACACGGCATGCAGGTGGCAGCCATCGTGCGGCTCGCGGAAGTGCGCGACTGGGTGGCGGCGCGGCCCGACATGGCTGCGTCCCTGGCCGCCATCGATGCCTACCGTCAACAATACGGTGCCTGAGGCGTTATACTTTTCCGGGGAAATCAATCCGGGTGACTGACATGAAAGCCAAGAGAATCGTCCTGCTCGCCGCCGTGCTCATGACCGTGAGTGTCATGGCTTATGCCGCTCCCGCTTCCAAGACCAAACTCTACAAGTGGGTGGATAAGAACGGCGTCACACAGTACGGCAGCAGCATCCCGCCGGAGTACGCCTCGCAGCAGAGCGAGCAGCTGAATGGCCAGGGCGCCGTGGTCAAGACCCAGGAGGCGCAGAAGACCCCGGAACAGCTCGCCGCGGAGGAACAGGCCAAGCAGCAGGCGCAGCAGCAAGCCCAGGCACAGGCCGCGCAGAAGGCCCACGACAAGGTGCTGCTGGACACCTACACCTCGGTGGCCGACATGGAACGGGACCGGGACAGCAAGCTCTCCGCCATCGACGCCCAGATCAACGTGCTGAACGGCAGCATCAGCGTCGCCCAGCGCACCCTCGCCGACTTCCAGGGCCGCGCCGCGGAACTCACCGACAAGAACAAGCCGGTGCCGGCGGACATGCAGAAGCACATCGATGTCTCCAAGCAGCAGCTCATCCTTAACCAGCAGCAACTCTTGCAGCAGCAGGATCACAAGAAACAGGTGGCGGATCAGTTCGTGTCGGACATCGCGCGCTACAAGGAGCTGACCGGCGCCGAGGCAGCAAGTCCACCCTCCCATTGAGAGAACGGCATATACCAAATGAAAAAGCCGCCTCGAAGGCGGCTTTTTCATGCGTGGACGGCAGGCTTCAGCTCTTGCCGGAATGGCCGAAGCCGCCCTCGCCTCTCCTTGAACTCTCGAACTCGCTCACCACCTCGAACTGGGCCTGCACCACCGGCAGGATCACCATCTGCGCGATGCGTTCGCCGGGATTGATGGTGAACGGCTCCCGGCCGCGGTTCCAGCAGGACACGAGTACTTCGCCCTGGTAGTCGGAGTCGATGAGGCCGACCAAGTTGCCGAGCACGATGCCGTGCTTGTGGCCGAGTCCCGAGCGCGGCAGCAGCACCGCCGCATAGCCCGGATCGCCGATGTGTATGGCGAGGCCGGAGGGGATGAGGGAGGTCTCGCCGGGCTTCAGCACCAGCGGCTCCTTGAGGCAGGCGCGGATGTCCATGCCAGCGGAGCCAGCGGTGGCATGCTGCGGCAAGGGGAACTCCTTGCCTAGACGAGGATCGAGGATCTTCAGCTTGATGGTGTGCATCAGTTCTTCTTGTGGTGTGCGGCGATGACTTGGATGAGACGACGCGCGAGGTCGAGCTTGGGTGCATTCGGAAGCTCAAGTTCCCCGCCCTTCCAGTAGAGCGTGAGGGCGTTGTCGTCCCTATCGAAGCCTTTATCTTTGCCCACCAGGTTCGCGGCCACGAGATCCAGGCCCTTCTTCTTGAGCTTGTCCTGGGCATGGGCCGCGAGCTTCTCCGTCTCGGCGGCGAAGCCGACGGTGTAGGGCCGGGACTTCAGGCGCGCCACTTCCGCCAGGATGTCCGGCGTGCGTGCGAGCTTGAGCGCGAGGCTCGTTTCCTTCTTCTTGATCTTCTGGGCTGCGGCGCGCTTGGGCGCATAGTCCGCCACTGCGGCGGCGGCGATGAACACCTCTGTCTGCTTCACGTGTCGCATCACCGCCGCGTGCATCTCGGCGGCGGTCTCCACGTCCACGCGGCGCACGTCCCGCGGCGTCGCGAGGTGCACCGGTCCCGTCACCAGCGTCACTTCGGCCCCCGCCTCGGCGGCGGCCCGGGCCACGGCGAAACCCATCTTGCCGGAGCTGCGGTTGGAGACGTAGCGCACCGGATCGATGGCTTCGCGGGTGGGGCCCGCGGTGATGAGCACCTTCACGCCCTTCAGCGGCAGGTCTGAATCCATGAGCGCCGCCAGGATGTCGGCGGGCTCCATCATTCGGCCCATGCCCGTCTCGCCCTCCGCCAGTTCGCCCGCGACGGGGCCCAAGAGGCGCACGCCGCGCGACTTGAGCTTGGCGATGTTGTCCTGGGTGGCGGCGTTGTCCCACATGGCCCAGTTCATGGCCGGCGCCACCGTGAGGGGCGCCTCGGTGGCGAGACAGAGGGTGGTAAGCAGGTCGGTGGCGAGGCCGTGGGCCAGATGCGCGATGCAGTCGGCGGTGGCGGGGGCGATGAGCACGAGGTCGGCCCAGCGGCCGAGTTCGATGTGGCCCATGGCGTGCTCGGCGGCCGCATCCCACAACTCGGTGCGCACCGGGCGGGCCGTGAGGGCCTGGAAGGTGAGCGGAGTGATGAAGCGCTGCGCGCCCGGGGTCATCACCACCTGCACTTCGGCGCCGGCTTCCTTGAGCCGCCGCGCGAGATCGGCGCTCTTGTAGGCGGCGATGCCGCCGGAGACGCCGAGGAGGATCTTCTTGCCGGTGAGGGCGGCCATCGTCAGCCTGCCTTGAGGGTGACGCGGGCGAACTTGCGCTTGCCCACCTGCAGCACGTGACTGCTGCCTGCCTTGAGCTTCACGCTGCGATCCGCGGCCTTCTCGCCGTCCACCTTCACGCCGCCCTGCTCCAGCAGCCGGTTGGCCTCGGAGCCGCTGGCCACGAGGTTGCATTGCTTGAGCAATTCCACGATGCCGATGCCCTCGGCACCGATCGCCAGGTCCAGCTCCGGCATGTCTTCCGGCAGCGCGCCCTTCTGGAAGCGCGCCACGAACTCGTCCTGGGCGGCTTGGCCCGCGGCGGCGCCGTGGAAGCGCGCCACGATCTCCTGGCCCAGCAGGAACTTGATGTCCCGGGGGTTGGCACCCCCGGCGATCTGCCGCTTGAAGCCCTCGATCTCGGCGAGCGGACGGAAACTCAAGAGTTCGAAGTAGCGCCACATGAGGTCGTCGGAGATGGACATGAGCTTGCCGAACATCTCGTTCGGCTGCTCGTTGATGCCGATGTAGTTGCCGAGCGACTTGGACATCTTCTGCACGCCGTCCAGGCCCTCGAGGATGGGCATGGTGAGCACGATCTGCGGCTTCTGGCCGTAGTGCTCCTGCAGCTGGCGACCGACGAGCAGATTGAACTTCTGGTCGGTGCCGCCGAGTTCCACGTCCGCCTTCAGCGCCACCGAGTCGTAGCCCTGCACCAGCGGATAGAGGAACTCATGGATGGCGATGGGTTCGCCGGAGGCGTAGCGCTTGCTGAAATCGTCCCGCTCCAGCATGCGCGCCACGGTGTGCTTCGCCGCGAGCTGCACCAGGCCGGCGGCGCCGAGCGCCTCGGTCCACTTGGAGTTGAACTCGATGCGGGTCTTCTTCGCGTCGAGGATCTTGAACACCTGCGCCTCGTAGGTGCGGGCGTTGGCCTGGATCTCCTCGCGCGAGAGCGGCTTGCGGGTGACGTTCTTGCCCGTGGGGTCGCCGATGAGGCCGGTGAAATCGCCGATCAGGAAGATGACCTCGTGGCCGAACTCCTGGAAGCGGCGCATCTTGTTGAGCAGCACGGTGTGGCCGAGGTGCAGGTCCGGCGCGGTGGGGTCGAAACCCGCCTTGATGCGCAAGGGCCGCCCCTCCTTGAGCCGCGCGGAGAACTCCGCCTCGGGCAGGATCTCGTCGGCGCCTCGCTTAAGTTCCGCGAGCTGCTCGGCGGGGGTCGGCATCGACATGGGACTCCTTCGACTGCTGGCCGTTACGGCCTCTTTACCAAAATTTTACAGGAGCTAGGGGGCCATTTTCGGCCTAATTCAGGGACTTAGGTGAAATTCAGGGATTGACCCTAAACAGTTAAACAGGCTACTGTTTGGCCGTTTTCAAGCGGGATGACCTCAAAGTGGACCAGCACCCCGAACAGGGCGCCGATTATAAGCCAGGCTTGGCGGCGCGGCTGCGGGCGCGTCGTCGCTATTGGGCCTTGCTGGTGCTCGTCACCGGCGGTGCAGGCGCTTTCGAGTACCTCGCTCCCGCACCCGCCACCGCGAGCTTCACCCCCACCGTGGCCTTGAGCACCGTGCCGGCCCCGGCCAGCGTCGCGCCGCCCGTGCCTACGCTCACCAGCGCGAGCTTCAAGGTCGCCAACGGCGACACCCTGGCGCAGTTCTTCGACAGCCGCAACCTGGACCGCGCCGACCTCGCGGCCATCATGGGCCTGGGACAAAGCACCGAGCGCCTGAAGCGCATCGTGCCGGGCGACGTGATCCGCGTGCAGTACACACCGGACGCGCACATCCAGGCGCTGCGCATGCAGTCCGACGAAGCCCGCATGTTGGATGTGGAGCGCGACGCCACCGGCGCCTTCACCGCCAGCGTGAGCGAGATCCCCACCACCATCACCAACGCTTACGCCCACGGCGTGATCGAGAACTCGCTGTTCGACGCCGCCGGCCGCGCCGGGCTCGCCGACAACACCACCATGCAGCTCATCCAGCTGTTCGCCTGGGACGTGGACTTCGCCCACGACATCCAGAACGGCGACAGCTTCACGGTGCTCTACCAGAAGATCCAGCGCACCGGTCACGCCACCGTGGATGGCCCGATCCTCGCGGCCGAGTTCAAGACCGGCGGCAAGGACTACCGCGTGGTGCGCTTCACCGATCCGGCCGGCAACAGCGGCTACTACACGCCTGAAGGCAAGAGCATCCGCAAGGCGCTGATGCGCGCGCCCGTGAGCTTCAGCCGCATCTCCTCCGGTTTCACCCTGCACCGGAAGCATCCGATCCTCGGCTTCACCCGCGCCCACCAAGGCGTGGACTACGCCGCCCCCACCGGCACGCCCATCAAGGCCGCCGGCGACGGGCGCGTGACCTTCGTCGGCCTGAAGGGCGGCTACGGCAAGTGCATCATGATCGACCACGGCGGCGGCTACGCCACCCTCTACGGCCACATGTCGCGCTTCCGGAAGGGCATGCACGCCGGCGTGCACGTGTCCCAGGAACAGGTCATCGGCTACGTCGGCATGACCGGCCTCGCCACCGGTCCGCACCTGCACTTCGAGGTGCATGTGAACGGCGTGCCGCACAACCCGCGCACCGTGCAGCTGCCCAACGTGGCGCCGGTCACCACCCAGTACCTGGCCGACTTCAGCCAGGCCTCCAAGGGTCTCCTGGCGCAGCTGCAGAACGGCGCCGACACCCGCCTCGCCGGCGCTCCCGCCGCTGGCGGCGTCGAGACGGCGGGCGCCCACTGACCTAAGGCCCGCATGGCCGGTCTCTTCATAGGTCTCATGTCCGGCACCAGCGCCGACGGCATCGACGCGGTACTGATGTCATTCGCGCCTGCTCCGCGCATCCTCGCCACCCATTACTCGACCTACCCCGATTCCGTGAAGGAACGGGTGCGGCGCATCATGCACGGCCAGCACTCCGGCGATCCGCTGGACGAGGTCGGCGCGCTGGATTCCGAACTCGGCGAACTCTTCGGCGCAGCGGTACTCAAGCTGTTGGAGCAATCGGAGACGGACCCCAAGTCGGTGCGGGCCGTCGGCAGCCACGGCCAGACCATCCGCCACCGCCCGCGTCAGGCCCATCCCTTCACCACCCAGATCGCGGACCCCAACATCATCGCCGCCCGCACCGGCATCGCCGTGGTGGCGGACTTCCGCCGGCGCGACGTGGCACTGGGCGGCCAGGGCGCACCGCTCCTGCCCGCATTCCACAAGGTGGCCTTCGGCAGCGACGGAGAGGACCGGCTGGTGCTGAACACCGGCGGCATCGCCAACATCACGTTGTTGCCCGCGGGAGGCGGAGTGCGCGGCTTCGACACGGGGCCCGCCAACGTGCTCATGGACATCGTGAGCCGGGATGAGCTTAAGAAGCCTTTCGATGAAGCCGGCCGGGTGGCAGCCTCGGGCAAGGTGGACGCCGCGCTGCTCGCCTCCATGCTGCAGGAACCCTACTTCGACCTGCCCGCGCCCAAGAGCACGGGGCCCGAACTCTTCAACCGGACATGGCTCGACCGGCATCTCGCCGGGCGCAGACTCGCGACGGCCGATCTCCTGGCGACGCTGGCGGAACTCACCGCCCGCACCGTGGCGGAGGCAGCGCTACAGCATTCCTCCGGCATCAAGCATGTGTACGTCTGCGGCGGCGGCGCCAACAACGCGCACCTGCTGGCGCGCCTCGGCGCTCAGCTCCCCGGCGCCGAGGTGGAGAGCACCGCCGCGCTCGGCATCGACCCCGCCTGGGTGGAAGCAGCCGGCTTCGCGTGGCTCGCGCACCGCACCATCGAGAACCTTCCCGGCAACCTGCCTCCCGTCACCGGCGCGGGCAGATCGACGATCCTCGGCGCCATCTATCCCGTCTGAAATAAAAAAGCCGCTCGAAGCGGCTTTTCTCATCCCTGGATCCTCGAAAGAACTGCCTCAAAAGCGTTACGAGCGAAGGCGGGGCTAGGCGCGCGAGGCGAGCAGGGCGAGCCCTGCGAGCGGGCGTACAGGATGTACGCCCTGGGCCGCAAGCGAAGCAGGATTGCGTAGCGCGCGGGAGTGCACTCTTATGTGCATGACCGACTGCGAGTCCGAAGCGCAACAACGCCCTGGCGAGCGCAGTAGCTTTTGAGATTTAAACTGTGAAGGATGAGCCGCAACCACAGGTGGTGGTGGCGTTCGGATTGCGGATGACGAACTGCGCGCCTTCCAGGCCCTCGCTATAGTCGATCTCCGCGCCGGCGAGATACTGGAAGCTCATGGGGTCGACGAGGAGCGTCACGCCCTCGTTCTCCACGCGGGTGTCGCCTTCCTCGCTGTTCTCGTCGAAGGTGAAGCCGTACTGGAAGCCGGAGCAGCCGCCGCCGGTGACGAACACCCGCAGCTTGAGGGCCTGGTTGCCCTCCTCCTCGATGAGCTGCCTCACCTTGCGCGCGGCGGCGTCGGTGAAGACCAGCGCTCCGGCAGTATCGGTATGTACGTGTGCTTCCATAGCCCCAGTATAACTCAAGCGCGCTTGGCGCCTTCCGGAGCCTCGGCGCGGCCCTTCTGGCCCGCCACAGGCGCGGTTCCGGCGGGCTTATGCACCAGCTTGCCGTTGACGGTGGCGCCCACGGCGATCTGCACCAGATGGTAGTAGACGTCGCCGGTGATGCGCGCCTCGGGACCGAGTTCAAGCCGCTTGTCGGCATGCACGTCGCCTTCCACGGTGCCGTTGATGACCAGCACCGGCACCTTGACCTCGCCACGGATGGAGCCGTGCTGGCTCAGGCTCAGCATGGAGTCGGAACCTTCCTCCGCGTGCACGTTGCCGCGGATCTCGCCGTCCACGTGCAGGCCACCCTTGAAGCGCAGGTCGCCGTCGAGACGGCTGGTCTTGCCGATGAGGGTGTCGATGCGTGCCCGGGTCGTGGTCTGCTTGTTGTCACCGCTGAACATGGCTGCTGCTCCTGAATGATTAGGACGTCGTGGCGCCGGAAGCGCCGCTCCAGTCGAAGTTCTGCTGCACCGCCTCGTGGCCGCTCTCCTGGGCCGTCACCTCCACCCGTCCCGGGGTGAAGCCCAACGGCAGCAACACGTCCCCTTCCAGGCTCTGGAAATACTGGAAGGCGAAGCCGCCGAGGCCCTTACCGTTGGGCGAGAGGTCACGCGAGTCCAGGGTCACGGCCTTGCCGCCCTGCTCGCCGTAGATCTTCATGCTGATGCTGCCGGAGATCTTGAGTTCGCGGGTGCGCACCTGCGTCAGCACCAGCCGGTAATGATACAGCCGCGGCGCGCCGCCGTTGCCGAAGCGCACACTCTGCACCCGGAGGCCCTCGTCGCCCGCGCCGGGCGAGACGATGCCCTTGTAGAAGGCCACCTCTTCCTGCAGGTCCGCCTGCTTGTGCTGCAGCTCCTCGAGGGTGGACTGGATCTCCTGGCGCGCGCTCTGGTCCACGTCGCGCTGGCGCTCGAGCGCCGTGATCTGGTCGTTGAGGGCGTCCGAGCGCTCCTGCGCCTCGTCCAACGCATCCTTCAGCGCCACCGCCGCCTGGCGGTCGAAGCCGGCGCGGTACTCGCCGTACACGAAGGCGAGCCACAGGCCGAGCACCGCCGCGGCGACGCCTCCGGTGACGGCCAGCCAGGTGCGGTGCGGCCGATGGTGCTTGACGACGAGTCGGGTCATGGACGGATTCCCCAGGCGAGCATCAATGTTACGCGGGGGGCAGGGGCGGCGCCACCGGCCGGCAATGCTAGGATTGGCGCGGCCTATATCTATGGTCCCCGACACAAGAGGCCCCGCATGCTCTGGGTCAAAGCCCTGCACCTGTTCTTCGTGATCTCCTGGTTCGCGGGCCTCTTCTACCTGCCGCGGCTGTTCGTCTACCACGCGGGCACCAGCGATGCCGCCGGCCATGAGCGCTTCGTGGTGATGGAGCGGCGCCTGTTCATGATGATGAGCCTCGGCGCCATCGGCACGGTGGTGTTCGGCCTGTGGCTGATGCTCGGCTGGTGGTGGCCGGCGCCGCTCTGGCTGCATGCCAAGCTCGGCCTGGTGGCGCTGCTGCTCGTCTACCACATGCTCTGCTTCAAGCTGATGCGCGACTTCCGCGCCCGTCGCAACACCCGCAGCGCGCGCTTCTACCGGCTCTTCAACGAGGTGCCGGCACTCCTGCTGCTCGGCGTGCTGTTCCTGGTGGTGCTAAAGCCCCTCTGAGCTGAGCGCTGCGCGGAACTCCGCGAAGCTCGTGCCGAAGCGCTGCTCGTAGAAGAGCGGCCCCGCGTGGGGCGGCCGTGCGAGATCGTGGAGCGCGGTGAGTTCACGGTAACGGTAACTGCCGCGCCGGGTCAGGGCCTGCTCGATGCCGGGCCTGAGCACTGCCAGCACCTCGCGCTGACTCCCGTAGGAATCGAAGAGCGCGAGGTACTCATCCGCCTCCTCCGGCGCGAGCCGTCGCTCCAGCATCGGCCCCGCTCCGGGACCGAGTCGCATAACCTGGAACAGCCCCGCGGCCATGCGGTGGCAGTTATAGAGAGGGAACTCGAAGCGCCGAGCCGCCGGTTGTGCGCGAGTGCCGTAGGCGGCACCGATGGCGTGGGCCGCGTCGTGGTCCGTGTGGCCGCCTTCCCAGGCCATCAGATAGATGCGAGGGAACCGCTCCGCCGCGTATCGCGCAGTCAGCGCCGCGAGGGCGGCCCCGGCCTTGTGCATGAGATCCCCATCGTGGATGCCGAGTTCGGCGCCCAGCTCCGCGATGCGTGGCTCAGCCACACCCAGGCGCGCGAGCGCCGCGTGGGACTCCCGGATGCGTTCCTCGCCGGATCCGGCACCGAAGCGGCTGCCGTGGGTGAGGTAGGCCACCGAGACCGCCGCACCGGCGGCGCATTCGTCCCGGATCACCGGCGCCAGGAAGAACTCATCGTCGTGGTGGGCGAGCAGTATCAGGGCGGCGGGCATGGGGACCTGGGGCGCGACGGTGTGATTTGGCCTTTATATCAGTAACTTGGCGCTGTACGATGTATAGCATTGAGAATGATTGTCATTTAGATTTTCTTCGGGTAGACTGCAAATGAGAATAAATCTCATTTAAACACCGGCCCGCAAGGCCTTAAGCACAGGAACCCGCCATGGCCCGCCGACTCGCACTCGTCTCCGCCGCCCTCCTCGGCCTCACCGCTCTTGCCGCACTGGCGGATGGCCCCGTGCAGATAGACATCAAGGCCCAGGCCTTCACCCCGGCCGAGATCCACGTGCCCGCCGGCGTGAAGGTGGAACTGCACATCGTGAACGACGACGCACTGCCGGCGGAGTTCGAGAGCACGGACCTCTCCCGCGAGATCGTGGTGCCCGCCCACGGCCAGGTGAAGGTGTTCATCGGCCCGCTGGACGCCGGCCGCTACCGCTTCTTCAACGACTTCCACCAGGAATCCGAAGGCTGGGTGGTGGTCGACGCCGCCGCCGGCAAGTAGACCGGTAAGGACCTCAGAGCCATGCTCGCCACCGCCATCATCGTCTTCCGCGAGGTCATCGAGGCCGCACTGATCGTGGCCATCGTGCTCGGCGCGAGCCGCGGCATCGCCGGCCGCGGCCGCTGGGTCAGCGCGGGCATCGGGCTCGGGCTCGCGGGCGCCGCCGTGGTGGCGGCCTTCGCCGACGTGATCACCGGCGCCTTCCAAGGCAACGGCCAGGCTTACCTGAACGCCGGCGTGCTGCTGGCGGCGGTGTGCATGCTGGCCTGGCACAACATCTGGATGAGCTCCCACGGGCGCGAACTCGCGGCCGAGGTGAAGAGCGTGGGGCATGACGTGAAGAGCGGCAGCAAGCCCCTCACGGCGCTCATGGTCATCACCTTCGTCGCCGTCATGCGCGAGGGTTCCGAAGTAGTGCTGTTCCTGTGGGCGCTGGGCACCAGCGGCTCTGCCGGCAGCATGGTGTTGGGCGGTCTCCTGGGCGCGGCCGCCGGCGTGGCCGTGGGCACCCTCATGTACCGCGGCCTGCTCAGCATCCCGCTCAGGCATTTCTTCAGCGTCACCGGCTGGATGGTGCTGCTGATCGCCGCGGGCCTGGCGGCCCAGGCGGCGAGCTTCCTCAACCAGGCGGGCCTCCTGCCCGCCCTCGGCAGCAACCTGTGGGACACCTCGCACCTGCTGGACCAGTCCGGCACCGCCGGCAAGATGCTGCATACGCTCATCGGCTATACGGCGCGGCCTTCCGGCATCCAGCTGCTGTTCTATGTGACGACCCTGGCTGTGATCCTCACGCTCATGCGCTGGGTGGGCAAGCGCCACGCTGCCGCCCGCGCGACCTGAATCCAAGCACGAAGGAAAGACATGCGTAACCGACTGCTCCTCTCCTCCCTGTTGGCGTCTGCCGCCATGCTGGCAGGCACCGCGGCCCGCGCCAGCGACGACTTCATCGTCTACTCGCCCTATGTGACCGAGGGCCAGAGCGAGGCGGAGTTCCGCACCCACCAGCAGTTCGATGGCGACCCCGCCCTCGACGGTGAACGCGCCTACGTCCTCTCCCTCGCCCACTCCTTCACCAGCTGGTGGCAGACGGAGGTCTACCTGGGCCGCTACGAGCGGGACCCGGGCACGGCCAATACCTTCGAAGGCTACGAGTTCGAGAACGTCTTCCAGGTCACGGACCAGGGCCACTACTGGGCCGACTTCGGCTTCCTCGCCTCCTATGAATACAACGCGCTGCCGGACGAGCCGGGCGTGCTGGAGTTCGGGCCGTTGTTCGAGAAGCGCACCGGCAACATAGACCATCGCCTGAACTTCATCTGGGAGAAGGAACTGGGCGGCGGCGCCAGCAGGCACTACGAGTTCCGCGCCAGCTATGCGGCGACCTACCGGGTCACCGCCCTGCTGCAGCCGGGCTTCGAGGCCTACTACCGCCCCGACGACGATTCCCACCAGATCGGCCCTGCCCTGAACGGCGAGATCGCCACCGCCGGCGGCAACGAGCTGGAGTACCACGTGGCCTACCTGTTCGGGCTCAACCATGACGCCGCGGACGGCACCCTGGCCCTGCGCCTCGAATATGAATTCAATTGAGTCTTAAGGCCGTCGAGGTCCTGAAACGGCGGGTCGCACCCGCCGTTTCCTTTTGCATCAGTGGATAATGGGGCCTCCAGGAGGCCCCCATGTCCGATACCACCCGCATCCGTCCCGCTACCAAGGCGGACGCCGCCCTGATCCTCTCCCTCATCCGTGAGCTGGCCGAATACGAGAAGCTGCTGCACGAGGTCACCGCCACCGCGGCGGACATCGAAGCCGCGCTGTTCGGACCGCGCCCCTCCGCGGAATGCGTGATCGCCGAATACGGCGGCAAGCCCGCGGGCTTCGCCCTCTTCTTCCACAATTTCTCCACCTTCCTGGGCAAGCCCGGCATCTACCTGGAAGACCTCTACGTGAAGCCGGAACTGCGCGGCAAGGGGGTCGGTCGCGCGCTCTTGGCGCATCTCGCAGCATTGACGCTGGAACGGGACTGCGGGCGTTTCGAGTGGGCGGTGCTGGATTGGAACGCGCCGGCCATCAAGTTCTACGAAAGCCTGGGTGCGAAGATGATGGATAGCTGGAAGATAAACCGCCTCACGGGCGAAGCGCTGGCGAAACTCGCGGCGGAATCCGGCGCCTAACGCCTTCTGCTGCGACGGCGCGTGGTGCGTTTCGGTGTCGGCTCCGGCGGGACGCCTCCCGGGAACAGCACTGGCGCGAGTTCCGTGAGCGCCTCGCGGTAGACGGCGCGCTTGAAGAAGATCACCTCGTTCAGGGGATGCCAGTAATCCACCCAGCGCCAGTGGTCGAACTCAGGCTCGGGCCCGCGGTCGAAACGCACCGCCGGCTCCTCGTCCTTCACCCTGAGCAGGAACCAGCGCTGCTTCTGGCCGATGCAGAGGGGCTGGGTGTCGTGCCGCAGATAACGCGGCGGCAGACGGTAGCGCAGCCAGTCGCGGGTGGAGGCCAGGAGTTCCACCTGTTCGGGACCGAGGCCCACCTCCTCCTCCAGCTCCCGGTACAGCGCCTGCTCCGGGGTCTCGTCCGGCTGCAGGCCGCCCTGGGGGAACTGCCAGCCAGCCCGCCCCACGCGCCGAGCCCAGAACAGGCGCCCGTCCGCATGGCAGAGGATGATGCCGACGTTGGCGCGGAAGCCCTCGGCGTCGATGACCGCGTTCTCCGCCAGTTTCTCCTGGATGCCCATGGCGGCAGTCTTCCACAAAGCCGGCCACCTGACAAAGAGCGGTTACAATCCGCTTACCTCCCCAACCCTTCGCCCCCGACGTGAAACTCGCGCTCTTCGACCTGGACCACACCCTGCTGGACGGCGACAGCGACGCCCTCTGGGGCCGTTTCCTGGTGAAGGAAGGGGCCGTTGACCCGGAGGAGTACAAGCGCGAGGGCGCCCGCTACATGGCCGAGTACCGGGCCGGGCGGCTCGATATCCACGAGTTCGTGGCCTTCGGCCTGCGCCCCCTGAAGGACAACACGCCGGAGCGGCTGGAAGGCTGGCGCAGCCGCTTCATGGCGGAATGCGTGCTGCCGCGCATCCCGCGCGCTTCCCGCGCCCTGCTGAAGCAGCATCGTGAGGCGGGCCATACGCTCGTCATCATCACCGCCACCAACAGCTTCATCGCCGCGCCGGTGGCGGCCGAGTTCGGGGTGGATGCGCTCATCGCCACCGAACCCGAGAAGGACGGCGAGCGTTTCACCGGCCGCGCCATGGGCCCGCCCTGCTTCCGCGAGGGCAAGCTTACTAAGCTGGAGACCTGGCTCGATGGCCGGGTGCCGGAGGAGACCTGGTTCTATTCCGACTCCCACAACGACCTGCCGCTGCTAGAACACGTGGACCATCCGGTGGCAGCGAACCCGGACGAGGTGCTCGCGGAGACCGCAGCAGCAAGAGGCTGGCCCGTGATCTCGCTGCGCCGCGACGCGGCGAGCGCGGCATGATCCGGCGCGACGTACAGGGACGTACTAGTGCCGCGGGAGGCAGGATGCCGGGAGCGGCGGCCCCGCTATGAAAAAACTTCCTATCCTCCTCGCCTGGCTGCCCGCGCTCATCGCGCTGACACTGACCGCCTTCGCCGTGTCGCTGGCGGTGGGCAGCACGCCCCTCTCGCTACATACCTTGTGGGACGTGCTCACGGGCGGCGGCGACCCATTGAGCCGCACGGTCGTGATGGAACTGCGCCTGCCCCGCTCCCTCAATGCCTTCGCCGTGGGCGGCTTGCTCGCGCTCGCCGGCACGCTGATGCAGGTGCTCTTGCGCAACCCGCTGGCGGACCCCTACATCCTCGGCGTCTCCGGCGGTGCGGCGGTCGGCGCCTTGGGCGCTTTCTTGTTGGGTCTCGCGGGACTGTGGGTGAACGGCGGCGCCTTCGTGGGCGCGCTGCTCTCGACCCTGCTGGTGTTCGCCCTGGCCCACGGCCGCGGCGGCTGGACCCCGACGCGGCTCCTGCTCACGGGCATCGCGGTGGCGGCGGGCTGGGGTGCCGCCATCAGCCTCATGCTTGTGCTGGGCAGCGATGCGAGCCTGCACAGCATGATCTTCTGGCTCATGGGTGACTTCTCCTACCAGCCCGGCGGCTCGCTGGCGCTCGTGATGCTCGTCCTCGGCCTCGCTGCCTGCTGGCCCTTCGCCCGGCAACTCAACGTGCTGGCCCGCGGCGAGACTCTCGCCGAGGCGCTCGGCATCGCGGTGCGGCCCTTGAGCGTCGCCATCTATATAAGCGCATCGCTGTTCACCGCCGTGGCGGTGACGGAGGCGGGCGCCATCGGCTTCGTCGGTCTCGTGGTGCCCCACATGTTCCGCATGCTGGCAGGGGGCGACCACCGCCGCCTGCTGCCGGGCGCGGTCCTCCTGGGCGGCTGCCTGCTGATGCTCGCCGACACGCTCGCACGCACCGTGGCGGCGCCGCGGCAGTTGCCGGTGGGCGTGGTGACCGCGGCCCTCGGCGTGCCGCTCTTCCTCTATCTCCTCAACCGCGCGCGGGGCCCGCTGTGAGCGCGCCTCTGCTGGAAGCCCGTGGGCTCACGGTGGAGATCGCCGGCAAGCAGGTGTGCCGGGGCCTGGATTTCTCCCTCGCGGCGGGCGAGTGCATCGGCCTGCTCGGCGGCAACGGTGTGGGCAAGACCACGCTGTTGCACACCCTCGCCGGCCTGCGTCCGCCTGCCGCCGGTGAAGTGCTGCTGGACGGCGCGCCTGTGACCACGCAGCCGCGCCGGCGCGTGGCGCAACGACTCGGCTTGCTGATGCAACAGCCGGAGGACAGCCTGCCGGCCACGGTGCTGGAGACGGCGCTCATCGGCCGGCACCCGCATCTCGACTTCTGGCGCTGGGAATCCCACGCCGACGTGGCCATCGCCCGCCGCGCGCTGAAGAGCGCCGGACTCGAGGGCCTGGAGCAGCGTGTGCAGACCGCGCTCTCCGGCGGCGAGCGCCGCCGGCTCGACATCGCCACGGTGCTGACCCAGGACCCGCAGGTGTTCCTGCTGGACGAGCCGGCACACCAACTCGACCTGCAGCATCAGATGGCCCTGCTCGGGCTACTGAAGCGGCTCGCAGCCGAGCAGGGCCGCGCAGTGCTCATGAGCCTGCATGACATCAACCTCGCGGCGCGCTTCTGCAGCGGCATCCTGATGCTGTTCGGCGAGGGGGAGACGCTGTCCGGCGGCACGGAGACCGTGCTCACCGCCGAGAACCTGACGCGCCTCTATCGAACACCGGTGGCGGCCCTGCCCTGGCAGGGGGGCCGGGTGTTCGTCGCCGGTTGATGCCTGTCATATTGTTATACGGTATCCTTACCGCCCTGTCGGACGGCCCCCGTGCCGCCATCCCCATCCTTAAAGACCACGAGGCTTGCCCGATGACCCGACTGTTCCGCACCCTGCCGTTGCTCACGGCCGTGACCGCCGCCCTGCTGGCCTCCGGCTGCAGCCCCGATTCCGCTCCGGCCCCGGATGCCAACGCCAAGAAAGAGATCACGGCCTGCCTCTCGGCCGGTGGCGAAGCCGTCTCGGCCATCCTCGGCGTCACCGTGGAAGCCAACCGCATGTCGGCGGACTCCGCGCCGATCTCCATCTGCGCCTACAAGGACGCCAAGAACGTCACCGTCGCGCTGCTGAAGGTGGACAAGAGCGGCAAGTACCCCGATCCGGCCAAGGCCCTGGCCGACGACCAGAAGAGCGAGAAGAACCTCTTCTCCGGCAACATCAAGCAGCCCCAGTACCATCCGGCCGATGGCTTCATGGCCGGCTCGTTCTACGGCGACATCACGCCGCGCTTCGACGCACTGGAAGTGGAACTGGGCACCTTCGAGGCCGGCAACAAGATCCTGGTGGTGATCAACAACCCCAAGGACTTCGCCACCGGCGAGAAGCAGGCGGCGGACATCGCCCACAAGATGTTCGAGAACATCCAGAACGGAACGGCTTACGCCACGCTGTAAGCTTTATTCCCGCTTCCGGGAATCCAAGAAACCCCGCATGAAGCGGGGTTTCTTGTTTTCGGCTTGACACTTCTTCCCCGCGCCCCTAGAGTTCACCCGCCTTCAGGAGCCCGCTTAACGGCGAGCACTCGGGAAGCCGGTCAGATTCCGGCGCTGCCCCCGCAACGGTAGGCGAGCCAAGGTCCATCACGAAGCCACTGCGCTGCAAGCGCGGGAAGGCGATGTACCGAGGGGCTTTCAAGAAGCCCCGCTCGCGAGCCCGGAGACCGGCCTGCAAGGAGGGGCCCTAAAAAAGCCCCATATCCGGCATTGCGGTGGGCGATGCGCGCGGGTCGCGCCTTCGCTCCCCTCGCACCTCTCTCCCCACGACGCCGTTCCTTCAAAGCGTTTCGCGCAGCGGGCGTGCTGTGCGGGGAGAAAACACATGCAAAGATCGCCAATCCTTGGCGCCGCCGCGGCGCTGCTCCTGATCCTGTCCGCCACCGCTCATGCCGACGACAGCTTGCAGCTCGGCGGCGTCAGCGTCACCGCCACCCGCACTCCGCTCATCGCGGACCAGGAAGTGGCACCGGTCATCGTCATCGGCCCCGCGCAGCTGAAGCTCGCCCATGGCCAGGACGTGGGCGCGGTGCTGCGCCAGTACGCGGGCCTGGACCTCGCCCAGAACGGCGGCCCCGGCCAACCGGAGTCACTGTTCCTGCGCGGCACCAACAGCAACCACACCCTGGTGATGATCGACGGCGTGCGCATCGACCCGGACAACGGCTTCGGCACGGCGCTGCAGAACATCCGCCTCGCCGACGTGGAACGCATCGAGATCGTGAAGGGTCCGCGCTCCGCGCTCTACGGCTCCGACGCCATCGGCGGCGTCATCAACATCATCACCCGCAAGCCCGTTGACGGCTTGGAGTACGACGCGCACCTCGGGGCCGGACGCTACGGCACCTACGACAGCGGCGGCGGCGTGGCCTATGGCGAGGGTACCAATGCCTTCGGTCTCTCCGCCGACGACTACCACACGGACGGCTTCCCCTCGGTGGCAGGCACGCCCTTCGACAGCGGCAACCAGGACAGGACCTGGAAACTCTACGGCCGCACCCAATTGGGCGGCGTGGATCTCAAGCTCGACCACTGGCAGAGCAAGGGCTACACCCAGTACACGGGCTTCGACCCCAACGACTTCACCTTCCCCTTCGCCCTCATCCCCTTCGACGAGGACTTCCAGGACCAGACCACGGCGCTGGACCTGAGCGGCCACCCGCATGAGGGCTGGCGCAGCGCGGTGAACCTGAGCCACATGCTGGATGAGGTGGACCAGCGCCAGGTGGACCCCTTCAACTTCCCGCCGGCACCGGACTTCGTGCATACCCAGCGCAATGCCGTCGACTGGCAGAACGACTTCACGCTCTCGGACACGCAGCTGCTCACGGCCGGGCTCTACACCGAGTCCGAGCACACCGCCACCGAGTCCTTCGGCAGCCTCTACGACGAATCGCACCGGGTGAACGCGCTCTACGCGGAGGACGACCTGGACCTCGGCGGCCAGAGACTGGTGCTCGCGGGCCGCGACACCCATGACCAGGAGTTCGGCAACCACTTCACCTGGAACGTGGACTACGGTTACGACTTGAGCGATGCGACCAAGCTCACCGCCGGCGCCGGCACCGCTTTCCGGGCGCCCACGGCGGCGGAGCGCTTCGGCTTCGCCGGCAACCCGGATCTCGGACCCGAGACCTCCCGCAACCTGGAGGCGGGCCTGCGCCAGAAGCTCAGCGACAGTCAGAGCTTCGGCGTGACCCTGTTCCAAAATACGCTGGATGACCTCATCGTGTTCCAGCCGCAGCCCACCCCCGCCAACCCCTTCGGCGGGCAGAACGAGAACGTGGCGAATGCCCGTGTCCACGGCCTGGAGTTCAACTACACGCTGACGCTCGGGGCTTGGGCCTGGCGCAACGATGCCATCTTCCAGGACCCGCGCAACACCGACACGGACACGACCCTGCAGCGCCGCGCCAAGCGCACGCTCACGAGCAACCTGAGCTGGCACGATGATGCGACCACCGCCGGCCTGAACCTCCTGCTCACGGGCTCGCGCCCGGACGGGGACTTCAACACCGGCGCACCGGTGACCGACGGCGGCTACGCGCTGCTCGGCGCCAGCGTGCACCGTGACTTAGGCTACGGCTTCGGCTTGCTGGTGAGGATCGATAACCTGCTGGACAGCACCTACCAGACCGCCAGCGGCTACAACACCGCCGGGCGTTCGCTGTTCGTGCAACTGGAATACCGCGGCCTCTGATGCAAAAGAAAACCCCGCACCAGTTCGCGCTGGTGCGGGGTTTTCATTTCTCGAATCTCAGTGGACTTCTGCGGTGCCTATGCCACGCGGATCAGAAGCAGCCGTGACCTTGCCTGATTTGTAGTCCCAGGTGATGGCCTGCATGTTGCCCCAGCGGCCGTGGTCCTTGAGCACGTAGCCCATCTTCTCCAGGCTCGCGATCTCGGCCGACGTGAAGGCGCCGCTCTCGTACTCCACGTCGTCCGGCAGGTACTGCTGGTGGTAGCGCGGCAGGGACACGATGTCCTTGGCGTCGCCGCCGTCATAGAAGTCCAGCGCCCCCAACAGCACCATGGTGATGATGCGGCTGCCGCCCGGGGTGCCGAGGATGGCGATGCCGTCCTTCTTCTCCAGGAAGCTCGGCGTCATGCTGGACAGCGGCCGCTTATGGGGTGCGATGGCGTTGGCGGAATTGCCCACCAAGCCATAGCCGTTGGGCGCGCCGGGCTTGGAGGAGAAGTCGTCCATCTCGTCGTTCAGGATCACGCCGGTGCCCGGCGCCATGAAGCTGGAGCCGAAACTGAAGTTCACGGTCACGGTGGCGGAGACACGGTTGCCGTCCTCGTCCAGCACCGAGTAATGGGTGGTCTGGGGACCCTGGTCCGGCGTCACCACCGGCGTGAGCGCGCTGGAGGGCGTGGCCCTGTCCGCGAGGATGGTGGCGCGCATGCCGGCCGCATAGTCCGGGCTGATGAGGAGTGCGATGGGCATCTGCACGAAGTCAGGATCGCCGAGGTAGTCCGCCCGGTCGTGATAGGTGTAACGCATGGCCTCGATGACGTAGTGCTTGCGACTCGCCGTATCCAGCTTGGTGAGGTCGTAGCCCGAGAGGATGTTCAGGATCTCGATGAGGCCGACGCCACCCGATGAGGGCGGCGGCGCGGAGACGATGTGCATGCCGCGGTAGTCTCCCGTGAGCGGCTTGCGCTCCACCACCTTGTATTGCTTGAGATCATCCAGCGTCCAGATGCCGCCCGCGGCGCGCACGCCGTCCACCAACTGCTGCGCGCGCTTGCCGTCGTAGAAGCCGGCATCGCCTTGGCTCGCCAGGAGCCCGAAGGTCTCGGCGAGATCCGGCTGCTTCAGCAACCAGCCTTCCGCCGGCACCTGTCCATGGTCCAGGAACACGGCCGCCGCAGCGGGCCAGCGCTTCAGCAGGTCCTGCTTGCCGGCGATGCGTTCATGGAAGCGGGAGTCCAGCGGGAAACCGTCCCGCGCGAGGCGGATCGCCGGCGCGAGGTCGTCAGCGAGGGAAAGATGGCCGTACTTCTTCGCCATGTAGACCAAGGCCGCCGGCATGCCGGGGATGGCGGTCGAGAGCGGCCCGTCCATGGAAGCGCCGGGGATGATCTCGCCATCCTTGCCCTGGTACATGTCGGCGCGGGCCGCGCCCGGCGCGTACTCGCGCCCGTCCACCAGGGTGTTGAAACCATCGCTGTCCCGGTGCAGCAGCCACAGACCGCCGCCGCCGATGCCGGAACTGTAGGGCTCCACCACCGAGAGCGCCGCGCTCACGGCGATGGCTGCGTCGAAGGCGTTGCCGCCCTTGGCGAGTATCTCCATGCCCGCCTTCGTGGCGAGCGGATGGGCGCTGGCCACCGCCGCCTGGGGCGGCTTAGGCCCGGCGGCGAAAGCCGGCAGCGCGAAGAACAGCAGCGAGAGGAACAAGAGGCGTGATTTCATGAGGGCTTCCGGGTCTATTTATTGGCGGTCAATCTTTCATATTTGGCCATCAGCTCTTCCCGGGTCTCCGCATGGTCGGGATCGAGCGGTATGCAGTCCACCGGGCAGACCTGCACGCACTGGGGCTTGTCGAAATGGCCCACGCATTCGGTGCAGAGCTTCGGGTCTATGACGTAGATCTCGGGGCCCTGGGAGATGGCGCCGTTGGGGCACTCCGGTTCGCAGACGTCGCAGTTGATGCAGGTGTCGATGATCTTGAGGGACATGCAGCCTTACTTGCGTTTCAGTTTCTTCAGTTCCGCCTCGACCGCGGGATGCACGAACTGCGCCACATCGCCGCCGAGGATGGCGATCTCCCGCACCAGGCTGGAGGAGATGAAGGTGAACTGCTCCGCCGGGGTCATGAAGATGGTCTCCACCTCGGGCCCGAGGTGCCGGTTCATGGCCGCCATCTGGAACTCGAACTCGAAGTCCGAGACAGCGCGCAGGCCGCGCAGGATGGCGATGAGTCCATGCTTGCGGGCGAACTCGACGGTGAGTTCGGTGAAACCCACCACCTCCAGGTTCTTCACGTCGTGCAGCACTTCCTTGGCGAGACGCACCCGCGTCTCCAGCGGGAAGGCCGGCGCCTTGCCCGGGTTGGCGGCGATCGCCACCACCACCCGCTCGAACATGCGCGCGGCGCGGCGCACGATGTCGGCGTGGCCGTTGGTGATGGGGTCGAAGGTGCCGGGATAGAGGATGCTCGCCATGGGGGTCTCCGTGGACTCCTAATAATATACACCGGGCATCGGATCAGGCCTTCATCAGCTTGAACGCGACGCGCCCCGCACGGCTCTCCCGCAGCAGCTCCCATTCCGGCGGCAAGACCGGCGCATGTTCCGCCGCGTGCTCCACATAGATGCACGCACCCGGCTTGAGCAGGCCTTGCTTGAGCGCGCCGCACACCTGCGGCAACAGGTCCGCATCGAAGGGCGGATCCAGGAACACGAGGTCGAAAGGCGCAGCGGTCCGCGCGAGCCAGGTGAGTGCTTCCGATTGCTGCGCTTCTCCGCCGACGGCGGCAAGCAGTGCGAGATGTCCGCGTATCGCATCGCAGGCCACGCGTTCCTGGTCCACGAAGATGACGCTAGCCGCACCACGCGACAGGGCTTCCAGCCCCAGCGCGCCGCTGCCGGCGAAGAGATCCAGGCAACGGCTGCCCTCGACCCGGTCCCGCAGCCAATTGAAGAGGGTCTCCCGCACCCGGTCCGGCGAGGGGCGGATGCCGGGCAAGGGCGGGAAATGCAGCTTCCGCCTGCGCCACTGCCCGGCGATGATGCGGAATTCGTTGCGGTAGCCCCGGCCGGGGTTGTGTCTCATGGGCATGCGCGTCTGGGCCCTTTCTTGACGGTTTCATGTCTTGCCAGCCCCTAGGACGGCAGCGTACCCTAACCGTCTCGTTTGGGGAGTGAAAAAACCGTGAAAATCCGCCGTCTTGCCGCGCTGCTGGCGCTTTCCATCCCGTTGGCCGCCTGCGTGTCCAGCGACGACTCCGTGGCTCCGAGCCCCAACCCGAACGCCGGGTTCCAGGCGCGCTTCACACCGCTCGGCGGCGTCATGCCCTTCCCCAACGACCTGTACTTCGACCAGCACGGCACGGGGCAGCTCGGCATCCCGGGCAGCGCAGCCGTGGCCCAGAACGGCCCGTTGCTTGAGCTGAATCACCTGGACGGCTTCGGCACCCAGTCCGACATCAACATCTACTTCACCGCGCCGGTGAAGGCCAGCACGCTGGCGGCGAACGTGTTCGTGTTCAAGGTGACGAGCGACGTCGCCACCAAGGCGGTGACGGGCTTCAGCGCGCCGTTGGCGGTAGGCACCGACTACAGCATCGGCCTCTCGCCCGGCATCGATTCCAACGGCCAGATCGTCACCATCAAGCCGCTGCATCCCCTGGCGGCCAGCACCGTCAGCGGCGGCGTGCCGGTCCCCGCCACCTATCTCGTGGTGGTGACCAAGGGCGTGACCGACGCCAGCGGCGCGCCGGCCTCGGCCAGCAGCGACTATTCCGCCATCGTGGCCGCGGACACGCCGGCCCTCGCGACGTTGGACGTGAAGAAGATCGCCATGAGCGCCACCGATCCCTTGCTGCCGGTGGCCCAGTTCACCCTGCCGCAGCTGGCGGTCGCCGCCGGCGCGGGCATCACCCCGGACAAAGTCGCGGTGACCTTCAGCTTCAGCACCCAGTACGAGGGCGTGGCCCTGGCCAGCATGGCCGCCACGGCCCAGCCGACCACGCAGCCCACGGGCGTGGGCACGATCGACACGCATCTCAGGGTATGCGATGCGCTGTTCCAGTCGGGCAAGCTCCCCAACAACACCACCGCCTGTTCTGCCGTGGTCGGCAGCGATGCCACCGAGATCTATGCCGGCACGGTCGCCATCCCGTACTACCTGCCTGTGCCCAGTGCAACCAAGCCGACGGCGGCGCTCACCGGTTCCTGGAAGAACAGCAAGGGCGGCGATATCCGGCTTGACTCAAGCAACCCGACCGGCAGCTTCACGCCCAAGGCCACGGTCGCGCAGAACGTGATCCCGGTGATCGTCACCATCCCCACCGGTTGCGGCGCCATGCCCGGCACCGGCTGGCCGGTGACGGTGTTCCAGCACGGCATCACCCGCAACCGCGAGGACGTGTTCGGCATCGCCAGCACCTTCGGCCACGCCTGCATCGCCATGGTCTCCATCGACCTGCCGCTGCACGGCGTGACCAACAAGGCTGACCCGTTGTATACCGCGGGCCATGAGCGCACCTTCGACATGGACCTGCAGAACAACAGCAGCGGCGCCTCCGGCCCGGACGGCAAGCTCGACAGCTCCGGCGCCTGGTTCATCAACCTGAACAGCACCATCACCTCCCGCGACAACCTGCGCGAAGGGGCGGCTGACCTGATAAACCTGATGGCGACCCTGCCGAACATGTTCCCGGGCGGGACCAACGCCTTCGACACCTCGAAGGTGTTCTTCGTGGGCCATTCGCTGGGCGGCATCATCGGCACCGTGTACCTGGGCGCCGACACCGCCGGCGCCTCGCTGACCGGCCACGCGCCGAAGATCGTGGCGGCTACGCTCGCGGCTCCCGGCGGCCACATCGCGGAGCTGCTGCGCAACTCGCCCTCCTTCGAGCCCATCATCGACGCGGGGTTAGCGCAACAGGGCTTGGTGAAGGACAGCCAGGCCTACTTCGACTTCTACTCCGAAGCCCAGGCGGTGGTTGAAGACGGCGATCCGGCCAACTACGCCGCCATCGCGGCGGCGGGCCATCCCATCCACATGATGGAAGTGGTGGGCGGTTTCAGCGGCGCTGCCGACACCTGCAACCTGCCGGACCAAGTGGTACCCAACAGCGCCACCGACCTCCTCTCCTCGACCATGGGTCTGGTGCAGGTGGACACGACCACCCCGGGCAGCAAGTTCATCGTGCGCTTCCTGACCGGTGACCACGGCTCCATCCTGGACCCGTCGGTGCCGAGCAACTGCCCCAGCAACGCCACCACCCAGGGCCTCTACGGCGCCACTACGGTGGAGATGCAGACGGAAGCCGTGGCCTGGATGCTGGCCAATGGCTTACAGGTGACCATCAACAACACGCCGCCGATCATCAAGGCTCCCTGATAGGGATCGTCTTAACGGACGGACAAGGGGCGAGCGCAAGCTCGCCCCTTTTTTCTTGTCCGTCCCCTGAGCCTGCGTTAACCTGCTCCTTCCCGTCCGCCACAGCCTGAAGCCCTTGTCCGAACGCCCCGGTCTCTTCGCCCGCCTCAAAGCCCGCCTCAACCGGGGCACGGGCTGGCTCGCCTCGTTCTCGGGACCGGTGGACGAGATGCAGCTGGAGGAACTGGAGACGCGCCTCATCAGCGGCGACGTGGGCGTGGAGACCACCCGCCAAATCATGGAGGCCCTGCGCGCGCGGCGCCTGCCAGACACGGCGGCGCTCAAGGCCGCGCTGGTGGAAGAGATCGTGAGATTGCTACAGCCGGTGGCGCAGCCGCTGGACGTGCCCGCCGGCAAGAAACCTTTCGTGGTGCTGGCCCTCGGCGTGAACGGCGTGGGCAAGACCACCACCTTGGGTAAGCTCGCGCAGCGCTACAAGTCCGGGAAGCTCAGCGTGATGTTGGCGGCGGGTGACACCTTCCGCGCCGCGGCGGTGGAACAGCTGCAGCTCTGGGGCGAACGCCAGGGTGTGCCGGTCATCGCCCAGGGCCCCGGCGCAGATCCGGCAGCGGTGGCCCACGATGCTTATATGGCGGCCACGTCCCGCGGCACGGACGTGCTGCTGGTGGACACCGCCGGACGCCTGCACACCCAGACGGGACTGATGGAAGAATTGAAGAAGGTGGACCGGGTGCTGGCGAAGTTCGGCGACGGCGTGCCCCACGAGCGCCTGCTGGTGCTGGACGCGGGCACGGGCCAGAACGCCCTGCGCCAGATCGAGGAGTTCCACGCGGCGGTGAAGCTCACGGGCCTCGTCATCACCAAGCTGGATGGCACCGCCAAGGGCGGCATCGTGCTGGCGGCCGCCGGGCGCTTCGGCATCCCCATCCGTTACGTAGGCATCGGCGAGGCCGCCGAGGACCTGACGCTGTTTGACCCCCAGGCTTTCGCTGAAGCGCTGGTAGGATAGGCAGATGATAAGTTTTCAGGGCGTCGGGAAAAGATACGCGGGGGGCAACGAAGCCCTAGCCGATGTCTCATTCGATGTCGAGCGCGGCGAGATGGCTTTCCTCACGGGACCCTCCGGCGCCGGCAAGAGCACGCTGCTGAAGCTGGTGGCCCTCATCGAGCGCCCGAGCCGCGGCCAGATCGTGGTGAACGGCCAGAACCTCGCCGGCATCAAGCGCCGCCAGCTCCCCTTCTACCGCCGCCAGATCGGCATGGTGTTCCAGGACCACAAGCTCCTGGACGACCGCAGCGTGTTCGACAACGTGGCGCTGCCGCTCATCATCGCCGGCGCCGACCTCGCCGAGACCGCGAAGCGGGTGCGCGCCTCCCTGGACCTCGTGGGCCTGCTGCACAAGGAGAAGGCCCTGCCCGTGACCCTCTCCACCGGCGAGCAGCAGCGGGTGGGCATCGCCCGCGCGGTGGTCTACCGCCCGGCCATCCTCATCGCCGATGAGCCCACCGGCAACCTGGACCCGGAACTCTCGCTGGAAGTGATGCAGCTCTTCAAGCGCCTGAACCAGGTGGGCGTGACGGTGCTGATCGCGAGCCACGACCGGGCCCTGGTGGAGCAGTTCGCCGCCCGGGTGTTCAACCTGAAGAGCGGCCACATGGCTGACACGGGGGAGGCCCATGGCATCTCCACGTGACCCGGGCGTGAGCGGCGCCGAGACTGCGGGGCTCAAGGGCGGCATCAAGTCCTGGGCCCGGGACCATGCGCGGGTGGCCGTCACCAGCCTCGGCCGCCTCTATCGCCACGCGGGCACCAGCCTCATGACTGCTGCGGTCATCGGCATCGCCCTCTCCCTGCCCGCCGCCATGCAGGTGCTCGTCGGCAACGCCCGCGAGGTGAGCGGTTCTTGGGAAGGCTCGGCCCGCATATCCGTCTACCTCAAGAGCAACACCAGCGACGCCGCCGCCCAGACCCTCGCCGCCACGGTGCGGCACATGGATGGGGTGGCGGACGTGCAGTACATCAGCGCCGACCAGGCGCTGGCCGAGTTCAAGCAGCTCTCCGGTTTCGGCGACGCGGCTTCGGTGCTGGACAAGAACCCGCTGCCGGCGGTGCTGGTGGTGCGGCCCACGGATGCCTCGCCGGAGAGCGCTGAAGCCTTGCAGCACCAACTGGCGGGCAACCCTGCCGTGGACCAGGTGCGGCTCGACATGCAGTGGCTGAAGCGGCTCACCGCCATCCTGGACATCGTGCGGCGCACCACCGACATCCTGGCGGCCCTGCTCGGGCTCGCGGTGATCTTCGTGGTGGGCAACACCATCCGCCTGGAGATCGGCGGCCGGCGCACTGAGATCGAGGTGAGCAAGCTATTGGGGGCCACAGACCCCTTCATCCGCCGCCCCTTCCTCTATCACGGAGCCTGGTACGGCTTCGCCGGGGGACTGATCGCCTGCATCCTGGTGGCGGTAGCCGTCGCCCTCGTGGCCGCTCCTGTCAGCCGTCTGGCGGGCCTCTATGGCAGCGCCTACGCGCTCCAGGGGCTGGGCTTCCTGGGCGCCCTGGGGCTTATAGCCGGCGGGGCCCTGCTTGGCTGGGCTGGATCCTGGCTGGCAGTCGCCAGGCATCTCCGGGCCATCGAGCCGACCTAAAATAGCCTTCCAGAACAGTTAGTTACGACCCCCTCTCCTAAGGAACTATTCAGTGCCTTAGCACTCTAACTCCTCGAGTGCTAATATGATGCCCATGAAGAAGGAGGTCCCCATGACCACGAATACCGCCGCCCTCGTCCCGCTGCACAAGGAGCTGTCGGTCAGCCCCATCGGCAGCCTGGATGCCTATATCCAGGCCGTGCACGGCATCCCCGTGCTCACGCCGGAGCAGGAGAAGGCCCTGGCCGTGCGTTATCACGACGAACAGGACCTGGAAGCGGCCCGTCAGCTGGTGCTGCACCACCTGCGTTTCGTGGTGCATGTGGCCCGCGGCTACATGGGCTACGGCCTGCCCCTGGGCGACCTGGTGCAGGAGGGTAACATCGGCCTGATGAAGGCCGTGAAGCGCTTCGACCCCAAGGTGGGGGTGCGCCTCGTCTCCTTCGCCGTGCACTGGATCAAGGCGGAGATGCACGAGTACATCCTCAAGAACTGGCGCATCGTGAAGGTGGCCACCACCAAGGC
>CAZPAO010000025.1:0-31622 GCA_964584665.1 uncultured Gammaproteobacteria bacterium
CACGCCGTCTTTCTGTCGGACCTGGGTCGCAAGCATGGGGGGCTCCCGGTGGGGGTGTAATCATAAACTGAGGCCTGCCCAGGGGTACACAGGGCAGACCGGCATCCCGGCGATGTGCGGAAATGCGGCTTATTACAGCGTCGCGAGGCGCTTTGACTGCTCCAGCAGGCCTTGCAGGGCGGTCTCGAAGTCCTTGAGCCGCTGCCGCTCCTTCTCCACCACCGCCGGCGGCGCGTTGGCCACGAAGTCCTGCTTGCTGAGCTTGGCTTGGCACTTGCCGATCTCGCCCTCGATCCGCGCGATCTCCTTGGCGAGCCGCTCCCGTTCCGCGCCCATATCTATCAATCCGGCCATGGGCACCAGGATCTTCATCTCACCCAGAAGGGCGGTGGCGGAGGGCGGCGGCTCGCCGGGGCCCTGCACGTCTATCCCGCTCAGGCGGGCGATGAACACCAGCAGCGCCCGATGCTGTTCCAGGCGTTCCAAATCGGAAGCCGACATTCCCTGCAGTAGTACCGGCATCTCCTTGCCCGGCGCGATGTCCATCTCGGCGCGGATGCGGCGCACTCCCAGGATGAACTCCTGCAGCCAGCGCAGCTCCTGCTCGGAAGTCTCGTCGCGCTTGAAGTCGGCGGCCTTGGGGTAGGGTCGGAGCATCACGCTCTCGCCCTGCACACCCGCAAGAGGCGCGACCCGCTGCCATATCTCCTCGGTGATGAAGGGGGTGATGGGATGCAGGGCCCGCAGCAGTGCCTCCAGCACCGTCACCAGGGTATGGCGCGTACCGCGCTGGTGGGCGGCACTGAGGCCCTCGCCCTGCAAAGCGGGTTTGGAAAGCTCCAGGTACCAGTCGCAGAACTCGTTCCAGGTGAACTCGTAGAGGGCCTGGGCTGCGAGGTCGAAGCGGTAGCTGGCGAACTCCTTCTCCACGACGCCTAAGGTCTCGGAGAGGCGCGACTGGATCCAGCGATCCGCCAGGGAGAATTCCATCTCTCCGCCCTGGGCACCGTTGTCCTTGTCTTCCGTGTTCATCAGCACGTAGCGGGAGGCGTTCCACAGCTTGTTGCAGAAGTTCTTGTAGCCCTCGCAGCGTTTCAGGTCGAAGTTGATGGTACGGCTGTAGGTGGCGAGGGCCGCGAAGGTGAAGCGCAGGGCGTCGGCGCCGACGGCCGGGATGCCCTGGGGGTAGTCCTTGCGCACCCGCTTCTCGACCTTCTCGCGCACCTGCGGTATCAGCAGCGCGGCGGTGGACTTCTGCACCAGCTCTTCGAGAGTGATGCCGTCTATGAGATCCAAGGGGTCGATGGTGTTGCCCTTGGATTTGGACATCTTCTGGCCCTCGGCGTCGCGCACGATGGCATTGATGTACACCTCGCGGAACGGCACCCGGCCGGTGAAGTACTGGGTGGTCATCACCATGCGCGCCACCCAGAAGAAGATGATGTCGAAACCGGTGATGAGCACGGAGGAGGGCAGGAAGGCGTTGAAGCTCTCCCATTCCTTGGCGCGCTCCGAGGTATCGCCCGGCCAGCCCAGGGTCGAGAAGGGCCACAGCGCGGAGCTGAACCAGGTGTCCAGCACATCCTCGTCCTGGCGCAGCTTGCCGACGGGCTTTACCGTGGCGTGCGTCAGCGCATCCGCCTCGTCCTCGCCCACGAAGATGTTGCCTGCCTCGTCGAACCAGGCGGGGATCTGGTGGCCCCACCAGAGCTGGCGGCTCACGCACCAATCCTGGATGTTCTCCAGCCACTGTACGTAGGTGGTGCTCCAGTTCTCCGGCGTGAACTTCACGGCCCCGCCGCGCACCGCGGCCAGCGCGGGCTCGGTGATGGCGCGCTTGCCGCCGGGCCGTCCGTCCGGGAGCGTGTCACGGGTGAGATCGAGGAACCATTGGTCCGTGAGCATGGGCTCGATGACCGCGTCGGAGCGCTGGCTGATGGGCACCATCAGCTTGTGCTTCTTGGTCTCCACCAGGAGGCCCGCGGCATCCAGGTCCGCCACGATCTTCTTGCGCGCCGCGAAACGGTCCAAGCCGCGGTAGGCGGCCGGCGCGTTCTCATTCACCTTCGCATCGAGGGTGAAGATGTTGATGATGGGCAGGTTGTGGCGCTGGCCGAGCTTCTGGTCATTGAAGTCGTGGGCCGGGGTGATCTTCACGCAACCAGTGCCGAATGCCTTGTCGACATAGTCGTCGGCGATCACCGGGATCAGTCGGTCACTGAGCGGCAGCTTCAGCTGCTTGCCGATCATGTCCTTGTAGCGTTCGTCCTCAGGATGCACAGCCACCGCCACGTCGCCCAGCATGGTCTCGGGTCGCGTGGTGGCGACGATGAGATCCTTGCCGCCGGTCGCGGCGGGATAGCGGATGAGCCAGAGGCTCCCGTCCCGCTCCTCGTTGTTCACTTCTAGATCGGACACCGCCGTCTGCAGCACCGGATCCCAATGCACCAGGCGCTTGCCCCGGTAGAGCAGGCCGTCCCGGTACCACTGCACGAACACGCGTTTGACCGCGGCTGAGAGGCCCGGGTCCATGGTGAAGCGCTCGCGGGACCAGTCGGTGGAGGCGCCCAGGCGGCGCATCTGGCGGGTGATGGTAGAGCCGGATTCCTCCTTCCACTCCCATACCTTTTTCACGAAGTCCTGGCGGCCCAGGTCATGGCGGGTCTTGCCGGCGGCGGCCAGCTGGTTCTCAACGATCTTCTGGGTGGCGATGCCGGCATGGTCGGTGCCGCCCTGCCACAGCACCCGCTCGCCGCGCATGCGGTGGTAGCGGGTGAGGGCGTCCATGAGGGTCTGCTGGAAGGCATGGCCCATGTGCAGGGTGCCCGTCACGTTGGGCGGGGGCAGCAGGATGCAGTAGGGCGTGCCGGAGCCGGCGGGCGCGAAGTAGCCGCGCTTCTCCCAAGTCTCGTACCAGCGGCCTTCCATGCCGCGGGGTTCGTAGGCTTTTTCCATGGGTCCTAGTCGGATTTTCGGCTGGCGCCGCGGTGCGCGGCATGAAGACGGGATTATATCAGTGGTGTAATGCAGACAAGTGGAGGGCGGGGAACCGGTGCAGGGAGGCACCGGCATTTTCACCTCAGCTGCGCTGAGGTGAAAACGGAGAAAAAGGCAGGGTCTGGCACGTATGTGCCGGACGGGCGACCAGGATGGTCGCCCTGGACTTCTGTGCGGAGCAGGAGCGCAGCACAGATGGTCTTTTTCGATCTATTCGTAAGTCACTCTTTGCCGTTCTCGCGCAGCGCTTCCTCGACCAGGCCGGGTATCTCCTCCCGGAGCTTTTCCCAGACCTTGTTCACCAGGGTGGCGTGGATCTCGGCGGAGGCATCCCGGAGCAGCCGGTCCGTGAGGGCGGCGATGCGCTCGGTCAGCACTTCCGAGAGCAAGTCCTGGGAGATGGTGAGTACCGCCGGGACGGCGGGACCCGGGGCGGGCTGTGGAGCCGCAGCCGGTGCCTGCGTCTCCATAGACTCTTCGACGACCTCCGTTAGCACCGGGATGTCCAGGCTGGGAGGGATTCTGGATCTGTTTGCCATAGCTTCGAAGAATACATCTAAAAACGAGGGATTTTGGCCTCTGGCTAGGCGCGCGAGGTGAGCAGGAGGGGTTCGCCGCATGCGGTGAACGGGAGCGCATGGATGTGCGACCTGGGCCGCAAGCGGAGCGGGACGCGTAGCGTAGCGCGCATCATCCTGCCCTCCCGCGACGTTAGGCCGTCCTGGCCGTCACACCGCCAGAGGGCAAAAGACCCGTTTTTTAGAGTTTATGGGTTTCCAGGGGATATCCCCTGTCTTTGTAGAACCTGAACCGTTCACGGCCCTGAGCCTTATGGGCCGCATCCCCGTCCACCACCTCCGCCACCCGCTCGAAACGGGCGAAGAAGCCCGGCACTTCGGCGCCGAGGTTGATGAGCAGGTGGAAGCCCTCGCTGGGTTCGGCGCCATGGCCGATGTGCACCGCCGCCGCCGGATCCTGGCCTGCCAGGCAGTGGGGGAGGAAGCTCCGGTCATGCCAGGTCCACATCAGCTCGTCCAGCTCCCGCGCACTGCCCTCATCCGGGGCCTGCACGAAGACCCGGTGGCCCATGCCCGCCACCTTGTCCGCCAGCTTGCAGGCGAATAGCATGCGGCTCTTCGGCGCGGACTCCTCCAATATGTAGAAATCTACTTGGGTCATTCAGCCGGTCACTGCTGGTCGAGCAGGTGCTGCACCAAGAGCGATACTGGGCGTCCGCTCGCACCCTTCTCTCCGCCGCCCTTCCAGGCGGTGCCGGCGATGTCCAGGTGCGCCCAGGGCAGGTTCTTGGTGAAGCGCGCCAGGAAGCAGGCGGCAGTGATGGCACCCGCCTCGCGACCGCCGATGTTGGCGAAGTCCGCGAAGTTGCTCTTCAGGCCCTCCTGGTATTCCTCGTACAGCGGCAGCTGCCAGGCGCGATCCTCGGCCTTCTCGCCAGCCTGTTTCAGGCCCTGCACCAGCCGCTCGTTGTTGCCGAGCAGGCCCGATACCACGTTGCCGAGGGCGATCACGCAGGCGCCGGTGAGGGTCGCGATGTCCACCACTGAAGCGGGCTTGTAGCGCTCGGAGTAGGTGAGGGCCTCACACAGGATCAGGCGGCCTTCCGCGTCGGTGTTGAGTATCTCGACGGTCTGGCCCGACATGGTGGTGACGATGTCACCGGGGCGCGCGGCGTTGCCGCCGGGCATGTTCTCGGCGCTGGGCACGATGCCCACTATGTTCAGCTTGAGGCCGAGCGTCATCGCCGCCTTCAGGGTGCCGAACACGCTCGCGGCACCGCACATGTCGAACTTCATCTCATCCATCGCCTGGGCCGGCTTGATGGAGATGCCGCCGGTGTCGAAGGTGATGCCCTTGCCCACCAGCACGTGCGGTTTCTGGCCCTTGGGGCCGCCGCTGTATTCCATGATGATCATCTTCGGCGGCTGGCGACTGCCGCTGGCCACCGCCAGCAGCGCGCCCATGCCCAGCTTCTTCATCTGCGCCGCATCCAGCACCGTCACCTTGAGCTTGCTGCCCTTGGCGAGACGGCGCGCCTCGTCGGCGAGGTAGGAGGGGGTGCAGACGTTGGGCGGGAGGTTACCGAGGGTCTTGGTGTAGCTCACCCCAGCGGCCACCGCCGTGCCCACTCTCAGGCCTTCTTCGGCGGGCTTGGCCTGGTCGCGGCCGATGAGCAGGGTCAGTTTCTGCAGCGTGGGGCGGTGCCGGTCCTTCGCCTGGCCCTTGAACTGGTCGAAACGGTAGTTGGCCTCTTCCGCCGCTTCCACCGCGTGGCGCGCGAGCCAGTAGGCGTCTGCATCCTTGACGGTCAGCAGCGAGAGGGTGCTCACCGCTTCCTTCACGCCTGCGTCGTTCAAGGTGCGCACAGCCTTCGCCACGGCGCGGCGATAGGCGCGCAGGCTCAGGTCCTTCTCTTGCCCCAAGCCCACCAGCAACACGCGCTCGGCGGAGGCCTTCGGCACGTCGAACAGCAGCTGCGCCTGGCCGGCGCGGCCCTCGATCGCGCCGCTCTTGGCGATCCTGGTCAGGTAACCATGGCTCGCCTGATCCAGCGCCTGCGCCGCCGCCGGCAACTTGCCGCCCTCGAACAGACCCACGATCAGGCAGGGCGTGGCGAGTGATTCAGCGGAGGCGGACTTCAGGGAAAATTGCATGCAGGTCTCCGTGGAGGCTTCGGGTTACGGCGGCGTCTGGCGTATCATGGGCCAGCGGCGCGCCCTGTCCTATATAGATGGGGGATACGGGCCGACATTCTACCCCAAGGCCATACCGCACGATGAGACCCCGGGTCGACGCATGATACGCATCGTGGATCGCTATCTCGCCAAGGAGACGGCGCTCACCATCGCCGCCGTCACCGGCGTGCTGATGCTCATACTGCTCAGCAACAAGTTCGCGGGCCTCCTGGGTGACGCCGCCGCAGGCCGCCTGCCGCGCGAGACCGTGTTCACCCTGCTCGGCCTCGCTTCCATCAAGTTCTTCATCGTGGTGGTGCCTGTCGCCACCTTCCTCGCTATCATGCTCGCGCTGGGGCGCCTCTACCGCGACAGCGAGATGACCACGCTGATGGCCTGCGGCATCGGGCCCATGCAGATCTACCGGCCGCTCATGATCCTGGCGCTGGTGCTCGCGGCGGGTCTCGCAGTGCTGTCCCTGCAGGTCTCGCCCTGGGCGGAGCGCATGACCCACATCGTCAACAGCACCGGCACCCACAACGCCGAGGTGGGCAGTTTCGAATCCGGGCGCTTCAAGGTGGATGACGATGGCCGTGGCGCGCTCTATGCCGAGCAGGTCAGCAAGGACGGCAAGGACTTGGGCAAGGTGTTCATGCAGGGTCCGAGCGGCGACCTGATGGCAGTGGTCATCGCCGAGAAGGGCCACCGCCAGGGCACCCCGGACCAGGACGGCAGCGGCATGCTGATCCTCCACGACGGCTGGCGTTACGAGGGCACGCCCGGCAAGGCCGACTACCGCATCGTGCGCTATGACGAGCACGGCATCGTCATCGAGCCGCCCAAGCCCGAGAGCGGCTTGGATTCCTACGATGCTTATCCGACCGCGGACCTGCTCAAGCTGCACGACCTCGCTTCCGCCTCCGAGATGCAGTGGCGCCTGTCGGTGCCGGTCTCGGTGCTCCTGCTGACGCTGCTCGCGGTGCCGCTAGCCCGCACTTCGCCGCGCCAGGGACGTTACGGCAAGCTGCTCATCGCCATCCTTGTCTACGTCATCTTCTACAACCTGGGCATACTCGCGCGGGTCTGGCTCCAGAAGGGCGTGACGCCGCCGCTCATCGGCATGTGGTGGGTGGATGGAGTGTTCCTCGCCTCCGTGGCCTTGCTCTTGGTGCAGCAATACGGCGTGCGCGGGTTGTTCGGCGCCGTCTGGCGGGTGCGCACGTGAGGCGCATAGACGTCTACCTCGCCAAGACCGTGGTGGTGAACGTCTTGCTCGTGCTGCTGGTGCTCACCGCGCTCGCCAGCGTCATCACCTTCGTCAGCGAGATACGCAGCCTGAGCGGCAGCTACACCGTGGTCGAGGCCGCCCGTTACACCCTCTACAAGGTGCCAGGCGGCATGTACAACATGTTCACCATCGCCGTGCTGCTGGGGGCATTGTTGGGCCTCGGTGAACTCGCCGGCCACAACGAACTCACGGTGATGCGCGTCGCCGGCGTCTCGGTGGCGCGTCTCGGACTCTCCGCCATGCTGGGCGGCCTGGTGCTGGCGTTCTTCTGCATCGTGGTGGGCGAACTCGTCGTGCCGGATACGGAACAGCAGGCAGAAGACCGGCGCGCCGAACTCGTCAATGCCCGGACCAACGCGCTCGGGACGGGCGGCATCTGGGCCAAGGACGGTTCCAGCTTCGTCAACGTGCGTTCCATGAGCAGCAACAAGCTGGCACGTGGTGTGTACGTCTACGAGGTGAGCCCGGACCGGCAGCTCACCTCCGCCACCTTCGCCAACACCGCATGGTTCGAATCGCATCCGCCGGAACTGCATGGCGTACGTGGCACCCGCATGAGCGTCGATGGTTCGAAGGTATTCCGTACCCAGAGCGAGCCGTGGCAGACTTCCCTCAACCCCAACATCATCAGCCTGTTCGCGGTGGATTCCACCGCGCTCTCCGCAGTGGGCTTGTATGACTACATCGGGTATCTCAAGGCCAACCGCCTGGATGAGCGGCGCTACATCGCGGAGTTCTGGGGCCACATCGCCAAACCCGTATCGCTGCTCCTGATGCTCATCCTGGCCCTGCCTTTCGTGTTCGGACCCTTGCGGTCCTCCAGCACCGGCCAGCGCATGCTGGTGGGCATGCTCATCGGCATCGGCTTCTACGTGGCCAACAGCATGTTCATGCAGAGCGGCGTGGTGTTTGGCATCAACCCTGTCCTCACCGCCTGGCTCCCCACGCTTCTTTTAGGGGCGATCAGCGTACTTGCGGTTCGTAGAATCAAATAATCACGTCAAAAGCTGCTGCGCTCGACTCGCAAGTCGGTCATGTACGATGATGATGCTCGCTACGCATCCGGCTACGCTCGCGGTCCAGGTCGCACATCCATGTGCTTCCGTTCGCCGCATGCGGCGAACCCCTGTGCTCGCCTCGCGCGCCTAGCCCTGCCTTCGCTCGCGACGCTTTTGACCTAGTGGCTTAAAACTGGAATCTAAGACGAAGGGCTTAACTGAGTTGTGGACTGAGATTTAGGTCCGCGAAATTTCCGTGAAGGAGGGCGCGCGCACAAGCGTCGTGCCCGAGAGCCGGTCGTGCCAGGTCTTCCGGTCCCTGTCGAACAGTGACCACCAGAAGCCCAGGCCCAGCGCCGCCCAGGAGAGGTAGGCGGCGAGATAGCGGAGCAGGGCCTGGGTCCAGGTGATGGACTTGCCGTTGCCGCTCTGCACCGTTTTCACCCGCCAGGCCAGCATGCCCAGGGTCTGGCCGTTGCGCACCCAGAAACCGCCGAAGAACAGGAAGCCGACCGCGACGATGTAGATCCGGTAGAGCAGTTCCGCCAGCGGGTGATCCGGCGTGATGGCGCCGCGGGAGAGCGGCATCACCAGCGCACTGGCGATGAACCAGAGTGCCAGCACCACCAGGCCGTCGTAGCTCGCGGCGGCGAGCCGGCGCCATAGCGGCACGGGAAGGTGATCGTTGGGGTTCACGTCCGGCATGCGGGCGGTTTCAAGATGGCGCTCCCTGCGGGATTCGAACCCGCGTTTAAGCCTTGAGAGGGCTCCGTCCTAGGCCTCTAGACGAAGGGAGCGTCGGGCCGAAAGGGAGTGGTATTATACGGACGCGCCGGATTAGCTCAAGTTCCGCGCCAAAATAAGCCCTCCGGGCCCGACCGGAGCCCCTGAGCACACAGGAAGACTGCTTATCCACCCCGTCATCATCCCCCGCGCCGACCACAACATTTCGCGGGCCCATATCTCCGAAAACGCCCTCAAGGTGCTCTACCGGCTGAAGAACGCCGGCTACGAGGCCTTCCTCGTCGGCGGAGGCGTCCGCGACCTCCTGCTCGGCCGGGAACCCAAGGATTTCGACGTCGCCACCAACGCCAGCCCGGAGCAGGTGGAGCGGGAGTTCCGCAACTGCCGGCTCATCGGCCGCCGTTTCCGCCTGGCCCACGTGCGCTTCGGCGACGAGATCATCGAGGTGGCCACCTTCCGTTCCAGCGGGGCCGCCGACATCGTGGCTGACCCGGAGGAAGACCCCGACCTCAGCCATGACGGCGGCACCGGCCGCATCCTGCGCGACAACATCTACGGCACCGTAGAGGAGGACGCGGAGCGCCGCGACTTCAGCGTCAACGCCCTCTACTACGACATCCGTGACTTCTCGGTCCGCGACTATGTGGACGGCCTGCCGGACCTGCGCGACGGCGTGCTGCGCCTCATCGGCGATCCGGATGTCCGCTATCGCGAGGACCCGGTCCGCATGCTGCGCGCGGTGCGCTTCGCCGTGAAGCTCGGCTTCAAGCTGCATCCCCGCACCGAGGCGCCCATCGGGCGGCTCGGCGGCCTCCTGGCGGACGTGCCCCCGGCGCGCATGTTCGAGGAGATCCTCAAGCTCTTCATGTACGGTTTCGGCGAGCAGGCCTTCGAGGCCCTGCGCCACCATGGATTATTTGCGCAGCTGTTCCCACGCACCGAGGAAGCACTGGAGGTGGAGGAGGAGGGCTTCCCGCTGGTGTTCATCGCCAAGGCCCTGGCCAGCACCGACAGTCGCGTGCAGGAAGACCTGCCCGTCACCCCTGCTTTCCTGTTCGCAGCGCTCTTGTGGGAGCCGGTGCGCCAGATCGCACGCCAGCTTGAGGCCGACGGCCTGCATCCCAGCGAGGCCCTGCGCCGCGCATCCTTCGAGGTGGTGGAGGATCAGGTGAAGCGCGTCGCCTTGCCGCGGCGCTTCTCCACGCCCATGGTCGAGATCTTCTCGCTGCAGCCGCGCTTCACCCAGCGCCAGGGCAAGCGCCCCCAGCGGCTCATGGAGCATCCGCGCTTCCGCGCCGCCTATGACTTCCTGGTGCTGCGTGCCCAGGCGGGGGAGGCTGAGCAGGAACTGGCGGACTGGTGGACCGAGCTGCAGGCGGGCAATCCCGTGGCGCCGCCTCCGTCCACTCCGGGTTCCGGAGGCGGCCGGCGTCGCCGCCGCCGCCGCGGTGGGCGCGGACGCAAGCGTGATGATGGCGGCACGGCAGAGGGGCCGGCCTGAGTGACCGCGGCGGTCACGGCCTACATCGGGCTGGGCGCCAACCTCGAAGGTCCCGCGCAGCAGTTGCGCCGCGCGTTCGACGAACTCGCCGTGCTCCCCGACACGCATCTCACCGAACGCTCGCCTCTATATAAGAGTCCGCCCCTGGGTCCCCCGGACCAGCCCGACTACGTCAACGCCGTCGCCGCCCTCGAGACCCATCTCGCGCCGCACGTCCTGCTCGCGGAGCTGCGGCGGATCGAATCGGCCCATGGCCGCCGCCGCGACGGCACACGCTGGGGGCCACGCAGTCTCGACCTCGACCTCCTTATATATGGCGATCTCGTACTTGAGACGCCGGAGTTGACGCTGCCTCATCCCGGCCTGCCTGAGCGCGCCTTCGTCCTGTATCCTCTCCACGACATCGCGCCGGATCTCGTGGTGCCGGGCAAGGGCGCGCTGCGCGAGCTGCGCGCGGGTCTCGCCGGTGCGCGCATCGCATTGCTGGAGTCGCAGGAGCCATGAGCGGACAGTCGCGCTATCTCGTGGTGGAGGGGCCGATCGGCGTCGGCAAGACCAGCCTCGCCATGAAGCTCGCCGAGACCCTCGGCGGCGAACTCCTGCTGGAGCGTGCAGAGGAGAACCCCTTCCTCGAGCGCTTCTACCGCGATCCCAAGGGCGCCGCGCTCCCCACCCAGCTCTCGTTCCTGTTCCAGCGCGCGCGCCAGTTGCAGCAGCTGCGCCAAGGCGACATCTTCCAGCCCACCCGCGTCGCCGATTTCCTGCTGGACAAGGATCCACTGTTCGCGCGCCTCAACCTGGACGACGAGGAGTTGAAGCTCTACGACCAGGTTTACCAGCACCTCACCCTGGATGCGCCGCGACCGGACCTCGTCATCTACCTGCAGGCGCCTGTAGACGTGCTGGTGCGCCGGGTCAACCGCCGCGGTATCGGCTACGAGCGCTACATCCAGCAGGAATACCTGGAGCGGGTGGCCGGCGCCTACGCGCACTTCTTCCATCACTACGGCGCCTCGCCGCTGCTCATCGTCAACGCCGCCGACATCAACCCGGTGGAGAACGAGGCGGACTATGCCGCCCTGGTGCGGGAGATATCCCGCGTCCGGTCCGGCCGGCACTATTTCAACCCGACTCCCCTAAGGTAGTGGCGGCGGATTCTGGACATTTGCGGACCCCGCGGGCATCCTGAAGCGCTGATTTCCAGGTGAATCCATGTATACGACGCCCAAGAACACCAACGACTCCAAGCCCATCACCCTCACCGCGCTCGCGCGCATGAAGGCGGACAAGGAGAAGATCGCCTGCCTCACCGCCTACGACGCGAGCTTCGCCGCTTTGCTGGACGGGGCCGGGATAGACGTGGTGCTGGTGGGTGATTCCCTCGGCAACGTGATCCAGGGCCACACCACCACCGTGCCGGTTACGGTGGACGACATCGTCTATCACACCCGCAACGTGGCGCGCGGCCTGAAGCGCGCCTTCCTCATCGCCGACATGCCCTTCATCAGCTATCCGACTCCCGAGATCGCGCTCGCCAACGCCGCGCGCCTGATGCAGGAAGGTGGCGCCAAGATGGTCAAGCTGGAGGGCAGCGGCCGCCAGGCGGACATCGTGAGCTATCTCGCCGAGAACGGCGTGCCCGTCTGCGCGCACCTCGGCCTCCGGCCCCAGTTCGTGCACAAGATGGGCGGCTACTCGGTGCAGGGCCGCCAGGCCAAGGCCGCGAAGCAGATGCTGGATGACGCCAAGCTGCTCGAGAAGGCGGGCGCCGACCTCATCCTGCTGGAACTCGTGCCGCGCGACCTCGCCGCCAGGATCACCGCGGAAGTGGAGGTGCCGGTCATCGGCATCGGCGCCGGACCCAAGGTGGACGGGCAGATCCTCGTGCTCTACGACATGCTCGACATCACCCCGGGCAAGCGGCCCAAGTTCGTGCGCAACTTCACCGAAGGCGGCAAGACGCCCGGCGAGGCGGTCGCGGCCTACGTGAAGGCGGTGCGGGACAAGAGCTATCCCGCCGCCGAGCACAGCTTCGACTGACATGCTTACGGAGCACTCCGTTGCGGAACTGCGCAAGCGCATCCAGCGCTGGCGTGCCATCAACCAGAAAGTGGCGCTGGTGCCCACCATGGGCAACCTGCACGCCGGTCACATCGCGCTGGTCAAGCGCGGCCAGCAGCTCGCCGACCGGGTGGTGGTGAGCATCTTCGTCAACCCCATGCAGTTCGGCCCGAAGGAGGACTTCGGCGCCTACCCCCGCACGCCGGATGCGGACAAGCTCCAGCTCGCGGTGGCGGGCACCGACCTCCTGTTCACGCCGGAGGTGGACGAGGTCTATCCCGGCGGCATGGACAAGGTCTCCCGCGTGGAAGTACCGGCCTTCGACGGCATCCTCGATGGCGCCTCGCGTCCCGGGCACTTCACCGGTGTCGCCACCGTGGTGACCAAGCTCTTCAACATGGTGCAGCCGGACGTCGCCATCTTCGGTGAGAAGGATTACCAGCAGCTGCTGGTGATACGTCGCATGACCGCGGACCTCTGCCTGCCGGTGCAGGTCGTGGGTCATCCCACGGTGCGTGAGCCGGACGGTCTCGCCATGAGTTCCCGCAACCAGTATCTGAGCAAGTCCGAGCGCGCGCAGGCGCCGTTGCTACGCCGCGTACTGAGCGAGATGGGCGCCGCATTGCGGGACGGCAAGCAGGATTCCGCCAAGCTCCAGGCGGACGCCGTGCGCCGGCTCACCGAAGGCGGCTTCCGCCCGGACTACGTGGAGATCCGCCATGCCGGGACCCTGGCGCCCGCCATGGCCGGTGACACCAAGCTGGTGGTGGTTGCCGCAGCCTGGCTCGGCAAGGCACGCCTCATAGACAACCTGCCCCTGGATTTAGGTGTCCCCCAGGACAAGACCGTCGTCTTGAGCCGGCCCGAGAGCGTCGGGTAAAATACGCCCACTGTCTATCCCGCTCCCCGGATACCCCCCATGCAAGTGACCCTGCTCAAGGCGAAGCTCCATCGCGCCCGCGTGACCCACGCGGAGCTGGACTATGAAGGCTCTTGCGCCATCGACAGCCAGCTGCTGGACACCGCCGGCATGTTCGACTATGAGCAGATCCAGATCTACAACGTCACCAACGGCGAGCGTTTCACCACCTACGCCATGCGTGCTGAAGCGGGTTCCGGCATCATCTCCATCAATGGCGCCGCCGCGCACCGTGCCAAGCCTGGCGACATCATCATCATCTGCGCTTACGGCCAGATGAGCGCCGCCGAGGCCATGAACCACAAGCCGCGCCTCATCTACCTGGATGAGCACAACAAAGTCTCAAGAACGTCCAACGCGATTCCCGTCCAGGCAGCCTAAACAGCCAATAAGCCCCGCTGCCCGGTGACAAGAAGCGTCAGGGCAGGTTAAGTTAGGGCATGCCATCTATCACTCAGTCCGCTGCCTGGAAAGCGCTCGAAGCGCACCGGACGGCATTCGATCTCGCCGAGCTCAAGGCCCGTGCGGGCGATGCCAAGCGTGTGGCGGACTTCTCGCTCGAACTTCCCGGTCTGCACGTGGACCTCTCGCGTCACCTGGCCACGGAAGAGACTCTCAAGCTCCTGTTCAAGCTCGCCGAGACCGTAGGCCTCGAGAAGCGTCGGCGCGAACTGTTCGAGGGTGGCCACGTCAACAACACCGAGGACCGGGCCGCGCTGCACGCCTTGCTCAGGGCCGCGCCTGCTGACGTCCCTCCGAAACTGAAAGCCGAGGCCGAAGAGGTGCGGACGGTCTTCAAGCAGATGAAGGCGTTCACCGCATCCGTGTCGGGTTCCGGCAAGTTCACGGACGTGGTCAGCATCGGCATCGGCGGTTCCTACCTTGGGCCTGAGGCGGTGGTGCAGGCCCTCACGCCCTTCACGGGGCCGAAGCTGCGAACCCATTTCGTCTCCAACGTGGATCCCATGCACGTGGCGCGGGTGCTCGCCCCGCTGGACCCGGCCCATACACTGGTGATCGTCATCTCCAAGACCTTCACCACCCAGGAGACCCTCGCCAACGCACACACGGCCAGAGCCTGGCTGGTGAAGGCCTTGGGCGAGGGCGCCGTGGCGGAGCATTTCGCCGCCGTGTCCGCGGCGCCGGACAAGGCCAAGGACTTCGGTATCCCCCCCGAGCGCGTATTCGCCTTCTGGGGTTGGGTGGGCGGCCGCTATTCACTGTGGTCGGCGGTGGGCCTGCCCATCGCGCTCGCCCACGGCTTCGAGGTCTTCGAGGCGCTGCTCGCCGGCGCGGCGAAGATGGACCGGCATTTCCACGATGCACCCCTGCGGCAGAACCTGCCGGTTCTGCTGGGGCTGCTGGGCATCTGGTACTCCAACTTCTGGGACGCAGCGACGCGCGCCGTGATCCCGTACCGCCAGGACCTGAGCCTGCTGGTGCCTTACTTGCAGCAGCTCGAGATGGAGAGCGATGGCAAGGGCGTGCGCCGCGACGGCACGCCTACCGACTACGCCACCGCACCCGTGATCTGGGGCGATACCGGCACCAACGGCCAGCACGCCTTCTTCCAGCTCCTGCACCAGGGTACGGATCTCGTGCCGGTGGACTTCATCGCAGTGCTGGAGGAGGGCAGCGACAACTGGCGCCAGCAGGCCATGCTGCTCGCCAACTGCTACGCCCAGGCGGAAGCCCTGTTCCATGGACGCAGTACCGCGGAAGCGGAGAAGCAGTCCGGCAAGGCGCTGGCGCCCCACAAGACTTTCACCGGCGGACGCCCGAGCACACTCATCACCCTCTCGCGTCTGGATGCAGAGAGCTTGGGTATGCTGCTCGCCCTCTACGAGCACCGCACCTTCGTGCAGGCCTGCGTCTGGGACATCAATGCTTTCGATCAGATGGGCGTGGAACTCGGCAAACAGCTCGCTGAGGGTGTATTGCGCGCCCTCGAGAGTGGCGACCTTACCGGCCTCAAGGATCCTGCAACCCGCGCCGCGGTGAAACGTTCCCGCTATGAATGAACCGAGTCCGTCGCAGCAATTCAAGCAGAGCAAATACACGGTCTTGCGTCAGGTGGTGTCGCCTCAGAGCGCCCAGCTCATGACCAGCTATGCCTTGCTGCAGCAGCATTGGCCCAACTACTACCAGCCGGAAGACGTGTTCCGCGCCGCCCACGGCCGCTATGCCGATGCCATGAGCGAGACCCTGCTGCTGGAACTGAAGCCAGTCATGGAACGGGCCACGGGCGTGAACCTGCATCCGTGCTATTCGTATCTCCGCATCTACGGACCCGGCGCGGTGCTGCCGAAACACCTCGATCGCCCTTCCTGCGAGATCAGCGCTTCGCTCTCGCTCGGCATCCGTGCGCCGTCCCTCTGGCCCCTCTGCGTGCACGCGGACGGCCAGGACAAGCCCATCGGACTCGCCCCCGGCGACATGCTCATCTACCGTGGTGCCGACGTGCCCCATTGGCGTGAGCCCTTCACCGGCGAATGGTGTGCCCAGGTGTTCTTGCATTACGTCGATGCGGACGGGGACTACACCGATTTCAAGTTCGACGGCCGCGAGCGCATCGGCCCCTTCGACAAGGCCACCATGCAGCGCCGCTTCCAGCGGGAGGCGAGCTATGGGCGCGAGGATGCGCTGGTGTCGGTCCCCGCGGATGCGCCCTGTCCCTGCAATAGCGGGAAACCGTTCAAGGATTGTCACGGTACCAAGGCCGTGACCGGAGGATAAGCATGTTGTTGGAAGGCTCTTGCCACTGCGGCGCGGTCCGTTTCAGCGTCGAATCCACCACGCCCTATCCCTACATGCGCTGCTACTGCTCCATCTGCCGCAAGACGGCGGGCGGCGGCGGATACGCCATCAACATCATGGGCGATGCCAAGTCCTTGGCGGTGGAGGGCGAGGAGCATGTGCAGGTGTACCAGGCCATGCTGCCGGACGAGCAGGGGGTGGTGAAACCCAGCGAAGCGCGCCGGCACTTCTGCCGCGAGTGCGGCGCAGCTTTGTATCTCTTCGATCCGCGCTGGTCCGAGTGGGTCTATCCCTTCGCTTCGGCCATGGATACGCCTCTGCCGAAGCCTCCCGAGACGGCGAACATTATGCTGGAGTTCGTTGCCCCCTGGGTCTCTGTGCCCCGCGGTCCGCGCGATACCCACTTCCCCGGATATCCGGATGAAGCCATCATCGATTGGCACAATCGCCATCAGCTCTGATGCCTGATGAGACCTGCCGGGTACGCCGCCAGCATCAGGGATGGGCGGCCCGTAGCTGGCTGGTCGTCACATGATTGCAATGCTTGAGGCCGATACTGCGTCGCAATCCTGTCACATTCCAGGGAGACGTCCAGTGACCGCCACGACCAACCTGTTCCTCAACGAGACCGATCCGCAGCAGTTCAAGGCCGGGCAGGCCATCTTCAATGAAGGCGCGCCGGGCGACTTCATGTATGGCGTCATTGAGGGGGAAGTAGAGATCCGCAAGGGCGGCAAGGTGGTGGACACCATCGGTCCCGGCGGCATCTTCGGCGAGATGGCCTTGATCGATCACGCTGTGCGCAGCGCCGCGGCCGTCGCCAAGACCGACTGCAAGGCGGCTCAGATCAGCGAGAAGCGCTTCTATTTCCTGGTGCAACAGACCCCGAACTTCGCCCTGCACTTGCTGCGGGTGATGACGGGGCGTCTAAGGAACCAGAGTCACGCCTGATAAAACCTGCTGCGCTCGATGGGGCGTTGTTGCACTTCGGACTCGCAGTCGGTCATGCACATAAGAGTGCACTCCCTCCTGCTCGCCTCGTGCGCCTAGCCCCGCCTTCGCTCGCGACGGTTTTATCTAGTCTCTAGCTAAGGTCATGAGCGATGCTGTTCTAGCGCCCAGCGTACGTGCTCCCGTACCAGCTCCGAAGGATGGGATTCCCGGCTCTGCAGGGCTGATACCACCTCGTCGGAAGTGGCCGCATTGCCCAGTCCCACCGCGATGTTTCGGAGCCAGCCTTCATAGCCGGTGCGGCGGATCGCGCTGCCTTCGGTGCGCTTCAGGAACTCCTCTTCCGTCCAGGCGAAGAGTTCCGAGAGCTTCGGTCCATCCAGCCCCGCGCGCGGTGTGAAGTCCGCTTCCGCCGAGACCTGTGCGAACTTGTTCCAGGGGCAGAACAGCTGGCAGTCGTCGCAGCCGAACACCCGGTTGCCCATGGGTGCGCGGAACTCCTCGGGGATGCTGCCTTTGTGCTCGATGGTGAGGTAGGCGATGCAGCGCCGCGCATCCAACTGGTAGGGCCCGGTGATGGCCTGGGTGGGGCAGACGTCCATGCAGGTCCGGCAGATCCCGCAATGGTCCGTGGCAGCCTCATCCAGCGGCAGCGGCAGGTCTGTGAAGAGCTCCCCCAGGAAGAACCAGGAGCCGGCGCTCTTGTTGATGAGGTTGGTGTGCTTGCCGATCCATCCCAGTCCCGCGCCACGGGCCAGGGCCTTCTCCAGCACCGGCGCGCTGTCCGTGAACGCCCTGTAACCGAAAGGGCCGATCTCCGCCTGGATCCGGTCCGCGAGCTTCTGCAGGCGTGAGCGAAGCACTTTGTGGTAATCGCGGCCCAGCGCGTAACGTGCGATGTAAGCCCGTTCGGTCTGCCCCAGCAAGGCTTCGGTCTCCTCGGTCCTGCCGGGCCAGTAGTCCATGCGCGCCGAGATGACGCGGAGCGTCCCCGGCACCAGCTCCTGGGGGCGGCTGCGGCGGGTGCCGTGCTGCTGCATGTAGGCCATGTCGCCGTGGCGTCCTGCCTCAAGCCATTCCAGGAGGCGCCGTTCGTCCTCCGGCAGCTCCACGCCGGAGATGCCGAGTTGCTGGAAGCCCAGCTCCCGGCCCCATCCCTTGATGCGGTCGGTGAGGGCGCTGAAATCGGGTGTGGCGGACATAAGGCTATATATAATGCCTCACATGTCCGCCTTGCCCGAGAACCTTTTCACGGCCGCCCAGGTGCGCGAGCTGGATCGCCGCGCCATCGAGGATGTGGGTATCCCCGGAGCCACGCTCATGCAGCGGGCAGGCGAGGCTGCCTGGCGTCATCTCCGCAACCAATGGCCCGGCGCCCAGCATCTCCTGGTGCTCTGCGGCGCGGGCAGCAACGCCGGCGACGGCTACGTGCTCGCCCTCTGCGCGCTCAAGGAGAAGCTGAGGGTCACGGTGTTCACCCTGGGAGACCGGCTGCGCCTGCCAGCCGCCGCCGCTTCCATGCGCGGGGATTTCCTCAAGGCCGGTGGAACCGAGACCGCCTTCGTCTCACGCCTGCCGGCGTCGGACGTGATCGTGGACGCCTTGCTCGGCACCGGCCTCGACCGGCCGCTGCACGGCGAGTGGCTGAAGCTCGTCCAGGAAGTGAACGGCTCCGGCATGCCGGTGCTATCCCTCGATATACCCAGCGGGCTCAACGCCGACACCGGCGCTGAGATGAGCATGTCGATCCGAGCCGACCTCACCGTGAGCTTCATCGGCCTGAAAGCCGGACTCTTCACCGGCGCGGGACCCGAGTGCACCGGCCTCCTGCGTTTCGATGACCTCGGCGTGCCGCCCAAGGTCTACGGCAGCCTGCAGCCCCGTGCGCGCCGCCTGCGCAGCGCCGCCATGCGCGAGACGAACCTGGGACGCCGGCCGCGGAATTCCCACAAGGGCGACTTCGGTCATGTGCTGGTGGTGGGCGGAGACCAGGGCATGGGCGGCGCGGTGCGGCTCACGGCGGAAGCGGCGCTGCGCAGCGGCGCCGGTCTCGTCAGCGTCGCGACCCGGGCCGCCCATGTCACGGGTCTGCTCGCCGGCTTGCCGGAAGCCATGGTCCACGCCATCGAGACCGCCGCCGATCTCAAGCCGCTGTTGGCCCGGGCCAGCGTCGTCGCCATCGGTCCCGGCCTCGGGCGCGAAGCCTGGGGCCGCATGCTGTTGAAAGAAGTGCTGGACTCCCATGTGCCGCTCGTGGTCGATGCAGACGCGCTCAACCTGCTGGCGGAAGCGCCCCACAAGCACGGCCGCTGGATACTCACGCCCCATCCGGGCGAGGCGGGCCGGCTGCTCGGTACCGACACCGCCACGGTGCAGCAGGACCGTTACGCCTGCGTGTCCCGCATCGCTGAACGCTTCGACGCGGTCACGGTGCTGAAGGGAGCCGGCAGTCTCATTGCCGCTCACGGCGAACTAACTACAGTCTGCACTGCCGGCAATCCCGGCATGGCGGCACCGGGCATGGGTGACGTGCTCACCGGCGTCATCGCTGCGCTCGTGGCCCAGGGCCTCTCGCTCCCCGAGGCGGCGCGCCAGGGGGTCTATGTGCATGCCGCCGCCGGCGATCTCGCGGCGCGCCAGGGCGAGCGCGGCCTCATGGCGCGTGACCTGATGGAACCGCTGCGCAATCTGGTGAACGTCTGATGCGTGTCGGCCTTGCGGATGCCGCCGCCACGGAGGCGGCGGGTGTGGCCCTGGGCAAGGTACTGCCCGTCACGGAACTCACGGTCTATCTCCACGGCGATCTCGGTGCCGGCAAGACCACCCTGGTGCGGGGCCTGCTCCAGTCCCTGGGCCATCCAGGGCGCGTCCCCAGTCCCACCTATACCTTGGTTGAGCCCTACGAACTGGGGCGTCACAGCCTCAGGCACCTGGATCTCTACCGCATCGCGGATCCGGAGGAGTTGGCCTTCCTGGGTATCCGCGAGATGACCGGTACCGTGCTCATCGAATGGCCGGAGCGGGGCGCCCATTTCCTGCCACTGGCGGACGTGGAGTGCCATCTGACCGCGGCTGAACCGGGTCGGGTGTTGATGGCAGAGGGCCGCACCGAGGCCGGCCGGACCTTGGTCTCGGCCTGGGAGGCCGCCAATCGTAAGGCTGGACTCTAAGAGTACGACCTATCCCCTTCAATTAAATAGTAAAACCCTTGAAAACCGGCCCGGATGGTGTATAAATTATCTACACCATTCAAGGCCGAGGGCTGTATCCGTGCGGGCGATGGGTTTCCTATTAGGGTTGGGGCTGCTATTGCCCGGCGTAGTCCTGGGCGCATCGACGTCCGTGGACGTGAGCGGCGTGCAGCTCGTGGCCGAGGGTGCGCGAACCGAACTCGTGTTGTCCCTGTCCGCACCCACGGATCACACCATCTTCACCCTGAGCCAGCCGGACCGCATCGTCATCGATGTGGACAACGCGCGCCTGGATGCGAAGCTCCCCACGGGTCGCGGCATCATCACCGAGATGCGCAGTGCCGTGCACGACGACAAGCTGCGGCTGGTGCTGGATCTGAACGGCCGCGCCATGCCCCAGAGCTACCTGCGCAAGGGCAGCGCAGGAAATGAACTCGTGATCGATCTCCTCACCGTTGGCTCCGTCGCTGCTGCACCGGTAGCCGCGGCGCCCGTCGCCGCCATGAGCACGCCTGCTCCCGTCGCCACCGCACCCAGCCCGGCGCCAGTGCGCGGACGTGCAATCGTAGTGGCCATCGACGCCGGCCACGGCGGCAAGGATCCCGGTGCCCATGGCCCCAAGGGCGCCTATGAGAAGAACGTGACCCTCGCCGTCGCCCGCAAGCTCGCGGCGCTGGTGAACCAGCAGCCTGGCATGAAGGCGGTGCTGACCCGCGACAGCGACACCTTCGTGGTCCTCAAGGATCGTTTCGAGAAGGCCCGCGATGCCAACGCGGACCTGTTCGTCTCCATCCACTGCGATGCTGCCCGCGACAAGAGCGCCGACGGCGCCACCGTCTACGTGCTCTCGGAGCACGGCGCCACCACCGAACATGCCAAGTTCCTGGAACGGGAAGAGAACGATTCGGACCTCGTGGGCGGCGTGCGTCTCGCAGGTCTGCCGCCCCAGGTGAAGTCCGTGGTGGTAGACATGTCCCAGTCCGCGGTCATGGGCATGAGCTTCGACGTGGGCGGCAGCGTGGCCAAGCAGCTCGCTGCCATCGGCGCCATGCACAAGGGCAGCGTGCAACAGGCGGGCTTCCTGGTGCTGAAGGCTCCGGACGTGCCCTCCATGCTCATCGAGACCAACTACATCACCAACCCGCGCACCGCCAAGCTGCTCATGTCCCCCGACTACCAGCAGCAGCTGGCCCAGGCCATCTTCACCGGCGTGGACAACTACTTCGGCCACTATCCGCCGCCGGGCAGCCAGTACGCCCTGATGAAGCAGCAGCGCGACGGCCGCGCCAGTGGAGTGCTGGCCTCCGGCGTAGGCATCAATCCCAAGAAATAGCCCCTCCGGGCTCCTTGACCCATGTTGTAAGCTAAGGCCCTTTCCCAGGCCCGGCTCGCTATGCCCATCCGCGAACTCCCTGCCCAGCTCGTGAACCAGATCGCCGCCGGCGAGGTGGTGGAGCGGCCCGCGTCCGTGATCAAGGAACTCCTGGAGAACGCGCTGGACGCGGGCGCCACCCGCATCGAGGTGGAGGTGGAGGGCGGCGGCGCGCGTCTCATGCGCGTGCGGGACGATGGCGGCGGCATACCGAAAGCAGAGCTGCCCCTGGCGGTGGCGCGCCATGCCACCAGCAAGATAGGCAGCCTGGAAGACCTGGAGCGGGTGTCGACTTTGGGCTTCCGCGGCGAGGCCCTGCCGAGCATCGGCGCGGTAGCGCGCCTCGCCATCACCACCCGCACCGCCAGCGACGAGCATGCCTGGCGCCTCGAAGGGGACGGCCACGGTAACTATGCCGCGCCCGCCCCGGCGGCCCATGCCGCCGGTACCAGCGTCGAAGTGCGGGACCTCTTCTTCAACACGCCGGCACGCCGCAAGTTCCTGAAGAGCGAGGCCACCGAGTTCGGCCATCTGGACACGGCGGTGCGGCGCATCGCCCTGGCGCGCCACGATTTTGACCTGCAACTCAAGCACAACGGCAAGCCGGTGCTCGCACTGCAGGCCGCGTCGGACCGGGCCGGCGTCGAGCGGCGCCTCAAGGAACTGGTGGGGCCCGAGTTCATCGAGCAGTCCTTCCACATCTCACAGCAGGCAGGTGGCCTGAAGTTGAGCGGCTGGCTGGCGCGGCCCACCTTCTCCCGCAGCCAGGCGGACCTGCAGTATTTCTACGTGAACGGCCGGGTGGTGCGGGACAAGCTGCTCGCCCACGCGGTGCGCCTCGGGTTCCACGACGTGCTGTTCCACGGCCGGCACCCAGCCTACGTGCTGTATCTCGAACTCGACCCCGCACGGGTGGATGTGAACGCCCATCCTGCCAAGCACGAGGTGCGGTTCCGGGACAGCCGCCTGGTGCACGACTTCGTGTTCCGCACCGTACAGGAAGCACTCGCCGAGACCACGCCGCAGGCGTCCGGCAACCTCCCGCAGATGCCGGGCGCGGTTTATGTGCCGCCTTCCGCGCCCGGCTATCGCCCCGCGGGCATCGGGCCGCGGCAGATGCCCATGGCCGTGGGGGAGAGCCTCGCTGCCTATGCGCAATTACATGCCGATGGTGTCGCTCCTGTATCGCAGCCGCTAGCGGACTCCGGCGTGCCGCCTCTCGGGTTCGCGCTCGCGCAGCTGCACGGCATCTACATCCTCACCGCCGCGCCGGACGGGCTCATCCTGGTGGATATGCACGCCGCCCACGAGCGCATCACCTATGAACGCATGAAGGCGGCCCTGCAGCAGGGCAGCGTAGTGTCCCAGCCCTTGCTGGTGCCCATCGGCGTGCCGGTGAGCCGCCGCGAGGCGGATCTGGCGGAGGTCGAGTCGGCGGCTCTCGCCGCCGGCGGCTTCGTGGTGGAACGGCGCGGGCCCGAGACCCTCTCCATCCGTGAAGTGCCCGCACTCCTCGCGAAGGAAGACGTGACCGCGCTCCTGCGCGACCTCCTGGCGGACCTGGCGGAGCACGGCGAGAGCCGGCGCGTCGACGAATCCCTCGAGCGGGTGCTCGCCACCTCCGCCTGTCACACTTCCATGCGCGCGCACCGGGAGATGACCCTGCCCGAGATGAATGCGTTGCTGCGGGACATGGAACGCACGCCACGGGCGGACCAGTGCAACCATGGCCGGCCCACCTGGACGCGCCTCACCATGCCGGAGTTGGACAGATTGTTCCTTCGCGGTAGATGAATCAGAAACCTGTTGCTGTATGCATCATGGGTCCGACTGCGTCGGGCAAGACCGCGCTCGCGGTGGATCTCGTTGAGCATCTCGGCGGCGAGATCGTGAGCGTGGACTCCGCCATGATCTACCGCGGCATGGACATCGGTACCGCCAAGCCGGGCCCCGATATCCTCGCCCGGGCACCGCACCGTCTCATCGACATCCTGGACCCCGCCGAGAGCTATTCCGCAGCGCGCTTCCGCGCCGATGCGCTCGCCGCCATGCGCGAGATCACCGCCGCCGGTCGCGTGCCGCTGCTCACCGGCGGCACCATGCTCTATTTCGACGTGCTGCAACACGGCATCTCGCCCTTGCCGGAAGCCGACGCGGAAGTCCGCGCCGAGATCGATGCCCGCGCCGCCCAGGTGGGCTGGGCGGCCCTGCATGCCGAACTGGCCTGCGTCGATCCCGACGCCGCGGCCCGCATCCATCCCAACGATCCTCAGCGCATCCAGCGGGCCTTGGAAGTCCACACGCTCACCGGCAAGCCGCTCAGTGAGCTGCAGGGTATGGCCGAAGCCGGCGAGTACCGCTACATCAAGCTGGCGCTGGCACCCGCTGAACGCTCCGTACTGCACGAAATAATCGAGCGTCGTTTCCGGTCCATGATGGAACAGGGGTTCCTGGAAGAAGTGAGGCGGTTACGCTCACGTAACGATCTCGACGCAGGCATGCCTTCCATGCGCGCTGTTGGATATCGCCAACTCTGGGAATACCTGGAAGGCGGCACCAGTCTTGAGGAAGCGGTGAGACGTGGCATCGTCGCGACAAGACGCTATGCGAAACGCCAGCTCACCTGGTTGCGCGCCGAGAAGGATGTCGCGTGGTTCGCGAGCGGCGCGCCGGAACTTAACGAACGTGCGCGTGTCTATGCGGCGATGGGACTTGAATCCCAGTGATTCTGGACCCATGTGATACAATCTTAACCATATATGTATAGAACCATGGGCCTACCCAACCGGCCTGCTAATACAACAAGGAGAAGCACCATGGCAAAGGGTCAGTCGCTGCAAGAGCCGTTCCTGAACGCATTGCGGCGCGATAAGGTGCCCGTTTCGATCTACCTCGTGAACGGCATCAAGTTGCAGGGTCAGATCGAGTCCTTCGATCAGTTCGTCATCCTGCTCAAGAACAGCGTCAGCCAGATGGTGTACAAGCACGCCATCTCCACCGTTGTGCCGGGCCGTCACGTGCACGTGGGTCCCGCTCCGGGCCACGAAGCCGAGGCCGAAGCCGGCAACGAGGGCGGCGGCGAGCACCATTGAGCCTGAGTGCTCCGGGATACGGGTTTGTTTGAGCGTCCCAAGAGCGGCGAACGCGCCGTTCTCGTCCACCTCGACTTAGGGTCAGACCACGGCGACGTGCTGCTGGCGGAGTTCGCCGAGCTTGCCCGTGCCGCCGGGGCCGAGGTGCTGGACACGGTCAGGGGCAGCCGCAGGATCCCGGAAGCGCGCTACTTCATAGGCGAAGGCAAGGCTGCCGAGGTGGGCGAGCGGGTCAAGGCGCTCAACGCCGACCTGGTGCTCGTCAACCACGCCTTGAGCCCCAGCCAGGAGCGCAACCTCGAGAAGCTGCTCTCCTGTCGGGTGCTGGACCGAACCGGCCTCATCCTAGACATCTTCGCCCAGCGCGCCCGCACGTTCGAGGGCAAGCTGCAGGTGGAGCTTGCCCAGCACCGGCACCTCGCCACGCGCCTAGTGCGCGGCTGGACCCATCTGGAACGGCAGCGCGGCGGCAGCATCGGTCTGCGCGGTCCCGGCGAGACCCAGCTCGAGATCGATCGCCGACTCATCGGCAAGCGCATCGACATGCTGGAGAAGCGACTGGACCGGGTCGGCGATCAGCGCGAGCAGGGCCGCCGCACGCGCCAGCGGCACGACGTGCCCACCGTCTCCGTGGTCGGCTACACCAATGCCGGCAAGTCCACGCTCTTCAATGCACTCACCGGTGCGCGGGTGCTGGCCGCCGACCAGCTCTTCGCCACCCTGGACGCTACTCTACGCCGCTTGGATCTCGGCGACGCCACCCATGCGGTGCTGGCGGACACGGTGGGCTTCATCCGCGACCTGCCCCATGACCTAGTGGCCGCGTTCCGTTCCACCCTGCAGGAGACCGAGGAGGCCACGCTGCTCCTGCACGTGGTGGATTGCGGCGACCCGGAGCGGGACGAGTACATCGAGACCGTCAACGGCGTGCTCACCGAGATCGGCGCGGATAAGGTCCCGCAGATCGAGGTCTTCAACAAGATCGACCTGACCGGCCAGGAAGCGGGCGTGGAGCGGGGGCCCGATGGTCGTGCCCGCCGCATCTGGGTCTCCGCCGTCACCGGCGAGGGCTTAGGTGCCCTGCGCCAGGAGATATCCGCCCATCTCAAGAGCGACACTGTCCACGGCTGGATCCGGCTCTCGCCCGCCCATGGCCGCGCCCGTGCCGCCTTTTTCAGCCTGGGGGCCGTGCGCAGCGAGAAGGACGATGCCGAAGGCGGCTATCTTCTGGAAGTCGAGCTGCCGCGCCGCGAATACCAGAAGCTCTGCCGCCGGGAGGGCCTGGAGCCCGAGGCGCTCACGGCCTGAGGCCGTTTTTAGCCCGGCAGGCGGGCACCTAACCCGGTATAATCTGACCACGGGCGGTCTTGGAAAAGACGCCCGTTTTTTGTGCCCGCAGGGTCGGGCAGGTTTCGGGAGGTTTCCGAGCATGCTGGTGCCGTTCCTGAGCGCGATCGGGCTGATGCTGGTGATGGAGGGCATCGCGCCCTTCGTCGCCCCGCGCGGGTTCCGCCGGACATTGGCCGCGGTGGTCCAGGCGGACGATCGGGTGCTGCGGATCGTGGGCTTGTTGAGCATGGCCGCGGGCCTCGCGGTCTTGTATCTGGCACGGGGATAAAAAAGATGGGCAAGAACGTCATCGTCATCGGCGCCCAGTGGGGCGACGAAGGCAAGGGGAAGGTGGTGGATTGGCTCACGGACCGGGCCGCGGCCGTTGCACGCTTCCAGGGCGGCCATAACGCCGGCCACACCCTCGTCATCGGCGGCGAGAAGACCGTGCTCAAGCTCATCCCCTCGGGCATCCTGCGGGAAGACGTGCAGTGCCTCATCGGCAACGGCGTGGTGGTCTCGCCCACGGCCCTGTTCGAGGAGATCGCCATGCTGGAGGCCAAGGGCGTGCCTGCGCGCCGTCGCCTCAAGATCTCCCCGGCCTGCCCGCTGATCCTCCCGTCCCACGTGGCCCTGGACAAGGCCCGCGAGCACGCCAAGGGCGCCGCCAAGATCGGCACCACCGGGCGCGGCATCGGTCCCGCCTACGAGGACAAGATCGCGCGCCGCGCCGTGCGCATCGCGGACCTGTTCCACCGGGAACGCTTCGCCGCCAAACTGGGCGAAGTGCTGGATTACCACAACTTCGTGCTGAAGAATTATTTCCGGGTCGAGCCCGTGTCCTTCCAGGAGACCCTGGAGCAGTGCTTGAACCTCGTCCCCCAGCTCGAGCCCATGGTGGCGGACATCACCGCCATCCTCTACAACCTGCACGAGCGCGGCGAGAACGTGCTGTTCGAGGGCGCCCAGGGCGCGCTGCTGGACGTGGACCACGGCACCTATCCCTACGTCACCTCGTCCAACACCACCGCCGGCGGCGCCGCCACCGGCACCGGTCTCGGCCCCAAGTACTTCGACCAGGTGATGGGTATCGTCAAGGCCTACACCACCCGCGTGGGCGAGGGCCCCATGCCCACGGAACTGTTTGACGCGATGGGGGAACACCTCGCGCGCCGCGGCCACGAGTTCGGCTCCGTCACCGGAAGGCCGCGCCGCTGCGGCTGGTTCGACGTGGTGGCCCTGCGCCGCTCCATCATCAACAACAGCGTCACCAGCGTCTGCATCACCAAGCTCGACGTGCTGGATGGTCTCGACACCATCCGCATCTGCGTGGCCTACAAGACGCCCCAGGGCGAGATGCACCTGCCGCCGGTGGGCGCCGAGAGCTTCGCCGAGTCGGAGCCGGTGTACGTGGACATGCCCGGCTGGAAGACCTCCACCGTGGGCGTGACTGAATACAAAGAGTTGCCCGAGAACGCTCGGGCCTATCTGAAGAAGATCGAGGAGCTGATGGGCGTGCCGGTGGATATGATCTCCACGGGCCCGGACCGCACCCAGACCATCGTGCTCAAGCACCCCTTCGACTGAACCGGTTATCCATCCCGCAAAAGAAAAGGCGAGCCGACCATGGCTCGCCTTTTTTCTTTTTGCTACCGGATCAGTTCCGGAAGTCCCACTGCACCTTCAGGATCACAGCATTGCCCGAAGCGATCACCGGCTGGCCGAGGCCGTCCGTCTCGGTCACGAGACCGTGGTTCAGCACCAGATAGATGTTGCTCGCGCCTTCCACGATCCAGCGCAGACGCACGTTGTAGCTCACGCCCGGGATGTCGTTCTCGTACTGCATCTGGGTCGAGAGGTACATGGAGGGTGTGAAGGAGTAGGTCCCCGTCACGGTGCTGAGGCGCGTGATGCCGTGATCGGGCTGGCCGGGGTTGAGGTACGCCGGCTGGTAGTAGAACAGCCATTCCTGCTGGGCAGTCAGTACCAACTTGCCCGAGGGCGTGTTCCAGTTCACCTGCACCAGCGGATGCGAAGCGGTGCCGGCGTAGAAGGTGCCCTGGGAGTCGATGAACTCCCACCACAGGGGCTTGGACTGGGGTGAGTTGATCACCATGCGGCGGCGGCTATAGGTGTACTGCCCTGCAGGCACCAGCACGCCCGGCACGAGTGGGAAGGGGGACGTCGGCGCGTCGTAGTCCTGATAGACGTCCGCCTCCCAATACCAGCCGCCTTCCGTCAGCATCTGCGGACTCAGGAACCACTCGTCGCTCTGCTTGCCCTGTTTCGCCAGGAGCACGCCGGGAGCGGCGTACTGGGGTGCGCCGAAGCTGTCGTCCTCGCTGTAGTGGCCGTAGAACCAGAAGCGGTGCACCCAGTTGAACCAGCTGTCGGCGGCCGGGCGCGGCTGGTAGCTCAGCTCGTTCATGTAGTGGCGCGTGCCGGGACGGGGCAGGAACCCCAAGGCCGGATCCAGCGCCTCGCCGAATTGTTCGTACTGCATGTGGGCGTACCACAGGTCGTTGGGGTACTCCGCGTCCAGGCCGAAGCCGTTGGTGTTGCCGGTGCTGGCGAAGCCGTTGGAGGCGTCGCCACTGGAATGACCCATCCAGCCCGAGAAGTTCAGGTTCTTGTCACCCTCGAAGGTGGAAGTCTTCCAGGTGGCGTCGGTGCCCAAGAAGCTGTTGGTATCGAGCCCGGTCGGGTCGCCGTGGGTCACGATGGTGCCGAGCTGGAGCTGAGAGGTCGCATTGTAGGTGCCGCGGCCCACGAACAGGTTGGTGCCCTGGGACACGGCGCTGTCGCCCATCTGGGTGTCCAAGAGTGCCAGCGAGCCGTTGTCCGATTGGCCGATGAGTTTCACGCCCTCGTCCAGGGACACTTCGTCGCCGTTCACCAGGCCGATGTTGCGGGAGTTGAACGGGATGAAGTTGGTGCCCAGGTTGTAGCCGAAGCTTAAGAGGTTCGAGCCCTGCAGGAAGAACTGGCGCTTCTCCGGGAAGAACAGCGGGAAGCGGGTGGTGTTGATCTGCTGCTGGTCCGCGTCCGCTTCCGCGAAGTCCGTGTGGTAGGTGAGCAGGCCCGCCAGCGAGGGGTTGAAGTTGTACTTCAGGTCGAAGCCGGTGTTGCTGGTGGTGCCTTTGCCGGTCTGGTACTTGGCGAGGCCGTAGGGCTGGAACTCCAGGCCCTTGCCCTGTTCCATGCCCTGCATGCCCGTGAGCAGCCCCTCGCGCTGCAGTTGGTAGACGGAGGAGTCCAGCGTGGTGCCGGCCCAGTCCAAGGTCAGCAGGTCGCGCGGCACGTTGCGCGCCAGATTGAAGCCCCAGCGGGTGAGGCCGTCGGTGAACTGCAGGCTGCGGGTGTCGATGGCGATCTCGGCGGTCCAGCCGTGCTCGTCCTGGGTCACCGCCGCGCTCCAGATGCCGTCCCAGTTGTAGTCCACGCCGTCGTTGCTGTTGATGGCGGGGGTGGGGGAGAGCAGACCGTCCGCCATGGCACCGGCGGAGTTCACCCGGAACACGTAGGCGAAGCGCTTGGTGCCGAAGGTGTCCAGCACGAACATGACGTTGTCGTCGTTGCCCTGCCAGCCGTCCCGCACCAGGGTGTGGGACACGGCCTTGCTGATGTCCGGGTCATCGCTGCGCAGGCCGATATAGAGGGTATGGTCGTCCCTGAGCAGCAGGACCTTCGTGTGATAAGGAGTGGGCTGGCCCGGGTGGGGGCTCTGCTGGGTGATGTCCTGGATCACGCCGGCCTGGCTCCAGGCCGCCTCGTCCAGGCGCCCGTCCACGACGATGGCGCTGCCATCCACGCGCCCCGCCTGGACTTCAGGAGTCTCGTCCTGGGCCAGCGCCGGCAGGCTCAAGGCCGCCAGCAATGCCACCAGGACCCCGTGTGCCGCTTTACCCCGCCGGCTGGGAGTCGAGTTTTTCCGCATGTCACTTGGATGTGTGGAAGGGTGAAAAGGTTTTACGTTTTGATACAAAACCGGGAATATTTTTGCAGTGAGCGGGGGCGACGGAGCCTCCATGGCGACGGGATGGGTAAAAAACTCACAGTGACCGGGTTTGGACCTGGTCTTGGACGGGCCCGGGGCCTGCGTATAGCATCCACGTCGGGGCTACCCTGGGCACCAGGGTCAAACTCGAACACTGATCATGGGCTCGTACCGAGCCTGGAGGGGTCCATGAAATCCGTACCGATGCTAAGCGCCGCTGCCGGCATCATCGTCCTGTGGTCGGTCGCCGTGGCCGCGGCACCGGCTGCTCCGGCTGCGAAGCAGCCGGACACCTCCTACGGCCGCAACTACCACGAGCTGACGCTCACCTCCAAGAAAGGCCGGCACTATCGCATCCAGGTGTCGGTCCCCGATGCGGCGGCACCGAAGGAAGGCTATCCGGTGCTGTACGTGCTGGACGGCAACGGTTGGTTCGAACCTGCGGCCGGCATCATGCGCATGCGGGAGTACGAGAAGCTCTCGCCCACCATCGTGGTCGGCGTCGCCGCCGCGAACAAGTCCTTCTTCGACAACTCCCGTGCCTATGATTTCACGCCCCCGGGTTCGGTGGAGCCCGAGTTCGAAGGCATCCCCATCGGCGGTGGGGATGAATTCCTGGCCTTCCTCGACGACACCGTGAAGCCATGGGTGAGCGCGCACTACCGCACCGATCCGCATCGGCGCATCCTGTTCGGCCATTCCATGGGCGGCTCCTTCGCGCTGCATGCCTTGTTCAAGTCGCCGGGGAGTTTCGACGTGTATCTCGCCGCGAGCCCGGACATCGGTTTCGGCGCCGAGATCGTGCCCAAGGAAGAGCCCGCCTTCGAGTCGGATCCGCGCCGCAAGCTGCCGCGCCTGCTGGTGACGGTGGGTTCGCTGGAGCAGGGCCCGAGCCCGGCCCTGGAGGACGACTACCGGCGATGGTACGCGGCCCATCCCGAGGAGATCCCCGGCATGACGCCCGACCAGGCGGTGGCCGAGCTGTTCTCGGATGGCGATAACTACGACAAGATCGGGAAGACGCGCGCGCTGGTGGAGAAGCTCAAACAGAGCGGTGTCGCCGCGGAGTTCGTCGAGTTCGACGGGGACGAGCACATGGCCGCGGCCATCAGCGCGCTCAACCGCGGTGTCCCCTTCGCCCTGCGTCCACCCGCATCGGGAACCAGCCCAAACTGACTAACAAAGACAGAAAAGAAAAGGTCGCCAGGGGCGAAGGCGGTGATTTTACGCGGCCACTGGCCGCGTCCGCCTGAGCGACCGGACAGGGATGTCCGGGCTGGAAGGCGCAGCAGGGATGGTCAGTGATTCGAAAGAGAGAAAGCTTGAACTGGTGCCCAGGGTGAGACCGGGTATTGGCGCGAGCACTGCTCGCGCCCGGTCGAACGCCTCGCCAGGGATGGCGAGGCTGGGGTCTGAAAAGATGTGTGGATATACGCCAGGGACGGCAGAAACCAGCATGGCGTAGCACTAGCGCGAGCACCGCTCGCGCCCGGCTGAGCGACCGGACAGGATGTCCGGGCCGGGCTATCGTTGGAAAGAGTCTCGGTTTATTTCGCCAGGGATGGCGATTACAGAGAGAGTGAAAGACTTGGTGCCCAGGAGAGGACTCGAACCTCCACGGTGTTACCCGCTAGTACCTGAAACTAGTGCGTCTACCAATTCCGCCACCTGGGCTTTAGGGGCGCGAAGGGCGGGCACTTTACCGGCCCATGCCTCATGTGTCAATGTTCGC
>CAZPAO010000026.1:0-30740 GCA_964584665.1 uncultured Gammaproteobacteria bacterium
ACCGACTTGCCGTAGCGGTCCACGATCACGCGCTCGGCTCCGGGCACGCCCTTCAGCCAATCGTTGTAGGCGAGCTCCAGGCCTTCCTGGCCGAGATCATCCACGTTGGTGAAACCCAGCACCTGCGCGGTGACTTCGCCGGCCGGGTAGTAGCGGCGGTACTCGCGCTGGCTGTAGACGCCGGGGATGCCGAGGGCCGTCAGCTGCTGCACGGCATAGGGGTCCATGCCGCGGGCGAGGTAGACGAACTCCTTCTCAGCACTGTTCTTGAGCAGGCGCGAGAGGTCCGAAGGCTTCGCGCCCAGGGCGCGGGCGAGACGCGGCACGTCCGCCCCTTCCACTTCCTGCGGGTTCATCCAGATGGAATCGACGGGCGTGCTCACCGCCAGGGGCTCGCCGTTGCGGTCCAGGATCATGCCGCGATGGGCCGGCATGGGCAGCACCCGCAAGTGCCGCTCGGCGCCCTGGTCCAACAGGAATTGCTTGTCCAAGACCTGCAGGTAGACGGCGCGGCCCACGAGACTCGTCGCCACCAGCACGAAGAGGCCCAGCACCGCCACGCTGCGCCAGCCTAAGGCGCTGGCACCGGGCTTCTGTTCCAAGGGGGCGGCGTTGCGCTTCACGGCTTCACCACCAGCACCTGCGGGTTCGCGGGCGTGCCCATATCCAGCTTCTGCACGGCGGACTGCTCTATATAAGCGTGGGTGCTCCAGGTGCTCTGCTCCAGGAGCAGCCGGCCCCAGTCGATGTTGAGCTGGTCCCGCTGTTGGTGGGCCTGCTCCAGTTGTTCGAACAGCACCCGGTTCTGGTGGCGTGCGTCGATGAGCGCCAGCGCCGAGAGGAACACCGAGAGGCCCAGGAGGGCCACCACGGCGCGGCTGAAGTTCAGCTTCATGCCAGCCGCTCCGCCACGCGCAGCACCGCGCTGCGGGCCCGCGGGTTCTCCCGCACTTCCTCTTCCGAGGCGTGGATGGCCTTGCCGATGTTGATGAGGTCAGGCTTGCGCGCGGGCTCCAGCCAGGGCGCGCGGGGATCCGGCGCCGAACCGCGCACGTGGTCACGGATGAAGCGCTTGACGATGCGGTCTTCCAGCGAATGGAAGCTGATCACCGCGAGCCTTCCCGCCGGCGCCAGCACCTTCAGGCACTGCTCCAGGCAGGAGGTGAGTTCCTCCAGCTCGCGGTTGATGAAGATGCGGATGGCCTGGAAGCTGCGGGTGGCCGGATGCTTGTGGCGCTCGGTGCGCGGCGCGGCGCGTCCGATGATCTCGGCCAGCTGAAGCGTATCGGTGATGGGACTCTCGGCACGGGTGGCGACGATGGCTTTCGCGATGCGGCGCGCGTGCCGCTCCTCGCCGAGGGTGAACAGCACCTCGACGATGTCCTGCTCCGCGGCGCGGTTCAGCCAGACTGCGGCGCTCTCGCCGCTCTCGGGATCCATGCGCATGTCGAGGGGGCCGGCCTGGATGAAACTGAAGCCGCGGCCTGGGTCGTCGAGCTGCGCCGACGACACGCCGATGTCCAGCAACACTCCGTCCACCCGACCCGACACACCCGCCTCCGTCGCGATGCGCTCCAGCATGGAGAACGCAGCGCGGTAGATCGTGAACCTCGTCTCGTTTCCGGCCAGGATCCGGCCCGCGGCGTAAGCCTCCGGGTCGCGGTCCAAAGCGATCAGCCTGCCCTCCGGTCCCAGCTGGGCCAGGATCGCGCGGCTGTGGCCGCCGCGGCCGAAGGTGCCGTCCACGTACACGCCGTCGGCCCGCACCGCGAGCCCTTCCACCGCCTCCTGCAACAGCACCGGGCGGTGGAGTTCGGCGGTGCTCAAAGCACCAGCCTGGCGAGCTCATCCGGCAAGCCGCCGGCGGAACCCTCGTCACCGTTCAGGCTCGCCTCGCGGCGCGCATCCCAGTTCGCCTGCTGCCAGAGTTCGAACTTGCGGCCGAGGCCGAGCAGCACCACGTCGCGCTCGAGCCCGGCGAAGCTGCGCAGCTCCGGCGGCAGCAGCACGCGGCTGTGTCCGTCCAGTTCCACTTCGGTGGCATGACCGAGCAGGAGGCGCTGCAGTTCGCGCGCCTGCTTGTTGAGGCTCGGCAGGCGCACCAGCCGTTCCTCCAGGGATTCCCATTCGGGCAGCGGATAGATGAGCAGGCAGTGGTCACGGTCGATGGTGACCACGAGCTGGCCGCGGCAGGCCTCCTGGATGCGCTCGCGATAGCGAGCAGGCACGGCGAGCCGCCCCTTCGCATCCAGGGTGAGGTTGTTGATGCCCCGAAACATATACCCGTCCCGCCTCCGCTCAGGCCAACCCGGCCCATTTCATTCCACTTTTTCCCACTGACAGACACTATAGGTAGCCCAAAGAGGCAGGTCAAGGGAAAAAGGCGAAATTTGCTTGTGGGACAGGGACTTAGGCGTGGTTTTGTCCAAAAAATGGACGAATTAATAACATATTAATCAATGGCTTACAGACATGACATTACAAGGGACATTAACTCAATTCAGGTGAAAACCCTATTTTTCATCCTGAAATCCACGGGGAAGCCCCACTTTACTTGAGCAAATGTCCCTGCTCCCACAATCGCTGCGTGGGTACGTAAATGGTTGCCCGAGCACCTAATTGATGGATTTCAGTCCGTTTAGGTCCCTAATCCCTGCAAATCGGTCATGAACCTTGGGGAGGCAAAAGGTGCGCCGCCCACTCCCTGGCCTGGTCGGCATGGGTTGGTGAAGCACCCAGCCGGCAAGGCGTCTTTCTGGCACGTTTGCCGCCCCGCCGTCGTTCGTGGCGTGGGTAAAGTGCCCACTGGAATACCTCCTGGTACCGATCATGCAGACCTGCCAGAAGGTCCGCCTTCACCCGGGCCCCGCCGTCGTCGCTGCTGATCCCACTAGGCAGTCCGACCGGGCTTGGCGCTGTGATGCAGGCGACTAACCAGTTTGCCGTCCGCCGGTAGCCAGGGTCAGGAGCTGACCGGAAGTGGTCCCACGCTCCCACCGTGCTCTCGTGCTGGCAGTGACGCTTGTACCGCGGTTGGAACGCCAGCAGTCGGCCCGCCCCTTTTGACGGACGTAGCGCATCCATGGGCGCACCCGCACGACGACGATGCCAGTCACCGACGACTAAGCAGTAAAGCCAGCGCAGCCGCTTATCGGAGAACCGCGCGTCATCTGCCATGATCTTTCGGACGCGATCTTCATGCTGACGTATAAGTGACCACACCGCCCGGGTTTCAGAACTAGACCAGTCGACGGCGCGTGTCTTCCTCGCCCATGTCCTGGTCAGTCCCAAAGCATCGTCCTCAAGCTCTGCGAGTTGACCGCGGAACAACTGCCGTTGTCCGTGTATGCCTATGTAGCTCCACTTCTCCAGAGGCACATCATGGATGTAGCAGCTCGTTGAAAAACACCACGACCAGTCGGCACGGAAGTAATTGTCCCGGCCAGAGCGAACATCATCAGCCCAACATTTCGGGCAGTACGCCACGCGAGCATTCGGCATCAGCCTCCAGTCTGGACGGGTCAGGACCATATTCTCCAAGGACGTCGTCGACATACGTAGTGCCGCCGCCAGATTGCGAAGCAACTCAACAGGTGGCCCCGTATCCAAATCGAAGTCACCGAGTTTCGCCGCTGAGGGCATGAGCTCCTGCAGCAAGTGCCGGCGCTTCGCGCGGTAGAAGCTGCACGCACGGTCCACGATCGAACTTATGGTCTCGTCCGCCTGCGGACACGGGATTATCAAGCGCATGGGCGATCTCCCTCTGGGCTGGTGGGCGGCTCGAGCAACTTGGCCGAAGGGCGACCCTTAAATGCCCGGTCGACCATGGCCGCATCGATGTGCTCCCTCCCATCGCTGATGGCATGAATCGCAGCGTCCTGGATTAGCCGCATCAAAGGCGACAGCACTCCGCCAGAGTGGTTGAGCAGCTTCTCCACCACGCTCTCCGACATCAGCGAGGAAGGCTTCCGCAGAGGCAGAAAGCCGTGCATCGTCTTGAGGAGACCCGCCAGAGCTTCGTCGCGCTTCCAGCAAGGCAGCTTCATCTCCCGGAACCGAGCAGCTAGGTGCTCGTCGCTCATGAACGCCTTGCCGGCGGGCTCTGTCCCGAACGCGATAATCGGCAGATTCAGGGAGTTCATGATGAGCTTGAGGCCCTCGAGGACCCGCTGCTGCTCCCTGCGAGTCCCGTGCAGAATGTCCTGGGCTTCGTCCAGCACCAGTAGCCTGCAACTAACCCTCCTCAGGACATCCAGGACCAAGCCTTCGCGGGCATTGGCTGAGGTGGACGTGGATACCGGAACCCGCAACTCGTCCAGCACGCGGCCATAAACTGCCTTAGCGTCATGGGCGCCGCTCATGCTGATCACGATCACTGGCGTAACCGGCATTCCAACCCCCTCGTTTTCCCGGGCGGGGTGGATCTTCTGCAGGCGCCTGGCGAGCTGGGTCTTGCCGCTTCCAGGGCGGGCCGAGACGATGAGACCAGGCGCTCGGGGAGACTCCGACCCGATCATCCAGGCGGCCTCGTTTAGCACTTGGGCGACCGCCGGGTGCACGACGAACCGCTCGTGGCGCATGAAGGCGATCCGGACATGGTCCGGCTCGTCGATAACTGCCCGCGCCTCGGGTGACAGATGGATATAGATATCAGTGGTGTTCTCGGTCATGGGATTACTCCATGGCAAAGGTATTGAAGGTCGGGGTATCAGTCGGCAACGGGAATGCCGGGTCAGGTTTCGGGTCAGGCACAGGCAGCGGCGGATCAAACAGCGAGAACGTCTGGTTCACAGCGATGCGGCTATGGTTACGACGTTCAGCCCTCAGTGCACCCCTCTTCTTCCGCTTCCGTCTGGACTCATCGACAAGCGCATCCGCAGCGTTCAGGAGGTCGTCACGGAACGCGAGCTCATCCGGTCGACGACCGAGAGCACGTGCTCGCCTGCGGATGAATGCCCACTCATTGCGCGACAGCGCGGGCAGCGTTGGGTCCGCGTAACCTGCCGACAGTAAGATCCCACCAGGATCGCGGATGTAGACCCTCGACATGTCTCGTGGGTCGTAGTGGACTGCCACCTGTTCCCGGTGACCAATCAACGGGACGAGGGAGGCATCCCAATACCGAGTGCCGAATAGCTCGATCCCGTCCCGTCGCACCAAGCGCCTCTCCGTGGGCATGAAATCCACGAGAAATTGCCTGGTCCTGGGTGGCGCCAGCGGTGCGCGGTATCCCTCCGGGCCCGTCAGCGCCTGTATCCATGCCTGTTGCGGCGACATCCCCAGTTCGCTGTGGATCGTCAGGTTGTAGGCACAGATCTGCATCACCATGTAGCGATGCAGCTCCGGGAACGTCATCACGGCGTGTTTCTCGGGATCGTACTCACCCCGCTCAATCACGTTGGACCGGGTGGATCCGGGCAGCGCGTGTAGCTTGTGCATCATGGTGCCCATGAGCCGTTCGATGTGCCCTCCAAAGTACGGCTGACCCGGCGGCCGATAGGACAGCACGATCAGGTTGGCCTCGCACCCGCGTCGCAACGCCAAAGCGTGATGCTCTTTGGCGTTGTCCAGTAGTACGCCCTTCGGCAGCCCCTGCATCATCCATGTGGCATTCTCGATACCAAGGCTGGTGAGAAGATCCGCTTTCTCCATCGCGGTGATAGCAATGCAAAGACCCACAGCGAAGGCATCAGGCCTGTCGAGACTGATGTAGTAACCCACGATCGCGCGCGTCTTAACACAAATCGCCAGCGTAAGGTACGGACGCGCAATGGGAATGCGGTTCCGATCGTCAGTCACGCAAATCATATCGATGAGTGTGTGGTCGAGTTGAACCTCACCCAGGGCCTCTTGGACCGTGTGTACCCCCGGATGTGCGGTGACACGCTCCGCAGCCTTGCGGCCGCGGCGTCGCAACATCGCGCGCCTGCTGGGAAGATGCTTCAAGCGCTTGCGTATGGTTCGGGGTCCCGGCACAGGCAAGCCTTCCGTCCGACAAAGGCGCTGTATCTCATCGATAAACAGCGAGGCGCGTGGCGCCTCCCGCGTGAGCCAGCGGGCCTCGATCTGGCGAGCGATTAGAGCCTCAACAGCTTCGGTCAGTCGTCGCGTTCCCGGCCGAGGGCCCGGACGCTGATAGGTGAACGCCATCGCGCCAGCCCCGTCTGCGTGCAGCTTGATCAGCCGCCGTACGGTTGCGGGCGAGACCTCCAGCTTCTCCGCAGTGGCATTGATGGCCTCGGAGGTAGGGCGCCCCCTCTCGAGCAAGGCGGACATGGCTTGATAGCGCCCGACTGCGAGCTCCCACTGCTCTTGGGAGATGCCCTCCAGTTCAGGCGAGGCCGGCACATCCTCGGCCCATGCCGTCAGCTCCTTCGATGGCGCACGGTGCATTTGCCCGGTACTGGGATCCTGAAGGATGCTCACGCTGGCATCCCACGAGCCCTCCATCATGTAGGGCCGTCCGTGCCAGTTCACTTTCTCACCCTTGGCAAACGTAGTGAGGGTCAGATTAGTCATGGAAGTACTCCTCCTTGCGCACACGGATCTCCTGTTCCGTGAGTAGGAGCACCGGTATGCCGGTGGCCATGCGCAACGCCGCCAAGGAACATTCGAGCCGGTTGGCGCACTCATCGAGCAGACGCGTGTGCTTCACTTCCACAAAGAACGTGGTCTGGGTTATTCCCACTGCGGCGAAGCAGTCGGGAATCTCTGACATCGTCACCAAGTAGTCCGGTGTGTACTTATGGTGTTCTCCCCACACCGCATAGTGGACGGTGACCGGTTGCGCGATGACTTTCTTGAAGCCAGGTAGCGAGACCAGGGCATTCAGAAAGTCGCGCTCGAGCGACGAGTCGAACGGCACCGGTCCGTGGCCATACCGAATCGGATGCCAACCCGTTATGCGGGCGGCGCGGCCAACCGGCACGCGACGTTCGCTAGGCATGACCTCGACGTCGGATAGCCCCATCGTGAGGACCACTGTGGGTGCCGGGTCCGAGGGATCGCCCGGTGTTCCAGGCAGGACGGAAGTCGGACGGACGTTGGCGAATTGAGTGTGCATCGCTTCTCTCCTCTGCTTAAGCCGGCAAACCGACCGGCGCGGCGAGGCCCGCGGCTTGCAAGGGCAAGCCGGGTCCGGGGTGGTTGACACGCCACCCTGGCTTTGCGATGCTTTTGGGGCCCAGCAGAGGCTTTCAAAAGCTTCGCGGCGAGGCCCGGGAACTAGTACTTCTCGGGCTTCGTTGTTTTCAGGCCTCAGAAATCTTAATTCTCTTCTCCTTAATGCCGCTTCGGCGGCACGCAAAAAGCTTCGTCGACAAGCTCTTCCCAGCTCGTCGAACCTTCAATTGCTCGCTTTACGGCCAGGGCTGCAATGTCCGCGGAGAACGCGTATTTGCCTTTCCGGCCGGGAATGGGGTGCAGGGAGATCTTGGGCAGCGTTCCGTTCAGAGCAGCCCTCTGATAGCTCCGCACGCTGTTGTAACCGAGTAGAAGGGCTAGAGGTCGGCCGTGGACGCCATTGAGACGGGAACGCTTTTCGATGCGCCGACGACACGCATTAATCTCAGCGAGAGTGTTCCCAGGGCGCATTTTGCCCATCGTGCTCCCCGTGGCGGATTGCCCGCCAAATTGGGGGGATTAGGCCGAAATCATCTGGTAGGCACAAGGTATATCTTAGGGGCTAGGATCTGCATACCATGAATGATGAGTCCCCGAATTCTGGCGGTCATCCCCAGCGCGATTGGGGGGACCTGCTTCGCACCTACATTTGGGTGGCAAGACTCCGCCAGATGCATTGGCTTTCCGACGACTGGATGGACAGCACGTTTTTGCCGAAGTCACCATCCGGCGAACGGCGTCGGACGTTCATCCGAGTTCGCAGGGAAGGTAATGATGTTGAGCCAGGATCAATCAAGCGATACGGGTACAGCGTCGTTGACAAGATTGACGCGCATCCAATGTTTAAGGGGTCTGCGCGCTGGTACCGCACGCCACTTCATCAGCTCCTTATCCCGCCTGGCCTCACCGCCGAGGAGACGACCGCTGAACTCCACGCGCTAGCACGCAGACTTGGACTGTTTCGGGCGACGATGCACCAGGGATGGGTCGGAAAAGCGTTCTTACCTAACGACAAAGCCTTTGAGTGTTACTCAGAAGAGCGGCTCAAACTTTTCACGGAATTTCTAAAAACCCGCGGCCACATAGACGACGTCGCCATGCTCGGCCTGCTGTACCGGGAAGCGGTAGGCCAGCGCGCGTTTGAGCTTGCGGTAGCACTCTGGGCAGAGTTCGTTGAGGCACTCATGAACATGGGAAGGAATCTTGGGCTACCCCAAGTTCAAGCGGACCTCCTTCTCATCCTCGCTCAACGGCGAATAAGCAAGGATGACTGGTCGCCACTGATCCTTAGTGAACAGACAAGACAGGAGACTGCGGAACATGCAGTTTGGATGGAAAACATATTCACAGTGGCAGGACACGAAAACATCAATAAGAAGTGGCTCCAGCAAACGGATCTTCAGATGCTGGTCCGCCAAGAAAAGCATCGAGCTACGTATGAGGTAGCGCATAACTGGACGTCTGTATCGCCTGAATTGCAGTACCTCCTTGATAACTTCGACAAATTCGAAGCAACAGCGCGATACCGCTTCACGAAGACGCTATCGACGAAGATAGAAGTGATGTATCCAACTAAGAGGGGATTCAAATCAAGGCGGGTCATAAATGATCTGCCTCCGCGCCCAAAGGGCATTGACCCAATGATCGCCAAGCTCAATCGAATAAAAGCCCGCAAAAAGCCGCCGACGTGAATTACGTGCCATGTTTCAGTCACGGCCAATAATTTGATGCGAATTTAGGACTCTAAATTCGTCAGGGAAGGGTGCGCGGCCGCCGCCTGCGGAAGGTGGGGTTCGCGCAGAAGCTCTTGGAGCTCGAAGAGGGTAACTGTATTCCCTGGCGACGAATATCCTGTTTCGTTGTACTCCATGGGCGATGCATAAATTATCTGCAGTTGTGGATACTCCAGGGCAGCTAGTCCAGCCCCAATAGTCGAAATCTTAGTGTTCATAGGACAAATAACGGTATTGCTATCAGCATGTTTAGACGCATGAGCAAGCACGGCTTTTCTTGCATCATCCGCGTCAATACATGAGAACGTGAATGTATCGACCGCCGTACCGGTCCTCATCTGTCGATCAACAAACTCTTTGAGCCTGGCATGGAACCTGGCATTGCGGGAAAAATGCTCCGGTGATACAGACTGCGCCTGGTCTCCAATACCAAGCGAAATCTGAGCAGGTTCCAGACGTTCGATGATGAGCTGTGCCCTTTCACTCTCGAATCCGACCAAAATCATCAAGTGAAGGCGCTTTGATGGAGAGAGCCGGCCTGGGTATCCAAGTACAGATCGAATGGTTGTTACTCCGCGGCTGAGCCAGACATCTTCGTCAGTTGTATTCGTACTGTATTCGCCCGCACTGGTATAGCCAAGGGTTATAGTTGCAGGCGTTGGATGCTCACGAATGAGCCCCAGCAATATAAGTAGCTGCTCATGCGTAAAGGTTGTGATGTCGATAAATACGTTTCCGGAGCCCACTTCCTTTATCTTGGCAATTATTGACGAAGCAAGAACGTCCGCTGTTTGCGTTGGCGATTCCAGTGAAAGTATGACTTCGCTCGCCTTATCCCCAAACAGAGACTGGAGTTTCTCGGCTTCTGCTGCCGACGACGCCAAACTCTCCCGGTTCCGAACAATGATGGCGCTCGACGTGACAGAGGCTATGGGAGAAGCAATGCTTCTGCACCTGGCTTCAAAGCTTGCCGCGCACACAAATAAATCTATGCGCGCTGGCAGTTGCCTACCTAGGTCAGTAAGTTGAACGCGATTAGTCATTGCCTAATCCCAAGGCCAATTGACGGTCATCAACGACTGATCCGAGGCGATTCTCCTTAAACAATACCACTGCCTGCTTCGGGTTTTGGATGGCCATGGCCAACAATTCTGTCGTAACAAACAGATAGCCAGAGAAGCCCGTTGGATCCAGTGTGAAATGTGGGGCAAGGCGCCTTGTCATAATATAACGGCGCGTCCGCCACTTGCCTTCTTTCGTGCCAATCGCTGCTTCGTAGAAATAGCCGTTTCTCACACCGAGTCTAATAATTTTCATAATCTCGTCGGGCGGATCATCGGACAGCGCAATAGAGAACACTCGCCTCTCAGATCGATTGGAAAGCAGAATCTCCTGAAAAATTCCGCCAAGGGCTCGGAGCAGATTTCGTAGCGCCTTAAGCTCCTTGGCTTCGTCAGTCGCTACACCAGCTATAAGCTCTTGCTCAAGACGGTCAAAGCCACCCAGCATGAGCTCATCAGCCGCAGTTCGCACAACCAAGTCCTGAATTGTTGGATCGATGCGCGTGACCGACAAGCCTCCAGGCATATCGCCCGTCGGCACTTCATCTTTGATCTCCTGCTGAGCATACATGGTTGAAGCATTGTCAAGGAAAAACCTAATAATTCCCGACGAGATGTGAACAAGCTGCTGAAATCCAGAATAGCGGTACGTACTGCGATTCTTGGAAGTTCCTCCCAACTGTTTAATGTAGTCGGGACGAGCATAGCGGTAGGCATCATCTCCAGCTCGATAGCCGCGCCGCTTGATTGCCCATTGCTTTTTCAAAGATTCAGCTATAGCTGTGATCGCATCCTCTTGTTCCTCATCCTCAGGGAAGAAATCTGAGATGTCAGCCGTGATGCCGAAGTCATTAAGACGTTTCTGGACAACTTTCTCCACCCATTGTGGATATCTATTGGCAGAGGACGAGCCAGTGTGGATAGACGATACATGAATTTCTCTGAAATCATGCGGAGTTTCAATCCGCTGACGCGAGGTAGTGAGATATGTCTTATAGGCAAGCTGCGTCGAAATCTTGAACGCCACATCGCGCCCTGTGCGGTATGAGACCCATGTGTTCAATACTTGCGTCTGAAGAATATTTAAGTTGTCGGCATCGTCCAGCAGCACGTAGATAGGCTTACCTGCAGGCATTACGCTCAAGCTTTTCAGACGACACATAACCGGATAGAGAAAATCGCGATACCCCAGCAGCGGTCCCTTGTAAGACTGGTATTCAGTCGTAAATGAGTTGCGGCGCAGATAGTCCAGCGCAGCACCGTACATGGCATCAAGCACCGCCGAAGCGGCGTTTAGGATATCTAGCATGCTCTGAGCATCTTTGATTTGTGTCAGCGCTTGGGCCAAAAGAGCTATAGCCCTCTCATCCGATCCAGGTTGGATTCTCGGCAGCACATCCTGGAGAACAAATTTTCTAAATTCGTCTCTGGCGTGAGTAGTATCCAGCCCAGGCATGCAGTTCTGAGCGACTGACTGAAACACTTTGGAGCCAAGAAAAGAAACCAGTGAGTGCTCGGCCAGTACCAGTCCTGCATATTGATCCTTCAGCCGATCGTACTCCGCCACATCAAGTCCTGTCGCTTTGATGGTGGCGTAAATACCAAGATAGGGAAGCTCATTAAGCTGCTTTCCTGTCGCAATCATCTGGCAATCAGGAGCCATTGTTCTCAGCATCATGCTCTTTCCACAGCCGCGGTGACCATGGATGAAGACGTGCTCGGGTCCTCCGATCTCCAGGCTCTCGGCAACCGGCACAAAGAGCTTCATGACCTGCTCAGCGGACATTTCTTCCGGTGAGTAAACCTTGAATGGATTGGTGTTCACCGATCCTTCTCCTTGGCTAGCTTTTTAGCAATTGCCGAACCAGACATGCCTCGCAACTGCCCCTTCCAGAGTCCATCAGGCTCTGGATATCCCTGTTCCTCAATAATCACTACTTTGGGCTTTGCCCATTTCTGTGTGACCACCTGCCCTTCGATCCTTACCTGCCTCACAATTGAAATCTCAGCTTCTATCCGATCTGTACGCAACACCGGATCAATAAAGCGATTGCAATAGATGCGCTCTGCATTCAACTTGGCTATGCGCTCGTAGGCATCGTCTAAGAGGTAGTGCTCATCTGGCCTCTGCTGCTTATGCAGAGGCGTGGGGAATTTCTTTTCAAGATTCTTGCTGTCGAAATTCAATTTGAGTTTGAAGGTTTTTGTCTCACGGTGTGGCATAGCACTCTTGATGCTTGCCGCATACAAATGAAAAAGCTTGTTTCCAGGAGGCAATCGCCCTGACTCGAGGAGAACGATAGCAGCCCGCCCTCGATGTTCACAAATCTCATCCGCGAACCTAACTAACGCCGCAATAGCACGAGGTGAGCAAGGTCCCGCACCAATGGTGTCTCGCTCCGGTAGCTCTGCAATTGTGTCCTTGCTTCCGGCCTCAGTTTTGCCGCCGTGAGCCGCCGCAATCCTCGTGACCAAATCTGCTTCAAATCTGTCGCTGCAGGCATTGGGCACTTTTGCGAGAATCTCACCGACGCGTCGCTCATGATGTTCCCGACCGGCAATATTGCCCGTGTCATGAAGACGGATTGCCATCAGCAACAGAAAGACGTCGTATGGCCCCAGTCCAATCTCAGTTCCATCCTTGAGCGGCTTCTCTAACAAGAAACCGGCATAACGCACCACTTCATCAAAATGCTCCGGACCGTGATCCGTGTAGATGCCTGGCGATCTGGAAAGAAAGGCCAGCCCTGCGTTAATACCCGGATATATCTTCTCTCTAAGATAGCTAAGGAGGGACATGTAGTGAGCCCAGTAATCTGAACCATGGTCAGGAAACCGCGAAGTGCTCGCTTCAATGGATGCCTTCAGCCAAATCTCCAGCGGCAGCAGTGGGCGAGACGTCACTTGCTGTCACCATTCAGCAGATTTAGTAATTGGCGTGCGGCATCAGAATCCGACTTCTGCAAGAAGTCTCTCACAGCGCGGACGGTTTTCCCTGGCAAGCGAACGCCAGAGAGCGAGTGCTCTTTGAATGCGGCGTATGACATCGGCGCAACAGCCTCAGCGCATGTCGCAATCACTTTGCCGTATTCCTGAATTTCCAACTGGGCATGGCTGTCGAGACGCAAGTGCAGGAAATGGAAGAGATTATGAAGGTCGATTTGCCAATAAAATTGAGTGTACAGGCTAAGCGGCAGATTTATGCGGGCGAGCTCGCGCGATACATCTTGCTGCAAATAAGATTCGTACCTACGAAAGGCAGCGATCTGATCTTCTTCGATTGTCTTTAGAAATTCTTCTTGAACACTCGCATCCAATTGATCGTCTGATCGACCTTGGCGGTTCTTGTTGCTCTGTGGCCGTACATGCTCTGCTTGAGGCACGTAGAACTCATCAGCCATCACACTGTAGCGGCCGGAAATCTCGTTCATACGCGCCGTGCGATGGCGGACCCATTGGCGAGCAACGAAGATAGGTGTCTTTACGTGGAACGTGAGCACTACCTGCTCGAATGGCGAGGTATGCCCATGCTTCATGAGGTAATTGATTAGGCCAGCGTCTTCGCGGACCGTCTTGGTTCCGGCGCCGTAAGACACGCGGGCGGACTGGACGACGCGAGCATCGCCGCCCATATAATCAACGAGCCGAACGAACCCCTTGTCTAGGACCGGAAGTTCCTTGTCCAGAAGCGCCTCAGCTTCAGGCACCACCACATGAGCCATGGGAATCCCCTTCCCCCTAATCCCTGATCCCAGATTCTAGGCTAGCCGTGCGCCGCAAGTATACGGCTGAAAAGGGCCTTAGCCAGGAGGGGGGGAACGGCGTTTCCGACCTGCTGCTGCTGGAATCCCACAGATCCTTTGAAAACAAACTTATCGGGAAACGACTGCAGCCGCGCCGCCTCCCTAACCGAAAGGCCTCGGTTCGCGGTGGGATGGATCAGCATGTTCTTCCTGAAATTGCCAATGACCACCGATGGCTTGCTCTCGCGGAGCCGGTGGTAGATGCCCGTGTGGCACCGGGAACGATCCGTGTAATTGCGCATGAGCTTCGCGGGAATGTCTTCCCAATTCCCGCCCTGGGGAATGTGGTCGTAGCGCTTCACGATGTGCGGCGCATTGTTGGTGACCAGGTTGTTCGTACATAACTCAAGATCACCGCGCATCGCCCTGGCGTAGGCGCTTTGCGCCTCGTCCTTGTACTCAGCTTCATCCGCCATGGATCCATTCCGCAGAACCGGAAGATCCTGGAAAGCTTGCTTGACCGTTACGGGCATCTTTGTGGTGGGCTGAGGGAACTTGAACTTTGCGTTGGCGTTGTTGGCCACGATGAAGAATCGCGAACGAACCTGAGGTACACCGAAATCCTTGGCATTCAGCACTGCCGATGAAGTCGTATAGCCGAGATCCTGGATCTGGCTGTTGACTCGCTCGGCGAACTTGCCGCCTTCAGTCTCAAGAATGCCCTTCACGTTCTCGAATACAACCCACTCGGGCTGCAGCTCGCGGACGATTCTCAGGAATTCCTGAAACAGCCAGTTATTCTCGTTTTCGGAAGACCGCGTGCGCTGGTTCGAAGTCGAGAAGCCTTGGCATGGCGGTCCGCCAAAAACTACCAGGGGGATGCGGCGGCGCCTGTTGCGAGGTATGTGCAGCTCGCGGATATCGCGGGAGTGCATGCCCAGCTTCGGCTTGTGATTGAACAGGTAGGTTTGCACGGCGTTGGGGTCGCACTCGACTGCGTACCGCACGTCTATGCCCGCTTCCTGGGCTCCGAGGGACATGCCCCCAGCTCCTGAGAATAAATCGATGCCTATCACGCCGAGACCCCGGAAAAAGCCAAATTCCCAAGACGCAGCGTTGTCCATCGGGCTGCGTACTGTCAAGTTTTCGGCAGTCCACCTGCGCGGACAGCCTATTTATAGGACATTCCAGAACTCATAAGCATACCAGCAACCGCTCCGCTGCGCAGCGGAGCGGGGTTCTGCCACCCGACTTTGGCTCCTGCCAGGCCGGCCAATTCGGTACCCTGAGCTCATGGCTGACGACGTGAATAAAGAAGGGGTCTTTGACCTCTCCGACGCCGAGGGCGTCAATGAATCGGAACGGCTGCTCATGCAGCTGTGCCGCAGGTCGTTCCTGAGCCTGTGGTCTTACGCCAACTTACACACCGACGAGGGGCTGCACGGCGGCAGTCATGCTCCGAAGGAATTCACCGACGTCCTCGTGGTCTTCGGTGACGACGTGATCCTCTTCTCTGACAAGCACATCCGCTATGACGAAGCAGCTGACCCTGCGGTGGCTTGGGGCCGCTGGCGCAAGCGAGCCATCGATAAATCGGTCAAGCAACTCTACGGCGCGGTGAGCTGGCTCCGGCGCTACCCGGACCGAATATTCCTCGACCCCCAATGTATGCGTCGCCCACCGGTGCAGCTGCCAGCGCCGGAACGAGCCAGATACCGCCTGGTGGCAGTGACGCGCGGCAGCGCCTGCGCCTGCGCTCGGCAATTTCCCGGCAGTCTCGGGACACACAGATTAAATACCGGAGTCCAGGGCATCGCCGGCGACATACCGTTCACAGTTGGCGGCCCCGCTGCCGGCAAGCCTTTCGTGCACGTTTTCGATGAGTTGGCCCTAGAGATAGTGATGAATGAGATGGATACTGTCGCCGACTTTCTCCGATACCTGCAAGCACGCGAACGGTTTCTGTCGAACCAGGCAATGCAGGTGATTGCCCCTGGGGAAGAACAGCTGGTCTCGGCCTACCTCATGAATATGGAGGGCGACAATCACTACTTCCTCTCCGACCGTGACGCGAGGCCGGATATCCTGGTCGTCGATGAAACCCACTACAAGGGGCTACTGAGCCGGCCGGAATACCAGACGAAGAAGCGCGCTGACATAGACAGCTATTTTTGGGACGAACTCATCGAGCGCTTCATCGAGACAGGCGGTCCTAGAATCGTGCATCCAGACTCGGACCAGCCGCCCAGCGAAACGGAGATTGCCCTGCGGTTAATGGCAGGCGAAAGCCGATTCCGGCGCAGGCTGCTCGTCAGCGCCCTGAAGGACTTGATTGCGGTTGCCGCCCAGAGGCCAGGAACCCGACGGGTCAGGCTGTTCTCTACTTTGCAGGAACCGGAAACCTGCTACGTCCTCCTGCTGGCACCCAAGAGAGATGAAGAATCCTACCAAGAGTACCGTGCGCACAGGGCTGCAGTCCTGCATGCCTATTGCAGGTGCGCAAAGCTGCGCCGCCCCGACGGAGTCCAGTTCATCGGCCTCGCTATGGATCATCCGGTGAAGAATTATCCTGGCAGCAGTGAGGACCTGATGGTCTGGACATGGACCGAGTTTACGCCGGAGGTGCGTCAGGAGCTTGAGAGGATGCGGCAGGAGCTCGGAATTCTGGGCGAGCGCATGACTCAGGCTGAAGCTCATGCCGACGAATTTCCTGCCGCAGGAGCCAAGCTTGCCCCAGGGGCGAAGGCATAGTAGCGGCCATGGACAGGATCAGCAGAAGCCAACGGAGCGCGGTGATGAGCCGCATAAGAAGCAAGGATACGGCTCCCGAGCTGACTGTCCGCAGACTCCTGTCGGGCGCCGGGCACCGATACCGGCTTCACCGCAAAGATCTACCCGGCAAGCCCGACATCGTGTTCGTGTCGCGCCGCAAGGCGATCTTCGTGCATGGATGCTTCTGGCATCAGCATCCGCGTTGCAGGCTCGCGGCTAAGCCCAAGTCCAACCGCGGATACTGGGGCCCGAAACTGAGGCGCAACCGCGAGAGGGACGCCCGCGCGAGGAGGGAGCTCAGAGGGATAGGCTGGGAGTCTCTCGTGCTGTGGGAGTGCGAGATCCGCCGCGGGCGGCACGTCGCCAAGCTCAAAAAGTTCCTAGACGGCTAGGTGCATGGAGCGGCTCGACGATCTCGCCGATGAAAGGCTGACCTCTGCCTGCGCTTACTGCGGGGGGCCACAGATTTCAACGATTGGTAGGTGATCGCCCGGCCGCCGCCGCTGGGCTTAGGCCGCCTGGAGCGTTGCAAGCTCGGTATCCAGGATGGTGGATATCTCTGCTGGGCTTAAGCAGTCGAGCAAGAGCACTCCGCCCTGCATGTTGAGGAACTTCAGCAGATGACGGATACGCATGCGATTGGCATCACCACCCGCGAGCAGCTCTGCCTCGTGCTTCAGCAGGAACTCAAGGAAGCCCTTCGCCACCGCAGGCGAGCGTCCCAGGCTGCGCTCCAGGAGCTGAAGCGTTACGTCCAGGTTGGACAGCAGCACGCGGGTAAGCTCGTAGGGGTTGTCGCGGTCCTTGTCATAGGACACGTGGCCTGCCCACCAGAGGCGGGCGATGCCGTGCCTGAGGAGCGCGCGCCCCTGGGCCTGGGATACGAAATAACGCGAATCGATGAACCGGACCTCCTTATCGGCATTCCCGGCGTGGCGCTCGGCGGGCCAGCGCAGGCGCATGTACCCCCAGAGTTCGACGTGCGCGAGGCGGGTCCAGAGCCGCGGGTCTCTGGCTTGGAGCGGAGTGAGCGTGACGAGCGCTCTATGGATGCGAATGGCGTTCTCGATATCGTGGAAATCAGCCTCAGTCGGCATCACAAGCTCGACCGGTTCCTTCAGCTCCAGCGAGCTTGGTATCTCCCACTGCTGCAGATCAGGCTCGGCCGCGAGCCAGGACTTGGCTTCGGTGTAATGCGCGAGATTGACGCCGATGTCGGTGCGCAGCCGAAGGACGAAGGCCTCCTTGAAGATAGAAAGCGTTGCCACGAACATTCCTCCGCGGGCTAGGCGAAACCTTCTGTGACCTTGCGCGCGGCCACCAGTGCGCGGCGCAGGGGGAGTTCAAGCAGCTTCTGTGCACGCACCAGACGGTCCTGCTCTTTTTCAAGCCCCAGGGCAGCGAGGCGGCGCCGGATGGATTTTACCCAGCGGTAGCCGTCATAGTCGCTACCATCCACCAGCGTCAGCGCCTCAAGGAGCACCGGCAGCACGATGGCGCAAGCCAGCGCTGGCGAAACGATGTCCTGGGATCGCAGCAGCTTGTAGTCCGTAAAGTCGTTCTTGCACAGCCGGATCAGGATCTTGTCGCTCCCGAATTCGACACGAGCGGCCATATCGCCGTCCTCCTTGGCCTCCTCGATCTGCATGATTGAGCCGATGCGTGCCAACGCATCGAACTGACTCTCCACATCGAACGTGAAGCCATTGGCGACCGCCAGGACATCGCCCTTTCGGACGTCGAATACGGTGTCTGCATAGTCGCCATGAGCCTTTTCCGGCCGATACCCGCTCTTCGGGTGTATGGTGCACGCGAAGACGTTGACCTCGACGGAATCGTTCAGCTGGTCAGCCGGAATCTGGATGCGCTTCGTGGTCTCCGTAAACTCGAAGGCTCGCCGGTACATAGTGTTGCTGCATTCCACGTGAGCGATGAAACGGGCGCCATTGGATGCCAGCAGCTCGTTGACCGTTGCGCTCGTGCAGTTGATGGAGACCTCAACATAGAGATTCTGGCTGTCCGTGGTCACCTTATATTCAGCGGCAAAGGCGGCATCGGCAACATCGTCGCGGTTGCCGACAACTGGATGCGGGTAGGAGCGCGGGCTACGCTTCATGGGCCACCAGCTCCATCGCAACCCGCAGCGGCCGGCGCAGCACGACCTCCAGCCTGAGCGGCTCGCTGCTCGAGAGTGAAACAGGGCCAATGGCGCCGCTCGGGGATACGGGGATGGCCACGCCGGCGGCGGTTCTAGCCTCAGCGAGCTCGGCCGGAGCGGTCTGATCATCGCCAATCATCTTGAGCCCGAGCCTTGCGCTATACGTGCCGGCATTCACGGGGGATACGGTGATGGTGTAGACACCCGCGGCAGCGTCACGCGAAAACGTACGGAATCGCACCGGTATTGGCTGCTTCGGCTGGGAGCCGCCATGGCTGCCGGGTACCTGCGTAGCCTCGCCGCCGCCCTTAGGCGGGTCGCCTCCACCGCCACCACCGCCTTCTCCGGTTCCTTCACCGAACCCATCGGTGTGGGTAGTGCCGCTGGTGGTGAACTCCTCGCCCGACGCATCCTCTTCCAGCTGCGATTCAGGATTTTCCTCTGCATCGGCGGCTTCATGCTCGGGAGGCGGCTGGTGCGCCGCACTCATGGCCTCGCCCTGGATCTGCTCCGGCAGTGCGCGACGGGTGAAGGTCTCAGTCTTGCCGCTGGACTCGTCCGAGCTGTCGAAAGACTCTTCCGGTGAATCAGCATCGTCGGGCAGATACCGGTTGAGCTCGGGGACGCTGATGACGGTGGAGTTGTCCGCCGGCGTGAGCTCCTTGATCGCAGCACGGATGAAGTTCACGTATTCCGTCTCGATCTTGCGGTTGACGCCTTTCTCCGGATGGTCCGGGTCCCAGATGTCGTGCCGTGGCGGCTCCATCTCCCGGAGCAGGCGGTTGCCCTCTTCATTCCGGCACATGAACACACCGCAGAATGGGATCATGCCGCGGAAAGGCTTCTCGAAGATCACCATGCCGGTCTTGCGAATCATGAGGATGCGCTTGGGCAGGCTGGCATCGCCTGCTAGCAGATACAGGGAGACCCTCTTGAGCTGCGGCAGCTCTTGGTGGAAATCCTTGGTCGCGCTCTCGTAGGCCTGGTAGTACCGATAGGCCATGAAATCCTCGCTGGGGGATGCGCTGTACTGCTCCAGCAGGCTCTTCAGGTTGTCGCGGTGGATGCGGGTATCGCCGATGGTCACCTCGAGGTCGCCGAAGGAAATCGCCGGCCAGAAGTTAGCCAGCACCGAATAGATGAGATCTGTCTGCCACGCCTTGTTCTCCTGAAAGCCGAGCACAATGATGTCGGTGCCGTGCTCGGCGCGGAGGAACTTCGTAGAAAGCTGAGACTTGTCCCGCACGGACTGCCCCTTGTCAGCCCCCAGATAGCCCGTGGGCTGGGCGGTGCCACCATCCGGGTGCTGATGGGATACCAACTTCGCCACGCCCTGGAAAATGTGCTCGCCCTCCACGTTGTAAGTGGAGTACAGAACGGTGCGGACCTTGCTGGCGGCGAAGGGAGCATTCTTGCCGATGCCGAAGGACCCGCCTTCGCCGCTCTCCTTCGATGACGCGCCGGCGCAACGGACTAGGTTGTACCAGTTCTTGCTGCGCTCGTTGTCGCTGCCAAGAACGCCCTTCGTGTTGTAGTCGCCGAACTTGAGCGCCAGGACCTTATCCTTGCGCAGGATCTCGGTGGCCTCGGTAAAGAACTTCTTCGCCTTGGGCTGGTGGTTCCAATACTCGGCGCAGCGCGAGCAGGATGCGGCCAGCGCGTCTACATCCGGGACGTCTGTGCGCTCCAGCTCCATGAGCTCGAACTTCACCCGGACGGGCTTGTTTTCGTCGTTGCGGGCGTCAAGGCTGTTCTGGATGAGCTCGCGCGCGAGATACCGGTCGAAATTGCCTTTGAAGGTCTCGACGCCGGCGTCGTGGAAGCCCTGGTCCTGGCCGCCATCGACCTTGAAGAAGGTCCATTTCATGGTGCTTGCCCCCATTTGCTCTGCCGCCCCCGAAGCCACTATCGGCTCCGGAGCGCGCTCCATGCCGCGGCGATATCCGCTACGAGCGAGTCTGGCTTCAGCACGGAATAGCCCTGGCGACCGCGCTGGGTGATAAGCCCCACCGACCGCAGCCACGCCACCAGCACATACACCTGGTAGTCCGGCACCCCTCCATCATCCCCTGAACCGTCGAGGGGCAGCAGCTCCGCAACCTGGAATATACGCTTGCCTTTGCCGAGCTGGATAAGAGCGTCTGCGAGGGGCTTCGTTGCCATGCCAGCCGCCTTGTGCTCGTATTCGGCCCGGTCCTTCTTGGACCAGCCGATCTTCACCAGGCTGTCGCCCTGGCGGACGAACTTCGGGTACTCCGCCGCCTTGCCTCGCTTACGTCCGCCCGCCGGTTGGGCGTTAGCCGCCGTCTGGCGAGGCGATTCAGGGGCAGCCGCATCAGCCGTAATGGCTGCCACCTCCTTAGCCCAGAAGGTTATGCGGACCACGGAGTCGTAGTCGCCGGCACCCGCCGCGGCCGACACCAGTGTCCGCAGCTCTGTCTCGCACCGCTTCAGCACATCGACAGCTTTAGTTATCATGGACGTATAATATAGCGAAAATATAAAACGTCAATATGGCGAAAGCATAAACACTAAGCTAAATGCCAGTGCCTGAGTCTATGCAAATTTTGGATAAAGGTCCCCTAATCATTGAGAAACCGCGCGACGACCCGTAGATCGCGGATTTTCTGCATCCAGCCAAAACTTCATTCAGGAATATGTCTTTTTGAATTAAGCACTTAGCGAAAACTGCGGGTCCGCAGCCAATTAGGGCTGCGGGACAGCAAAAACCGCCCAGCGCCCGGAAGGGTGCCGGGCGGGTGACTGGAAGTCAGGAGAAGAAGGAGTCGGCCGGTAAGCCGGGTTCTGTCGTGGACAGCCATTCATCTGGGATGCGGGTCACCCCGCACCTCTAGCAGCCTACCCGGGAGCCGTGCGGACCGCACGTGCGGATTTGACGCCGCTTGCTCCCCTATTTGGCCTTGCTCCGGGTGGGGTTTTCCGTGCCGCGGACGGTTACCCGCCGCGCGGTGCGCTCTTACCGCACCTTTTCACCCTTACCGGCGCTTGCGCGCTTAGGCGGTATGTTTTCTGTGGCACTTTCCGTGGGCTCGCGCCCCCCAGGCGTTACCTGGCACCCTGTCCTATGGAGCCCGGACTTTCCTCAGCGCTTGCGCGCTGCGACTGTCTGGCCGACTCCAGTGGGCATTATAGGCCCCGGTGGACGATCGACCCGGATTCATTTCTTGCCGGAGATCGCCAGCGCCCGCTCGTAGAGTTCGTTCTTCTTGAGACCGGTTATGGCGGCGGCCAGGGCGGCGGCCTGTTTCACCGGCAGTTCCGTGAGCAGGGCCTTCAGCACCCGCTCCGCCTCGGCCCCCAGCGGCGGGCGTTCCGTCGCGGCAGCTCCCGCCACCATCAGCACCACCTCGCCCTTCCCCGCCGCGGGATCCGTGGCGGCCCATCCCGCCAGTGCCTGCAATGGCGCTTCCCGCACGCCCTCATGCAGCTTCGTCAGTTCCCGCGCCAGCACCGCGTTGCGGTGGGCCCCGAGCACTGCCGCCATGTCTTCCAGGGATTCCTGAAGCCGGTGCACGGATTCGTAGAACACCAGGGTGCGGGGCTCGGCCGCCAGCGTCTCCAGCCGCTCGCGCCGCGCAGCGGATTTGGCCGGGAGGAAGCCCTCGAACACGAAGCGGTCCGTGGGCAGGCCGCTCACCGAGAGCGCCGCCACCAGCGCCGAAGCGCCGGGGATGGGCGAGACCTGTATGCCGGCCTGCCGCGCCGCGCGCACCAGATCGAAGCCGGGATCGCTGATGAGCGGCGTGCCGGCGTCGGAGATGAGCGCCACCGACTCCCCCGCCTGCAGGCGCGGGATCAGCTCCGCGGCGCGGGCCGCCTCGTTGTGGTCGTGGAGCGAGATGAGACGGGTCTTGATGCCGAAGTGCGCGAGCAGGGTGCCGCTGTGGCGGGTGTCCTCCGCCGCCACCAGGTCCACCTCGGCCAGCACCCTCTGCGCGCGGGGCGAGAGGTCCTCCAGGTTGCCGATGGGGGTGGCCACCACGTACAGCACACCGGGCCGTCCAGACACGCGTATTCCTCGGTGAATCCGGACCCTAAGGCCGGGTCGGGTTATGATGGATGTCCGCCCCATCCTGCAACGGAAAGCCGCATCCATGCAAGGCATCCCGGTCCTGAAACGCGCGCTCGGCCTGCTCACGCTCCTCGGCCTCCTCCTGCTCGCCGGCTGCGGCACCACGCCCGCGCGCGAAGTGCCGGTGACCCGCGGCGAGGCAGCCCAGCTCGAAGCAGCCGGCAAGTACGCCGACGCCGCCGCGGTGGACGAGAAGCTCGCCGCCGCCGCGCAGCCGGCCCAGCGCAGCGAACTCCTGGTGAGCGCCGCCGAAGACTGGCAGCTCGCGGGCAACAGCCAGCGCGCCGCGGCTTTGCTGGCGGAAGTGCACGAGAAGGCTCCATATCCGGCGCTCGCCGCCCGCATCGCGATCCTGAAAGCGAGCCTGGCCCTCGCCCAGCATCAGCCCCAGGCGGCATTGCCGCCCCTCAAGATCCCGCTGGCGCCGCTACCGGCGGAGCTGAAAGCCAAGGCGCTCCTGGTGCGCGGCCAGGCGCATCTCGCCTTGAACGACCTCCCCGCCGCGGTGCAGGACTGGAGCGAGCGCGAGACCTACCTCACCCCCAACAGCCCCGACGTGACGGCCAACCACCAGCTCATCTGGAACACCCTCACCGAGACCCATACGCCGGTGGACCTGACGAAGCTGCCCGCCTCGCTCTCGAGCGCGACCCGCGGCTGGCTGGAACTCGCGGCCATCTCCCGCGGCAGCTGGCAGCAACCCGAGAAGTTCGAGGCCCAGATCAGGCAGTGGCAGGCCAAGTATCCGCAGCATCCGGCGGCAGGCGACGTGGTCCCGACCCTGATCGCGAAGCAGGAAGCGCTCACCGCCTTCCCGCCCAAGGTGGCGGTGCTCCTGCCCCTCTCCGGCAACTTCCAGTCCCCGGCGGACGCGGTGCGGGACGGGCTGTTCGCCGCCTACTACCAGATCGGCGGCACCCGCGCGCCCAGCATCACCCTCTATGACTCCGGCACCACCGCCGCCAGCGCCCAGGCCGCTTATCAACAGGCGGTCACGGATGGCGCGAGCATGGTGATCGGGCCTCTCACCAAGGACGCGGTGGCGGGCCTCGCCTCCCAGTCCTCGCTGCCGGTGCCGGTGCTGGCGCTGAACTATCTCGACAATAACCGCGCCGGCCCCACGGGCTTCTACCAGTTCGGCCTGTTGCCGGAGGGCGAAGCAGCCCAGGCAGCCGAGCGCGCGGTGGCGGAAGGCCGCACCCGCGCCATCGCGCTCGTCTCCGGCGACGACTTCGGCGCGCGCATGTTCAACGCCTTCTCGGCGCGCTTCGCCGAACTCGGCGGCACCCTGCTCGGCATGCAGACCTTCGCGCCCGGCAGCAAGCCGGATGCCATCGACGGCATCCTCACCCAGGGCTTCGACCTGGATGCCAGCAACGCACGCGTGCAGCGGCTGGCCGCCACCCTGGGGCAGCACCTCGACTACGACCCGCGACGCCGCCTGGACGTGCAGTTCATCTTCCTGGCCGCCAATGCGGCGGATGCCCGCACCATCCAGCCCCAGATCGCCTTCAACCACGGCGAGGACCTGCCGGTGTACTCCACCTCCAAGGTCTACGAGCTGGACGACAACGTGGACAACACGCTGCTGAACGGGCTGATCTTCGACGACATGCCCTGGACCCTGGAAGACAAGGGCTCGGTGGCGGACATGCGCGACACCCTCGCCAAGTACTGGCCCAATAACTTCGCCGGCAACAGCCGCCTCTATGCGCTCGGCTTCGATGCCTACCGGCTGGTACCGCTGCTCTACAACACCCACGCCATCGGCACGCCACTGCAGGGCGTCACCGGCCTCTTGAGCCTGGATGCGGACGGCCGCGTGCACCGGCGCCTGGACTGGGCGGACTTCGACGACGGCTCCGTGGAACTGCTGGCGCCGGTGGACCTGCCGGCCGCCTCACCGGTGAACGCCGTGCAGCCGGTCCAGCCCGCCTCGAGCCCGTGAGTTCGCCCAAGCACCTGGAGTCGGGCCAGCAGGCGGAACGGCTGGCCCTCGAGATGCTTGAATCCAAGGGCCTCACGCTCCATACCCGCAACTACCGCTGTCCCCAGGGTGAGCTGGACCTGGTGCTCATGGACGGGGCCGGCACGCTGGTGGTGGTGGAAGTCCGCTACCGGCAGGATGCCAGCCGTGGCAGCGCCGCCGAGACCGTGGGCGCCTCCAAGCAGCGCAAGCTGACCCTGGCGACCCAGCATCTGCTCAGCCGGCAGCCGGAACTCAAGCGCCGGCCGCTGCGCTTCGACGTGGTGGCGGTGACGGGAAGCGAAGGCCCGGCAGCGGTAGAATGGATACAGGACGCTTTCCAGCCCGGTTAATGATCCCGAGGGGACCATGAATAAGCTCGAAGACCGCATCACGCAGCAATTCAAAGATAGCATCGCCACCAAGCAGGCAGCCCTGCAGGTGCTGGTGCCCTCCATCCTCAAGGCGGGCCAGCTCATGGCCGAGTCCCTCGGCCACGAAGGCAAGGTGATGAGCTGCGGCAACGGCGGCTCGGCGGCGGACTCCCAGCACTTCTCGGCGGAGCTGCTCAACCGCTACGAGCGCGAACGCCCAGGCATCGCCGGCATCGCGCTCACCACCGACACCTCGACCCTGACCTCGATCTCGAACGACTACGAGTACAACGAGATCTTCTCCAAGCAGGTGCGTGCACTCGGCCGCCGGGGCGACGTGCTGCTGGCCATCTCCACCTCCGGCAACTCCCCCAACGTGATGCGCGCCATCGACGCGGCCCACGAGAAGGGCATCAAGGTGGTGGCCCTCACCGGCAAGGACGGCGGCAAGATGGCCGCACAGCTGAAGGACGGCGACGTGGAGATCCGCGTGCCCGCCAAGGTCACGGCGCGCATCCAGGAAGTGCACCTCCTGGCCCTGCACTGCCTCTGCGACCTCATCGACGAACAGCTGTTCCCCGCCTGATCCCGTGAGCGGCAGCGCCCGTCTCCCCGCCGCATTCCTCTCGCGGCTCGCCGAGGCGGTGGGGGCCGAGGACCTCTATACCGACCCCGCCGACCGCTGGCCCTACGGCTACGACAACAGCCGCCGCCACACCCTGCCCGACGCCGTGGCCTTCGCCGCCTCCCACGCCGAAGTGCTGGCGGTGGTGCGCCTGTGCAACGAGTTCAAGGTGCCGCTCACGGCGCGCGGCCTCGGCAGCAGCACCACGGGCTCCGCCGTGCCGGTGCAGGGCGGACTGGTGCTGGCGCTGGAGCGCATGAACCGCATCCTCTCGGTGGACAGCGCCAACCGGGCACTGGTGGTGGAGACCGGCGCCACCAACACAGCGGTGCAGGAAGCGGCCGCGAAGCATGGTTTCTTCTGGCCCCCGGACCCCACTTCCGCCAGCTACTCCACCGTGGGCGGCAACCTCGCCTGCGGCGCGGGTGGCCCCAAAGCGGTGAAGTACGGCACCACCCGCGAGAACGTGCTGGGCCTGCGCGCCGTCACCGGCGCCGGCCAGGAACTGGTGGCGGGCGTCTACACCACCAAGGGCGCCATGGGCTATGACTTCACGCGCCTGCTGATCGGCTCCGAGGGCACGCTCGCCGTCATCACCGAGGCCACCCTCAAGCTCACGCCCAAGCCGGAGGCGGTGCGCACTCTGCGCGCCATCTACTCGGACATGACCGCGGCGGCCGCGGCGGTCTCGCGCATCATGGCCCAGCCGGTCACCCCCTGCGTGCTGGAGTTCATCGACGGCCCCTCCATCGGCATGATCCGGGGCTACGCGGACAACGACCTGCCGGCGGACGCCGGCGCCATGCTGCTCATCGAAGTGGACGGCCGTCCCGAGGAACTGGATGCTTCCGCCGCGGCGGTGGGCCAAGCCGCCCAAGGCCCCGGCTGCATGGAGTTCCGCGCCGCGCGGGACGCGAAGGAGTCCGCATCGCTATGGGCTTCCCGCAAGGCCCTCTCCCCGGCCCTGCGCAAGATCGCGCCCAAGAAGATCAACGAGGACGTGGTGGTGCCGGTGTCGCGCATGGCGGACTTCATCACCCGGCTGGCGGAACTCTCGAAACAATACGGCGTGCCCATCGTGAACTTCGGCCACGCCGGCAACGGCAACATACACGTGAACCTGCTGGTGGACCCAGACGACGCGGCCCAGATGAAGAACGCGGAACCCTGCCTGCGGGAAGTGTTCAAGACGGTGCTGGACATGCGCGGCACCCTCTCGGGCGAGCACGGCGTGGGGCTGGAGAAGCGCCCGTTCATGGGGCTGGAATTCGACGCGCCGACCCTGGATCTGATGCGTCGCATCAAGCGGGATTTCGACCCCAACGGCATCCTGAACCCTGGGAAACTGCTTCCTGACTAAATGCTCCGCTAAAAGCGTCGTGAGCGGACGAGGCGAGAGGGAGGGAGGGAGGGAGTGCACTCTGATGTGCATGACCGACTGCGAGTCCGAAGCCCAACAACACCCTACCGAGCGCAGCCGCTTTTAGTGGATGTTGAAGTCTCGTCCTGCCGTCATCAGATAATCGTAGAGATTGTCGTACTGCTTCAGGTCCTTGCGCACCAGCAGCGGATCAACCAGCGTGCGGGACTGCTCGCCGATCTCGCGCCAGTCAGAGTTCTCCAGCCAGCGCACCGCCTGCGGGAACACGTCCACTTCCTCGCTGCGGATGTGGCTGGCATGCTCCGTGCAGTACGCGGTCCCGATCTGTTTCACCTGCCGGCAGGCCTCCAGGTCGCCGGCCTGGGCGCTGTGGATGCGCCGGAGCAAGGAGGCCTCACGGCGGCGGAAGTTCTGGTGCTGATCGTGGAGCCGCGAGCAAACCGTGCGGGTCTCCGGCGCGTGCTGGATGAGCCGGGCGAAGATCAGCTCCTCCACCGGATGGTGGATCACCCCGGGATAGTCGCGCATATAGCTGATGGCGTTGTTGAGCAACAGGAAACCCGCGGGATCCTGCCCCTCCTTGAGGGAATCCACCTGCAAGCGGATGAGCGTGAGGACGCGCTCCATATTGCGGTGCGCATCGGTCAATTCCTGTGCTATGTCATCGTACATGGGGTTTACGCATATCCTTTCGTGCAGCCCGGTCACGGTGCCGCGTGGCTGCGTCGAAGGACCACTCTCTTTTGTGTTCATGTAGCTAACAGTACACGCAGGATGACTGCGGTCCCGTGCACCAAATCACAAACCGACATCCCACTCCCGATAATCCCCTATCAACCCGTCTTGGCTATGTCCCCGATTTGACGCATATTCAACAGTGTCAAACCATCGCGGCTGGATTCCACCAATCCTTCCGCTTCGAAACGCAACAGCACCCGCGTGACCGTATCAGCGCTCAGACGTAAATAGTTTCCGATCTCCTGGCGGGACATGGGCAAGCCCAATTCCGTCGCAGAGCGACCATTGCTGCTGTTGCGCTGAGAGAGGTTCATGAGGAAGCCCGCCACACGCTCATCCGGGGCGCTATCTAGAGTGTAGCCGGCACTGTAGACCCCATCCCGGCTCACCAGCCTGAGGATCTGGCGGCGCAGGCCGTCGCTGCTCTCCATCAGCGTGGTCAGCGCCGCGTAGGGTAGCGCGCAGATGGCGCTGTCCTTCAGGGCGATGGCGTTGGACTCATGACGCCGGGGATAGATGCCGTCCACACCGACGAGCTCGCCGGGAAAGACGAAGCCCAGCACCCGCTCGCGGCCCGCAGCATCGAGCCGGTAGTTCTTGAAGGCCCCGCTGCGCACCACGTACACCGCGCGCAGGGCTTCACCGAAACGGAACAGATGGTCGCCCGCGCTCAAGGTGGCGGATCGGTCCACGATGCGCTCGAGGCGCTCGATGTCATTATGTTCGAGGTCCCAGGGGAGACAGGCTGGTTGCAGCGTGCAGACTGAGCATCCCTGCAGGGTTTGCGGTGGATGTCCCGTGCCCGTCTTCTTCCGATGCATCACGTTTCCTGCGCTGGCGCGACGCGGGCCCGATGGCCTGCTGCTATCGGCGGAGTATATAACAGGACACCGATGGGACCGGGATTTTACCTATCGGCGGCTCCGGCCGATGCGATACGACGGGTCGTCAATCGCCGAGCAGGCGACGGTAGAGCGCCTCGTCGTCAGTGTCGAAGCAGCAGGCGACGATCCGCTCGAACCCAGTCCCGGTCTCGCGCATCACGCCGATGGCGATGCGCGCCGCCGGTTCCTTGGGATAACCGTAGACGCCAGTGCTGATGCAAGGGAAGGCGATACTGAGGGCCTGCTGTGCGGCCGCGAGCCTGAACGAATTACGATAGCAATCTTCCAGGAGCTGCGGCTCACCGAGGGCCCCGCCGCGCCACACCGGCCCCGGCGTATGCACCACCCAGCGGGCCTTGAGGCGGAACCCGGGCGTGATGCGCGCCTCGCCCGTAGGGCAGCCGTGCAGGCGGCGGCAGGCTTCCTTGAGTTCGGGCCCGGCCGCGCGGTGGATGGCGCCATCCACCCCCCCGCCTCCCAGCAGACTCTCGTTGGCGGCGTTGACGATGACATCCACGTCCAGCTGCGTGATGTCGCCCTGGACGATCTCGATCACGGTTTCTTCTTTGGCCTCCAGGCCCAGACGAACTCCGCATCCACCGTGGTCTCGCCGGTCTCGTCGGTGATCTTCACCGGCACCACGATCTCACCCTTCTCCTCGATCCAGAAACGCTCGCGCATCTCGGCCGAGAGCGTGGCCTCGGCCCGCAAGGCGCCCTTGGAACGCCGGGTGTAGGCGATGCGCATATTCTTCAGCAGCGGCAGCTTGTCGTCCGGCACGCTCATGCCGAACACGGCGCCGGTGGCGGTCTCCCCCAGCAGCGCCACGGCCGCGGCGTGGAGCGTGCCGATGTGATTCTGCACCTTGCGGCGGTTGCGGATGGTGAGGACTGCCCGCTCTTCCGTGAGCGCCTCGAACTTGAGGCCCGCGGTGCGCACGAAGGGCACGGTGCCGCCGAAGGCCCAGGTGATCAAGATATGCTTGAGCCCATCCGGGAAGCGGTCGAACTTGTGCACGACACGAGATAGGCGGGTACGTCCCGGCATGATCACTCCCTTTAGATTGGGACCCACTATAGCCCCAGACGGATGAGGCGGCCTCAAGGCCGCCTCTGTTCATTTAATGATCTTGAGAGTGGGTTTCTTGCCAGACCCAGGCTTGGGTCCGTCGCCGCCGCCCGGTCGGGTGTCCTCCGCGGCGCCCATCTCCGGCTCGCCCTCCGCATCGAACAGCATGCCCTGGCCGCTCTCATGGGCGTAGACCGCGAGTATCGCCGCCATGGGCACCCGCACGTGGCGCGATACGCCGCCGAAGCGTGCGTCGAACTCCACGTGGTCGGCGCCGAGGTCGAGGGTGCTGGTGGCCTCGTAACTGATGTTCAGCACCAGCTTGCCGTCCTGGGCGTAGCCGGGCGGGATCTCCACGCCGGCCACGTTCGCGTCCACCACGAGGTAGGGCGTGGAACCGCTGTCCACGATCCACTGGTGCATGGCACGCAGGAAGTAGGGTTTTCTGGGAAGCATCTAGGAAGGATAACCCAGGTGCCGGCGAACCGCTGCGTCTGACGTCACGGAACCGGCGAGGCCCCTCAGGAGGGGCGCATCTCGCGTTCGATGTCGGTGAGGCTGAGCTTGAAGGCCGGGCGGTTGAACAGGCGCTCGGCGTACTTATGGATGGACTTGGCCCCGGCCGGCAGGTCGATCTCGTAGCGCTGCAGGCGCCAGAGGATGGGGGCGATGGAGCAGTCCACCAGGGAGAACTCGTCGCTCAGGAAATAGGGCTTCACGGAGAAGGCGTCGGAGGCCGCCAGCAGGCTCTCGCGCAGCATCTTCTTGGCGCGGGCATGGGGCTTGCTGGGGGACTGCTCGATCTCGTCCACCAGGGTGTACCAGTCCTTCTCGACACGGAACAGCGCCAGGCGGAAACGCGCGCGCGTCACCGGGTCCACCGGCATCAGCGGCGGGTGCGGGAAACGCTCCTCCAGGTACTCCATGATGATGCGCGGGTCATAGAGCACCAGTTCCCGGTCCACCAGCGTGGGCACGCTGTTGTAGGGGTTGAGGTCCAGCAGGTCCTCGGGGAGCTTGCT
>CAZPAO010000027.1:0-30334 GCA_964584665.1 uncultured Gammaproteobacteria bacterium
CGCGGGTCATGATGATCTCGCGGTAGCGGTTCTGCTCCAGGGTCTGGGCCAGGCCGGCGGCGAGCGCCAGCAGGGTCTTGCCGGTGCCGGCGGAGCCGAGCAGGGAGACGAAGTCCACGCCAGGATCCAGCAGCATGTTGAGGGCGAAGTTCTGTTCACGGTTGCGGGCGTTGATGCCCCACACCGTGTGGCGGATGCCGCGGTAGTCGCGGGTCAGCTCCAAGAGCGCGCCGCGGTCGTCGATGCCGCGCACCAGCGCCTCGAAGTTGTCGCTGTCGCTGTAGACGCACTGATTGGGATGCCAGTCCTTCACCAGCGGTCCCTGGATGCGGTACCAGGTGCGGCCTTCCTGCTGCCAGGATTCCATGTCCTTGCTGTGCTTGTCCCAGAAGTCCTTGGGCAGTTCCTGCATGCCGGTGAACAGCAGGTCCAGGTCGTCCAGCGCCTTGTCGTTGAAGTAGTCCTCGGCATGGATGCCGAGCACCGCCGCCTTGATGCGCAGGTTGATGTCCTTCGACACCAGCGCCACGCGCGTGCCTGGGTGCTTCTTCTGCAGCGCCAGGGTGATGGCGAGGATATAGTTGTCCGGCTTGTTGCCCGGCAGGCTGTCTGGCAGGGCATCGGACAGGGCTTCGGTCTGGAAGAACAGGCGGCCACCGGTGATCGCGGCGCCGGTGGCGTTCTGCAGGTTCTGGATCACGAGGCCCGCGTCGATCTCGTCCTTGCTCACGTCGCGCATCATGTCATCGAGGAAGCGGCTCACCTGGCGCACGTTGCGTGAGGCCTCGGAGATGCCTTTCTTGCCCGCATCCAGCTCCTCCAGCACCACCATGGGCAGGAAGATGTCATGTTCCTGGAAGCGGAAGATGGACGTGGGGTCGTGCATCAGCACATTGGTGTCGAGGACGTAGAGGCGGCGCTGCTCTTTGCTGCGGGCGGGTTTCTTGCTCACTTGCGACCCCGCTTGCCTGCCTTCTTCTTCTTCGCGGCTTTCTTCCTGGGCACAGCTTTTTTCTTGGGATTGGGCTTGCCGGCCTTGGGTGGAGCAGCGTCGGCGGCACCGGTGGCTTCCAGCACCTCGGCGGCGTGGCCCTCGACCTTCACCTTGCGCCACTCGCGGCGCAGCGTGCCGTCCTTGCCGATGAGGAAGGTGCTGCGTTCGATGCCGCGCACCTTCTTGCCGTACATGTTCTTCATCTTGATCACGTCGAAGAGCCTGCAGAGCTTCTCGTCCTCATCGGAGAGGAGTTCGAAGTCGAGAGCGTATTTCTGGCAGAACTTCGCGTGGGACTTCAGGCTGTCGCGGGACACGCCGAGGATCACCGCGCCGAGGCGCGCGAAGCGCGGGTGCAGGTCACGGAAGTCCTGGCCCTCGAGGGTGCAGCCGGGGGTGTCGTCCTTGGGGTAGAAGTAGAGCACCACGTCGTGCCCCTTGAGGGAAGAGAGCCTCACGTCCCGGCCGTTGGTGGCGGGCAGGCTGAAGTCCGGGACCTTCTTGCCGACGGCGATCTTGCTCATGTATTCAGCCTTTGATGGGTTCCATGATGGCGTCGAGGTTCAGGCTGTCGCAGAACTCCATGAAGTCCTCGCGCAGCCGCCCGATCTGCATGTCCGCCGGGATGTTCACCGACATCTGCACCGCGAACATGGGTGCCCCGGTATGGGCGGCGGCGTAGCTGCGGGTGCTCAGGTCCGCCACGCCGATGTTGCGCTCGGAGAAGAAGTTGGCGAGGTTGAAGATGATGCCCGGTTGGTCCAGACACACCACGTCCACGGCATAGGGCAGGAGGTCTTCGCGGGGCTCGCGCTCGGTGGTGCGGCGCGAGGCGAGGGTCAGCTTCAGGCTCTTCTCGAGCTTGGGCAGGGCCCCCTCCAGCTTGGTGACGGTGTTCCAGTTGCCGGACACCAGCAGCAGCATGGAGAACTCTCCGCCCAGGATGGTCATGCGGCTCTCGACCACGTTGCAGCCGCAGTCTTTCACCGCCCGCGCGAGGTCATGGAGGATGCCCGGCCGGTCTTCCGCCAGCACCGAGAGCACCAGGAACTGTTTCATTCGGGCTCGCAGCGGGCTAACCAGTACCGGCGGGGGAGGATGGGAGCAGTGTAACGGGTTTCCCTGCCGCTGCAACTCCGCTGGCGGTGGCGGCGGGCGGCCGTTAAAATAGCGTTTTCCCCGAGGTCCCTCCCGTATGTTCCAGGGAAGCATGGTGGCGCTGGTCACGCCCATGGCCGCCGACGGCCGGGTGGATCTGGCTGCCCTCGACGCGCTGGTGGAATGGCACGTGGCCCAGGGCACGGATGCCATCGTCGCGCTGGGCACCACCGGCGAAGCCTCGGTGGTGGAAGGGGACGAGCAGCTCGAGGTGCTGGCCCATTGCGTGCGCATCGCCGCGGGGCGCATCCCGGTCATCGCGGGAGCCACTTCCAATTCCACAGCCCACGCGGTGCAGCTCAGCCGGCGCGCCGAGACCGTGGGTGCCGATGCGGTCCTGAGCGCCGCGCCGTACTACAACAAGCCTGGGCAGGAGGGCCTGTACCGGCACTTCCGCGCCGTGGCGGAAGCCATCTCTATCCCGTTGCTCCTCTATAACGTGCCGAGCCGCACCATCACGGACATCCTGCCGGAGACGGTCGGGCGGCTGGCCCAGCTCCCGAACGTGAAGGGCATCAAGGAAGCCACCGGGGATCTCAAGCGCGCGGCGGACATCCGTCAGCGTTGCGGCAAGGACTTCCTGCTCATCAGCGGCGACGACGCCACCGCCCGGGCCTTCATCCTAGAAGGGGGGCGCGGGGTGATCTCGGTCACCGCCAACGTGGCGCCCAGGCTCATGCACGAGATGTGCAAGGCGGCGCTGACGGGTGACGCGACCAAGGCGGCGGCGCTGGATGCCGAGCTTGCCCCGCTGCACAAGGCTCTCTTCGTGGAGAGCAATCCCATCCCCGTGAAATGGGCTTTGGCGGAGATGGGGCGGATCCCTCCCGGCATCCGCCTGCCCCTGACCCCGCTCGCGGAAGAGCATCATCCCGCGGTGCGGGCAGCCCTCAAGGCCGCCCACGCCCTGGCTTAAAGTACCCAACCGGCCCCATCCCTAAGGCATACGATGACAATGCGTCCCCTGGCTTCCTCCATACTGCTCGCCGCCAGCACCCTGCTGGCTTCCTGCAGCGGCACGCTCACCTGCGGCAACTCCCATCCCTATGGCGCCAACGTGCCGCGGCCGCCGCTCGCGGCGCCTCCGGGCGTCACCGTGCCGGTGCCGGATCCGGCCTATATCGTGCCGGCCGGCAGCACCAAGCCCACGGCAGCGCCTGCCGCTACCACGGGTCCTTTGGCCCAGCCTTGCCTGGTCACGCCGCCCAATGTCCTGACGCCGACGGATGTCAGGAAAGTCGCTCCGGCCGCTGCTACCGGTTCCAAGCCCCAGCCGGCCCCTGCGGTCGCCACCAAACCGCGGCCCAATGTTGCGGCCGGGGGCCCCTTGGAGTAACCTGCCGCGCCTTTTGCCGCCCACTCCGGCAGAAGTTAAGTAGTTGAGAAGTTTTGTATACGGAGAGGTGTCCGAGTGGGCGAAGGCGGGGATTCCATGCGAGCGAAGCTCGCATCCGCCTGAGCGCGAGGCAGGAGCCGAGCTGGTCATAGCGCCAGGGACGGCAGAATGGCCTCCGGACCGAAGTTTGAGTTTACGGAGAGGTGTCCGAGTGGTTTAAGGAGCACGCCTGGAAAGTGTGTATACGGCTAACACCGTATCGCGGGTTCGAATCCCGCCCTCTCCGCCAGTAGCCAAAATAAAAGGGGCCTTCCAGGCCCCTTTTATTTTGGCTCATGTGGAGAAGATGTCGGATTCGAACCCGCGATGCATATATCGGCTGGTTCGAAAAAATCGCCAGGAGCGATTTTTGACCCCGCGAAGCGGGGGCCCCGAAGGGGCGAGCCCCAGGGATGGGGCGAGCAATCCCGCCCTCGGTCTTCATCCTTTTCTCCGTTTTCTGTCTTTAGCTTTTTCTAGCCTTTAGATTTTTCTTGAATAGCCTCTCCCCAACCCCCATCATTACCAAGTCAATGGCAGCCTGCGCTGGCTCCCCGGCCGTGACGCACTGCGAATCCCGCCAGGCCCGGAAGGGAGCAACGGTAGCAGAGGCTTCGCGGGCCGGACCGGGCTGGCGCGGGCGGCCACCCATACATCCATATATGCCGTCAGGCGGCGGGGGTCTGTTAAAGTACCCTCCGATGGCGTGCAACCCCTAGAAAACACCGAGCCCGCATGTCGTATCAGGTCCTGGCGAGAAAATGGCGGCCCCGCAACTTCGCGGAGATGGTGGGCCAGGAGCATGTGCTGCGGGCGCTGATCAACGCGCTCGACCACGACCGGCTGCACCACGCCTTCCTGTTCACCGGCACCCGCGGCGTGGGCAAGACCACCATCGCGCGCATCCTCGCCAAGTCCCTCAACTGCGAGACCGGCGTCACCTCGCGGCCCTGCGGCCAGTGCAGTGCCTGCCAGGAGATCGACGCGGGCCGCTTCGTGGACCTCATCGAAGTGGATGCCGCCTCCCGCACCGGCGTGGACGACACCCGCGAACTGCTGGACAACGTGCAGTACGCCCCCAGCCGCGGCCGCTATAAGGTCTACCTCATCGACGAAGTGCACATGCTCTCCAAGAGCGCCTTCAACGCCCTGTTGAAGACCCTGGAGGAGCCGCCTCCACACGTGAAGTTCCTGCTGGCCACCACCGATCCGCAGAAGATCCCGGTGACGGTGCTGTCCCGCTGCCTGCAGTTCAACCTGAAGCGCCTGTCGGAGAGCCTCATCGCCGGGCGTATCACCCAGATCCTCGATGCCGAGAAGATCAGCTACGAGAAGCCCGCAGCGGACCTGCTGGCCCATGCGGCGGACGGCAGCCTGCGTGACGGACTGAGCCTGCTGGACCAGTCCATCGCCTTCGGCGGGGGCGAGGTGAAGGACGCGGACGTGCGCAGCATGCTCGGCACCATCGAGCGCACCCACGTGCGCGCGCTGCTGGAAGCCCTGGCGTCGCGCAATGGCGCGGCAGCACTCGCGGCAGTGGCGCAGCTGGATGAGCGCGCCCCGGACTATGGTCTCGTGCTGGACGAGCTGGCTTCCGCGCTGCAGCGCATCGCCGTGGCCCAGGCGGTCCCCGCCGCGGCCGCGGAGTTCGACGAAGCCGAACTCATCAAGGCACTGGCGGGCCGGCTCGATGCGGCCGACGTGCAGCTCTATTACCAGATCGCGATCATGGGCAAGCGTGACCTCGGGCTCGCGCCCTCGGCACGGGCAGGTTTCGAGATGACCTTGCTGCGCATGCTGGCCTTCCAGCCCATGGACGGCACACCGGCCGCAGTGGGCGGCGGCGCCCAGCCCCAGGCGGCGCAGGCACCGGCCCCAAGACCGGCGGCAGCGCAGGCGGCACCGGCAGCGCCGAGTCCACCGGTACAGACGAGCGCGCCGACTCCTTGGCACGAACCGGATTGGAACAGCCTGGCGGATTCGCTGGGCTTGAAGGGCGCCGCACAACAGCTGGCGGCGAACTGCGCATACCTGCGCCGTGAGGGGGCGACCCTGCACCTGGAAGTGGGTGCGGACCACCGGCAGATGATCATCCCCCAGGCCCAGGCCCGCCTCGAAGAAGCGCTCTCGCGTCATTTCGGCGAAGCGCTCAAGGTGCGCATCCAGGTGGGCGAGGGCACTCTCGCCACGCCCGCCAAGCTCGGCGAGCAGCGTGAGGCGGACAAGCTGGCGGCGGCGCGTGATGCCATCGCCGCGGACCCGGCCATGCGCGAACTCTGCGAGACCTTCGGCACCCAGGTGAACCCGGAACTGGTGAAACCGCTGGATTGAGCGGGGTCCCGGGGTCCGACTCTTAATATATATGGAGTGACGTCTATGCGCGGTGGTCTCGGCAACATGATGAAGCAGGCGCAGCAGCTGCAGGAGAACATGCGCCGCGCCCAGGAAGACCTGGAGAAGCTCGAGGTCGCCGGGTCGGCCGGCGGCGGCAAGGTCACGGTGACCATGAGCGGCAAGCACGAGGTGCGCCGCGTGCAGATCGCCCCGGAACTCCTCGGCGGGGATGCAGAGATGCTGGAGGACCTCGTCGCCGTAGCCTGCAACGACGCCGCCGCCAAGGTGGAGGCGGCCATGCGCGAGCGCTTCGGCAACCTGGGCCTGCCCGCGGGCATGAAACTCCCCTTCTAGGGTATCCATGGCCTACTCACCGCTATTGCAGAAGCTGGTGGAGTCCCTGCGTTGTCTGCCGGGCGTGGGGCCGAAGTCCGCCCAGCGCATGGCCTTCCACCTGCTGGAGCGCAACCGCGCGGGCGCCCTGGCGCTGGCGGAGGCCTTGCAGGCTGCGATGCAGGGCGTGGGCCACTGCGAGCGCTGCCGCAACTTCACGGAAAGCCAGCTCTGCGCCATCTGTTCCAACGCCAAGCGCGACCCCGCCGTGGTCTGCGTGGTGGAGACGCCGGCGGACGTGAGCGCGCTGGAAGGCGCCACCGGGTTCCGTGGCCAGTATTTCGTGCTCATGGGCCACCTCTCGCCCCTGGATGGCATCGGCCCGGAGGAGCTCGGCCTCGCGCTACTGGAGAAGCGCCTGGACGAGGGCGGCGTCACCGAACTCATCCTCGCCACCAACCCGACGGTGGAGGGCGAAGCCACCGCGCATTACCTGGCGGAACTGTCCCAGCGGCGCGGCATCCGCGCCACACGCATCGCCCACGGTGTGCCCATCGGCGGCGAACTCGAATACATAGATGGCGGCACCCTGTCCCACGCTTTCAGCGGCCGGCAGGACGTACACTGAGGCCGCCATGAAACTCAAAGAGATCCTCTACGGCTTCAAGTTCCGGCCCGCGGCGCGGGAGTACGGCTACACCGTGCAGGACTACACCCTGGCCAAGGAAGGGCATGTGCAATACGCCTCCTGGGACCACCCCAAGGAGATGCCCAAGCGTTTCGACCAGGACTACGTGGACGTGCTGCGGGAGTTCCTGAAGCCCGGCGATTTCGCCATCGACGTGGGGGCCCACTCGGGCGATACCACGCTGCCCATGGCGCTGGCCGTGGGCGCCGAGGGTGGCGTGTTCGCGCTGGAACCGAACCCGCACGTGTTCACGGTGCTGGCCGCCAACGCCCGGCTCAATCCCGGCAAGACCCGCATCTATCCCCTGATGTTCGCCGCCACCGGCGAAGACGGCGAATACGAGTTCGAGTACTCCGACCCCGGTTTCAGCAACGGCGGCTTCCACCAGGGCATCAGCCATTGGCGCCACGGTCATTTCTTCAAGCTCAAGGTGCAGGGACGGAACCTGCTGCGCTTCCTGGAACGGGAATACCCCAAGGACATCCCGCGCATCCGCTACATCAAGATAGACGCGGAAGGCTACGACCATGCCATCGTGAGCGCCCTGCGCGGGCTCATCCAGAGCAACCGCCCTTACATCCGCGCCGAGGTCTACAAGCACCTGGCGGTGGATGCGCGCCGCGCCTTCTTCCGGGAGCTGGAGGGTCTGGGCTACGTCCTGCACAAGTTCGGGGATGAGAAACATTATCGCGGCGAGGTGCTCAACGAGGCCATGCTCATGGACTGGGACCACTTCGACATCTTCGCGGTGCCGCGCTGAGGGAGACGCCCATGGCCGACTGCCTGTTCTGCAAGATGGTATCCGGCGAGATCAAGCCGGACATGGTCTATCAGGACTCTGACCTCATCGCCTTCCGCGACATCGTGCCCCAGGCCCCGACCCACGTGCTGATCGTCCCGCGCAAGCACATCGCCAGCCTGGACGCGGCCAAGCCGGAGGACGCGGAACTCCTGGGCAAACTGCTGCTGACGGCGCAGAAGATCGCGCGCCAGGAGGGCATCGCGGCTTCGGGCTATCGCACGGTGATGAATTGCAACGCTGATGCGGGGCAGACGGTGTTCCACATCCATCTGCACCTTTTGGGCGGCAAGAGGCTCGTCAGCCCGTTCGGCTGAACTCAGCTGTACTTGTTGTCTTTTGCCTGCTTCATGGTGGTCATGAGCCAGCGATAGCTGGTGTAGCGGCTCTCCGGTATCTCCTTCTTCTCCACGGCTTCCTTCACCGCACAGCCCGGCTCCTGCAGATGCAGGCAGTTGGCGAAGCGGCAGCGGCTCGCGGGGCCGCGGAAATCCCTGAACAGAGGGGATATCTGCCCGGGATCCCGTATGGAGAGTTCCAGGTCCCGTACCCCCGGTGAATCCAGCAGCGCGCCGCCGCCCGGAAGCGGGTGCAGGGTGGTGGCGGTGGTGGTGTGGCGCCCTTCGTCGGTGGCGGCGGAGAGATCGTCGATTCGATGGCGGGCTTCCGGGACCAGCGTGTTCAGGAGCGAGGACTTGCCCACACCGGACTGTCCCACCAGCAGGCTGTTCTTGCCGGCCAATGCCTTGGTCAGCGTATCCATGCCGGCTCCCGTGCGCGTGCTGACCCGGTACACCGGGTAGCCGAGGCGGCCCAGGTAATCCAGGCGGCGGTTCAAGCCGCCATCATCCTCCGTGTCCACCAGATCCATCTTGTTGAGCGCGATGCCTGCCGCGATCCCCATGCCCTCGATGGCGGCGAGGTACTTGTCCATGAGGAAGAGCTCCGGCGCGGGCAGCGGCGCCAGCACCATGAGCACGAGATCCAGGTTCGCGGCGGCGGCCACGGAGCGTCCGCGGTTATCGGCCTTGCTGAACAGGGAACGTCGCGGCATCACGTCGAGGATGCGCGGCTCGGCCGCGGTGTCCGTGTCGATGTGCACCCGGTCGCCGCACACCACGTGCAGCGAGCGGTTGGCGGTGAGGCAGACGAGACGTGCTCCATCGTCACTCTCCACCACGAAGCGGCGTCCATTGCCGGCCACCACTTGCGCTTCGCGCGGCGTCGTCATGGCTCAGCGCGCCGCATCGGCGGCTTGCAGGCGGGCGATGCGGCTCAGGGCGGGCGGATGGGAATCGTAGAAGGCGGAATGCAGCGGATCGGGGGTGAGGCTGGAGGCATTGTCCCGGTAGAGTTTCACCAGGGCGCGCACCAGCGCGGCTCCGTCCGCTTGCCGGCGCGCGTAGGCGTCCGCCTCGAACTCATGCTTGCGTGACCAGGCTGCGCCCAGGGGCTCCAGCACCAGGGTGAAGGGCGGCAGCAACAGGGTGAACAGCAGCAAGGCCATGTAGTCCGAAGGGGCGGCGACACCCAGGCCCGTGTAGAAACCATCCTGGGCCGTGAGCCAGCCAAGCAGCGCGAGGCCCAGGAGGCCCAGCACGGCCGTAAGCACCAGCCGCTGGATCACGTGGTGCAGACGGAAGTGGCCGAGTTCGTGGGCCAGCACCGCCTCGATCTCCTCCGGCGCGAGGGTCGCCATCAGGGTGTCGAAGAAAACGATGCGCTTGTTGGCGCCGAAGCCGGTGAAGTAGGCGTTCCCGTGGGCCGAGCGCGTGGACCCATCCATCACGAACACACCCTGGCTGGTGAACCCGCAGCGGGTGAGCAGGTTCTCGATGCGCGCCTTCAGGCTCTCGTCCGCGAGAGGGGAGAACTTGTTGAAGATCGGCGCGATGAACTTGGGGTAGGCCCAGGTGATGAAGAGGCTGAAGCCGAACCAGAGGGCCCAGACGTAGAGCCACCAGTGACCGCCGGCCTTCTGCATCAGCGCGAGCGCCGCGTACAGGAGCGGCAGCCCGAGCACGGTCGCAAGCAGCAGCGTCTTCAGGATATCCAGCACGTAGGTGCGCAGGGTGGTCCGGTTGAAGCCGAAGTCCGCCTCGATGCCGAACGTGGAATAGAGGCTCAAGGGCAGGCCGATGAGTGCATTGAGCACGACGAAACTCGTTATGACAAGCACGCCGGTGTTGAGGCGGCTCAACTCGAGGCTGCGCCAGGTGTCGTCCAGGGCCGTGAGGCCACCACCCAGGGTCCAGACCAGCACCAGCGCGAAGTCCAGGACCAGGCTGATGCGGCCGAGCCGGCCCTTGGCGACCGTGTAGTCGGCGGCCTTCTGGTGGGCGTCCAGACCGATGTCGGCGGCGAAGGGGGCGGGCACCGCACCGCGGTGGCTGCGGACGTGGCGCAGCTGCCGGAAGCTCAGCCAGGCACGCAACACCAGCGAGAGGCAGAGGGCGACGACGAAGACCAGGGAAAGCGCGTTCATGCGCGCTATCTTAAGCCATGCGCTAGACTAGCGGCACCATTACAGCGGAAACCCAGCGGCCATGGCGCAAGACGCGGAGAACCTCATCTGGATCGACCTGGAGATGACCGGCCTCGATCCCGCCACCGACCAGATACTCGAGATCGCCACGCTGGTGACGGACAAGCAGCTGAATCTCCTGGCGGAGGGCCCGATCCTCGCCATACATCACCCGGATGCGGTGCTCGCTGCCATGGGTGAGTGGTGCACCAAGCAACACGGCCAGTCGGGTCTCACGGGACGGGTGCGCGAAAGCCGCACCGGCATGGCCGAGGCGGAACGCCTGACGCTGGAGTTCCTCGGAGAGTACATCGCGGCGGGGAAATCCCCCATGTGCGGCAACAGCATCTGCCAGGACCGACGTTTCCTGGCGCGGCAGATGCCGGAATTGGAGCGCTTCTTCCACTACCGCAACCTGGACGTGAGCACGCTGAAGGAACTGGCCAAGCGCTGGGCGCCGGGCGCGGCCGCGGGGTTCACCAAGGAATCCACCCATCTCGCCATGGCGGACATCCGCGATTCGGTGGCGGAACTCAAGTACTACCGGGAGCGTCTGTTCCGTCCGGAGTTCGCGGCTCCTCAGGGCTGATCCCGAGCAGCTCGCCGCGCAGGGCGGTGATCCCGCCGATCACGATGAGCGCGCCGCCCAGCCAGAACAGGAGGCGCGGCGTCTCACCCCATATGGCCCAACCGGCCAGCACGCTGAACACGATGTTGCCGTAGCCGAAAGGCCCGACCTGGGCCGCCGGCGCCAGCGCGTATCCGCGCGTCATGAGCAGTTGGCCCAGGGCCGCCAGCGCGCCTATCGCCACCAGCAAGGGCATCTCGCTCCAGCCAGGCGTCACCCAGATCCAGGGCAGCGGCAGGGCCGAACCCAAGGTCGCGTACAGGCAGAAGTAGAAAACGATGCGTGTGGTGGGTTCGGTGCGGGAGGAGTAGCGGATGGTCACCACCGAGAATGCCGCGGTGAAGCCGGAGGCGAGGCCGATGAGCGCCACCCAGGAGACGATGCCCCGGCCCGGCGGCATCACCAGCAGCACCCCCGTGAAGCCGATGAGGATGGCCCAGCGCACTTTCATCGCCACCGGTTCCTTGAGCCAGACGAGGCCGATGAAGGGCACGAACAGCGTGGCGGTCTGGTTCAGCAGCGTCGCCTCGGCGATGGGCAGGTGGCCGAGGGCATAGAACAGGCAATACATGGAGAGCAGGCCCGAGACCGCACGTATCACGTGCAGGTGCATGCGCTCGCTCTTCAGGTGCGTCCAGGAAAGCTTGAGCAGGAGCGGCGTCAGGAACACGAGCGAGAAGAAGCTGCGCCAGAACACCAGCATGCCGTCGGGGAGATGCCCGGAGAGGTGCCGGATCAGCACCGACATGGTGGAGAAGGCCGCCGCCGCGCCGAGTATGCAGGCGGCGCCCCGCGCCGGATGGTCCTTGAGATGGCCGCCGGAGGCGGGATGTTGCTCTACGGTCTGCATCGGGGCGGACGGGCGTCCATGACGGCGGCGGGTTATTATCCCCTGAATCCCTCATCCCGCGGAAGTTTTCGCATGCAGGACATCCTGAAGTTCGAGCACATCCGCGCCGCTGCGGCGCGCATCGCACCCCATATACGCCATACACCGGTGCTGCGTTGCCCCGAGTTGGAGGCGGAACTGGGCGGCGAGCTGCACTTCAAGTGCGAGAACTTCCAGGAGATGGGTGCCTTCAAGCTGCGCGGCGCCAGCAACGCGGTACTGAGCCTGGACGGAGCGGCGCTGAAGAAAGGCGTGGCGACGCACTCCTCGGGGAACCACGGCACCGCGCTAGCACTCGCGGCGAAGCGCCGCGGCGTGCATGCCTGCGTGGTGATGCCGGACAACGCCAGCGCCTACAAGAAGCGCGCGGTGGCGGAGTACGGCGCCGAGATCATCTACTGCGAACCGACCCAGGCGGGGCGCGAGGCGGCCCTGGCCGCGTATGTGGCCAAGACCGGTGCCTCCGTGGTGCATCCCTACAACGATGCCGCCGTGATGGCCGGGCAGGGCACTGCAGCGATGGAACTGCATGAGCAGGTGCCTGGACTGGATATCGTGCTCGCGCCTCTTGGCGGCGGCGGGCTGCTCTCCGGCACCGCGGTCGCCACCCATGCGCTGCGGCCCGATGCCAAGGTCATCGGCGCCGAGCCCCTGGGCGCCGACGATGCCTGGCGTTCCCTCAAGGCGGGCCATATCGAACCCGTGCCCCATCCGGATACGGTGGCGGACGGCCTCAGGGCCACCATAGGGACCCTGACTTTCGCCGTGCTGAGAGAGCAGGCGGACGAGGTCGTGCGGGTGGAGGAACAGGACATACTGGATGCCATGCGCTACGTCTGGGAGCGCATGAAGATCGTGATCGAACCCTCGGCGGCGGTGCCGGTGGCGGCCCTGCGCCGGGGTCTCGTGCCCGTGCGCGGCCGGCGGGCTGGTATCATCCTGAGCGGCGGCAACGTGGATCTCGACAAACTCGTGTGGAGCGTCAAATGAAGCTGAAGCGTCTCATCCTCGTCTTCCTCGCACTCTGCCTCGGCAGCGCCGCCTTGGCGGCGGACAAGCCCCTCGACGTGCGCGACGTGATGACGGCGAGCCAGTTCCATGCCACCGGCCTCGACACGCTCAAGCCCGATCAACTCGCTGCGTTCAACGCCTGGCTGTCGACCTACTCCCATGCGTCTGCTCCGGGCAGCGCCGCGATGGTCCCTGCACCTGCCGCTCCTGTGGCGCTCGCGGTTCCCGTGCCGGTGCCTGCTCCTGCCGTCGCACCCAGCGCCGCCGCCCAACCGGCCACCGCCATGACACCGGCCGCTACCAGCCTCTTCGGCCACGAGATGCTCTCGCCCACTGAGCGCAAGGAGCCGGAGCGCATCGAGACCCGCATCCTCGGCAGCTTCACCGGCTGGAACGGCAACACCCTGTTCAAGCTGGAGAACGGCCAGATCTGGAAGCAGGCGGACTCGAGCGTCTATGAGACCAAGCTCGAGAACCCCCAGGTGGTCATCAAGCGCCTGGGGTTCGGCTACCTGCTGACATTGAGCGGCCACGGCGCCACGGTGTTCGTGGCCCGCGTTCACTGACCGGCCGTGAACCGCTACGGCTTCCTGCTGGCGCTGACCCTGCCCCTGATGGTGGTGGCGGGCTACGCGCTGGGCGGAGCCTGGAACTTCCTCACCATCGTCTTCTCCTATTTCCTGCTGCCGTTCCTGGATCTCTGGTCCGGCATCGACCTCTCCAAGCCTGGAAAGGATGAGGTGCTGCAGCTGGAGCGGGATCCCTGGTACCGCGCCATCCTCTATCTGGGTGCGCTGGAGAATTTCGCGCTGCTGGTCTTCGGTGCCTGGGTCGTCACCCATGCGAGCCTGCCCTGGTATGCGCTTGCGGGTTTCGTCCTGTCTGTGGGAACCAGCAGCGGCAGCGTGGGCATCGTGGTGGCCCATGAACTCGGGCACCACGTGAGCAAGTGGGACCGCATCCTGTCCCGCGCGCTCCTGGTCTCGGTCTGCTACATGCATTTCTACGTGGAGCACAACCGCGGCCACCATTCTCACGTCGCCACCCCCGACGATCCGGCCTCGGCCCGCTACGACGAGGGGCTCTACGCCTTCCTGCCCCGCACGCTCATCGGTAGCTGGACCCACGCCTGGGAGCTGGAGCGTGAACGCCTGGCCAAGTCCGGCAGCGGCCCCTGGAGCATCGGGAACCCCATGCTCTGGTGCGTGATCTGGCCCGCGCTGCTGGCTACGGCGTTAGGCCTTGTCTTCGGCGCGGCGGCAGTGTGGTATTTCTTCCTGCAGGCCTTCATCGCCGTGGTGCTGCTGGAGGCGGTGAACTACATCGAGCATTACGGCCTCGAGCGCGGCCTGAAAGCCGACGGCAGCCGTGAGCGCATGACCGTGGCGCATTCCTGGAACTCCAGCCAGCGCCTCAGTAACTATTTCCTGTTCAACCTCACGCGCCATTCGCACCATCACATCCAGGCCCAGCGTCACTACCAGGCCCTGGCCCATGAGGACGAGAGCCCCCAGATGCCCGCCGGCTATGCCGGCATGCTCATGCTCGCGTTCTTCCCGCCACTGTGGAAGCGGGTGATGCATCCGCGGCTCGCGGCTCACCGCTCAGGCCGCTGACCTTCCCCCAAGGAGACTCCCGCATGCGTGCGCTCCGCCATCTGCCGATCATTTTGCTGTCCTTCTGTCTCGCCGCGCCCGCCTGGGCGGCGGACGACGCCGATGCGGTGCTGGGCGCCTGGGTCACCGCTGACGGAAAAGCCAAGGTGGAGATCGAGAAGCACGACGGCGTGTACGACGGCCGCATCGTATGGTTGAAGGAGCCCAACTACCCGGCGGACGACAAGCTCATGCCGGGCCAGCCCAAGGTGGACCGGGTGAATCCGGACAAGGCGCTGCAGGCGCATCCCATCGTCGGCCTGCCGCTGATCTCCGGCTTCAGATATGCCGGCGACAACGTCTGGAGCGACGGCCAGATCTATGACCCCGAGAGCGGCAAGCTCTACAGCTGCAAGATGACCCTGATGATGGACGGCAGCCTCAAGGTGCGCGGCTACGTCGGCATCTCGCTCTTCGGCCGCACCGAGATATGGACGCGGCCACCCACGGACGCGCCGGCAGCCCACACGTGAGCGGTCCGCGGCCGGCACATCTCATCCTGCTGGGCCTTGCGCTGCTGGTTTTCCTCTGGTCAGCGATCCACCCGCACGATTATTTCACCTGGGCGCTGGAGACCTTCCCGGCCATGATCGGAGTGCCGCTGCTCATCGGCCTCTATCCGCGTTTCCGTTTCACCACCCTCGTGTACACCCTGGTGCTGCTGCACGCGTGCATCCTGATGGTGGGCGGGCATTACACCTATGCGGAGGTGCCGCTGTTCGACTGGCTGCGGGACGATCACCTCGGTCTCGTGCGAAACGACTTCGACCGCCTGGGCCATTTCGCCCAGGGCTTCGTGCCGGCCATGATCGCGCGGGAGGTGTTGCTGCGCCGTTCGCCGCTCAAGCGCGGCGGCTGGCTCATCTTCACGGTGATGAGCTTCTGCATGGCCTTGAGCGCCTGCTATGAGCTGTTGGAGTGGGGCGTGGCGGAAGCCAGCGGCACCCAGGCTGATGCCTTCCTCGCCACCCAGGGCGACGTCTGGGACACCCAATGGGACATGCTCACGGCCGGCATCGGCGCTTCCTTGAGCCTGCTCTGCATGTCCCGCTGGCAGGACCGTGAGCTACGGGAGATGGCTCAGGGCTGATCGGATGTGGAAGCAGAGGGGGCTGACTGGGACTCGATGGCCTGGTCCGTGGCCTGGCCCTGCTGCTGCACCTGGCTGTTCACCGCCTTGGCCTTGTTGAGGTCCTGCACCAGCGGGCTGAACACGTTGCTCTTGGATATCTTCACCGGCCCCGTGCCCGGCGGTGGTGCCGCGGTCGCACTGCTGCCATCCTGCTTGCTGGAGCAGGCTGCAAGAGCCAGCAGGCAAAGCAGCGGCAGGGTGAGTTTCTTGTCCATGGTCATCTCCCCATCATGAAAGCGTGACGCCGAAGCGCTTCAAGCCCGTCAGCATGAGCGCATAGGCAGCCATTGTCACCACTGCCGCCAGCATCAACGAGAGCATGAAGCCGGCGCCTTGCTTCAGCAACAGGGGCAGCGCCAGGAAGAAGACGAGGGAAGGCAGCACCAGCCAGAATATGCTCATGGACAGCTCCGATACCTGACGCGCATCGCGGGTGTCCAGATACAGCCAGACGATGGCCAAGAGCGACACTAACGGCAGCGAAGCGAGCAGGCCGCCCCAGGCTGGCTGGCGCTTGGCCAGTTCCGAAACGGCGACGATGATGGCGGCCGAGAGGATGAGTTTCACAGCGTAGTAGAGCATCGCGATCTCGCGGTTGAAGCAACCTGGCTTACTGTAGCCCAAGCGGGGCAAGCCTGGGCCAATATGTGAACCCCATCACGGGGTCTCCACCTGTCGCAGGCCCTATAATCTCGCAGGGGAAAAGGGGTCGTCCATGCACATCGAGAACCAGAAGTTCTTCCACATCCACAAGCACAACTCGCCCAAGTGGTTCGAGGGTGCGCGCATGGGTTTCGGCATCGAGCCCAACAACGCCTGGCGCGCCTTCGAGGTGGCCCGTCGCGGCATCACCAACCCCAAGAGCAACGAGATCTACACGGTGGACATGGTGGCCCTGCGGGCGCTGGAGTTCTACCGCAAGCAGAAGCCCAAGGACCCCAAGCTCAGCTTCTACCACTTCGACCCGGTGGTGACCCTGGCGGAGACCCTGGACAGCCTGTTCCTGGCCACGCGCATGGTGCGGGAGATGATCTTCGAGGAGGTGCGCCGGCAGATGTACATCGGCCTGCCTTCGCGCATGAGCTGCATCTGGCTCATCCCCGAGGACCCGCGCGCGGTCCGCTTCTGGCTCGACAACATGCGCGGCGACTACAAGAAGGTCTACCGCGTGAACGCCACCGGCGAGCTGCACCGGGCCACCCAGCAGATCGTCATGGGCGACACCATCTCCATGAGCGAATGGCGGCGCCGCGCCACGGACTACTGGAACGGCGCCCACTCCGAGTCCCACGACGACGAACTGCTCCTGAGCGGCGACATCGAAGTGCTGGAGGAAGTCCCGGCTACGGAGTTCTGAATATACCGGAAAGGCCATCCTGGCCTTTCCGGCCCGTCCGGCGAAAGCCAGCTTCCGCCGGGCGGATTTCTTAGAGCGAGTGAGTTCTTAAACTCAGCGGCCATCCATGGGCCGCATGCACGTCAGAATACGAATTGGGTGTTCTGGATCAAGACGTCGAAGGCCACGATGCAGCGCTCACCGGCGCCGCGGAACGGATAGACGTAATGGATGTAGTAGGGCGGGAATAGGATCAGGTCGCCGGTCTTCGGCATGATGCGCCGGGTCAGGCTCACGCCGTGGTGGTGTGATACGGGGTGTGGGTTCAGGAACTCGATGCAGCCTTCCGGTTCCGGCTTCTCCGGCACCGCCGCGTAGTACACGCCGCTGATGAGGTTGCCGTTGCTGGGATGCATGTGCGGCGCCTGCCAGTCCCCCTCGCAGAGGATGTTGGCCCAGGACACGGTGCGGAGCTTGAGCTGCTTCGCCTGGTCCGCGTAGACCTTGTCCACATAAGCCTGCACCGCCGGCTGCACGATCTGCTCGCGCAGTGCCTGCACCTCCGGCTCCGGCCGGTTCAGGAACATCATCTTCTTGGAGGTCTGGTAGCCGCCGTAGGTGGTGATGGTGCCGGAGAGCGCCTCGTTCTCCTGCCTGTCCCTGAGGAACTGCTTGCGCAGGCCGTGCAGCAGAGCCGCGATGCCGAGGTTGATGTCCTCCGCGCCGGCATGGTGGCTCACCATCACCGTGAGGGGGAAGTGTTCCTCGAAGCGGCTGTCGGCCTTCACGCCCATGCTCAAGCCTTCTTGCCCGCCAGGAACAGCCAGGTCTCCACCACCGTGTCCGGGTTCAGCGACACGCTCTCGATGCCCTGTTCCAGCAGCCACTTGGCGAGGTCCGGGTGGTCCGAGGGGCCCTGGCCGCAGATGCCGATGTACTTGCCATGCTTCTTGCAGGCCTGGATGGCGAGGGAGAGCAGTTTCTTCACCGCGTCGTTGCGTTCGTCGAAGAGATGCGCGATCACGCCGGAGTCTCGATCGAGGCCGAGGGTGAGCTGTGTCAGGTCGTTGGAACCGATGGAGAAGCCGTCGAAGTGCTCCAGGAACTCATCCGCCAAGAGGGCGTTGGAGGGGAGTTCGCACATCATGATGACCTTAAGGCCATCCTGGCCGCGCTTCAGGCCGTTGGTCGCAAGGATCTCCACCACCTTGCGCGCTTCGTCCACCGTGCGCACGAAGGGGATCATCACCTGCACGTTGGCGAGGCCCATCTCGTTGCGCACCTTCTTCAGGGCGCGGCATTCCAGCTCGAAGCAGTCGCGGAAGCTGGGATCGATGTAGCGGGAGGCGCCGCGGAACCCGAGCATCGGGTTCTCCTCGTGGGGCTCGTACTGGCGGCCGCCCACGAGGTTGGCGTACTCGTTGGACTTGAAGTCGGAGGTGCGCACGATCACCGGCTCCGGCGCGAAGGCCGCGGCGATGGTGGCGATGCCCTCGGCCAGCCGGTCCACGTAGAAGCTCACCGGATCCTTGTAACCTGCCATGCGCGAGTCGATCTCGCGCTTCACGTCGGCCGGCTGGGCCGCGTAGTTGATGAGCGCCTTGGGGTGCACGCCGATCATGCGGTTGATGATGAACTCGAGCCGCGCCAGGCCCACCCCCCTGTGGGGGAGGCTCGCGAAGTCGAAGGCCCGCTCCGGCGTGCCCACGTTCATCATGATCTTGAGGGGTGCCTCGGGCATCTTGGCCAGGCTGATCTCGTGGCGCTCGAACTCGAGCTTGCCATCGTAGATGAAGCCGGTGTCGCCCTCGGCGCATGAGACGGTCACGGCCTGGCCATCCTTTATCTTCTTGGTCGCATCGCCGCAGCCCACCACGGCGGGGATGCCGAGTTCGCGGGCGATGATGGCCGCGTGACAGGTGCGTCCGCCGCGGTTGGTCACGATGGCGGAAGCCCGCTTCATCACCGGTTCCCAGTCCGGGTCGGTCATGTCCGTCACCAGCACGTCACCGGGCTGGATGCGGTTCATCTCGTGCAGGTCTGAGACCACCTTGGCGGTGCCGGCGCCGATCTTCTGACCGATGCTGCGGCCCTCCGCCAGCACGGGACCCTTGGTCTTCAGCGCGTAGCGCTCGATGTTCTGGCTGCGGCGGCTCTTCACCGTCTCGGGGCGCGCCTGCAGGATGTAGATCTTGCCGTCGTGCCCGTCCTTGGCCCACTCGATGTCCATCGGCCGCTTGTAGTGCTGCTCGATCACCAGCGCCTGCTTGGCGAGTTCCAGCACGTCCGCGTCGTTGATGCAGAAACGGCTGCGCTGCTCCGCGTGCACGTCCACGGTCTTGACGGCTTTCCCGCCGCCTTCGCCGTACACCATCATGATGGCCTTGCTGCCGAGGTTGCGGCGGACGATGGGCGACTTGCCCTGGCGCAGTGCCGGCTTGTAGACGTAGAACTCGTCCGGGTTCACCGCGCCCTGCACCACGGTCTCGCCGAGGCCGTAGGAGGCGGTGATGAACACCACGTCGTTGAAGCCGGACTCGGTGTCCATGGTGAACATCACGCCGCTCGCGCCGAGATCGCTGCGCGCCATGCGCTGGATGCCGGCAGAGAGCGCCACTTCCGCGTGCTCGAAGCCGTGGTGCACGCGGTAGGAGATGGCCCGGTCGTTGAAGAGGGAGGCGAACACCAGCTTGACCGCCTTGATCACCTCGTCCGCGCCGCGCACGTTGAGGAAGGTCTCCTGCTGGCCCGCGAAGGAGGCGTCCGGCAGGTCTTCCGCGGTGGCGGAGGAACGCACCGCCACGGACACGTCCTTGCCGGGGCCGCCGGCCAGGGCCGCGTAGCCTTCGCGGATGGATTTCTCCAGGGAGGCGGGGAAGGGGGTCTCGCTCAGCCACTGGCGGATGCGCTTGCCGGTCTCGGCCAGCTTGGTCACGTCGTCCACGTCCAGTTGGGAGAGTTCGCGGTTCACGCGCTCGGCGAGGCCCTCATGGGCCAGGAACTCGCGGTAGGCATCGGCGGTGGTGGCGAAGCCGCCGGGCACCGAGACGCCCAGCTTGGCGAGATGGCTGATCATCTCCCCCAGGGAGGCGTTCTTGCCGCCCACCTTGTCCACATCGCCCATGCCGAGCTTCTCGAAACTGATGACGTAGCGTGGGTCCACGGTCTTCCCCAGGGTGAGATTCCATTATTATACCGGCAGAGGCTCCGGCCCAAGCCGGAGCGCCCCAACCAAGATGGGACCTTTATGCAGAACCGGCGCACGGTGTTCTTCGTCTCGGACCGCACCGGCATCACGGCCGAGGCCCTCGGCCGCAGCCTCATGAGCCAGTTCGACGGCTCAGGTGTGACCCAGGTCACCCTTCCTTTCATCGATACCCTGGATAAGGCCAAGACCGCCGTGGCGCGCATCAACGCCACCGCCAAGGAGGACGGCGCCCGCCCTGTGGTGTTCAGCACCCTGGTGCAGGACGACCTCAGGGCCGAGTTCCACGCCAGCGAGGCCCTCTGCCTGGACTTCTTCGATGCCTTCATCGGCCCCCTGGAGCGGGAGCTGGGGGTGAAGTCCTCCCATGCCAGCGGCAAGGCCCACGCCAATGCCGACGATGCCGCCTACCTCACCCGCATCGAGGCGGTGAACTACGCCCTCGCCAACGACGATGGCGTCACTACCCGGCATTACCCGGAGGCGGACGTGGTGCTGGTGGGGGTATCCCGCTCCGGCAAGACCCCGACCTGCCTGTACCTCGCCCTGCAATACGGCATCTCCGCGGCCAACTACCCGCTCACCGAGGACGACATGGACCGGGGCCGGCTGCCGGACGCGCTATTGCCGTTCAAGAACAAGCTCTATGGCCTCACCATCGCGCCCCAGCGCCTCCAGCAGATCCGCCAGGAGCGGCGACCCGACAGCCGCTACGCCTCACAGGATCAGGTGAGCTACGAGGTGCAGAAGGCGGAGAACCTGTTCCGGGGGGCGGGTATCCCGTTCATCAACACCACGCACCCTTCGATAGAAGAGATCGCCACGACGATTCTCCATCAATCAGGCCTTAAACGTCGCTATTGATTCAGGTGGTCTGGCTCGGTTGAGTCATGCCCGTCAATTCTTCCAAGCGCAACACAGTCCGCGCCGCCCGCGAGAGCGGCGCCAGGGCCGCTTGCGCAGTCTCCGCCTGCCGCGCTACGACCGGTTCATGCCGTTCCAGGTAGACCCGCAGCGTCGCGCCGCGCGTGCCGGTGCCTGAGAGGCGGAACACCAGCCGCGCACCGTCAGCCAGGGACACCTGGATGCCCTGGTTGCGGCTCACGCTGTGGTCGATGGGGTCTTCGTAGGTGAAGCTCATGGCGGAGGCGATGCGCAAGCCGGCGGCCTCGGTGCCCGCGAGACCGGGCAACGATGCTTCCAGTTCCTTCATCACCTGTGCCGCCCGTGCGGCGTCGGGGATGTCGTAGTCCTCGCGGATGAAATAGTCGCGGCCGTACTCGGCCCAGTGGGCCTTGAGGATGGCGGGCAGGGGTTCGCGCCGCGCCGCCAGCACGTCCAGCCAGAACAGCGCGGCCCACATCCCGTCCTTCTCGCGGCAGTGGTCGCTGCTGGTGCCGAAGCTCTCCTCGCCGCAGAGCGTCACCTTGCCCGCGTCCAGCAGGTTGCAGAAGAAGCGCCAGCCGGTGGGTGTCTCGTAGCAGGGGATGCCGAGCTTCGCCGCCACCCGGTCCGCGGCGCGACTCGTGGGCATGGAGCGGGCGATGCCCGCCAGACCCTCGCGGTAGCCCGGCACGAGTCGCGCGTTGGCCGCGAGCAGCGCCAGGCTGTCGCCGGGGGAGACCACGAGTCCCGGCCCCACGATCATGTTGCGGTCCCCGTCGCCGTCGGAAGCGGCGCCGAAGTCCGGCGCGTCTTGGCCGGCGAAGAGCTGCACGAAGCCGCGCGCATCGTGCGGGTTCGGATCCGGGTGGCCGCCGCCGAAGTCCATCAGTGGCTGCCCATGCAGCACCGTGCCTGCGGGCGCGCCCAACTGCCGCTCGAAGATCTCCGTTGCATAGGGCCCCGTCACCGCGTTCAGCGCATCGAAGCGCATGCGGAAGCGGTCGGACGTGAGCAGGGCGCGCATGCGCTCGAAGTCGAAGTAGCGCTGCATCACCGAAGCGTAGTGCGCCACCGGATCGACGATCTCCACCTGCATGCCGGCGAAGCCGTGCTTGGCGATGCGCGCGAGGTCGATGGCGCAGGGTTCGGGGACGATGAAGTAGCGCTCGATCACCCGGGTGCGGGCGTAGATCGCTTCCGTCAGCGTCTCGGAGGCCTGGCCGCCGTTCGCCACGTTGAACTTTATGCCGAAGTCGCCGCGCGGACCGCCCGGGTTGTGGCTGGCGGTGAGTACGAAGCCGCCGGCCGCCTGCACCGCGGGGATGAGCAGCGAGGCCGCGGGCGTCGAGAGCAGGCCGCCCTTGCCCACCACGCAGCGCGTCACGCCGTTGGCGGCGGCCATGCGCAGCAGCACGGCGATGGCTTCGCGGTTGTGGAAGCGGCCGTCGCCGCCGATCACCAGCGTCGCGCCCTTGAGCGCGGGGTGGCAGTCGAACACCGACTGGATGAAGTTCTCCAGGTAGTGCGGTTCCTGGAAACGCGACACGGATTTGCGCAGGCCGGCGGTGCCGGGGCGCTGGTCTTCGAAGGCTTGGGTGACGACGGCGGGAAAGGACATCATGCACCCGGGACTGTGGTTTGCCAAGCAGGTCGGCTCAGGCCCCTATGATATAGTCCCTCGCATGTTCGTCGAAACCATAGAGCAGCGCGTACGCTTGGTGCGGCCCCGCAGTTTCGCGGGGCTCATGACGCTCTACGAGGGCAACCACGCGCGCCTGAAGCAGCTCCTGGGTAGCCTGCGCCGGGTGCCGGAGCACGCGGTCTCCCGCAGCCCCAGCGACCTCAGCCTGCACGTGAGCGTGCAGGAGCGCTCGCCCTATACCACCGTCATGCAGATGACATACTGGTTCGACGGCGCCGAGGGCAGCGCCCCCGACCCGGACCTGCTGGTGCGCGTGTACCACGACGCACGCCTGGCGGAGGCGGTGAGCTGCGCCGGCAGCCCGCGCCATGAGGCTCTGCAGGGCCTGTGGCGTCCGGCCCGCACCGAGATGGAGCACCGCTGGACCCTCAATATTTTGCTCAGTAAATGGCTCGAGTACTGCCTCGACCACCGTCACCGCTTCCCGCACACCCTCCATCCCATCATCACCCGCTGAGCGGTCCGCTTCCGCCGACGGTAAAGCTGCACGGCTCCTTGCCGTTATGGCAAGATTATCGGGTACCCGATAAACGCCCTCCGGAGCGCTCCAAGACCGTGGCCTTCAAGAAACAAGACACCGACGCGACGCCGGCTCCCGGCCCCACCGACCACTCCCTGGTACAGATCTTCCAGGAGCGCAACACTCTCAAGCGCAAGCTGGACGAGGCGGAAGCGGAGCGGGCGGTGCTGCGCACCGACGTGGCGGACCTGGGCAAGCGCGCCGAAGAAGCCACGCGCCAGCTGGCGGCCCTGGAGAAGATGCTCACCGACCCCGAGAAGGGGCAGAACGCCATCCTCTACTACCGCCTGCGCGCGGTGTGGGAACTGTGCCGCAACCAGATCCGCCTGCTGGCGGAGGACCTCTCCAACAAACAGGACCAGGTGGAGCACAAGCGCTACATGGAGGCCTACGAGCAGCAGCGCGCCTCCCAGCTGAAAGATACCCAGCGCATGATCGAGATCTTGGACCGGGACCGGCAGAACATCGCCGCCGGCATCGCCCAGATGGAAGGGCAGATCGCCGGACTCAAGCGCTTCTGGCACAAGAAGAAGCGCGAGCGCCTCATGGAGGAGGTGGAGGGGGCTTACGCCAAGCTGGCGCCTATCGACAAGCGCCGCATGGAACTGGTCTCCAAGCTGGAGAAGATCCGCAAGGCGCCGGTACCGCACTATCTGGGCATCGGCGTCCCCGCGCGCCGCGCCATCAACATCGCGCTCATCTCCATGGCCCAGTACCTGTACCTGCACTTCATGGAACACGATATCTCCACCATGGCGCGCAGCGCGGGCCTCAAGCCCGTGATGGACGTGAACTTCGGCGGGGCCAATGACTGCCTGAAGATCGGCGCGCAGATGTGGGAAGTGGTGATGAAGCTCCGGGCCGACACGCTCAGGCCCGAGAAGCTCAAGCACCGGGCCGAGTTCTTGAAGCAGAAGCTCACCTACGCCTCGGACCAGGACAGCGTGCCGGAGGTGTCGTCCCTGGACTACATGCTGCCGTTCACGCCGAACGGCGCCACGCTGGACGACAGCCTCACCAAGACCATCCCGGTGAACGTGCTGCGCATGAACTACTGGGACCTGGAGACCTTGGTGCTGAAGACCCCGGGCAAGGCCGATGAGCCGGCAGCCGCGGGGAACGACATCGGTTTCGGCAGTGGCTTCGTGGACTGAGTCCGCCCCATCCCCGCAGAGCAGAAAGGCCCGCTCGCGCGGGCCTTTCTTTTCCATCTGTTCAGGCCGGTCCGGGTCCGGTCTTCCCGGAAGCGGGTTCACGGGCGGGCGGCGCCGGCTCCAATCCGCGCGCCTCGTAGAGTTCCGTCGCGCGTTGGGGCACGGACTTCGTATCCATGCGCTTGAACAGGCACTGCAGGCACCAGCATTCCGGGCCGCCGGGCAGGGTCTCGCGGTGCGGCTCAGACATCGGAGACGAGCGGCGCGCTCTTGCGCAGCTTCCAGTCGCGGGCCAGCTGCATCACCCGTGAGGACCAGATGCCGAGGTCGTCCAGCAGGATGTAGATGGTCGGCAGCACCAGCAGGCTGATGACCGTGGAGAAGGCCAGGCCGCCGATGATGGCGCGAGCCATGGGGAAGTAGGGCGGCCCGTCGCCGCCGATGGTGGTGTTGCCTATGGCGAGCGGCACCAGGCCCAGGATTGTGGTGGACATGGTCATGAGGATGGGCCGCAGGCGGTGCGTGGCGCCTTCCACCACCGCCGCGTAGCGCGATGTGCCCGCGCGCCGCAGCTGGTTGATGTGGTCGATCATCACGATGCCGTTGTTCACCACCACGCCCATCAGGATCAGGATGCCGATCATGGCCATGATGCCGAAGCTGGTCCCCGTGATGAGGAAGAACCAGAACACGCCGAAGATGGAGAACACGATGCCGGAGAGGATCGCCGCTGGGTGCAGCAGCGACTCGAACAGCGCCGCCATCACGATGTAGATCATGAGCGCCGCCAGCAGCATGTTGGTGACCATGGTCTGGGTGTCGGCGTCGTCCTGCTGCACGCCCTCGCCGAAGGTCCACTGGTAGCCGGGCGGCAGGTTGATGCCGTCCATCACGCGTTTGATCTGCGGCCGCACCTCGTCGAAGCTCACCTTGGGCCCGAGCCCGATGGTGACGCCGATGGAGGCGGCGCGGTTTACGTGCTCGATGCTGGTGGGACCTTCCGCCACGCTGAAGTCCACCACGGAATCAAGGCGGATCGCCTGGCCCTGCGCGTTGTAGAGCTGCAGGTTGCGCAGCTGCTCCAGGGTCTCGCGGTCCTGCTTCTGGTAGGCGAGGCGGATGTCCACCTCGCCGTTGGCGCCGCGGTACTGGCTCAGCTGCTCGCCGCGCAGGGCCACCATGATGGCGATGGCCACCTGCTCGGCGCCGAGGCCCGCGCGCAGGGCGCGCTCGCGGTCCACGTGCACGCGGATCTCGCGGGTGCCGGCCAGCGCGTCGGCGCGCACGTCCACCACGCCCGGCACGCGCGAGAGGATGCGGGTCACCTCGCGGGCACGCTCCTCCAGCACCGTGGTGGAGTCGCCGGTCAGCTGCATCTGCACGCCGCCGCCGCCCTGCTGGTCGTCGAAGCTGGGCTTGCCGAGTGCCAGGGAGGGCAGCCCCTTGCGGATCTCGTCCTCCAGTTCCGGCGCGCTCTTGCGGTCCTTGAGGTCATCGCGCAGGAGGATGGTGGTCTGGGCGTTGCCGTTGTCGTAGTAGCTGTAGATGGAGCGGAACTGGAACTGTTCCTTGTGGGCGAAGAGATAGGCCTCCACCTGCGTGACGCCGTCCTCGACGGTCTCCAGGGAATAGTGCCCGCTCAGGTTGTACTGCAGCACCAGCCGCGTCGGATTGCCGTTGCCCGAGTCCTTCTTGACCAGCGCGATCGGTATGGCGGCGGTCACCATCACCAGGAAGATGATGCCGATCATGGTCCAGCGGCGGGTGAGGGACCAGCCGAGGAGCTGCGTGTAGCGCGCGGTCAGCTTGTCCACCAGCGTCTTGCGCTTCGGGGGCTTGGGCGCCTTTATGCGCGCCGACAGCATCGGCATCATGGTGAGCGAGATGAAGAGCGAGGCCACCAGCGAGACCACGATGGCGATGGCCACGTGTTTCAGGAACACCGTCACGTCGGTCTGGGCGCCGAACACGTTGGGCAGGAACACGATGATGGTGGCGAGCGTGCCCGCGGTGACCGCGAGGGATACCTCTTGCGCGCCGGTGCGGGCGGAATTGGCGGAGTTGCCGGGGGTGAGCTGGCGGTGGCGGAAGATGCTCTCGGTGACCACCACCGCGTTGTCCACCAGCATGCCGATGGCGAGCATCAGGCCCATCATGGACAGGATGTTGAGCGAGAGGCCCATGAAGTACATGACCGCCAGCGCGATCAGGAGCGAGAAGGGCACCGCCAGCGTCACCATGAAGGTGGTGCTGATCTGGCGCAGGAAGTAGTAGAGCACCACCAGGGACATGAGGGCGCCCAAGAGGCCCGCGTCCAGCACGCTGGAGAGGGACTGGCGCACGCCGTCCGCCTGGTTGTCCAGGAAGAAGATGTTGATGCCCTGCATCTCCGGCAGGCGGCCGATGTCGTTGACCTCGGCGATCACACGCTGGCCCACCTCCACCATGTTGGCGCCGGTCTCCTTGAAGACGTCGAGGCCGATGGCGTACTTGCGGTCCAGGTGGCGGCCATAGGTGAGTTCGGTGTTGCCGTACTCGACGTCGGCGATGTCCTTCAGGTGCAGGTCGCCCTGGCCGATGCGCAGGTTGCGGATGTCATCCAGTGACTTGTACTCGTCGTTGAGCTGCACCATCAGGCGCTGGCCGCCGTCGGTGATGCTGCCGCTGCTCACGGTGAAGTTGCCGCGCAGCAGGGTGGAGTTGAGCTTGTTGAGGTCCACGTGGTGGGCGGCGATGGCGTCGGCGTGCAGCTCGATGCGCACCTCCTGGGGCTCGACGCCGTAGAGGTTGACGTGGGACACGCCCGAGACGCGCTGGATGCGGTCCTTGAGCAGCCGGTTCAGCAGCTCGTAGGAGCGGGTCATGTCGCGGTTGCTGGACAGGCGCAGCTGCAGGATCGGCACGTCGGCGCCGGACTGCTTCAGCACGCCGATGTGGCGCACGTCCGCCGGCAGGTCGCCGCGGATGGCGTCCACCTTGTCCAGCACCTGCACTTCCTTCACCGCCACGTTCTCGCCCCAGTCGAACTGCATGAACACCTGGGACTGGTTCGCGTCCGAGGTGGAGGTCATGCGCTTGACGCCGGAGAGCGTCGCCAGCGACTCCTCGATGGGCTTGGTGATGAGCCGTTCCACTTCCTCGGGGCTGGAACCCTGGTAGTCCACCTGCACCGCGATGAAGGGGAACTCGATGTCGGGGAAGTACTCGAGCGGCAGGAGCCGTGCCGCGATCACGCCGATCGCGGCGAAGCAGGTGAAGATCACCATCACCGTGACCGGGCGCTTGAGGGCGAAGTCTGTGATGTTCACGGCGCGACACCTTCCCCGGCTTCCGCGGAGTCGGCGTCCTCATCCCGCACCTGGATGGCCTTGCGGTCCAGCAGCGAGTAGGCCACCGGCACCACCACCAGGGTGAGCAGGGTGGAGAACAGGATGCCGCCGATGACCGTGATGGCCATGGGCGCGCGGATCTCGGCGCCCTGGCCCATGCCCAGCGCCATGGGCAAGAGCCCCAGGGTGGTGGTGAGCATGGTCATGACGATGGGGCGCAGGCGCGAGCGCCCGGCTTCCACCAGCGCCTCGTCCCGCTCCATGCCGCGGGCGCGCAGCTGGTTCACCAGGTCCACCAGCACGATGGCGTTGTTGACCACGATGCCCGCCAGCATGATGAGGCCGATGAACACCACCACGCTGATGGTGGTGTGGGTGATGAACAGCGCGAACACCGCGCCCACCAGGGCCAGCGGCACGCTGAACATGATGACGAGCGGGTGGATCAGTGACTCGAACTGGGCCGCCATCACCAGGTAGACCAGGAAGATCGCCAGCACCAGCGCGAACTGCATGGAGCGGAAGGAACTCTGCATCTCCTCGTTCTGGCCCGTGACCCGCACGAACACGCCGGAGGGCAGGGAGATCCTGGCCACGATGGCGCTGGCCTCGGCGGCCGCGCCGCCCAGGTCGCCTTGGGCGATGTTGGCGGACACGAGCGCCACCCGCTGCTGCGCGGTGCGGCGGATCTCGCCGGGGCCCTCGTCCAGGCTCACGTCGGCCACCGCCGAGAGCGGCACGGCCTGGGCCGCGCCCGGGTTGATGATGAGGTTGCTGATGTCCGAGAGGCTCGCGCGCTGGTCGTCGCGGTTGCGCACCAGCACGTCGATCTTGCGGTCATGCAGCGTGTAGCGCGTGGCCACGTCGCCGCGCACCTTGGAGACCACCGTGTCCGCCACGTCGCTGGTCAGCAGCCCGAGCTGGGCGCTCTTGGCCGCGTCGATGTGGATCTGGATCTCCGGCTGGCCGGACTGCATGGTGCTCTTCACGTCGGCGAAGCGCGGCGAGGTGGACAGCGCCTGGGCCACCTCGTTGCTGACCTGCTTCAGGGTATCCAGGTTGTAACCGACGATCTCCACCTCCAGCGGCGTCGCCAGGGTGAAGAGCGAGGGCTCCTCGAACTTGTAGTTCACGCCGGGCATCTGCGTCAGCGTGGTGCGCAGCGCAGCCATCACGTTCGCTTCCACGCGCTTGCTGGTGCCGGGCTGCAGCACCACGTTCAGGCTCGCGGTGTTCTCGCCCGCGTCCACCGGATTCGCATCCAGGCGGTTGCCGGTACCGGCCACCGAGTAGGTGGTGAGTACCTGCGGGATCTTGGCGGCGGCGTCCTGCAGCGCGGCGACGGCCTGGTCGCTGCTGGTGAGGGGCGTGCCCGGTGGCAGCGTCATCTTCACCTGGAACTCGCCCTGGGAGAGTTGCGGGATGAGTTCGACGCCCAGGGTCGGCAGCAGCGCCAGCGCCACCAGCAGGGAGCCGGCGGCGACGCCCAGCACCCGCACCTTGTGCACCAGGGCCCAGCGGATGAGGCGCGGATAGCCGTCGTCCAGCCAGGTGTAGCCGCGGGTGAAGGCGTTCAGCACCGGGCGCATGGGCCGGCCGACCACGAAGCCGAGCAGCTTCGAGAGACCGCCGAAGCCGAGCACCACCCATTTGGCGGCGAAGGTGAAGCCGGTCGAGAGGCCGCGCGGGATCTTGTACAGGAACTTGGTGATGCGCCCCTGGGGCAGGGCGCGCGGGCGGTCCTCGCCCGTGCCTTCCACTTTCAGCTTGTTGGCGCCGGTGACGCCGAGGCAGGCCAGCATCGGGATGAGCGTCAAGGCCGCGAACAGCGAGAACACCACGGAGTAGGTGACCGTCAGGGACTGGTCGCGGAACAGCTGCCCGGCGATGCCGGTGACGAACACCAGCGGGAAGAACACCGCGATGGTGGTGAGGGTGGCCGCGGTGATGGCGCCGCCCACCTCGCTGGTGCCGTGCTGCACCGCCTCGACCGTGCCCTTGCCCATGGCGCGGTGGCGCGAGATGTTCTCCAGCACCACGATGGAGCTGTCCACCAGCATGCCGATGGCGAGCGAGATGCCGCCCAGAGACATCATGTTGAGGGTGATGTGGCCCGCGTACATGGCGATGAAGGTAGCGATCACCGACACCGGGATCGCGATGCTCACGATCACCGTGGACCAGACGTTGCGCAGGAAGAAGAAGATCACCAGCGCCGCCAGCATGCCGCCGATGATGGCGGCGTCGATCACGTCGCCGATGGCCTCGGAGATGAACACCGCCTGGTCGTATTCCTTGGTGAGCTTGAGGCCCGCCGGCAGGTGCTGGTTCAGGTCCGCGATCTTCGCGTCCACCTGCTTGGACACGGACACCGTGTTGGCGTCGCCGGCCTTGTACACCGCGAGTTCCACCGACTCCGCGCCGTTGATGCGGGTGATGGCCTGGCGCTCCTTGTAGGAGCGCTCCACGTCCGCCACGTCCTTCAGGTAGATGGGGCGGCCGTCGCGGGTGGCGACGATGGCGCCGGCGATGTCGCCCACGCTCTGGAACTCGTTGACCGTGCGCACCAGCAGTTTCTGGTTGCCCTGCTGCAGGAGGCCGCCGGAGAGGTTCACGTTCTCGGCCTTGAGCCGGTCCGCCACCTCGGCGTTGGTCAGGTGCAGCTCCGCGAGCTTGCCCTGGT
>CAZPAO010000028.1:0-26947 GCA_964584665.1 uncultured Gammaproteobacteria bacterium
GGTCGTAATTGTCCGATCCCACCACTTGCCACACTGATCCACACTTCAACTCCATCGTCATGCGGTCGTTGCGTTCGCTCGCGCGCAGGGCCGGCGGGAAAGCCTGGTCTATGAGCCGGCGGCCCTCACCGTCGCGCCCCTCCCACACCACCATCCGTCCCTGGGTCGCCGTCGGCAGCATGTGCCAGTAGGTGCCGGTGCGCTGGTGCGCCGCTACGGCCGTCCAGTTGATGGCCGTGGAATCCTTGCCCGCGCGCCGGTGCCACACCGCCACTGCGCGTTTGCCGCCGCTCTCCAGGTATTCCCACATCTGCCGCTGGTGTGGCTGCGGCCGCCAACCGTTAGGCAGCGTGACTTCGGGCACCCGGCCTCCGGCTCTTCGGCTTCTGCAGCGTCTCGTTCAGTTCCTGCTGCTGGCGCGCCGCCACCACGCCGGGCTTCGGTGCCGGTCCTTTATATACGCGGCGCCGGCCGGTGGCGGATTCACGGCTGGTCGCGTAGACCCGACCGCTGCCCGCGCAACGCGGGCAATCGCGCACCACCGGCATCCCCAGGGTCCCATGGTCCTTGCCGTCACCGTTGCACCAGCGGCAGGCCTCCACATCGAGATCATTCCGCATGTTTCCCTTCCTGTTTGAATCGCACGATCTTCACGATCAACCCCCCCTCCGGCGTCTTCAGGTTCATGCCCTGGGTCACTTTGCCGTGCGCCCGGTCCAGCACTGTCTGCGTCGCCGATAGCGCCACCCGTTCGTTCTTGCTGTCGATGAGCCCCACCAGCCGCGTGAGCGCATGGGATGCATGCCGTTGCGCCAGTTCCCGCAGGCTGGGCGCAGGTTTCCTCGCGCGCGCCTTCGGCGCACCCGTCTTCCTTGCTGTCATCTATGTCTCGCGAAGATGGTGTAAAGTTGCTTCAGGGATGAAGCCGTCTCATGGAGTCGACATGTATCCGATGTTCCGCCGTTGCCTGCTTGCCTTCCTCATCACCCTGCTCTCCGCCTGCGGCGGCGGCACGGGGGACTACGCCGTCGGCGGTGGCGGCGGGAGTGGGGGCGGCGCCACGGCAGCCGTGCAAGGCGTCTGGATCGGCTCCTACAGCATCAACGGCACGTCCGGCTCTACGCCGGTGATCGCCGTGATAGCCGAGGGCGGCTACGCGTTCTTCTACGATGAGTTCGGCAACGTCTACGTGCTGCCCAAGCTCACCGGCAGCACCACCCTCAAGGGCACCCTCAGTGCTTACGCTGCTTTCGGCGGCACTTTTCCGGACGGCCATACCGCCGAGAGCTTCAGCTTGAGCGGCACCGCCTCCGACACGTCCATCACCGGCACCTTCTCCGGCAACGGCGAGACCGGCAGCTTCGCCCTGACCTCGCTCGCCACCCAGTCCACCGGCGTGTCCGGGCTGGCCGACCTGGCCGGCAATGCGGGTGGCTTCTACTTCGGTTCCGGCACCGCCGCCGTCGCCCTCACCATCCAAGCCAGCGGTGTCTTCGCCGGCACGGACGCCAACGGCTGCAACCTGGTCGGCACCTTCGCCAAGGTCCAGGCCAATCCCCTGCTCGTCGCCGTCACCGTCAAGAGCAGCGGCTCATCGGGCGCTTGTGCGGGCAGCATGACCGGGCTGGGCTTCGTCACCGATAGCGACCTGGGCAACCTGTTCGGCGGCGCCGCCGGCAACTACCTGTATGTCGGCGTCTCCAATTCCAACGCCGCCTTCGCCGCCGAACTCAGGCTTCCCTGATCCGATGCAGAGCAGGCTTGCGCGGGATACTATTTAGCTTGGCTTAGAGGGGGTGTGATATGGATGTGGGCAAGCATGCGTTTGTCTCAGCAGCACTGGTAGCGGTCTTGGTCGCCGGCCTCTCCGCTTGCGGCGGCGGGGGCGGCGGCGATACCGACTCCGGTCCACCTAGCTTGTGGCAAGGCACCTACACACCTATACCGACTGAACCGCCTGTCAGGCTCGTCGGTGTCGTCCGGCACGACGGGACGGCCTTCTTCTACGACCAGGACGGCATCCTGTTCGCCATGCCCAAGATCACCCCGGCCAAGAGCGTGACTGGCGACGCCATCGCCTACCCGCCCTATGGCTTCATCTTCGTCGGGGGTGCCCCGACCATACAATATGAAGTCACTGCGACCATCACCGACACCGCGCTCCTCGGCCGGTTCCTCATCCAGGGCAGTACCGGCATATTCAAGCTCGCCGCTTTCCAGCCCTTTGATGGCGCTCCTTCGGTCGTCCCCGGTGCCTGGTCCGGCGGCTTCATCGGAGGTGGTGGCATCGCGTTCCAGGTCGGCCCTGGCGGCTCCATTTCCGGATTCGATGGCCTGGGTTGCAGCCTCACAGGATCAGTGGATCTCATCGAACCGGGCCAGAACCTGTTCGACGTATCCATCCAGCTGAGTGGTTCTTCGTCACAATGCGATCAGCATCTGAACGGCCTCGCATACGAGAGCAGCAGGGACGACCTGGGGATGTTCGGCCACGCCGCCGGCACCTATTACTACATCACCGCGTCCGATTCCCGCACCGGCTTCCTCGCGGAACTCAAGGTGCAGTGACTTCAGCCTAAGCCTTCCATCTTCCTGAAGGCACGGCAGGTCTGGGCGAAGCTTAAGCCCGCCTTGGCCTTCTGCTTCCCGAACACCCAGATACCGTTGCGCTCATCCGAACCGTAAGGGCAATGGGCGAAAGGCCCAGCCACCTTGTAGGCATCGAATCCCTCCTGCAGCACTCTTCTATAGGTCTGCCACCCGAATCTCACGGGCACCTCCCAAAATGTCTCTTTTGGCCTTTGGCGGTGTTGCGAGCGCCCTCGGTGTCCTCATGTGCAGAAGAGCACACTCCGGGTCCTCGGGCACCCGCGCCTACCCAAAGTCCAAAATCCTCCATTTTGTGAGGCACCCTTAGCCTTCTGAATCGCCGCTGTCCTTGTCCTGCACCGGATCCGCCTCCGGCGCCTTCTTCCGGCCGGCACTTCCTGGTGCGCAGCACTCCCCCACGCCCGGCGTCTCGTAGGGTCCCGCTGACTTGATCGGGTTACGGCCCGTCGGATTGATCGGCGACTGGCCCTTGGTGGACTTGCTCATGGAACTGCGAGGGTCGTTCTTGCCCATCTTCATGATCATCTCCTCTGCGTGTGTCATCCCGGCGAAGGCCGGGATCCAGGTATTGATAGCTTCCAAGACAAATGAAAAGGCCGCTGTCTCTCGACAGCGGCCTTTGTTTGAATCTTGCCGGACGCGCACATCCAGCGTGCAGAGATTTTTTCAAAACTGACGCAAACCTACAACCCCCTCCCCCTTCGGGCGGGATATCAGCGGCAGCGCTTCATCACCCAGCGCAAGCCCACCGCGCCGTTCACGCAGGTCGCGACGAGCACCGCTGCCGGCGCCAGCTCCCGCGGGATCACGGACATGAACAGCAGCGAACTCGGCACCACCGCGACCGCAGCCATCATGAAGCCCTGGCCCGCCAGGCGGTTCGCCCGCATCCAGTTGCCTTCCGTCGCCAGGGCCCAGTCGGTCGCGAAGCCGAACCAGGGGTTGCGGCCCAGTTCCGGCGCGAAGTGATAGGTCAGCCAGCCCATGGTGAACAGGGCGGCGGACACGAAACCCATGGCCACGTAAGCATCCAGCATCGGAATCCCCTCATTTCGCCACGTTACATCGTGTAACGCCGTCAACGGCGCAGTGGCTTCAGACGTATAGTCCCCAGGTACCCTACGGATCGGGAGCGCATCATGAAGACCCTGCCCCTCTGCCTGCTCTCCCTGGCCGCTATATTGCCGCCTCTCGCATCCGCAGACAATGCACAGATTTATAAATGGACCGATGCCGCCGACATCGTCCATTACAGCGACAAGCCTCCGGTGGAATCTGTCGCAGACCTGCAGACCCTGGACATGCCGGCCTTCCCGGCTCAGGACCCCGCCCAGCTGGCTATTCAGCAAGCGGCCCAGCAGGCGGCTCTTATATCTCAGACTGCCACCGTGCAGCAGCTTCTGGATGCTCAAGCCGCCCAGCGGCAACAGGCGGCAGCTCTGGCGGAACAACAAGCCCAGCTCCAGGCCACCCTCGTGGCCCTGCAGCAGGCCCAGTCTCAGCCTGAACCGGAGACCGAACCCCTGATTTATTCCTCATCGGATTTCGTTCCCGTGGCTTATCGGCGAAACCTGTACCTGCCTCACCGTCCGGTGCACAGCAAGCCGTCACGCCCGAGCACTCCGTCCAGGCCTGCCATCTCATTGTTCAGCAAACCCTAAATACTGCTCAGACTAAAAAGCCACTATGTTTACATAGTGGCTTTCATATTTATTTGGCGCCGCCTTAGGTGCCGCGCTTATTTATTGAATTAGTGCGATTCTTCGAATGACTTCGGGCGCTCGTGAAAACGGCACGACAGTCGCCCCGATTTGAAGCATATTCAAATCTTCAGCACGCCACTGCTCTTGATCATCATAAATAATTCGTTGTTCCAAACCTGGGTGCTTCGCATTTGCGACATCAAGATTAGCAATTACATGTGCATTAATTGCTGTAGGCTGATAAACAACAGCATCTACAATCAGACGTCTATTTTCCAATCTAACGACATTCTCAAACTTATGTGGTTTATTGCTCTTACCAACTATTAATTGATCTTTACTAACTCGATCATCAAATGTATCCCAAAGATATTGACCCACAAGTTTTTTCAAATCACGCTGAACCTTAATCCTCGCATGATGGAAAAGAAACTCTGCACATTCTCTTGAAGCATTTGCAACGAGCGCCATAGCGCCAGGAATTGCGCTTGCATCCACGAAATCGGACCTAATAACTCCCTTCTCAATGCGCAAACCATGTGCGCCCACTATATTTCTTAAAATTTTATCGGCTCGCGCAATCTCAACACCAGCGCTTTCGATTTCATGAAGCGCGCCGCCCTGATCAGTAACGTAAAATGAGGTTTGACCGCCTCTAATCACTACTTGTACAAACGAATTGCTCGGATAGATGTAATGGGTATTTACGCGCACGCCATCGCGGGTCTCACGTAGCGTAAAAACCGCATCAAGTTCCTTTCGCACTACCTCGAGCAAGGTCATAAAAGTCTCTGCCTCGGGGGCAATTCTATCTCGTGGTCCCTTAATTCTATATTAGTTTGCTGGCAAAACCAGCGAAAGGCTTGATCGAATTGTCTTATGTGAACATCCAGCGGCAATGCGACCGACAGCTTGATGGGGGTGCTTACGTCGTGGATTGTGGAACGATTCTGTAACCACGGGTGATAGTGAGGACCAATCACCATTGCCGGAATGTCCAAACCATGAGGTCTATTGTTATTCGCATGCGCACGCCCAAGCTCGTAATCGAGACGATAGACGGCCCAATGACAGACAAGGGAAATGGAAAACTTGAGATCGTCAGCATCAGGGAAGGCTGAAAGCACAAGCGAATTAGTAAGCGCTTGCTCCCCTGCTACTTCAATTGGAAACTTAATAACCAACTCGTCTTCGCCAACTGCGCGCCCCTCTCTCCACAACTGGGCGGCATCGATACCGATTGCCTGCTTTCTAGCAGCAAGATATGCATCGACAGTAGCCAGATACTCAGCAACCGTGGGCATTACGGCATCCTTTCGATTGGCTCTATGTTACACCCAACGGTATCAAACTTATGGTGCCTATAACCTTGAGATTGCCTAGTTCCCAGATGTGGTTAAGATATTTATGATATCCATCTTTTTTCGCAAGACTTAGGGGAATTCCATGACTGAGATCGAGATCCACCACGAGCACGGCCACCACGAGGCCGACCCCTTCGGCAAGCGGATCGGCGTCATGGTCGGCATCATCGGCATCGTTCTGGCGGCCGTCACCATCGCTTCCCACCGGGAGCACACCAACGCCGTCATCTTCAAGACCGAGGCCAACGACCAGTGGGCCTTCTACCAGGCCAAGAAGATCCGTGGCCAGGTGCTGGATGTGGGTATCAGCCTCGCCGACACCCTCGGCAAGTCCAAGGAGACCCAGGACGCTTCCGCCAAGATGGCTGCCCAGCGCGACCATGAGGCTGGTGAGGCGGATGAGATCAAGAAGGAAGCGGAGGCCAAGGAAGCAGAGACCGCCCGTGCCGAGAAGCGCGCCTTGAATTTCGATCTGGGCGAAGGCCTGCTGGAGTTGGGACTCGTGCTGTCTTCGCTCTATTTTCTGTCGAAGAAGAAGTCCTTCCCCATCCTGGGCGGCAGCTCAGCCGTCATTGGCTTAAGCATAGCCGCCCTCGCCCTCTTCTACTGAGATCGTGGCTCCGGCCCCTTGCGGGCCGGAGCCGCCTTTCCATCAATCCTGCTTGTAGCCGTCCGGCACTTCGAAGAGATCCTTCGAAAGAGCATCCGTGGCCACCGACTTCACTTCCATGTGTGACGTGAAGACGGTGCTCATGCCGTCCGCGTCGGGCTTGCTGTCCTTGTCATCCTTCGAGCCGAACAGGTTGCCGAGGGTCTTCGCCACGTCCTGGCTGGATTCCGTGGCCGGATGCGTGCCGGAGGCCGGCGCCCCGGTGTCGGAAGCCTTCCAGCTCACGTCCATGGAGATGGGGTAGCCCTTGATCTTGCTGAACTTGTCCATGAACGCCTTGGAATCCGCCCCGCTCAAGGTCACGTTGTTGAAACCGAACTGCTTCAGGTCGTCCGCGGTCATGGGCAGGTGCATGAGCTTCATATAGGCCAACGTATAGGTGGTCTGTTCCTGGCGGGCCTTATCCAGCTTCGCCTCGGTGGCGTTCCACATGTCCGTGGTCATCAGGCTCTTGGCGCGTTCATGGGTCTTGGTGTTCTCGGTCTCCAGGTTCCAGGTGACCAGGTATTCATGGGTGTCGAACCCGTTTATCTTCTGGGTCTTGCCCGTGTCCTTCACCTCCACGTCGTTGCGGATGATCTTGGTGTCCTTGTCTTCCTTGCCCGTGCTGGTGCCGGTCTCGCCCTTCTTCTTCTCGGGCTGGTACATGGGGTGCTCGTCATAGGTCTTCTCGTCCGGGTCCAGGGTGTAGACCTTGTTCTCGTCCACCCGCATGATCACCACGCTGTTCGAGCCCTTGTCGCCGTGCTTCCATTTCTGGAGCGTGCCCAGCACCGAACCGGTGAACTTGGTGTTGCTCTCCTCGCGCTTCTTCAGGCCCTGGATATACATGGTCGTGGCGGTGTCGTTCGCCGCCATGCCGAACACGCCGCCGAAGTGGATCGTGTTCTCGATCTTGATGTCCGCCTGTGCCGTCAGCGGCAGGCCGAGGATGAGCGTGATGGCGCAGCCGAGCGCGCTCTGGGTGAGAGTGTGGTTTTTCATAATCCCGGGCCCCTGGTGGATGAAGCGTGCCTATTTATAGACGAGCCCGCTCACTGCCGCCAGTCTTGTCACAGGGCTCCCAGTGCCCTTGTCACGCGCCGCACCACGCTGCCCCATGCGCGCCGTTCGGCACCGCGGAAGAGGCGCATCTCGGGGTACCAGGGGGTGCGTTCGCCCGTAAGTCCCCAGCGCCAGTCGGGATTCGGCGCCAGCAGCATCCATGTGGGCACGCCCAAGGCCCCTGCGATATGCAGCGGCGCCGTATCCGCGCCGATCACCAGATCTGCTTCAGAGAGGCGGCGTGTCGCTTCCGGCAAGGGACTCTTGACCTGCGTGACCGGCAACCCCGTGCGCCGGATGTCCTCCGCGGCCTCGTCCTCCGGATGCAGCGTGAACCAATGGATGTTGGGCTGCGAACGCACCAGCGGCACCAGCGACTCCAGCGGTATCGAACGGTCCTGATCACAGGGGTGTTCTGGATTCCCTCGCCAGAAGAGCGCCACCGCCGGCCGTTCCCGCGGCGCGACCCCCGCCGCCTTCAGGTACGGCGCCCTCGGCGCCTGCCTGGGTTCCGGCAATCCCAGCGCCGGCGGCAGGTTGAGCAAAGGCACCCAGGCATCGAATTCCGCCGCGAGCGGCATGCCGTCCTGCCGCGTCACCACCTCGTCCGCGTAGCCGAAGAGTTCCGCGAACTCCTCCCAGCCCGCCGTCACCTCCAGCACCAGGCGCCTGGCCCGCTGCCGCGCCAGCGGCAGGTAGCGGATGAACTGGGTGAGGTCCCCCAAGCCCTGCTCACCACATATATAGAGTATCCCCACCTCTTCCCCGCGCCAGAGCTTCCGTCCCTTGAAGCGCTGGAACTCGAGATGACGCGGATCTTCGAGCCGCGTCCCATACCACTTCCAGCCTTCGGCGTAATCCCCCCGCAAGAGATCGAGTATCCCCAGGTTCATGGCCATCACCGGATCCCGGCCCATCTCATAGGCCTTGGCGTAGAGTGCCCGCGCCTCGTCGAACTCGCCCCGCGCCCCCAGGATGTTCCCCAGGTTGCCATAGGGCGGGTAGTAGTCAGGCCGGAGTTTCATGGCACGCCGATAAGCCCGCTCGGCCTTGCCGAAGTCCTGCATCGAGAAATAAGCGTTGCCCCGCGCCACCTGCAGCTGGCACTGTACCGTCGCATCGTCATCCAGCAGCGCCTCGGCGCGCTTCAGCAGCTTCAGCGCCTGCTTCGGCCGCTTCTCCAGCGTCACGCAGTCCGCGAGCCCCATCAGTGCGGGCACGAAACCGGGATCGCAAGCCAGCGCCTGCTTATAGCAGGCATGGGCGCGGCCGTACTTGGCGAGGTTGGTCCAGCACTCCCCGAGGCAGGTCCACACCACCTTGTCGTGGGGCACCATGCCTACCACTTTCTGATACAGCTCCTGCGCTCCGGCATAGTCCCGCGCCGCGCGGCAGCGGTTCGCCATGTCGAGATAGGCGTTGGCCAGCACGATGCGCTCGCCCTGCACCTGGCGTACGTAGTTCCAGTCCGGCAGCATCCCTCACCTCTATATAGGTACGTCGTGCCGGTTTCCCGGAAGCCTCGGCGCGCTATGGCATTGACCCGGCTATACACGACGCATGGAAAAGAAAAAGCCCCGCCAAAGCGGGGCTATGTGGAATCCCGCAAAAAGCGTTACGAGCGACGGCAGAACAAGGCGCGGGAGGCGAGCCCCCGGAGCGTGCTCTTAATGCACGTGAGGACGGCGAGCCGGACCGCAACGAAGTTATGCCAAGCGCAGTAGCTTTTGCGCACGCACATCCAGCGTGGCGTGATTTTGGGATCACTTACGCGGCCCGTCTAGCCTCCCCCCTCAGGAGGGGGGGTTGCAGCGTGGGTAGGGCGCTACCGCGCGGTGCCGTCCTACTATAATCTGCGTACTTCGGTATGAGGGGTCTTCTAGGAACTTTGCGGCCGTCATGGCGTCAAAACCGGCTGACGACCCCCTATACCTGCGATTCATCACTAAAACTCGAAAGGGAACGCGCATCCATGGCTATCCGCATCTCACGTCTCAGCCTCGCCTGCCTCGCGGCCGGCATCGCCTTGAGCCCCCTGGCCCAGGCCGATGACCAGGCCGGCAAGCTCGGTGCCATCGAAGTCACCGCCACCCCCATGCCCGAGCATCTCGGCACCGTGCCCCAGAGCATAGACGTCATCACCCATGACCAGCTCCAGGCCCTCGGCGCCACCGACCTGCGCAGTGCGCTGGCCCTCACCGCCGGCGTGGACATCGGCCCCGGCGGCGACAACGGCCCCGCGGCCTCCGTACCCCAGTTCCAGGGCCTCGCCGAGTTCGACGCCTTCCTGCTGCTGGTGGACGGCGTGCCTGTGGGCGGCACCTTCAACCCCGACCTCGCCAGCCTCGATCTCACCGGCGTGGACCGCATCGAGGTGATCCGCGGCTCCGCCCCCGTGAAGTACGGCGCCACCTCCTTCGTCGGCGTCATCAATGTCATACACGTGAAGGCCGGCGCGCCGGGCAACGAGGCCGCCGTGTCCTTCGGTTCCTACGGCAGCTCAAGCGTCAGCCTCGTCACCCCGCTCGGCACAGGCGACGGCGCCCTCAAGCAGACCCTCATCGCCGACCACACCCAGCAGGGTTTCTCCGATGATCGCACCGAGTGGGACCGTTCCCACATCCTGTTCCGCAACGCCGTCGCGACCGACAGCGGCGAGTTCCGCGTGGACCTGGACGGCATGATCCTGCGTGCGGATCCCGGCAGCCCGACCCCGCTCGCTCCCGGCGACACTGCCCTCACCACCCTCGTGCCCGTGGACAGCAACCAGAATCCCAGCGACGCGCGCATGGATGAGGATCGCGTCGGCATCACCCTCGCGGACGATGCCGACCTCAAGTGGGCCCAGTGGAGCACCACCTTCTCCACGGTCTTCACCCATCAGCGCAACATCCGCGGCTTCCTGCGCGCCGACCAGCTCACCGACACCGGCGCGCCGAACGCGGACGGCTTCAACCAGAGCCAGGACCGCACGGACGTCTACTTCGACAGCCACCTGACCATCCCGGCGCGGGACGATCTCAACTTCGTCGGCGGCTTCAGCCTGCTCGAAGGCAGCGGCAGCGAGGCCAGCTCGAACTTCGAGTACTTCATACACCTCGATGGTTCCAACCCGCCCCCCAGCACCTCGGTGCCGGTGGACGAGCAGACCCGCCTCTCGGACCGCCGCACCTTCAGCGGCATCTACGGGAGCATGGACTGGGCCTTCGCGCCCCGTTGGGATTACGTGCTCGGCCTGCAGCTCAACCACGACGTGGAGAGCACCGATACCGCCTTCCTCTCCGCGGATCCGACCGTGCCGGCGGAGCTGGACGGCGACCATCGCAGCGATACCCGCCTCTCGGGCCTGACGGCCCTGAGCTACCAGGCTTGGACTGACGGTGCCGATGACATGGTGGTCTACGGCAACTACCGCTACACCTTCAAGCCTGCCGCCATCGACTTCGGCCCCGAGGCCGAGCCGGACATCCTCGAGCCCGAGACTGCACAGCAGTATGAGTTGGGCTTGAAGGGCGTCGCCTTCCAGGGCAGCTTCGATTGGGAAGCGAGCTGGTTCCTCACCAACATGAACAACACCGTCGTCGCGGTGGACACCGGCGGCTCGCCCGGCATCGCCAACGGCGGCCAGCAACGCTTCACGGGCATCGAACTGGAGGCCGACTGGCGCTTCAGCGGTGACTGGCGCTGGCAGGCGGGTTATAGCTATCACAAGGCCACCTACCGCAACTTCCTGCATGACACCGACGGCACGCCGGCGGGCCTGGTGCAGGATTCCGGTAATCGCCTGGAGCTGTCGCCGCTGGATCTGTTCCAGACCGGCCTCTTCTGGATGCCGGACCACGGCTTCAACCTGAACGCGGTGCTGCACTATGTGGGCAGCCGCTACTTCGATCCGGAGAACAGCGTCTCCACCGGCGCCTACACCACCTTCGATGCGGGCGTGGGCTATCGCTTCGACAAGTGGCGTCTGAACCTCGAAGGCCGCAACCTGAACGACCGGCGCGACCCGGTCTCCAACAGCGAACTGGGTGACAGCCAGTCCTACTTGCTGCCGGCCCGCTTCATCGAACTCTCCGCCGCCTTCGACTTCTGAGGCTTGCCTTTCGATGACTCCGGTTCCTGGGCGGCTTCGCCGCCCAGGAACTCCTCCGCTAACGCCCAGTAGATGGGTTTGCGGCAGATGAGCTTGGAAGCGGCCAACGCGATGAAAGCCGATGCCATGATCGGGAACACCATGCTCCTGTCGTCGACCATCTCCATCACGATCACCGAAGCGGTGAGCGGCGTCTGCACCACCCCGGTGAAGTACGCCACCATGCCCAGCAATACCACTGTGTTCACCGAGACGTAGGGCATCAGCGGCGCGAGGTCGGCGCCCAAGCCCGCGCCCGCGGACAACGAAGGCGCGAACACGCCGCCTGGGATGCCGCTGAAGTAAGACGTCAGGGTCGCCACTATCTTGTAGAACGGGAAGGCCAGGTCCGTGCCGGCATTTCCCATGAGCACGTGCCGCGCCTGGATGTAGCCGCTACCGTAGGAATCTCCGCCCGAGAGGAGACCGATCCCGGCGATGATCAGCCCGCAGATGCCCGCCAGCAGCAGCGGATGCCGGCCGGCGAAAGGCCTCAGGTACCTCACTCCCTCGATCAGGAGCCGGCTGAAGCCGCCGCCCAACAGGCCGCAGGCGACACCGCACACCGGCACCGCGATCCAGTCCTTGAGTTGGTCGAAGTGCGCACTGCTCTCGCCGAAATAACTGTAGTTGCCGAGGAACCCGAGCGCCGTGATGCCGGCGATGATCACCGCCACCAGGATGGTGCCGATGGCCCGCTCCTCGTAGAAGCGCGCCATCTCCTCGATCGCGAAGATTATGCCGGCAATGGGCGTGTTGAACGCCGCCGCGATGCCCGCCGCGCCGCCCGCCATGATCAGCCCATGGCGTACATAGTGCCGAGGGAACTTCGTGAAGCGTCCGAGCGAATACATGATGGAGGCGCCGATCTGGATCGTCGGTCCCTCGCGGCCCACCGAAGCCCCGCTCAGGAATCCCAGCAGCGTCATCAGCACCTTGCCGACCGCGATGCGCGGCGATAGCACCTTTTTGCGCAGTCCGTCGTCGTCCGTGCGCAATGCGGCGATGGTCTGCGGGATGCCGCTGCCTTGGCTGCCCGGGAACAGGCGGCGAGTCAGGAATACGACTGCCATCAGCATGGACGGCGCCAGCAGCAACGACCACCAGGGGGAAGCCTCGAGGATACGTCCATGGAGGGCCAGCATCCAATTCGTGGCCAAGGCGAAGCTCGCCGCCACCATGCCCACCGTCAGCGCCCCCGACCAGAATACGAGGCGGGTCTTCCAGTCGCGGACTGAGAGGTAACCTTGTAGTGGGTTGTGCATCTTCTGAAACAGGACTACGGCTATGAACGGGCAAGACTAAGGATATTACCCGATTATTCATTAGCCCCCGACATGTCACGATTCAAGGTGATATTTATGAGTCAACGACATGTGGCTTAAAGCGTTTTTCTTAGTTGGCCGGTGACCTGTAACGTAATGTATCGGACATATTCCGGTGCTGATTACGGGTCTATCCTAGCCACGTCAGGAGGCTACCCGCGATGATGGAAATGTCCAAAAACCAGACCTCGACTTCCCCCAATATCATCCCTCAGCAGTCAGGCGAAGTGCCCAGCGTATACCGCCTGGTCGCCGACTGGCGCGCGACCCTGCGGGATTTCATGGCCGCGAGCAAGGAGATCCTCAAGCGGCATGAAGTCACCTCCATGCAGTACCAGACCCTACTCGCGATCCGCGTCAGCGACGAGCCGGAAGGCATGAGCATGAACGCCCTCGCCGCCTATCTCGGCGTGCGGCACAACAGCGCCGTCGGCCTGATCAACCGCCTCGAAGCTCACGGCCTCGTGGTGCGTGCCCGCTCCCAGCGTGACCGTCGCGTCGCGCACCTGCGGCTGACCGATGAAGGCGAGACTCGCCTGGAAGCCCTGGCCCAGTCCCATAGCGAAGAGCTGGCCCGCATCAAACCCGAGATCCGCCGTATCTTCAAGTGATGCTGCCGGCAGGCAGCGTCATCCCGGCGTAGGCCGGGATCCAGTTCCGTAATCGGCCTGGCCCGCGCCGTCCTGGTAGAGCCGGTAACCCTGCTCGCACAGGCGACGGAACCGTTGCACACCGGCGGGTGAGCCGTCCGCCAGCAGGCAAGCCGCGTAGTAGCGCTCCGCACCCTGCCGTGCGCCCTCGGCGCCTGCCTTCCGCTCCCGGCAGATGCCCCGGTGCCGCGCCATCAGCGCCGCATGCATCGGCGGGCAGGCCCCCTTGAGCCAGCCCATGTAACGCTCCACCGATTCCGCATCCGAATGGTCGGGCGGCAGATGTTCGCTGGCCGAATGCATGACACCCATGCGCTCCCCGTACTGCATCAGCTTCGCCAGCCACGTCACCCGTGGCAGCCCCAGGGACTCGTCCCACTGCCGCTCGCACCATCGCGCCCAGGTGTCGAACAGGTGCCGCTCCCGGGCATAGCGTTGCCGGCGCCTCACTCCTCGCCCTCCAGCATGTGCTCCACGTCCGCGGTGCCGCTGCCGCGGTCCAGGGTGCCGAGATATTGGCCGTGCTCCTCCGGGCAGTGGATCCACTGGTCCACCAGGCCCGGCCACACCACCTGGTATTTTCCCAGGTGCGTCTTGCCGAGGCCGCAGGTGGCGTTGAGCTTCAGGATGTCCTGCGCCCAATAATGGATCTTCACCGCCAGTTCCTTCTTGCTCACCACTTCCACGTATGCGCTCATGTTTCCCCTCGTTCCGTTGCTGATGACTCCCTGCCGGCAACACTCATCCGCACCGGCGGGTCGGGCCGGATCCGTATGGGGGACGTGCTGCGTAGCGTGAGTAAAGCATACTGAACAAGGCTTGTCAAGCATACTGAACGAGTGGTAAAGTTACCTTTACCATGAAGACCTCCGGCGACCGCATCCGTCACATCCGCGAGGAACTCGAACTCTCCCAGGAGGCGTTCGGCCGCCACATGGGCGTGTCCAAGGCAGCCGTCTCCCAGTGGGAGAACGGCGACACCAAGAACCTGCGCCCCGCCAATCTCTTCGCCGTCCAGAACCTGAGCGGCTATTCCGCCGAGTGGATCGCCACCGGCGCCGGCGCCGCCCGCCTCAAGCCCAACCGCAAGACGCAGGACAACAGCCCCGGGCCCGGCATCTTCACCATGCCGCTCATCTCCTGGGTCAGGGCCGGCCAGTGGAACGATGTGGTGGACGCCTATCGGCCCGGTGATGGCGAGAAGCAGGTCTACACCACCCGCAAGGTGGGCCCGCGCGCCTATGCGCTACGGGTGGTGGGGGACAGCATGGAGAACCCGGACGGCCGCCCCACCTATCCCAACGGCTCCATCATCATCGTGGACCCGGACCGCGAGGCCATGCACGGCAGCCGCGTCATCGTCCGGCTGGAAGACTCCAAGCAGGCCACCTTCAAGCAGCTCATGATCGAGCGCGGTGTGCGTTACCTGAAGCCCCTCAACCCCAAGTACCCCATCATGAAGCTGGACCGCAAGGCCACCCTCTGCGGCGTGGTGGTGCAGACCATCATCGACGAGGATTGATGTCCGAGCGCTACGCCAACCTGGACCTCCATCCGCCCATCGGCAGGCATGTGCTGCGCTGGCAGCTGCAGAAGCTCGCTGCCGGTTTGCCCAAGCCACCCCGTGGAGGTTATCGGGATTTCGCTGAGCGCTGGCGGGTGCGGCCGGATTTCACCCTGGATGCGGCTCCCCGCGCATGGTGGTTGGGTCATGCCACCGTGCTGCTGCGCATAGGCGGCCTGCACGTCATCACCGATCCGCATCTCAGCCTGCGCGCCTCGCCCCTCTCGTTCATCGGTCCCAAGCGCTTCGTCCCCGCGCCGGCGAGTGCCGACCAGTTGCCCAAGATCGACGTGGCGCTCATCTCCCATAACCACTACGATCACCTGGACGAGCGCAGCATCCGCGCCCTGTTGCGCGTGAACCCTGAACTCGTCTGCTACGTGCCTCTCGGCCTCAAGCCCTGGTTCGAGCGCCGCGGCGTGCGGCACGTGCATGAACTCGGCTGGTGGGGGAAGCACGGCCATGATGGGCTGGATATCCACTGCGTCCCGGCCCAGCACTGGAGTGCCCGCGGCCTGTTCGACCGCAACCGCACGCTCTGGTGTGGCTGGGTGGTGAAGGGCCACGGCCTCAACTTCTATTTCTCCGGCGATACCGGCTACAGCCCGCGCCTGCAGGAGATCGCGAGCCGCCTGGGGCCGCCTGATCTCGCCGCCCTGCCCATCGGGGCCTATGCACCCCGCTGGTTCATGCGCCCCCAGCACGTGGACCCGCCGGAAGCCGTGCAGCTGCACCGGGAACTCGGCGTGCGCCATTCCCTCGCCATCCACTGGGGCACCTTCGAGCTGGCCGATGACAGCCTGGATGAACCCGTGGACCTGCTGCAGCAAGCCCTGCGCCAGAGCGACCTCGGCAGCGATGATTTCTGGATCATCCGCCAGGGCGATTCCCGCCTCCTGCACCGCAGGCCTTGAGCGAAGGCTCCGGTCTTTTCCTCTTCCCCCACTGTCTCCCTGAAGAAACGTCCTGCCAGCCCAGTCCCCACGGAGAGGGGCTGGAGCATTTTACTTTGCGCGTGCAGCATGCCTGCCCCTGAATCAGGCTTTTACCGGAGTGACTATGTATGCCCTGACGCAGTCCAATATGCCACCGGCGCCGCACCGACCGCGGCCCTTGGCCCAGGTGGAAGTGTTACTGCTCTTCCATCCCGGCTTGCAGAGCGGCGGCCCGAAGCGGGTGCCGCAGGATATCTGGGAACGGGCGGCCCAAGGCTGGCTCACGCTGGATGTCTTCGGCCGGCGCGGCAAGAGCGAGCTCACCGGGCGCCCGATCATGGAGGATCTGCGTCTCGAAGTGGATGGAGAGGACGTGGAACCGCTGCTGCCGGACGCGATAGTGGATGAGGTCGCGGATTATGTGCTGGACGATGCGTGACGATGGCCAGCCGACGATGAGGATCAACGATGGACTCTGGAGGTAGGAAACCTATGTGCTTCGCAGGTATCGAAGAAGACGTGAAGAGCCTAGTCCAGCAGGTCGCCGCCAAGGCCGAAGTGCACGCGCTGGATGCGCGCATCGACCACGGCCATCTGCATGTGCTGGTGGAGAACCGCGGTTGGGTCCGTTCCACGGACCTCCTGGAGCCCCACGTCGAGGAAGATGAAGACGTAGCCACCGAGCCCGTGACCGTGCGTCACTCGGAACAGACGCCGCTCTACGCCAGCCGCTGATCGCCGCGCGGCGCCGCCCCGGTTCAGCCGGGCGGCGCCGGTGTCTCGCCCGGATGTCTCGCATCCCAATCCCGCGCCGCCTGGAAGTCCAGGCGCCAGCCGTGCTTGCCGTGCACCACGGCCGGTATCGATAAGCTCTCGGCCCGATCTGTACCTTTCCCTGACACCTCGATGACCCACTGGCCAGGATGCAGGCCCGGAGTCTCATAGAGGATGTTGACTGCCGCTCTCCCCGCCGCGTCCGCCGCGCGACCCGCCTCGGCCGGCACCAGCGCCACGCTGTCCCCTTCGGTGTCCAAACCGTAGACCGCGAAACCTGCGCCGGGTGTCCAACCGCTCAAGGCCAGCTTGAACCCGGGTTTGCCACCCAGGTCCAGCCCCTCTTTCACATCGATCCGGATGCCGGTGCGAAGGTCCAGTGAATCGGTTTTCTTGAGGACCTTGGAGCTGGCTGCCCAGGCATGCGCACTCAGCAACACGAGCAGCGTGAGGGATGCGGCCGCGCTGATAACGGGATATCCGCGGACTAACGCCAAGGGAGGCTCACGAGTTGGGACTCAGGGCGTGTCGGGCGTTCATTGTCCTGCGGGAGGTTCCCACAATTCGACCTTGTTGCCCTCGGGATCGATGACCCAGGCGAACTTGCCGTACTCGGACTCATCCACCTTGTCGAGCACGTTGCAGCCTTCTTGCCTAAGGGCCTTCACCAGCGCGTGGAGGTCATCGACACGGTAGTTGATCATGAAGCTCGCTTTGCCGGGCGCGAACTGGTCCGTTTCGGCAGAGGCGATCGACCATACCGTCGTGCCGCCCGTCGGCTTGCCCTCCGCGTCAGCCCAGGTGAAGGCCGTGCCGCCCCACTCCTGCACGTCTACGCCGAGGTGCCGCTTGTACCAGGCCCGCAATGCGGCTGGATCTTTGGCTTTGAAGAAGATGCCGCCGATGCCGGTGACGCGCTTGATGGTGGAAGGTTCCATGGAACCCCTCGTGAAGCTCAAGTGGTGCCGACAGAGGGGGCGAAGGCGGTGCCTTCACGCGAGCACGGCTCGCGTCCGCTTGAGCGACCGGCCAAGGATGGCCGGGCTGGTCGCTGCACCATGGACGGCTCCATGGAACCCTCTTAAAGCTCAAGTGGTGCCGACAGAGGGAATCGAACCCCCGACCCACGCATTACGAATGCGTTGCTCTACCAACTGAGCTACGTCGGCACGTTTTTGAGCGATGAAGACAGGCCGCGGATTATAGATTAAGGGGGCCCCAGCCCGCCAGCCGCCTTCAGTCCCGGCGCTTGCGCACCCGCATGATGACTTCGATGCCGTCCGGCTGCATGCCCGCGGGCAGCGATGGCAGCTTGGAGAAAGCCACCTCGTCCGAGGGGATGTCCTGCAGCTCGCCGCTGTCCACGTTGTAGATGTGGTGGTGCGAACCGGTGGTCGAATCGTAGAAGACCCGCGCCGGATCCACGATCACTTCCCGCACCAGCCCCTTGTCCGAGAACAGCTTGAGGGTGTTGTAGACCGTGGCCTTGGAGACCTTCGGGCGCTCGCTGCGGTTCACGGCGGCCATGATCTGGTCGGCCGACATGTGCTGCGGACGGCGGAACAGGACCTCGGCGATCTCCAGACGCTGCGGGGTGGGGATCACGCCGTGCTTCTTGAGATGGGTCTCGAGCGCAGGACCGTTCAGGGGGCGATGGGTATCGGGCATAAGACTAAGTATATGCGCAAAAAATACCCAGTGTCCACGCCGTCAGCGCTCAGGCCGGTACGGTGCGGGGTCCAGGATGGGTGCGCGGCCCGCCATCAGGTCCGCGAGCAGGCGGGCCGAACCCGGAGCCAGGGTGATGCCGTTGGTGTGATGCCCCGTGTTGAACCACAGGCCCTGCAGTTTCGGATGCGGTCCGATATAGGGGACGCCTTCCGGCGAACCGGGGCGGATGCCGCTCCATTGCCGCGCGGGCGTCGCCCCCTTCAGCACCGGCAGCAGCCTGCCCGCCACCTCCGTCAGCTCCTCGCGCGCCTCATTGGTCACGCCCTTGTCGAAACCCACGTGCTCACGGGTGCTGCCCACGATGATCTCGCCGCCGCGCCGCGCCAGCAGGTAGTGGTCGCCCTCGCAGAGCACGCGGCCGAGAAGGCCCGGCGGCCCGCGGAACTGGATGATCTGGCCCCGTACTGGTTCCACCGGCAGCGTGATGCCGGCGGTCTCCGCCAAACCCGCGCTCCAGGCGCCGGCTGCGATCACCACGTGCTCTGCGTGCAATTCGCCCGCGTCGGTGCGCACGCCCGTGACCTTGCCGCCCTTCTCGATCAGTCCGGTCACGCCGGTCTCTTCCTTGATCGGCACGCCCTCGTTCAGCATCGCCTCGCGCAGCGCGCGCAGGAAGCGGGAGATATGGATGTGCGCGATGCCCGGCAGGAAGATCGCGGGGCGCGCGTGGTCCGCCAGCGCCGGTTCCTGGCGCCGCACCTCGTGCGCCTCCAGGAAATCGATGGCGCGGCCGGTGCTCTGGGCCCAGGCCTGAGCCGCCTCGCGTTCCCCGAGGTCGAAGCACAGGAGTCCGCTCGGGGTCCATTCGGGATCGATGCCGCTGGCGCGGCGCACGTCGTCCGCCAGCATCGCGTAGGAGGACTGGCTCCAGCGCGAGAGCAGTGCCAGGGGCCGCGGCGAGCGCCAGGGGAAGAGCGTCGAGAGGATGCCGGCCGCGGCGCGCGAGGCCTCGCGCCCCGTGAGGCCGCGCTCCACCACCGTCACGGAGAAACCGGCGCGCGTGAGTTCCCGGGCCGCCAGCAACCCGACGACACCCGCGCCCACCACGATCACGTGCTGCTTGTTCCCCATACCCATCCGCATCTCGAGGGACAAATGTCCCAACCGATGCCAAAGTATATAGAAAAAGGCAGGAGGGTTCGGCCGGGGCGGGGCCCTGCCGCGAGTAGGCCTATCCCTACCGGGCGACCTGGATATTCACGCCCGGTCGGCGCGCCGGAGCACCTTGGGGAGAGCGAACTCGACGTTCTCGGGGATACCCTGGGTCTCGCGGGCCGTGAGCCCGCCCCATTCCTTCAGGCGCTCCACCACCTGCTGCACCAGCACCTCCGGCGCCGAGGCGCCTGCGGTCACGCCCACCGCCTGCTTGCCGGCGAACCAGGCTTGCTGCATGTCCTCGGGCCCGTCGATGAGATAGGACGCCGCGCCCTCCCCTTCGCCGATCTCCCGCAGCCGGTTCGAGTTGGAACTGTTGCGCGAGCCCACCACCAGCAGCACCTGGCACTGGCGTGCCAGCTTCTTCACCGCATCCTGCCGGTTCTGGGTCGCATAGCAGATGTCATCCTTGCGCGGGCCGTGGATGGCCGGGAAGCGCGCGCGCAAGGCGTCTATCACCCGCGCGGTGTCATCCATGGAGAGCGTGGTCTGTGTCACGAAGGCGCTGTGGGCCGGATCCCTGAGCTTGAGCTTCTCCACGTCCGCCGGCGTCTCCACCAGCTGGATGCTGCCGCCGAAGCCGGTGTCGAACTGCCCCATGGTGCCTTCCACTTCCGGGTGCCCGGCGTGCCCGATGAGCACCACGTCCAGCCCGTCGCGGGCGTAGCGGCTCACCTCCATGTGCACCTTGGTCACCAGCGGACAGGTGGCATCGAACACCTGCAGGCCGCGGCGTTCCGCTTCGTCACGCACTGCCTTGGAGACGCCGTGGGCGCTGAAGATCACGATGCGCCCGTCGGGCACCTGATCCAGCTCGTCCACGAACACGGCACCCAGGTTGCGCAGCCGCTCCACCACGTGGCGGTTGTGCACCACCTCGTGCCGCACGTAGATGGGCGAGCCGTAGAGTTCGATGGCCCGCTCCACGATCTCTATCGCCCGGTCGACACCGGCGCAGAAACCACGGGGATTGGCGAGCAGGATATCCATCGGATCTATTTTACTACTCGCATGCGGCGCTGCAGGAACACGCCGTCCAGGATCAGCATGATGGCGCCCACGGTGATGGCGGAGTCCGCCACGTTGAAGGCCGGGAAGTACCAGCCCTGCCAATGGAATTGCAGGAAATCCACCACGTAACCCAGGCTCAGGCGGTCCCACACGTTGCCCACCGCGCCGCCCGCCACCAGCGCGAGGCCCGCCGGCACCCAGCGGCCGGCGCTCGCCGGCATGCGCGCGAGCCAGGCGACGATCAGGCCGAGGATGACGAGGGCCAGCACCACGAAGAACCAGCGCTGCCAGCCGGATTCCCCCGCCAGCATGCTGAAGGCTGCGCCGGTGTTGTGCAGCAGCGCGATGTTGAACACCGGCAGCACGTACACCGTCTCGAAGGCGTGCATCTGCGACGCCACGAGCCGCTTGCTGACCTGGTCCAGCACGATGACGGCGAGGGAGAGCCCGAGCCAGGCGGATTTGCCGGGGAGCCGCATCATGCGAACTTCCTGACTTCACCGGACCCTGAGATATTAGTCACGCAACGCGCACAGAGTCCGGGATGGGATTTGTCCTGACCCACGTCGGCCCGGTGATGCCAGCAGCGCACGCACTTCACGTGCTCGGAGGGCTTCACCTTCAGCCACAGGCCTGACACTTCCTCACCCGCCACCGCGTCCTTCGGGCGCGCCTCATCGCCATGCACCCGGGCATAGGAGGTGATGAGCGCGAAGCGCAGCTCCTCGCCGAGGCCCCCCAGAGCCTGGGCCAGCTCCGGCTCGCAGTAGAGATCCACTTCCGCATCGAGGGGCGAGCCGATCTTGCCGTCCACCCGCAGCTTCTCCAGCTCCTTGCGCACCGCGTCGCGCACCGAGAGCACCTGCTGCCAGAGCCGCATGTCGGTCTTGGCCGCTTCGGGCAACGCATACCAGGTGGCCAGGAACACCGATTCCTCGTGCTTGCCCGGCAGGTGATGCCAGATCTCCTCCGCGGTGAAGCTCAAGATCGGCGCGAGCCAGCGCACCATGGCTTCCGCCACGTGGTGCAGGGCCGTCTGGCAGGAACGCCGCGCCACGCTGTCCGCTTGCGTCGTGTATTCCCGGTCCTTGATCACATCCAGGTAGAAGCTCGACAGGTCCACCACGCAGAAGGCATAGAGCTTCTGGTAGATGAGGTGGTACTGGTAGTCCTGGTAGGCCTGCACGATCTCCTTCTGCAGCTGCCGGGCCCGCTCCACCAGCCACAGGTCCAGGGCCAGCATCTTGGCCGGCGCCAGCGTGTGCTGGGCCGGGTCGAAGTCATAGAGGTTCGCCAGCAGGTAGCGCACCGTGTTGCGCATCTTCCGGTAGGCCTCGGCGTTGTGCTTCAGGATGTTGTCCGAGACCGTGAGTTCGCCGCTGTAGTCGGTGGATGCCACCCACAGGCGCAGCACGTCAGCGCCCAGGTTGGCGATGACCTTCTGGGGCACCACCACGTTGCCGATGGACTTGGACATCTTGCGTCCCTGCTCGTCCACGGTGAAGCCATGGGTCAGCACGTCCTTATAGGGCGCCTTGCCGCGTATCGCCACCGATGTCAGCAGCGAGGACTGGAACCAGCCGCGATGCTGGTCCGAGCCTTCCAGGTAGATGTCAGCCCGGTCTTCCTTGCCGATACCGAGACGCTTCTCACCCACGCAGTAGTGCACCACGCCGGAGTCGAACCACACGTCCAGGATGTCCTTGACCTTGTCGTAGTCGCCGGCCTCGTCACCCAGGAAGTCCTTGCCCTCCCGGTCGAACCAGTAGTCCACGCCTTCCTTCTCCACGCCCTTGGCCACCGCCTCCAGCAGTTCCGAAGTGCGGGGATGCAACTCGCCTGATTCCTTGTGGACAAACAATGCGATGGGCACGCCCCAGGTGCGCTGGCGCGAGATGCACCAGTCCGGGCGGTTGCCCACCATGGCCTCGATGCGGTTCTGGCCCCAGTCGGGGATCCACTTCACCTTCTTGATCTCGTCCATGGCGTGCTGGCGCAGGCCGTTGTGGTCCATGCCGATGAACCATTGCGGCGTGGCGCGGAAGATCACCGGCGTCTTGTGGCGCCAGCAATGGGGGTAGCTGTGCCTGAGGGTGGACTGGTGCAGCAGCGTGCCGTGGTCCTTCAACACCTGGATCACGTGGTCGTTGGCCTTGAACACGTGCTCGCCGGCGAAGATGGGCGTGTTCGGCAGGTAGATGCCGTTGCCGTCCACCGGGTTATTGATGGGCAAGTCATATGCGACGCCCAAGGCGAAGTCTTCCTGGCCGTGGCCCGGCGCCGTGTGCACCGCACCGGTGCCTGCATCCAGGGTCACGTGCTCGCCCAGCACCAGCGGCACCGTGCGGTCGTAGAAGGGATGCTTCAGCATCAGGCCTTCCAGAGCCTTGCCCGTGGCGCGGCCCACGATCTCGTGGCTCCCCACACCCCAGCGCTGCATGATGCCGGGCACCATGGATTCCGCCAGCAGCACCCGCTCCGGGCCTGCGCCCAGATCGAACTGCACCAGCGCGTATTCGATCTCCGCGCCGAGAGCCACTGCCTGGTTGGCAGGCATGGTCCACGGCGTGGTGGTCCAGATGGCCACCGATACCGGCCCCGTGCCCGAGGCACCCTCGAGTTTCCCCAGGAAGGCCTTCTCGTCCACGGCCTTGAAGCGTACGTCGATGGTGGGCGAGGTCTTGTCCTCGTATTCCACTTCCGCTTCGGCCAGGGCCGAGGCGCAGTCCAGGCACCAGTACACCGGCTTCAGACCCTTATATAGGTGTCCGCGCTGGATCACTTCCGAGAGGGCCCGCAGCTGGTCCGCCTCGAACTGGAAGTTCATGGTCAGGTAAGGCTCGTCCCAGGCGCCGAGGATACCCAGACGCTTGAAGTCCTCCCGCTGGCGCGAGATCTGCTCTTTCGCATACTCGCGGCAGGCGGCGCGGAACGTCCGCGCATCCACCTTCTGCCCTGGCTTGCCCACCTTCTTCTCCACCTGGAGTTCGATGGGAAGCCCATGGCAATCCCAGCCCGGTACATAGGGCGCGTCGAAACCGTCCAGGGAATGGGACTTCACCACGATGTCCTTCAGGACCTTGTTCACCGCGTGGCCGAGGTGGATGTCGCCGTTGGCGTACGGGGGGCCGTCCTGCAGGATGTAGCGCGGCTTGCCGGCGCGCGCCTTGCGGATGCGCCCGTAGAGATCCTCGTCCGCCCAGTGCTTCAGCCACTCCGGTTCCCGCCCCGGCAGGTTGGCCTTCATGGGGAAGTCCGTGCGGGGCAGGTTCAGGGTGCTCTTGTAGTCCGGGGCGTTGTCGGTTGTGTTGTCCATCAGTCCGTCTTTCGGTCCACGTTTTCGTCCAGCCACGCGCGGGTGGCGATGAGATCCAGGCGCACCTGGGCGGCAAGGCCGTCCAGACTATCAAAGTGCCGGTCGTCCCGCAGTCGCTGCAGGAGCTGCACCTCCAGGCGCCGGCCGTAGAGGTCGCCGTCGTAGTCCAGGAGGTGCGCTTCCACCACCAGCTCCGTGCCGCCCGCCGCCGGGCGCCTTCCTATATATGCGGCCGCATCCCGGCTGCCCCCGGCCAGACCGGTCACCCGTGCCGCGAAGATACCGCTCACCGGCGGCGTCTCGCGCTTGAGCGCCAGGTTCACGGTGGGGAAACCGAGCCGTCGGCCCAACCGCTCGCCGTGCATCACCCGGCCCGTGAGGCTGTAGGGCCGCCCCAGCAGCGCTTGAGCGCCTTCCATGTCGCCCGCCGCCAGCAGGGCGCGGATGCGGGTGCTGCTCACCCGCTCTGCCGCCACCATCACTGAAGTGGTGTCCGCCACCTCGAAACCCAAGTTCCCGCCGGCCGCTTTCAGCATCCCGAAGTCGCCGCGCCGGTCATGCCCGAAGCGGAAGTCGTCTCCCACCGTCAGGTGCCGCACCCCGAGGCCCTGCGCCAGCAGCCGGGCGATGAAATCCTCCGCCGGCATCGCAGCCAAGCTCCGGTCGAACTTCAGGCACAGCACCCGGTCCACGCCCGTGGCCTTGAGTTCGGGCCACTTCTCCATGAAACGCGTCAGCCGCGCCGGCGCCTTGGGCCCGGCGAAATACTCCTGGGGCTGGGGTTCGAACAGCACCACCGTCGCCGGGAGGCCCATGCTCTTGGCGCGCCGCACCAGGTCCTGCAGCACCGCCCGATGGCCCAGGTGCACGCCGTCGAAGTTGCCGATGCTCGCCACCGTGCCGCGATGGCGCGGCTTCAGGTTCACGAGCCCCCGTATCAGTTCCATGGGGTTCAGACCGGCGTCGCGCCGCTCGCCGGCAGTTGGGTGCCTTTCACCCTGAGGTCATTGATGCGGAAGCCCAGCGCGAACAGCGTGCCGAAATAGGCCGCCACCGCCAGCAGCATCCACAGGGCCAGCCATTCCACCCGGTGCAGCGCGCTCCGCTCCATCCAGGTCTGCAGGCTGCCGGTGAAGAACAGCAGCATGGCGCCCATCACGCCGTTCGCGACCAGCACGCGCATCAGCAACTTCTTCCAGCCGTCGGTAGGCGCATAGATGCCCGCCTTGCGCAGGCCCCGGTAGAGCTGCCAGGCGTTCACGAAGGAAGCGATCGAGGTGCACAGCGCCAAGCCGGCATGCGGCGCGATGTATCCCGCCCGCGCCCAGGGCACGGTGATCAGCAGGTTCAGGATCAGGTTGGTGGCCACCGCCACCACCGCGGTGCGGAACGGCGTCTTGCTGTCCTGCCGCGCGTAGTAGGCGGGCAGCAGCACCTTCACCATGGTGAAGCTCAGGAGACCCATGGAATAGGTCGTCAGCGCCCAGGTCACCATCAGGGTGTCATGGGCGTCGAAGGCGCCGTAGTTGAACAACGTGGCGATCAACGGCCCGGAGAACATCAGAAGGCCCATGGCCGCCGGCAGCACCACCACGGCGGTGATGCGGAATCCCCAATCGAGGGTCGCCGAGAACCCTGACATGTTCTTCAGGGCGTAATGCTGCGCCAGGTTCGGAAGCAGCACGGTACCGAGGGCGATGGAGAACACGCCCAGGGGGAACTCCATCATCCGATCCGCGTAGTACAACCAGCTCACGCTGCCGGTGGCCAGGAAGGACGCGATGATGGAGTCCACCACCAGGTTCACCTGGGCCACCGAGGAGCTGAACACCGTCGGCAGCATCAGCTTCATGATGCGTGTCACCGCCTCGTGGGTCTCGCCCCAGCGCGGCCGCGGCAGCAGCCTTATCTGCATCAGGAAGGGTATCTGGAAGGCCAGCTGCACCACGCCGCCGATGAACACGCCCCAGGCCAGCGCCATGCCCGGCTGCGCGAGGTGCGGTGACAGCCAGATGACCGCCAATATCATGCTGATGTTGAGCAGTACCGGCGTGAAGGACGGCACCCAGAACCGGCCGTAGGTGTTGAGGATGCCCCCGGCCATGGCCGTGAGCGAGATGAACATCAGATAAGGGAAGGTCACGCGCAACATGCGCACGGCCAGGTCGTACTTGTTGGGATCGCTGGTGAACCCCGGCGCGAAGACCCACATCACCACCGGCGCACCGATCACGCCTATCAGGGTCACGACGAACAGCGTGAGACCCAGGCTCCCCGCCACCCGGTCCGCCAGCAGTTTCACATCATCATGGCTGCGGGTGGCCTTGTGCTCGGAGAGCACCGGCACGAAGGCCAGGGTGAAGGCGCCCTCGCCGAAGGTACGGCGCATGAAATTGGGGATCTTGTTCGCCTGGGTGAAGGCGTCCATGACCATGCCCGCGCCGAAATAGCGGGCCAGCACCATGTCCCGGGCGAAGCCCAGGATGCGGGAGATTAAGGTCATCCCTCCCACCAGGGAGGTGGCCTTGAACAGGGCGCGGGACATGCGGTTCGGGGCCTTGGGGCTTTAAGCGGCGTGACGGCCCGTCATGATACCGGCCGGGGGCCCTCCAGGCCATGCCGGAAGCCTGAAAAGGCAGCCCCGGCAGAGAGTTAGAGGCGTTTTCGTTGCGAAAACCGCCCGGAATCCGTATAGTACGCACCCTTTCGGGGCCATCCCGACCAGATACAGGTTCCAGGAGCAGTACTTTGGCCAATACCAAGCAAGCTAAGAAGCGCGCCCGCCAGGCGATCGTGCACCGCGACCACAACGCCACCATGCGTTCCATGGTGCGCAGCTACATCAAGAAGGTCGTGAAGGCCATCGGCGAAGGCAAGAAGGCCGATGCCGAGACCGCCTACAAGGAAGCCGTGCCGGTCATCGACCGCATGGCCGACAAGGGCCTGCTGCACCGCAACAAGGC
>CAZPAO010000029.1:0-26838 GCA_964584665.1 uncultured Gammaproteobacteria bacterium
AGCTCGCGCCGCCGCGCTACGTGAGCCAGATGATGGGCACCTTCTTCATGGGCCTTTCCTTGGGTAACGTGTTTGCAGGGCTCATGGGCGGCAAGCTGGACCCGAGCCAGCTGGACCAGATGCCGGACGTGTTCATGCAGATCGTCTATCTCGGCGTGGGCTCGGGTCTCCTGTTCCTGGTGTTCAGCAAGCCCATCCGCAAGCTCATCGGCGGCGCCGAATGAACCCGGCTCTTATCCGCTGAGCCAAAATGAAAAGCCCCCTATGAAGGGGGCTTTCCGTTTGTGGAGTCGTCCCGGATCAGGTCTTCGCCAACTTCTCCAGCCAGCGGTAGGTGAGGTATATCGTGCCGATGAAGCCGAGGCCGGCGGCGAGCATCGTGTAGTTCACCGGAATGCCGGCGAGATCGAACGAGGCGCTCGCGGCGGCGTCATGCAGCAGCTCGGCAGGGAAGGGGTTGCCGCTGAACGCCACCCAGGCGGTGAAGCCCACCGCCAGCACGCTCTCGCCCACGATGAGGCCCGAGGCCAGCAGCGTGCCCAGCTGCTTCATCGCATCCGGCTTGGAGGTGCGGTCGGCGCGCTTGTCGAACCACCAGCCCACCACCGCGCCTACCGTGACCATGAGGGTGGACACGGTCGGCAGGTAGATGCCGAGGCCCACTGCCAGCGGCGGCAGGCGATATTTGGTGGTCTTCGACAACACATAGTCGATGATGATGATGCCAATACCGATGCCGACACCCCACTCCATCAGGTGCCATTTCTCCGGATCGTTCTGGATCACCGCTTGTCCCAGGGAGGAGATGAGTCCTGCCTGAGGTGCCGGCAAGGCGTGTGCACCGGCGCCCGGCGCACCCACGAAGCCGTAGGCCTTGTTGACCAGATCCAGCACCGGAGCGATGACGAGCGCGCTCGCGATGACGCCGATCACCAGGGCCCACTGCTGCTTGTAGGGCGTCGCGTCCACCAGCTGGCCGGTCTTGAGATCCTGCAGGTTGTTGTTGGCGATGGCCGCCACGTTGAACACGATCGCGGTCACGAACAGCGAGTAGGCGACGAGCGCCTTGCCCATCTCCGGCGGCAGCGCGGACTTCACCGTCACCACCAGGAACAATGCCGTGGTGGCCACCACCAGGATGCCTATACCTGAGAGCGGGCTGTTCGACGCGCCGATCAAGCCGGCCATGTAGCCGCAGACCGTGGACACCAGGAAGCCCACCACCACCACGATGAAGATGCCGCCGGCGGTGAGCAGCAGCGCGTGGTCGCCCAGGCCCGCGCTGGTAGCGAAGTTCCACAGCAACCAGCAGATGGGCAGGATGCACAGCACTGAGATGATCCCGACTTGGTCTACGGGTATGTCGAGCTCGGTCCGGGGGAGCGTGTCGCCCTTGCCGGCCTTGCGCGCTTTGGAGGAGGCCATGGCGCTGGTGATGCCGCTGACGACAGGTTTCACCAGCTTGATGAGGGTCCAGATGGCGGACACGGCGATGGTGCCGGCGCCCACGAAGCGCACGTACTTGCTCCAGGTGCCCAGCGCCACATCACCCACGGCAGTGACGTCCGGATGCAGGGCCATGAAGGTGGCGCTGTAATGCGGCACGCCCCAGACCCAGCCGATGAGCGCGCCCACGAACATGGCGAGACCGACGGTGATGCCGACGAGGTGGCCGATGCCGAACAGCGCCACCGAGAGCTGGAAGTCGAAGCCGGAGACCGGCGCCTTGTCGTCACTGCCCAGCCGGAAGTTCGCCGCCACATCGCCCAGGAAGAGCCGCGTCTGCACGAACACCAGGAACACGGCCGAGACCAGTGAGCCCACCAGCACGGCCTTCAGGCCCTTGCCGCCGGATTCCACCGAATCCTTGTCGGTAATGTCGCCCGAGCCCACCTTGATGACTTCGGCGCAGGCGGTGCCTTCGGGATAGGGCAGGTCGGATTCGGTCACGAGCGCGCGGCGCAGCGGGATGGAATACATCACGCCCAGGATGCCGCCGGTGGCGCAGATGGCCACCGACTGCCAGTAGGGGAAGCCGGTCCACCAGCCGATCATGATGAAACCGGGCAGCACGAAGATGATGGAGGAGAGCGTCCCCGCCGTGGAGGCGATGGTCTGGACGATGTTGTTCTCCTGGGCGGTGGAGTTGCCCAGCCAGCGCAGGAGCGCCATGGAGATCACCACCGCCGGTATGGAGGTGGAGAAAGTGAGACCTGCCTTCAGGCCGAAGTAGACGTTGGCCGCGGTGAACACCAGCGTCAGGATGATGCCGATGACGATGCCGCGGGCGGTGATTTCCTTGAGCGGCGCTGCGCCGCCGGAGCGGGTCTTCTTCATGTGATACCCCATTTTCCCGCGGCCGATGCCGGGGTTGGCGTAACATACCCCATCCCGTCCCCGGGTGTCTCGCCCCTAAAAAGACCGCCATGACCCGCGCCGCAGCCTCGCGCCTGCAACTCATCGCCGCCTTCGTGGTGGTCTACATAGTCTGGGGTTCCACGTATCTTGCGATCCGTATCGGCGTGGCCGACCTGCCGCCCGCCTTCCTGGCCGGGGGCCGCAACACCCTGGCGGGCGTGGTGCTGATGCTCGTGGCCTGGCACCGCACCGGCATGGCGCCTTGGCGCTCGCCCGATTGGAAGATAGCGGTGCCGGTTGGGCTCACCATGATCGCGCTGGCCAACGGCTTCACCACCTGGGGTGAGACCTGGGTGCCCTCGAACCAGGCGGCGCTGATATCCGTGTGCTCGGCCCTCTTCACCGCCTGGTTCGGCACCTTCGGCGTACGCGGGCATGCCCTGAGTCTGCGCGCGAAGCTTGGCCTAGCCATCGGTTTCCTGGGAGCAGTGCTGCTCTTCGTGCCGGGGCACGGCTTCAGCTTCGAGCACTTGGGCGCCCAGTGCATGATCCTGTTCGCCACCCTCTGCTGGGCGGGTGGGGCCATGTGGGGGCGCCACAAGGACCCCAAGACCCCGGCGCTGATGCTCGCCTCCATGCAGATGCTGACCGGCGGCGTGGCACTGCTGGTCGTGGGACTCGCCAGTGGAGAAGCGGAACATCTGCGATTGACGGTGAAGGGCGTGGGGTCGGTGGTCTACCTGGCGATCTTCGGGTCGTGCATGGCGTACACGACCTATATATGGCTCATCCGCGAGGTCACGCCGGATAAGTTGAGCACGATTGCGTATGTGAACCCGCTGGTGGCGGTGATATTGGGCTGGTTGATACTGGGTGAGACTTTGAATCAGTGGCAGGTGGCGGGGATGTTCGTGCTGCTAGGCGGCGTGGTGTTGATCAACACACCATCGCGCAGCTTGGCCAAAAGCATGTTCAAGAAGAAGAGTTCGGCCGGGGCCTGATCAAGAGGGCGCGTTCCGCCGCGCTCACGGGCCCCTTTTCTTTGCTCGCCCAAAGAAAAGGGGCGAAAAGAAAGGGCGCCCCCAGGATGCCGCCGCTTCGCGGTCCCCTGCGCTCCTCGCGAACGGCGGGGCCGCGCTCACGGGCCATCCATGGCCCTTCGCGCGGACTCGTCATCCTGACTTCGTCCCTGCGGGCCAACCTTGTTCGCTGCGGTGCTCGGCGGCACCCAAGGGGGTGAGAAGAACTCGCATCTCTTCCTCTCCCCCCGTAGCGCGTGCCGAGCACTGGACTGAGCAAGGAAAGCCCCGTCTGGGGGCGAAGCCATGGATGGCGAGCTTCCGCATGCGGCATAGGGATATGCCGTGTGCGGAACTCCGCAGCGAAGGAAGGGCGCAGGGGAGCCGCGTTTCACGGCCCGCGCTTCGGGAGGGCGGTTTTGGCGACTTTTGCCAAGACAAAAGTCGCCCGCGCCGTGGGACGGCGCGGAACAAGACAGGGAAGTCGTGGAAGATTTGTCAGTCTGTATCGAACTGCTGCCACCATTCTAATGGCGGCGGTTCGGGCGTAGCGGGCACGGGCATGCCGACGGCTGCTGGCTTCACGCGGAACACGACCATAGGCTCTTCGGCGCGGACTTTCATCACTTGCTCGAAATACTTCGGGTCCGGTGCGGGCACGAACTTGGTCGGGTCCTGCTCGCTGTCGAGCGGGATGTATTTCTCGTTCACGAGGATGTAGTCGCCGGGCTTGATTTCGCCGCTCTGGATCTTGGCGTACAGCTCACGGCTGGAGCGCACATAGGGCATGGGCCCGCCCAGTTCGTATAAGGTGAGCGCGCGCGGCCACTGGAAGCTCACGATCTGACCCGGCGCCACCCGCTGCTCATGCTTGATGCGCTGGAACTCGGTCTGGTGGGTGATGCGGTCGTCGTTGTGGATCGGCACCCACACCGCCACCCCCAGGGTGAAGATGCACAGCACGAACACGGCGATGCCGCCCAGGATGTTGCGGACCAGCCCGTGCAGCTTGTCGGTCTTGAACACGGGCTCGATGGCGGCGAGGCCGAGCAAGGCCAGCGCCGGCGCGGCCGGCAGGATGTACTTGCTCTGCTTGGAGGCGGAGAGGGTGAAGAACAGCACCGTCCACAGGCTCCAGATGATGAGCAGGCGCCAGCGGAACTCGCGGCGTGCGTAGCGGAAGCCGTAGTAGAGGCCGAAGGGGATGAGCACGCACAGCGGCAGGAGGTCGCCCCAGATGGTATGGGCGTAGAGGTACCAGGGCTGCTGGTGGTCGAAGCCCACGAAGAAGCGCGTGAAGTTCTGGTAGATCAGCACCGCTCGCACGAAGTCCCAGTTGAGCGTGAACCCCGCGACGATGTACCAGGGCACGATGCCGAGCATGGTGAGCAGGAGGCCGCGCAGGGGCGCCATGCGCCACATCTCCCTGAGGCTCCAGCCCAGCCGGTAAGCGAGGCCGCGGGGCTCGCCCGTATCCGGCTGCAGGCTCATGAAACCGGTGGCCAGGATCTCGAGGCCCATGGCCGGCAGCGTCACGGCGATGCCCACCGGGCCCTTGGCGGCGGTGGCGAGCGCCACGCCCAGCCACAGCTCCCAGGGGAACTTGCGCAGCGGCGGGTCGGTGCGGATGCGGATGTAGCCGGTGAAGGCGATGAGCGTGCCCAGGATCAGCAGCGAATCCGACTGGGCGGTGAAGAAGTTGTAGATGACCGCCGGCATGGCGGCGCCGGTGAGCGGCAGGAGCCACTTCGGCCAGGTGGGGAAGAGTTCCTTCTGCAGCCGCGCCAGCCACCAGACCCAGAGCAGCAAGGCCGCATAGGCCGGCAGGCGCACCGCCGCGTCCACCGGCATGCCGAACAGCACGCCGACGATGCTCAGCCAGAAGTAGAGGGGCGGATACTCGATGTAGGGGATGCCGTTCTTGATCGGCACCAGGTACTCGTGCCGCGTCAGCATCTCGCGCACGGCCTCGGTGAAGCGCGGCTCCATGGAGGGCACGGGGCCGTGGTTGAACATCGAGAGGATGCAGAGGATCCCCAGCACGATGAGCAAGCAGTGGAGCGCGGTGATCTTCTTGATTAGGGCCATTCGGTCGCGTCCCGCCGGGATGGCCCCATGATAACCCACGCTATGTCATCATCGCGCCATGAACTACCGCCACGGCTTCCATGCGGGCAACTTCGCCGACGTGGTGAAGCACTCGCTGCTGGTGCTGCTCCTGGAGGCCTTAAGTAAAAAGCCGGCGCCCTGGGCTTACCTGGATACCCATGCCGGGGCCGGTGCCTATGACCTCAATTCGGATGCGGCCCGCCGCACCGGCGAGGCCCTGGGGGGCATCGGCCGGATCTGGCCAGACCAGGGCAAGCTGCCGGAAGGCGCCGAGCGGCTCTGCCGCATCGTGGCGGACCTGAACCCGGGACTCGCCGCCGGCGTGAGTCCGCGGGTGTATCCCGGTTCGCCCAAGGTCGCCCAGAGCCTCGCCCGTCCCGGTGACCGGCTGCTGCTCGCCGAACTGCATCCTGAAGAAGCCTATCTGCTGCGCGGCGAAGTCCAGGGCGACAAGGCCGTGGCGGTGCATGAGCGGGATGGCTACGAGATGCTGAAGGCCTTCACGCCGCCCACGGAGCGCCGCGGCCTCGTGCTCATGGATCCGCCTTACGAGAGAGCCGATGAGTTCGAGCTGGCGGCAGCGGCCCTGAAGACTGCCTATGGGCGCTGGGCCACTGGCGTCTTCGCGCTCTGGTATCCCATCAAGGACGACAGCGCCCGCCGCCGCTTCCTGCGCAAGGTGGAGGTGTCGGGCATGCGCAAGGTGCTGCTCACGGAGCTGCATCTTGCCCCCCAGGTGGACGCGCTCGCGGGCACCGGCCTCCTGGTGGTGAACCCGCCCTGGCAGTTCGACGTGGCGACCCGGGCCGAGCTTGCGGCACTCACGCCCCTGCTCGCCTCCGAGCGAGGGCATTACGAAGTCCGTTGGTTGGTACCAGAGTGACTTGACAACTGACCGGCGGTCATAATCTAATGACCCAAGGTCATTTTGAGAGTTGTCCATGACCAAGCGCCGCGCCATCACCGACGTGCAGAAGCAGGCCCGCCGCGCCGACATCCTGAAGGTGGCGCGGCACCGCTTCACCACCACACCTTACGATTCCTTGAGCATGGCCGATACCGCCGACGACGCGGGCGTCGCCAAGGGCACCCTCTACCTCTATTTCAAGAGCAAAGAGGAGATGTTCCTCTCCATCTACACCGACCAGCTGAACGAGTGGTTCGATGAGTTGGACGCGGGACTGCAGCAGCCGGGCGACACCAGCGTGGCCGGGTTCCTGAAGCTCATCGGCGACTCCCTGGTGAACCGGCCTGAACTCCTGCGGCTCATCGCCATCCTGCACACGGTGCTGGAGCGCAACGTGGACGCAGAGAAGGCGCGCGCTTTCCGCACCTGGCTCGAAGGGCGCCGCCGCGTAACCGGCGCCTTGCTGGAGAAGCGGGCGCTGTTCCTGAAGCCCGGCCAGGGTGCCGCACTCCTGCAGCAGCTGGACGTGCTGGTGATCGGTTTCCAGCACCTCGCCGAACCCCAGGGCGGCATGCGTGAGGCGCTGCAGGCGCCGGACATGGCGGCCTATCGCGTGGATCTGCACGAATCGCTGCTGCGTACCCTCAATACACTTTTGACCGGACTCGCTTACGAGTCCAAGTATCAGAAGTGATGTCGGGCCCCCGTCTCATAGCGCAATTGATGGGTCCCACCGACTACCGGGTGATGCCCTGGAAGAACGGGCGCGGTTCCACCACCGAACTCGCGATCCATCCGCAGGATTCCGGCCTGAAAGGCCAGCCTTTCGACTGGCGCCTTAGCATGGCGGACGTGACAGAAGACGGGGATTTCTCGTCCTTCCCCGGCTATGACCGCACCCTCATCGTCGCGGAAGGCGAGGGCATGGAACTCGAGTTCGACGGCGCCTCCGCGCCGATGCGGCTCACGGGCCCCGGCCAGGGCGCCATGTTCTCCGGCGACTGGCTCACCCGCGGCAGGCTGCTGGACGGGCCCGTACGGGACTTCAACGTCATGAGCGCCCGCGGCCGCGTGCACCACGAGTGCGAGGTGGTGGCGGGAGCCCCGGTGGAGTTCGTGTGGGAGCCCGGTGTCGAGACGCTCTTCTGCCACTGCATCTCCGGCACCCTGGTGCTGAAGATGCGCGGCAGCGCCGAGTGGAACCTGGAGCCCCAGCAGAGCCTGTGGCTGCCGGTGACGGCGGACTACGCTGGCTTCGGCCAGCTCATGGTCATGCCCCATTCCCGGGAGACCCTCGCCGTGGTGGTGCGGCTGCGGCAGTTATAGGTCATAGCGCAAGGAGGGAGACCATGGGCGGCGTATTGAGAGCGATGGCGTGGATCGTGGTGCTCGCCGCACTTGCGCTGGGGCTGGCGCTGTTCTCGGCCCGCCCAGGCGTGGCCGCCACTTGTCCTCGGTGTTTCGGCCTGAGCCAAGTGCAGGACGGCCTCTACGTCGAATCGTCCATGGCGCCCGCGGCCCGCGACCATGCCGCCGAGACCGTGATGGAAGCCCAGCAGGGCATCGCCGGTTTCTACGGTGAAGAGCGTTTCAAGCCCCGTGTCCTGGTCTGCGCCAGCGATGCCTGCTATCACCGCGTCGGCGGCGCGCCTGGCTCGGGCACCGGCAGCATGGGGACCTACGCACTGGTAGTGGCGCCGGAGGCCGTGAACAAAGTGGCCATCACCGAGGCCCTCGCCCACGTGGAGATGCGCGGCCGGGTCGGCGCCTGGAAGATGGAGATGGGCGCGGTGCCAGAGTGGTTCGAGCAGGGGCTCGCAGTAGTGGTGGCGGACGACCGGCTCTATCTCGGACCGAGCCGCCATTGCCTGGCGGGTTCGTTCCCAGACATGCCGGCCACACCCAGCGAGTGGCAGGAGGAACTGGAGCAGGAAGGGGATGTGCTCTACGCCCAGTCCGCCTGCCAGACCGTGATGTGGATGGATTCTCATGGCGGCGCACAGGCGGTGACAGACCTTCTTGCCAAGGTCGGGGCCGGTCAGGAATTCGGCACTCTCTTCAAATAACCTCCTATCCGCTGTCTTGCGTCAGATACCGCAGCTCATTATGGGACCTCTTGACTTGGTTGAACGTTCAACTAAGATAGTATCATGAACCTTCCGACCCGCGACCGTCTCGTCTTCACAGCCATGCAGCTCTTCTGGGAAAAGGGCTATGGTTCCACCAGCATCGCTGACGTGCTGAAGCAGGCCGAGGTGAACAGCGGCAGCCTGTATCACTTCTTCCCCGGCAAGCAGGAGCTGCTGATCGCGGTGCTGGAGGCGTATCACCAGGGCATCCGTCCCATGTTGCTGGAGCCTGCCTGGCAGGGCGTCGATGACCCGATAGAGAAGGTCTTCGCGCTGCTCGCCCGGTACCGCGCCGCGCTGGTGCAGACCGAATGCTTCTACGGCTGTCCCATCGGCAGCCTGGCCCTGGAGCTGCATGAACCGGATCCCGCGGTGCGCGAACTCCTGACCCGCAACTTCCAGGCTTGGGTGGGCGCGGTGCAGGAGTGCCTGGAGCAGGCCGGCTCGCGCCTGCCGGCGGGCCTGGACCGGCGTGAACTGGCGGGCTTCGTGCTCACCACCATGGAAGGTGCGGTGATGCAGGCGCGCACCTACCGCGACGTCACCGCCTATGACGGCGCCGTGAACCAGCTGCGCCGTTATATGAATTCGCTCATGGCGGGGAACGCCTGAACCTGTTTCATCAACACCTGAAGTCGGAGGGGTAAACATGGATATCCTGGGAGTCATCGTCGCGGCCGCGGCCACATTCGTTCTGGGCGGGCTGTGGTATTCGCCGCTGCTCTTCGCCGGCGCCTGGCAGCGGGCTGCGGGCTTGAGCGACGCGCAAGTGAAGTCCGGCAACCCGGCCGTGATCTTCGGTCTCGCCTTCCTGCTCTCGCTCATCGCCGCCACGGTGTTCAGCCTGTTCCTCGGGCCGCATCCCGCCATGGGCCTGGCCCTGGGCGCCGGCTTCTCGGCGGGCCTGTGCTGGGTGGCCGCGAGCTTCGGCATCAACTATCTCTTCGAGCGCCGCAGCTTGAAGCTCTTCTGCATCAACGGTGCTTATCACACGCTCCAGTTCACTCTGTATGGACTGGTGCTCTGGCTCCTATGAGGTATCCCATGCGTAATCTGATTTGGCTTTCGTTGTTCGTCGCGCTGCCGGCCTTCGCCGCCGATCCAGCACCCAATCCCTACGCCGGGATGGCCTTCCTCGCCGGTAGCTGCTGGAAAGGGCAGTTGCCCGACCAGGGCAAGGTGCAGCAGACCGACGAGCATTGCTTCACCTGGGTCTATGGCGGGCATTTCCTGCGGGACCGCCACACGGTGCACTCGAGCGACGGACGGCCGGACTATCTGGGCGAGACCGTCTACTACTGGGACGGCCAGAAGAAGCAGGTCGAGTACCTGTACTTCGAGAACCAGGGCGGCGTGAGCCAGGGTTCGGTGCAATCCACGGATGGCGTGCTGCAGTTCCCCGAGACCGACTACAAAGATGAAGGCGAGACCCAGACCTACCGCAGCCGCTGGCAGCGCGCAGGAGAGGGCGGCTACGACGTGGTGACGGAGTTCAAGGTGAAGGGCGTGTGGAAGCCCGCCTGGACCGTGCACATGCAGAAGACCCGGCCGGTCTCTGAATGAGTCAGGCCGCGTGGGCTGCAGGTTCCTCGAACGTGAACCTGTAGTCCACGGTATCCACCGGCTGGTCTTCGAGGATGCGGAACACGCAGCGGCGGTCCCCGTCCTGGAAGCGCTCCTCCCGCACCACCCGCACGCCCAAGAGACGAGTCAGCGTATTGATCGTGATCGAGCAGAGCTGCGGACGGCGCAGGGCCACGTTCAGGAACGGGCAGTTGCGCTCGACCAGCACGTAACCGCGGGCATCCTTGCGCATGGAGATGTGCGGATCCTCATCCATGTATATGCCCTTCAAGGCCTTGATGCGCTCCGGCAGCGAGAGTCCCGCGAGTTTAGGCTCCCAATGCCTGACCTGCTGCTCGGTGATGGAGGCGAGCAGCTTCTCCAGGGCCTCGGGGCCGAGCTGGGAAGCCACCGCGTCCACCAGGGTCATGGAGAGGGCGTCGTAGTTCTTGGGGAAGAGGTGGTCGCCGGCGGGCGTGATCTGGTAGTTCACCGACGGACGCCCAGCCCCTTCAGCAGCCTGCCGCTCGCCCCGTGCGATCCAGCCTTCCGTCTCCAGGAGCTGCAGCTGCTGGCGCGCCGCCTCGCGGGTGACGCCGAGGTGCTCCGCCAGCTCGCCGGCGGTGGCTTCGCCGCGGCGTTTCAGGAACAGCATGATGAGCCGGCGCGATTCCGGGAGGATGGCGGTGTTGGTTTTCATGTGCGCTTGCGGATGTTCTGGCCGACGCCGAAATCGTACACCAGGCGCGCGCCGGCATAGGCGCCGGCGAGCAGCAGCAGGAACCCCGCCGCCGAGAGACCGAAGGCGGTCCAGGCCTGGGTGTCCGAAGGGTCTGCATGCCGGAGCATCAGGTCCGCCACGAACACGCACCAGGCGGAGCCCACCAGCAGCATGTGCCGCTGGCCCATGCTCTCGCCCGGATGATCCTTCGGCAGTGCCATGAGGTCCATGAGCCCGGCACACATCGCCAGCAGCCCCATGCCGAGACCCACTGCGATGCACCAGAAGCCGGCGTGCCACCAGGCAGGGTCGTGCGTGAACAGGTAGGCGAGATCCAAGGCCGGTGCCGCCGTCCAGCAGGCGACGGGGAAATGCACCAGCGCCGGATGCACGGGATGACCGCCCAGGCGCAGACCCTGCATGGTCGTAGCCTTCTTAAATCAGGCCGCAGCCGGCTGGCTGGCCTGGTAGATGGCCGTGAGCAGTGTCAGGAAGCCGATCACCGCCACCAGCGCATGGATCACGATCACCGCACGCGGGTGCTGCTGCTTCTTGATGTGGAAGGAGAGCAGGTAGAAGCCGCCCAGGGCCGCCACCAGCAGCAGGATCAGCGCGATGCGCGCCGTGCCGCCGCCCAACCCCGCCAGCACGCCCACGATGAGCAGCACGAGGCCGGTGGCGCCGAACAGGCCGTGCAGTACCGCCACGGCGGTGGGCAGGGGTTTGCCCTTGAAGCTGAGCATGGCCATGTACAGGCCGCCCAAGGCACCCAGGGCGAAGAGGATGGCTGCGTCGATGAGGAACATGGGAGTCTCCCTTTATTAAAACAAGTTTAGACTTGCTTAATATAGCACGACTCCGACCCCGGTCAATGCCGTGGATACCCGAACTTAGGGGCGCCGATAGGGTCATATGAGGCATAACGAGAGGGGTTTCCCATGCCTGTCCGCCGCCTCCTGGGCATCTGCATCGTGCTCGCCTGCGTCTCCCTGTCCGTCGCAGCGGACGTGGTGCCCTGGAAGCCGGCGCGCATCTCCAGCCCCATGTTCGAGTCCCACGCGGCCTTCGACCCGCGCACGGGCGACCTCTACTTCGTGCGCAGTTCCCCCGACTTCAGCGGCTGGCGCATCCTTGAGAGCCACTGCACGGCGGATGGCTGGTCGGAGCCTCGCCCCTGGGCCTTGGCCTTGGCCGGCGACGGCCTGGAGGCGGATCCGTATTTCACGCCCGACGGCAAGAGCTTCTATTTCATCTCCACCCGCTCCACCGATGGCGTGGATAAGCCCGTGGACCTGGATATCTGGCGCGTGGACCGGGACGCCGACGGGAAGTGGGGCACGCCCTGGCGCCTGCCGGTGCCGGTCAACTCCACCGGTGCCGAGTGGTTCCCGCGTCCGGCACCGGACGGTTGGCTCTACTTCGGCTCCAGCCGCCCCGGTGGTCAGGGCAAGAATGACATCTGGCGCGCGCGCGAGGACAAGGCCGGCAAGTGGCGGGTGGAAGACCTGGGGCCGAACGTCAACAGCGCCGGCGAGGAGTACGAGGCCTTCCCTTCGCCGGATGGCAAGCGCCTGGTGATCATGGGCGAGGAAGGTCTCTATGAGTCCTTCGCGGACGGCAAGGGCGGCTGGGGCCCTAAGCGCAAGCTCGGCCCCGACGTGGATGTGAACGCCACGGAGATCGGCGCGCTGCTCTCGCCCAGCGGCCGATCCATGCTGTTCTCGCGGGACACCAAGGGGCCGGATTCCGGCGAGTTCTTCCTGCAGCGCTCATCGCCGCCTGAGGACTGGCCGCCGGCCTGTCTGGCGAAGAAGGCGCAGTTATAAGAAAGGCCCGGGAAGACCCGGGCCTTTTCATCTTGCGGTGCAGCGCTATTCAGGCTGCATGCGGCCAGAGCCAGGTGGCCATGGCGCCGACGATGAGGGCATACACCGCACCGTCTATGAGGTCCTTGGCGGTGGCGCGCAAGGGTTCACCCCACCAGATGCAGTTCGGCAGGGCGCCTAGGCCGAAGCCCATGAAGGCGGCGACGGCGGTGACACGGAACACCTGCATGGATTCGGTGCCGGCGGCGAGGGTGCTGCCCCCGATGTAGTTGGCGAAGATCGCCACCAGCAGGCAGAAGCCGAACCACATCCCCAGACTCTTGCCCATGTTGAACATGCCGTTGGGGCGCAGGATCGCGAACGCGACCGGTCCCTCGGTGAACTTGGCAAGCGTGGCGGGATCTTTCATCTTCTCGGGCGGGCACCAGGGGATCATGTACATGCCCGGCACCGGGCTGCCCTTGCGCATGGCCGCGCGCACCTCGTCCTCGTTGGAGAAGCCGTGGTAGTCGGGCCGGTGCCAACCCTGCAAGACCATGTGCAGGATGCTGCTGGCGATGAATGCGCCCACGGCGCCGGTCAGGATGGGAAGCCAGAGTTGAAGCAATGGGATCATGACGTGAGACTCCCTATGGCGTTGTCGTTGGAAGGGACGGGAAGCCGCCTCAGGCGGGCGACGGACGGAAACGGCGCACGGCGAACACACCGAGCACGATGAATGCCAGCAGCAGCAGCGCCTGTGCCACCAGGAAGGGCGGCTCCTTCTGGGTCGGCGCGAGGGCCCTGAGCGCCTCGATCTTGCCGAATGACTGGGCCACCGTCACGAAGCAGTTGAAGTAGAGCGCGATGACCGCGCTCACCACGTATACCGGGCGCCAGAACCCCTTGAGATGCAGGCCGTAGAGAGCGAGCAGGGCGATGGCCAGGACCGCGAGCGAGATGAAACCCACGATCTCGGCCGGATCGAAGATGATGGGGTGGAAGAAGTAGCCCGTCATGCTGGTGAGGATGGTGGTGACGAGGAACAATGCCGTCCAAGCCGGCACCGGGCGCGACTTGAGCATGGCGAAAGCCACCACCAGCCCGGAGCCAACGCCCACGAGGCTGATGATGACGTGCAGGAGCGTGAACGTACCGACCGGCATCCCCAGGATCATGTTGTCCTCCCCGTTAGCCCCGTGAGACCGCCCCTAGGTATAGCACAGGGCGCCGGGGAGAGGTGTTCAGGGCCGGTAGGGGCGCTTGCCGGGCACCTCGTTGAGCAGCAGCCAATAGAGCCCGAGGTGGCTCACCACCTTGGCGAACTCCGCGAACACCACCGGTTTCCTCACGTAGCTGTTGGCGCCGCTCTGGTAGCTGCGCATCATGTCCTCTTCCTCGCTTGAGGAGGTGAGCACCACCACCGGGATGCTGCGGGTGCGGTCGTCCTTGCGCATGGCGGTCAGCACGTCCACGCCGTCGAGCTTCGGCAACTTGAGATCCAGCAGCACCACCGCCGGCATGCGCGCGAGGTCGCGCTTCACGAAAGTTCCGCGTCCGAACAGGAAGTCCAGTGCCTCCACGCCGTCGCGCACCACATGCACGTCGTTGGCGAGGCCGGCCTGGTTCAAGGAGCGCAGCGTCATCTCCTCGTCGTCCGGGTTGTCTTCCACGATCAATATCATCATCTCGTCCATGAGCGTCCTCGCGTCAGTTGGCCGCGACGCCGGGCGGGGTCGCGGCATCCGGTTGCAGGGTGAAGAAGAAGGTGGCGCCCTTGTCCGGCGCGGCCTGGCACCAGATGCGGCCCCCGTGGCGGGTCACGATGCGGTGCACGGTGGCGAGCCCGATGCCGGTGCCGGCGAACTCGTGCATGCCGTGCAGTCGCTGGAAGGGGCCGAACAGCTTGTCGGAATAGGCCATGTCGAAGCCGGCGCCGTTGTCGCGCACGAACAGCACGCGGCGCTCGCCCTCCTGCATCATGCCGAACTCGACCCGCGCATCCTTGATCTTCGAAGTGAACTTCCAGGCGTTGCCGAGCAGGTTCTCCAGGGCCACGCGCAGCAGCCGGGGGTCGGCCCGCACCTCCACGCCGTCCCAGACCGAGGTGTTCACCTGGCGCTCTGGCTCCCGTTGCTGCAGTTCCTGCAGCACTTGTTGCGCGATGGCGCTCACGTCCACTTCCTGGCGCTTCAGCTCCAGGCGTGAGATGCGCGAGAGGCTCAAGAGGTCCTCGATGAGCTGGCCCATGCGCGAGGCGCCGGCCTTGATGCGGTTCAAGTAACCCCGCATCTTCTCTTCCACCTTGTCGCCGTATTCCAGCAGCAGGGTCTGGCTGAAGCCGTCGATGGCGCGCAGGGGCGCGCGCAGGTCATGGGACACGGAGTAGGAGAAGGCCTCCAATTCGCTGTTGGCCTCCTCGAGCTTCTGGGTGCGCTCACGTACCCGGCCTTCCAGCTCGACGTTGAGGCGGTACACCTCGTCTTCGGCGCGGCGCCGGTCGTCGATGTCCGTGACGGTGCCGATCCATTCGCGCAGGTTGCCGTGCTCGTCCAGTACCGCCACCGGCTTCAGGCTCACGATGCGGTACTGGGCCGTGGCCGCCTGCCATAGCCGCAGTTCCGCTTCGAAGGTCTGGCGGGTGTCCATGGAGCGGGCGATGAAACGCTCCAGCGCCACCAGGTCGTCGGCATGGAAGGCGCGGCGCCAGCCGCCGCCGCGGTATTCGTTGCGGTTCTGGCCGGTGTAGGCTTCCCAGGAAGCCTGCTCACCCTCGAACTCCCAGTCGCGGTTCGCCACCCACACCACCGTGGACAGGGTGGAGACCAGCGCGCGATAGCGCTTCTCGCTGTGGCGCAGCGCCTGTTCGGCGACCTTGCGCTCGCCGATCTCGCGGCCGAGGTCGCGGTTGGAGGCTTCCAGCGCCTCGGTGCGGCCGCCGATCTCCCCGAGCATCCGGTTGAAGGCGTCCACGAGATAGCCGATCTCGTCGTCGGTGCTCTTCTGCGCGCGCGGCGAATAGTCGCCCTTCTCCACCACCCGCTGGGCGAGGCCGGTGATGGCGAGGATGGGCCGGGTGATGGTGGCCTGCAGCCAGGTGGAGAGCACCAGCGAGATCAGGAGCGCGAGGCTGCCCACCGCCAGCACGATGCCGAGGTAGGTGCGGATGCGCTGGTAGAGGCTGTAGTGGGCATGCAGGTAGAGGGTGCCGACGATCTCCGCGCCATCCACGATGCGCCGGCTCACATAGATGTCATCGCCGGAGAAGCGGACCTCGTCCGCCTCCGGGAGCTGCGGCAGCGGCTCGGCGGCCACGCCTTCACGCGTGTAGCGGCCGAACACCGTGCCCTTGGCGTTGTAGAGCGCCGCCGTGTCGATGTTGGGCCGCGCCTGCAAGAGCGCCAGGTTGTCGTTGGCCACCTTGGCGTCGTCGAACTGCAGCGCCGGCACGCAGGCCCGGCCGATCAGTTCCGCCTGGGTGTTGAGGTCGTTGCTGAGGGTGTCCTTCAGGGTATGCAGGTCGTAGAACAGGAGCGCCGCGCCCGTGACCAGGATGGCCGCGAGGCTCGTCAGCAGCACGCCGACGAACAGTTTCTGGCGGACCGACCTGAGTCTTACCCGTGCTATCACGGCTTGTTCCCGCTGACGTTGCGCGCCACGGATAAGAGCGCGGAGCTGAGCTTGAGGCCGCTCTGTTGCACCGTGCCCAGGTCCACGTCGAAGCGCACCCGGTTGTCCACGAGGACGAAGGTCATGTCGGCGCCGCGGCTCAAGCCATCGGCACCTTCGGTCACTGCCAGAGTCGGGTTGCCTCGCGCTGCGCCTATCAATGCATCGCCGCGGTTCGCACCGGGTGCGATGAACAGGATATGCACCCCGTCGAGCGCATCGCCCGCACGTATGCGGTGTACGGAGATCGGGCGCCCGTCGATGTTGCGGCCGTCCGTCAGCGACTCCAGGTCCGCGGCCACGGCTTCGGAGCCGGCCACGCCGATCACGATGGGGCTGTTGGGTCCGCTGAAGGTCTTGTCCGGCCAGGTGATGTAGCCGCCGAACTTGAAGAGGTAGGCCGCCTCGATCTTCTGCTGAGCCGCCACCGCGTCGTCGTCCTGCGCCCAGGCGGGCACGAGGGTACAGAGGCCTGCGAGCAAGAGCCCACAGACCAGCCTCCGCAGCCTCGGGCTGCGGGAGAAGGAGATCATCAGGGGCGCCACGTCAGCCTGGCGTAGTAGCCGCGGCCGAACTCGGCAGTGCCGGTGGGGCCGAACTCGATGTGCGAGGGGCCGAACAGGTTGCTGGCGATGAGCGAGAACTCAAGCGACCGGCTGATATCGAAGCCCACGCGCACGTCCGCCACCGTGTAGGCGGGCACCGGCGCATCCGGCAGCGCACCCACGTGGCGTGCTGTCACGTCCAGCTCCACGCCGTCGCTGAAGTCATAGGACGAACGCAGGGACCACTGGTTGTTGGGATCGTTGCCTTCCGCCGGGATGCTGCTCGGCAGCGCAGTAGGCTGCAGCGTGTGGCTCTCGCGCTGCGCCATGAAGCCCATCTGTAGACGCCAGTTGTCCAGCGGCTTGTAGGTGGCCCAGGCGTTCAGCCCGGTGGTGCTGGTGGTCATGCCGTTGCCGAAGGTCACCTGCAGCGGCACCACCGAGAGCACCGTCGTGGTGCGGATGTTGTCGGAATAGTTGTGGTAGGCGTTGACCGAGTAGGACCATTCGGAGGAAGGCTGCGAGCGGAACCCCATCTCGTATACCTTGACCACTTCCGATTGGAAGTCCGGGTTGCCCACCAGGAAGAAGGGCGGGTTCTGGGGCGAATACAGGTTCATGTCGAGGCGCGAGGGCGAGCGCACCGCCTTGGACACGGCGGCCCACAGCAGGCTGTCGTCCGTCACGTTCCAGGCGAGGCGCGCATTGGGCAGGTTCTCGGTGCCGGTGTAGGGGTTGTGCTCGAGGCGCAGGCCGAGGATGGCCCGCCAGGTGTCGCTCAAGGCGCTCTCGTTCTGGGCGAAGAGGCTCTCCCAGGACTGGTTCACCTTGGGCGGCTCGAAGTTCAGCCCCGAGGTGGGCATGTTCTCGAAGTCATCCATCACATAGCGGTAGCTTGCGCCCCAGGTGAAGCTCTGGGAGCTGATCTGGGGCAGCGCCTGCTGGAACTCCGCATCCGCGATGTCCTCGCGGTCGTTGTAGTTGAGCGGGATCTCGCGCAGGCTGTGGTCGTAGTAGGCGAGCACGCTCACGTTGGAACCGCCCTCCAGCTTGTCCTGCCAGTGGCTGAGCAGGTTCATGCCGGAGATGCGGATGCCGTCGGCGGGCAGGCCGTTGTCCTCGTCCCGCTTGTAGGCGTCACCCTGCAGGGTGTACTGCTTGTCGACCCCGTCCCAATCCGTGCGGAAGCCGGTCTGCGCCAGGTTCTGCGCATCGGGCATGGGCGTGCCGGTGTTGCGGTTGGTGTGGGCGTCGTTGCTCATCATGCCGTAGACGCGGTAGCTGCCGTCGTCGCCGAGGTCTCCGCCGTAACGCGCCTCGCCGTTGTTGCCGCCGCGGCCCACGCCGGCCGCCGCCAGGGCGCCGCCGCTGTCGCGGGACTTGCGGGTGATGATGTTGATGACGCCGTTCACGGCGTTGGTGCCCCACAGGGTGCCGCCCGGCCCGCTCACCACCTCGATGCGGTCGATATCCTCCAGCATCACGTTCTGGGCATCCCAGAAGGTGCCGGAGAAGATCGGCGAGTAGACGATGCGGCCGTCGATGAGCACCAGCAGCTTGTCGGTGGAGGTCTGGTTGGCGCCCTGGGTACCGATGGCGAAGGTCTGGTTGTTGGCCTTCCCCACCTGCAGGTTGGGCGCCAGGCGCAGCGCGGCCGTGAGGGTGCGTACGCCGGAACGGCGGATGTCGTCGTTGGTGATCACGTAGACCGCGGCAGCGGCGTTGGAGAGCGGCTCCGGCCGCTTGGAGACCGAGGTCACCGGCAGCTTGGCCAGTTCTTCCAGCGACAGGTCCGCGAGACCGGTCTGCTGGCCGAAGGCGGCGGGTGCGAGGCACAGTCCCATGAGCGCCGCGACGACGCTCCCGGCGGTGGTGCCATGTGCTTTGATCCTCGGGATACGTCCCATTTCACGCCCCTCACTCTTATGTTGTGGCCGTGTCCCTCACGGCTCATTTGTCTTCCAGGCCATGCGACATGACCAGCTCATGTCTTATTTATGTCGCATGCAGGATTATGGGCGTCACGGGGGGTGCGCCCATATCGGGTGATTACCTGAGGAGATATGTCAGAAGAATTACGGATACCTCCCTGTATACCGTGACCCGAGCATAACCCCGTCTAAGGGCCGCCGGGAAGCACCGCCTTGGGGCGGCTCACGGCGTCGCCGTCGCCGTTCTTGAGGCCTGCGAACACCGCCGTGGAGACCACCGTTAGGGCACCCAGCACCAGGAAGCCCAGATGGATGCCGTGGATCATCTCGGCGGGCGTCGCATGGAAGCGGTCCGGGATGAAGGCGGCGGTCACCAGGGAAGCCGCCGCCACACCGAAGCTGATGGAGAGCTGCTGCAGGGTGCTGGCGATGGTGCTGGCGTGGCTGGTCTGGCGCCCGTTCACGTCGGCGTAGGCGAGCGTGTTCATGCTCGTGTACTGCAGCGAGGCGAAGAAGCCGTAAGCGAACACCTCGATCACCACCAGCCACACCGGCGTATCCAGCCCGATGGTGGAGAACAGCGCGATCATGGCGCCGATCATGATGGTGTTGGATATGAGCACGCGCCGGTAACCGAAGCGCGCCAGGATGCGGGGCATGGTGAGCTTCAAGCTCATGGCGGCGAAGGCCTGGGGCATGAGCATGAGGCCCGACTGGATGGGCGTGAACCCGAGACCCACCTGGTAGAGCAGGGGGAACAGGAAAGGGATGCCGCCTATGCCCAGGCGCGTGACGAAACCGCCGGTCACGGCAGCGCGGAAAGTGCGGACACGGAGCAGGTTCAGGCGCAACAGGGGGTTTGGCAGGCCCCAGGTGTGCAGTCCATAGCCGGCAAGCAGCGCCGTGGCGATCGCGAGCAAGCCCACCATCTCCCGGCCGCTGAGGCTCGTCTCGCCGAAGATCTCCAGCACGTAGGAGAGCAGCGCGATCCCCGAGCCGAACAGGATCATGCCCACGATGTCGAGCGGAGTGCGCTTCGTCTCACGGTAGTCCGGGAGATGCCGGTGCACCAGGTAGAGGCCCATGAGGCCGATGGGTATGTTGATGAAGAAGATCACGCGCCAGTGGAACCAGCCGACGATCACGCCGCCGGCGATCGGGCCGAGCATGGGTCCGACGAGGCCCGGGATGGCGATGAAGCTCATGGTGCGGATGAGCTCGGAGCGGGCGAAGGTGCGCACGATGGCGATGCGTCCCACCGGGATCATCATGGCGCCGCCGCAGCCCTGCAGGATGCGGCAGGCGACGAGCTCGTGGATGCCGGTGCAGAGGCCGCAGAGGAAAGAGCCGAGCGTGAACAGGCCGATGGCGCTCGCGAATACGAGCCGGGTCCCGAAACGGTCCGCCACCCAGCCGCTGATGGGTATGAACACGGCAAGGCTCAAGGTATAGCTCGACAGCACCGCCTTCATGCTCAAGGGCACCACATCCAGCGCCGTGGCGATGGCGGGGGCCGCGGTGTTCAGGATGGTGGTGTCCAGCGACTCCATGAAGAAAGCCACGGCCACGAGCCAGGGCAGGAAGCGCCGGCCGAGGTCATCGGTGCGAGCCCCCATGGGGCGGGAAGAAGGGTCGGTGCGCTTGCTGTCCATGGCCTTTGGGGAGGAAGGGGGCGGGCACATTCTTATGCGCTGACTCTACACCGGCTGTGCCCACTGGACATAAAGGTCCGCGCCCCGTGCGGCTTCGCCCATCCCTGTCCCCCATTTAAGGGTTCGCCTGAGGCCCAATCAGGGTTGCCCGGATACGACCCGTTTGTCCACCGTGGTGTCATAGGCCCCGACCCAGGGAGAGATGGGTCAGATACCACACAAGGAGCGAGTGTCATGTTTGACAGCTACATCAGCACCCAGGATGGGGACCGGTTGTTCTGCGCCTCGCGGGGCCTGTATGCGCCGACCAGGGTGTTCCTCACCCGCCGGCGCTTCGAGACAGGGATCGTCTCGATGCTGGACGCCAGGGAATCCGGCGAATGCGCTGTCTTACACGTGGCGGTGCGGGGCGACGACGCTTCCACCGGCTGCGTCACCCGGCGCATGCTGAACCTGGTGGGCAATACCCTCCGGGTATGCATGCGCGGCGGCGCGGTGGCCTACCTCGGCGACGCCGAGTTCGCTGTGCTGCTGCAGGATACGGACGCGCGGGACGCGGCGTCCTATGCCCACACAGCCATCACTATCACCTCCGGCTTCCGGGTGCTGTGGCAGGGCGAGATGCTCTCGGCCCATGCCTGCATCGGCGGCACCATGGTCGGCAGCCAGCGTGACGGCGCGGCACTGCTGGCCGCGGCCGTGGACGCCGGCAAGATCGCCGCGGGCAAGTGGGGCTGCAGACTGCATTTCCTGAAAGACGATGACGAAGAGATCCGCTGGGAAGGCGCCGCCTTGCAGGCGGCGCACTGAGTCGCCGGACGCTCCGGACGCTATCGCTTGGGACGTTTCGGCAGCGCCGTGCCGTCCACCTTCTTCCCGTCCGCCTTCATGATGATGTGGTAGTACACCGCATCCCAGGCGTTGTGGATCCCGATGAAGAGCAGCAGCAGGGCGGTGGCACCCACCCCCAGCAGAGCCTCATGGGTATGTTCGCCCACCAGGTACGCCGAGATGCCGAGGATCACGTAGGCGGCCAGCGGCAGCAGCGCATGGAACAGCCAGTCCTCGAAGACCGGTCTGTAGACCGATTGCGCGTGCATGCGCCGCGCGGTGATGGCCGTGTAAGCCAGCCCGGCCAGGCCGACAGCACCCCAGGCGAGGGCGGCGGATACGATGGTCTCCCAGGGCACGCGCACCAGCGCCGAGAGGAAGAGCACTACGCTGAAGTGCACCACCGTCGGCGTGCTGAAGGCTGAGCCTGCTTCCGACACGCCCTTGGTCGGGTTCTCCGCGAGCAGCGTCATCACCACGAACTGCAGGCCGATGAGCGCGCCGGCGGCGGAGCCGACGATCACATAGAAGCTGTCCCATTCCGCCAATGACTGCATGCTGAAAACTCCCGGCGCCTTGCCCGGCCTCCCAATATACAGGCAGTGGAGGGCGGCTTTACCGAAGTGCCCCTCTTGGGAATATCTCGGGCTCCAGGGGTTTGAACCCAAGCAGTAGGTCGGAAGCGATGAAGATGACCGCCGACTCGACCGTGCCGGCGGGCACCGGTGTGCGGTCTGCCTGGAGAAGCTGGTCAACCGAGGAGCCGCCTGCGATCCTGGCATGGATCCAGATGCGCCTGTAGCGGCCCTGCCTGACGCCCGTTTCCGCGGCCGCGGAGCGCAGTTCAGCCACGGTGATGGTGACGACGCGGGATTCGCCGAGTGCGAGCGTGTGTCGGCCGAACCTGTCCATGATATCCAGCAGCATCGCCGCATCCGAAGGCGCGACGCCGTAGGCCAGACGCAGCTGACTCAGCGCGACGGGCCTCGCGCCGATGTTGGTGATCTCGATACTCACCATAGACGAACGGTCGGAATGACTTGCCTCTATGGAGATGCGCCCGAAGTGCGTGCGGCGGAATGCCGCAAGCGCCAGGAAGAAGTTAACGGCCGATACGATGAGGGCGCCTAGCGAGATGAGGATCGCGGTTTCCGGCATCGGAAGCGTCCTTCACTGTGGCAGCAAGTTGGTGGGCCCACCAGGGCGTGAAGCGAAGCTTCACGCGGGTTGCCAGGGATGGCAACCCCGGATTTTCACGCGCAGCAGGAAGCGTAGCGTGAAAGCGAACCCTTGGGTTCGAGTCCTTCAAAAACCAATAATATTTTGGTGGGCCCACCAGGACTCGAACCTGGAACCAAGGGATTCACATGCTCCAACCGTTTCCGGTCGGTGTGGACTATCTCTTCACCCGCGACTTTCGCCGGTGGGGTGCGGGACGCTCTAGCCTGTCATCAAGGGCACTCGAAGCCCTCAGGTAGTCTCTGCACCTTCCGGCGGTGCACCGCCGGCTTGGCTCAGGGTTGCCATCGGCCTAAGCCGGTGAGGGTTCCCTGAATTCATCCCGTTTTCATCCGCGCCTTCCGGCGCGGAGTCACCTTCTCGATGAGTCCCCTGCTCTAACCATTGAGCTATAGGCCCGACAACAATAATTGTACCCGTCAGCAACAATCATTGTTTTAGATTATGATTGATTTCATATGCTCAGGGGTAATGGATGTGCTGTTTGCGGAAAGTCGCTGAAGGGGCGTCAGCGCAAGTTTTGCAGCCTCAAATGCAAAAACAATGACACCAACAACCGGCACCAGAACTATGTGAGCCAGCAGGCCCGAGGCTTACGCAGGAAACTCGTGCTGGTCGCCGAGCGCGGCGGCCGTTGCGAGCGCTGCGGCTATCGAAAGAACTATGCCGCATTGGTCTGGCATCACCTTGATCCGTCTGAGAAGAGCTTTGAACTGGATCTGAGGGCCATGTCCAACAGGAGCGATGCGGTCCTCATGGCAGAAGCGGCCAAGTGCCGCTTGCTATGCGCCAACTGCCATGCCGAAACCCATCATCCGGAATGCCGTTTGGAATGAGTATCGTTCCCAATTGATTTCGCCCGGAATAAAAGCCGGCGCGCACGGGTCCGGCATGGGTCCGCAGTAAGATACGCGGACTTGGATGGGGAGCCCGATGCGAAATCTCATGTCGTTCGTGCTGCTGGCCCTGGCCGCTCTTCCGGCCCGTGCCGATGCGCCCGCCTTCGATCTAGCCCAGTACCGGGGCAAGGTGGTGTATCTGGATTTCTGGGCGTCCTGGTGCAAACCCTGCCGCCAGTCCTTCCCCTGGATGGATGCCATGCAGAAGAAGTACGCGGCGGACGGTCTCGTGATCGTCGCCGTGGACGTGGATGAGGAGCATGCGGACGCCGAGAAGTTCCTGCAGCAGATGCCGGCGGATTTCAGCATCGTCTACGACCCGGCAGGCAAGCTCGCGGAGCAGTACGGCCTGTACGGCATGCCGAGTTCCTTCCTCATCGGACGGGACGGGCAAGTGGTGAAGAGACACCAGGGGTTCTTCGAAGCGTCGCCGGCCGCCTATGAGGCGGAGATCCGCGAACTTCTGGACAAGCCATGAGGAGCGCATCCATGAGACTCTCCGGTCTGTTGTTATTCGCCGCGCTGCTGGCGGCCCTGGTGAGCGGCTGCAGCAGCCTCGGTGTGAAGCCGTGGCAGCGCGGCTTGCTGGCCAAGCCCGAGATGGCGCTGGACTGCGATCCGCTGACCACGGCCTTCGATGACCACGTCTACTTCTCGAAGGAAGACATCAGCGGCGGCCGCAGCTTCGCCGGCGGGGGTTGCGGATGCAACTGAAACGCAGGCAGCGGCTGCGCCTGAAGCGCGCCTTGCTGGCATCCAGCTGCGCCTTGCTGGGGACCGCGGCGCACGCCGCCGACGGCGACTGGAGCGTCGACACCGGCGTGCTCTACTACTCGGAAGCGGACCGAGTGCGGGCCGTCGAGCCCGCCGCGATCATCAAGCGCGACCTGGGTGATGACGCCTATGTGGACGCGCGCCTGGTGGTGGATACCTTGAGCGGCGCCACCCCCACCGGCGGCATGCCGTCCAGCAAGATCAGCTCGGTCACGAGTCCTTCGGGCATGAGCCATTCGACCAACGCTCCCGGCAGCACGCCGCTGGACGGAAACTTCCACGACCAGCGTTACGCCGTGAGCCCCACCTGGTCGCAGCCCCTGGCGCAGTCCTGGCGCCTCGATCTCGGCGCCAGCTATTCGGACGAGCACGACTTCCGCTCCGAGGGTGTGAACGCGCGGCTGGCGCGCGACTTCGATGAGCGCAACACCACGCTCTCCGCGGGGCTGGCGCGCGAATGGGACCTCATCTTCCCGGTGGGCGGCGTGCATGCGCCGCTGAGTTCGGTCGCGACCAGCAGCAACGGCAACGATCCCATCGCCGCCAACCGCAGCAAGACGGTGCAGGACCTCGTGGTGGGTGTGACCCAGGTCATGACCCACGACTGGATCGCCGAACTCAACTTCTCCTACAGCCATGCCGATGGCTATCAGAACGACCCCTATAAGGTGGTCTCCATCATCAATACCCATCTGGGCGGAGCGGCGGGCTTGCCCGGTTTTCCGGGCGGGCCGGGCGGACCTGGTGGCGGCTTCGGACCGCCCATCGGCGAGCCGATAGATCAGATCTATGAGAACCGGCCGGACCTGCACCAGAAGCGTGCCCTGTTCCTGGACAACAAGGTGTACCTCGGCGGCGACGTGCTGGACTTCTCCTATCGTTACGGCTGGGATGACTGGGGCATAGGCTCCCATACCTATGAGTTGCGTTACCGGATACCCTTCGGCGGGAAGTTCTACGTGATGCCGCACCTGCGCTGGTACAAGCAGAGCGCGGCCGATTTCTACCACCGGGGCTTGTTGGATACCGATACCTTGCCGGCCTATGTGAGTGCCGACTACCGGCTCTCCGCGTTCACCGCGCGGACCGTGGGCGTGGAATTCGGCATGCAGACATCATGGGGCGGCCGTGCCAGCGTCAGGTTCGAGCGTTACGTGCAGAGCGGCGGCAGCGATCCACGCGTGCAGATCGGCGTGCAGCAGCCTTACGACCTCTTCCCCGAACTCAAGGCGGACATTGTCCAGCTCAGCCTCTCCTTCTGATGCAGATATACCGCCCGGGTTGGAGCTGGCCCGGGACGGCAGCGGCTGGCGCGCGCGTTTCACCGCCATGGCTTGCCCATGCGAAGCACTCATAGACACCGGCGACGAGGCTGCAGCAGGCCGCGCCGCCAAGGCCGTGGCCGGCGAGGCCTGGCGCATCGAGCACAAGTTCAGCCGCTACCGGGACGACAACATCGTCCATGCCATCAACCATGCGGGCGGCAAGCCGGTGACGGTGGATGAGGAGACGGCACGACTCCTCGACTACGGCGCCCACTGCCACAAGCTCAGCGCAGGCCTGTTCGACGTCACCTCAGGCGTGCTGCGGCGGGTCTGGAAGTTCGACGGCAGCGACCGGCTGCCCGAGCCGGCGGCGGTGAAGGAAGTGCTCAAGCTCGTGGGCTGGGGCAAGCTGCGTTGGCAGGCGCCGGAGCTGAACCTGCCGGCCGGCATGGAGATCGACTTCGGCGGCATCGGCAAGGAATACGCGGTGGACCGGGCGGCCCAGCTCGGTGCGGAGGCGGGTGGCGCGGCCCTGCTCGTGAACTTCGGTGGCGACATCTACGCCACGGGGCCGAGAGCCGACGGCACGCCCTGGTCCGTGGCCATCGAGAGCGTCGCGGCGGCGGGCGCGCCCGTCATCGAGCTGAAGCGGGGCGGCGTCACCACCAGCGGAGATGCGCGGCGCTTCCTGATGAAGGACGGCGTGCGCTACGGCCACATCCTGGACCCCCGCAGCGGCTGGCCGGTGCAGGACGCTCCCCGTTCGGTGACGGTGCTGGAAGCCAACTGCACCCAGGCGGGCCTGCTCTCGACCCTGGCGATCCTGCAGGGCAAGGGCGCCGAGCGCTTCCTGAAGAAGCACAACGTCACCTACTGGATCATCCGCTGAAAAGAAGAAGGCCGCGTCTCCGCGGCCTTTTCAATTGCCTTAAGGCATTTCAAAATTCCTAGATCAAAGCGTCGCGAGCGAAGGCGGGGTTAGGCGCGCGAAGCGAGCAGGAGGGAGTGCACTTTTGGTGTGCATGACCGACTGCGAGTCCGAAGCGCAACAACGCCCTGCCGAGCGCAGCAGCTTTGATCAGGAATTCTCGTCCAGGAAGCTCCTCAGCTGCTCGCTACGGGAGGGATGGCGCAGCTTGCGCAGGGCCTTCGCCTCGATCTGGCGGATGCGCTCGCGGGTCACGTCGAACTGCTTACCCACCTCTTCCAGGGTGTGGTCGGTGTTCATGTCGATGCCGAAGCGCATGCGCAGCACTTTGGCTTCGCGCGGCGTCAGGCTCGCCAGCACCGAGTGGGTGGCCTCGCGCAGGCCTTCGGCCGTGGCGGCGTCCACCGGCGAGGTCGCGTTGGCGTCCTCGATGAAGTCGCCCAGGTGGGAGTCCTCGTCGTCGCCGATGGGCGTCTCCATGGAGATCGGCTCTT
>CAZPAO010000030.1:0-26440 GCA_964584665.1 uncultured Gammaproteobacteria bacterium
CGTTCAAGTCTATCAGAAACCTGGGTTTTTTCCAGGTAAATCAATTGCTTTTGACACTATCCGTACCCGGTTTCCGGGCCAATTCCGTCAATAACCGGGTCAATTCCGCCTTTTCGGCGGGGTTCAGATCCCTTTTACCGGATTCGGCGATGAGCCAGTCCCGGCGTGCCTGGGGGCCGGAGGTCCTGAACTGGGCCAAGTGGGCCAGGAACTGCTTCTCCAGCCCCCCTTCGGGGATGGCGAGCTCCGCCTGGGCCAGCTTATTCAATTTAGTCCAGATTTCCTGGTTTTCACGCCAGTGCTCCAGGATGGTGGCTACCTTTACTTGGGGGTCGTTCTGGACGAATTCCAGTACCGTCTTGAACAGATCCAGCCCCGGCATGCCCCCGAATTCGGAGGGGTCGGGGGCCACCAGGGCCAGGGCCGGTTCGAGCAGGAGGTAGGCCAGGGTGGTGTCGGCGGGGCTGAGCATGGACTCCAGCCGGGGCCGGGGAGGCCGGGCCGGCATGCCCGAGCCTTCGGGGTTGAGCATGGTCAACCTGGCGCCCTCCAGCTGGGTCAGTTCGGCCAGGCGCTTGCGCATGAGGTCACGGAAAGCGCCGGCGGGCAGCCGGTTGAAATGGGGCGCCGCGAGGCTGGCGAGCCGGGCCCGTCCTTCCTCGGTCTTCATGTCGGTCTGTTTCGTCAGCTCACCGATCAGGTAATCCGAGAGGGGCAGGGACGCGCGGCTGATGCGTTCCTCGAACGCAGCCTGGCCTTCCTTGCGCACCAGGGTGTCCGGGTCCTCGCCGTCCGGCAGGAACAGGAAACGGATGGTGCGGCCGTCCTGGGCTTCCGGCAGCGCGTTCTCGAGTGCGCGCCAGGCGGCGGCGCGGCCGGCCCGGTCGCCGTCGAAGCAGAACACCACCTCGGGGGTCACGCGGAAGAGCTTCTTGAGGTGCTCCTCGGTGGTGGAGGTGCCTAAGGTTGCGACCGCGTAGCGCACGCCGTACTGCGCGAGCGCCACCACGTCCATGTAACCCTCGACCACGAGCAGGCGCGGGATGCTGCGCAGCGCCTGGCAGGCCTCGTAGAGTCCGTAGAGTTCGCGGCCCTTGTGGAACAGCGCCGTCTCCGGCGAGTTCAGATATTTCGGCTCGTCCTTGCCCAGCACGCGTCCGCCGAAACCGATGATGCGGCCGGCGCGGTCACGGATGGGGAACATCACCCGCTCGCGGAAGCGGTCATGGAACGGATGCTCGCCTTCCTTCTCGATGAGCATCCCCGTATCGAGCAGCTGGCGCCGGCGTTCGTCGCTGTCGCCCACGGCCTTCAGCAGGTTGTCCCAGCCGGCAGGCACGTAGCCCAGACCGAACTCCTTCGCGATCTCGCCGGTGAGGCCGCGGCCCTTCAGGTAATCGATGGCGGCCGGGGATTGCTTCAGCTGCTCCCGGTAGTACGTGGCGGCCTTGTCCAGCACCTCATAGAGAGGCGCCTTGGAGACGCCTTGCACCTGGCTCTCGCCCTGCTCCTGGGGGACTTCCATGCCCACGCTGGAGGCCAGGTCCTGGACAGCTTCCCGGAACTCCATGTGGTCGTATTCGAGGAGGAAGGAGAGGGCGGTGCCGTGGGCGCCGCAGCCGAAGCAGTGGTAGAACTGCTTCACCGGGCTCACGTAGAAGGACGGGCTCTTCTCATTGTGGAAAGGGCAGCAGGCGGCGAACTCGCGCCCCTGCTTCTTCAGGGGCACGCGCTTGTCGATGAGTTCGACGATGTCGACTCGGCTCAACAATTCTTCGATGAATTGCTGGGGGATTCTAGGCATGGGCTAAGGATAGCTGACGGGCGCGGACGCGCCCGGTCAGCCGCCTAATTTCGCTTTGATCTTCGCGGAGACGGCGGACATATCGGCTTTACCCGCGACCTTGGGCTTCAGGATGGCCATGACCTTGCCCATCTCCTTGACCGAGGCGGCGCCGGACTCGGCCACCGCGGCGGCCACCAGCTGTTCCAGCTCCGCGTCCGAGAGCTGGGCCGGCATGTAGGCTTGGATGACCTTGATCTCGGCCTCTTCCTTGTCGGCCAGGTCCTGGCGCTTGCCTTGGGTGAACTGCGCCACGGATTCGCGCCGCTGCTTCAGCATCTTCTCGAGCGCCGCCAGCACCTGGGCGTCGTCCAGCACGATGCGCTCGTCCACTTCGCGCTGCTTGATGGCGGAGAGGATGAGGCGGATGACCCCGAGGCGGGCCTTGTCGCCGGACTTCATGGAGTCCTTCATGTCTTGGGTGATCTGATCTTTGAGTGACATGGCTGATACCTCGGGATGGCAGAAAAAGAAACGGCGCTTTCTTTCGGAAGCGCCGCGTCTCGAAGAGTCTTAAGGAGCCGTGATCAATAGAGGCGCGTGCGGCGTGCGGACTCGCGCGACAGCTTCTTCATGTGGCGCTTAACGGCAGCAGCCTGCTTGCGCTTGCGCTCCTGGGTCGGCTTTTCGTAGAACTCGCGGCGGCGCAGTTCAGTCATCACGCCGGCTTTCTCGCAGGCACGCTTGAAGCGGCGCAGGGCGGCGTCGAAATGCTCGTTTTCCTTCACGCGTACGCTGGGCATTCGCAATCCTTAGAGTAGGGTTTTCAGGGGCTTAGGCCCCGGCAAAGGGGCGGAATTGTACTGTCCGGCGTGTAGAATTGCAAAGCCGACCCCAGCCAGACCCCCTAGTCCTTATGCGTATCTTGGGCATCGAGACCTCCTGCGACGAGACCGGCGTGGCCGTCTACGACACGTCCCGGGGCCTCATCGCCCATGCCTTGTATAGCCAAATCCGGCTCCATCAAGAGTACGGCGGGGTGGTGCCCGAACTGGCCTCCCGGGACCACGTCCAGAAGCTGCTGCCCATGGTCCAGAGGGTGGTGGCGGAGGCGGGCGGGCCTGAGACCCTGGATGGGGTGGCCTATACCGCCGGCCCCGGGCTCGTGGGGGCTCTATTGGTAGGTGCCTGCCTCGGACGGTCCCTGGCCTTCGCCTGGGGGGTCCCGGCCCTCGGGGTCCATCATATGGAGGGGCATCTCCTCGCCCCCCTGCTGGAGGACCCCAAACCCGCTTTCCCCTTCATAGCCCTGCTCGTTTCCGGCGGCCACAGCCTGCTGGTGGAGGTGGAGGGGGTGGGCCGCTACCGGACTTTGGGCGAGTCCATAGACGATGCGGCGGGTGAAGCTTTCGATAAGGTCGCGAAGCTCCTGAAGCTCCCTTACCCCGGCGGCCCCCATCTCGCCAAGCTCGCGGAGCAGGGGCGACCCGGCAAGTACGACCTGCCCCGGCCCATGACCGACCGGCCCGGCCTCGACATGAGTTTCAGCGGGCTCAAGACCGCTGTGCGCGTCTTGCTCGGCAAGCTGCCGGACCCGGACGAGCAGACCCGGGCCGACGTGGCCCGCGCCTTCGAGGACGCTGTGGTGGACACCTTAAGCATCAAATGCGAGCGTGCGCTCAAGCAGACCGGGCAGCGGCGCCTGGTGGTGGCGGGCGGCGTCGGCGCCAACAAGCGCCTGCGGGCACGCCTGAAGGAGATGACGGCGAAGCTGGGTGGCGAGGCCTTCTATCCGCGTCCCGAGTTCTGCACCGACAACGGCGCCATGATCGCCTTCGCCGGTGCGCTGCGGCTGGAAGCGGGCGCGCCGCCCCCGAACCCAGTCACCGCACGCTGGCCTCTCGATTCCCTGGCCGCGCCTTAAGCGATGGAGCATCCCATGGACATCGTCTTCATCCGGGAACTGAAGGTCGACACCCTGGTCGGCATCTACGATTGGGAGCGGCGCCTGCGCCAGCAGGTGATCCTGGATCTCGACCTGGGTACGGATATCGCCAAAGCCGCCCGGAGCGACCGCATCGAGGACACGCTGGACTACAAATCCGTGGCCAAGCGAGTGACCCAATTCGTGCGTGAGTCGGAGTTCCAGCTGGTCGAGACCATGGCCGAGAAGGTGGCGGAACTGGTGATGAAGGAGTTCGGTGTGCGCTGGGTGAAGCTCACCCTGCACAAGCCCGGCGCCGTCTCCGGCTCCAAGTCGGTCGGCATCATCATCGAAAGAGGTTCGCGCGGCTAAAAATGGATCTTTTGCCCGCTAGCTGCGTTGGAAATGCCCTCGCACTCCTCACGTACACCAAGAGTACGCTCCGGGTGGTCGGACGTTTCCGCCTTGCTATCGGCCAAAATCTCCTATTTTTAGCTCGCGCGCATGCACATGGTTAGGGTCTACGTCGGTATCGGCAGCAACGTGGAGCCGGAGCGCCACGTGGCGAAGGCCGTGGACCTGATGCGGGCCCGTTTCGGCCACCTGGACCTCTCGCCCATCTATAGGAACAAGGCCGTCGGCTTCGAGGGGGACGACTTCCTGAACGCCGTGGCCGGTTTCGACACCGCGCTGGAGGTGCCGGCGCTCAAGACCGCCCTGGACGGCATCGAGGTGCGCTGCGGCCGGGAGCGGGGCGCCGCCCGTTTCGCCCCCCGCACCCTGGACCTCGACCTCCTGCTCTACGGGCAGAAGGTGGACGAAGGCCTGCGGCTGCCCCGCAAGGAGATACTGAAGTACAGCTTCGTGCTGAAGCCCTTGGCGGACATCGCCGGGGACGAGCGCCACCCGCTCACGGACAGGACCTATGGAGAACTGTGGGCGGAGTTCGGCGGCGAGCGCGGCCTGGAGCCCGTCCAGCTGCCGGTAGAGCGGGCGGATAACAGGTAAAATGCCCTGTTTTAGCCGCTCCGAGACCGGCGCGGCGGCAGGTGGGGAAGCCCGGCGGGAACCATGAAAAAGATACGCTTCAACTATCCGCATGCCACCGGGCGCGAACTCGATGCGATCCGCGACGCCATCGCGCACGGTCATCTCTCCGGCAATGGGCCTTACGGCAAGCGCTGCCAGGCCTGGCTCGAGCAGACGCTCGGCAGCCACAAGGCCCTGCTCACCCATTCCTGCACCGGCGCCCTCGAGATGGCGGCGATACTCGCCGACGTCGGCCCCGGCGACGAAGTCATCATGCCGTCCTACACCTTCGTATCGACCGCCAACGCCTTCGTGCTGCGCGGCGCCACGCCGGTGTTCGTGGACATCCGCCCCGACACCCTGAACCTGGACGAGCGCCTGGTGGAGGCGGCCATCACGCCCCGCACCAAGGCCATCGTCGTGGTGCACTACGCAGGCGTCGCCTGCGACATGGACGCATTCGGCGACATCGCCCGCCGCCACGGCCTGCTCCTGATCGCGGACTCGGCCCAGGCCATCCACTCCCTCTACAAGGGCAAGCCGCTCGCGGCTTATGCCCAGCTCTCCGCCGTCAGCTTCCACGAGACCAAGAACGTGGTCTCCGGCGAGGGCGGCGCGCTGCTAATCAACGACCCACAGTTCGCGGAGCGCGCCGAGATCGTCTGGGAGAAGGGCACCAACCGCTCCAAGTTCTTCCGCGGCGAAGTGGACAAGTACACCTGGGTGGACGTGGGCTCCTCGTTCCTGCCGAGCGAACTCATCGCCGCGTTCCTCTGGCCGCAGCTCGAGGATCTGGCGCCCATCACCGCGCGCCGCATGCAGATCTGGCAGCAGTACCACGAGGCGCTGCGGCCCTTGCGCGAGGCCGGCCGCATCCAGGGCCCCACCATCCCGCCCGACTGCACCCACAACGCCCACATGTACTACTTGCTGGCGGAGAGCCAGGCAGCTCAGCGGGCCATACTCGCGAGCCTGGCGGCGAAGAGCATCGGCGCGGTGTTCCACTACATCCCCCTGCACAGCGCGCCCGCCGGGCGCCGTTTCGGCCGCGCCCACGGCGAACTCAAGGTCACCGACGACATCTGGGCGCGGCTCATCCGCCTGCCGCTCTGGCCCGACATGCAGCCCGGCCAGGTGGCCGAGGTCTGCGATGCCGTGCGCGCCGCCATCGTCGCGGCCTGAGGAGAGATCATGCAGCAGACGACGGCGACGGTCGAGGTCAGTGTGGTGGTCCCGGTCTACATGAACCACCGCGGCCTCGAAGACCTGTATCGGCGCATCCAGGCGACCCTGGACGCGCGCAGCCGCGATTGGGAACTCATCCTGGTGGACGACGGGAGCACCGACGGCAGCTACGAGGCCATGCGCAAGCTGCGCGCCGCGGATCCCCGCGTCAAACTGATCCAGTTCGGCCGCAACCACGGCCAGCACCATGCCATCCTCTGTGGCTTGCAGCACAGCTCCGGCCGCATCGTGATCACCCTCGACGATGACCTGCAGAACCCGCCCGAGGAGATCCCGCGCTTCATCGAGGCGCTCGGCACCGGCGCGCATGTGGTCATCGGCCGCATCAGCGAGAAGAAGGCCCACAACTGGTTCCGCAACTTCGGCAGCCGTTTCGTGCAGGGCCTGGTCACGCTCATCCTGAAGAAGCCGCGGAACTTGGCGCTCTCCAGCTACCGCGCATTCTCACGGGAAGCGGTGGATGCGATCTCCGCTTACAAAGGCGTGCACCCTTACATGCCGGCCCTCATGTTCAGCTCGGTCCCGACGGACGCGATCATCAACATCGACGTGCGCCACGATCCGCGGCAGCACGGGCGCAGCACCTATTCCCTGCGCAAGCTGATCAAGCTCGCCTCCTACCTGCTCATCAACCACTCCTACATCCCGCTGCGCTTCATGATCTTCTGGGGCACCTTCATCAGCCTCGGCAGCATGGCGTTTGCGGTGTACGTGATCGTGCGCGCAGCCTTGGGGCACGACTCCGTGCTCGGCTGGCCCTCGCTCGCGGTGCTGGTGTCGTTCTTCTCGGGAAACATCCTGCTCGCGCTCGGCGTGCTGGGAGAATACGTGGGGCGCCTGGTCGAGGAATCCTCCACCAACGTCCAGTTTCACATATTCCGCAGGGACTTCTGAGTGGAGCGGTCCGGCGCCGCGGAGCCGGGTGCGGTCACCCGTCGCCTGACCCTGTCGACCGCCTTGCGCGTGCTGGTCAGCCTGGCGCTGCTCGCCGGGCTTGTGTACTTCGCCCACCGGACGCATGCCTGGGATGCCTTGCGCCGGGCCGACCTGGTGATGGTGGCGGGCGGCTTCTGCTGCTACCTGACCGGCCAGTTGATCGCCGCGCGACGCTGGTACCTGCTGTTGCTGCATAGCGGCTTCCAGCCCAGGTTCCGCGAAGTGCTGCGCGCCAACACCATCGGGGTGTATGCCGGCAATTTCGTGCCAGGCGTCGCGGGTGGCGACCTGTTCCGCCCCATCCTCCTGTTCGGGCCCAAGACCACCAAGAAGCCGCAGCTCTACGCGAGCGTGTTGTTCGAGAGGTTGGGCGGCCTGGTCGCGACCCTGCTGCTGGCCTCCGTCGGCGCCGCCTGGTTCGCGTTGACGCACCGCGACCTCCATTTCGTGACGGTGGCCGGCTTCGTGCTCTTGCTGATCGTGGCGCTGCTGGCGGCGGCCTACGCCATCCGCCACGTGCACCTCGCCGCGCTCCCCCGCATCAACGCCTGGCTGGACCACGTCCGCGAGGGCAGCCACCACCTGCTGCGCTATGTCGGCAGCCCCAAGAGCGTGCTGATGGTGTTGCTGTACAGCCTGGCCTTCCAGGCCTGCAACATCGGCATGCTCTGGTGCTTCCTGGACAGCCTCGACCCGATACCCTCGCCGTTCGCGGTGGTGCTGGCGGCGCCCTTGGCCTGGCTCGCATCCATGGCCCCGGTCTCCCTGAATGGCTTGGGGGTGCGCGAAGGGACCTTGATGGTTGTGCTCACCCAGCTCGGCCTGCCCCAAGCCCAGGTCGCCGGGGCAGCCCTGCTGGGCTTGCTGCCGTTGCTGCTGGTATCTTCCCTGGGGGCGCTGTGGTCCCTGGCTCTGTTCGATCGGAACTAGACGATGGATGAGATGAAGACAACCGTGAGCTTCCAGCCCATGCACACGCGTTTGGCTGAGATGCTGTTGCATCCCTACGTGCTGTTCTGCCTCATCCCGCTCCTGGTGTATCTGCCGCAGGGTTTCAACATCGGCCCGGTCAACGACGGCTGGATCATGCTGGCCACCACCCTGAAGCCGCATGGCCTGCGTGTGCCGGACACCACCCGCATCTTCGGCAGCTTCGCCCGGAGCGTCGGCATACTTATCTCGAGCGACAGCTTCGTCGGCTGGCAGTCCGTGCTGCTGGTCCTGACGATCCTCCGGGGCATCATCTTCTATGAACTCGGGCGCCTGTTCCTGCCCGGCAACCGGCTGTTCGCGCTCGTCTTCGGACTGTGCGCCCTGTTCCATCCGCTCGACAACATGTTCTTCTGGGTGGACGCCAGCGGCATCGACCTCGCCTTCCTGGCCCTGGGCTTGAGCTGCCTCTGCGCGCTCGCCTACCTCGAGAACGGCAAGCGCAGCTATCTCGTGGGCGCAGTGCTGCTGCAGGTCGTGACGGCGTTCTCGTACACGGCATTCATGCTGCTCATGTTCGCCATCCCGGTGGGGGCGTGGATATTGCGGCGCATGGAGGGCCAGCGTAAGTCGCCGCTCTACCTGGCCGAGATCTGCACCGGCCCCTTCGTGCTGCTGGTCGTGCAGGCGTATCTCGCCGCGCGCGGCGTGGGACGCGAAGGCAAGGTGCTGGACCTGCATGCCGCCAAGGTGCTGTCGGGGTTCGATGCCCAGGTCCATCACCTGCTTCCGAACCTGGCGTCGGTGTTCGAGCATTTCCAGCCGCAATACCTGCTCATCGTGATCGCGGTCTCGATCCTTGGCCTGGGGGTGGCGTTCCTCGTGGAGAGGCAGACGCGCGAGGCCGAGGCGGTGGAGCAGCCGAAGCGCGACATCCGCTTCTATGCGGTGCTGGTCCTGGGCTTGCTGGCCCTGGCGCTGGTCTCGTACCTGCCGTTCGCCGTATCCGACGTGCGCAACGGCGATCGCCGGCAGATGTTCGCGGCGGGCATCTTCATATGTACCGCGGTGCTGGTGCCGTTCTTCTGCTGCTTGCGCGGACAGCCGTGGCCGCGCCGCCTGCAGGTCGTGCTGGTGGCCGTGCTCGCCTTGTTCGTCTGCGCCACAGGACTGATGAAGCGTGAGCCCTGGGTGGCGCAATACCGGCACCAGGAACGCCTGCTGGCGGCCGTCGCGCAGCTGGTGCCGGACCCGCCGGAACAGGCGACGATCGTGGTGCAGCTGCACAGCAGGCCGCAGAGCAAGCTATTGGCGGGGTTCTATAACCGGAAGGTCGCTTTCATGACGGCGTTGCGCTTCATGTATGGACGCGTGGCCCAGGACGCCGACAAGCACGAAGAGAAGCTCGGCATCCGGGGCACCTTCGCGCCGGTCCGCGGCGAACCGTTCAGTTTCTCGAAGGACAGCCTCACGGTCCAGAACGCGCTCCACCCCAAGAACTCGCTGACCGTGCCTTACGCGCAACTCTTCGTCGTGGACTATCCCGCGGAGGGCGAGCCGAGACTGCTGACGCGGACCGAGCTGCAGGCTCTGGCGCCTGCGGGGACGGACCTATCGGACTACAAGCCGGACGCAGTCGCGGCGGCCCCGGACAAGCGCAGCATCGCCTGCACGATGTTCGAGCGGCGTTACCGCCCCGATTATTGCTTCCCCGTGCGTTGAGGCTCAGGCCTGCGTTGCAGACTGCAGAGGGCCGTGCCGTCGAGGAAGTGCTGCATGGGCACCACGCTGATGCCGGCGGACTGGGTGGTGTGAGCCAGCTGGGCACGACACCAATCCGGGCGGCCCAGCATCAAGGCGTGCGGGTTATCCACCATCGCATCCATAATCTCGTAGCCGTGGCTCACCCCCAGGCCGGACACCTGCTGATAGAAGCCGGGTGAGAACGTGTTCCACCCGAGCCGGAGCTGACGGAACCTGATGTCGGGTTCCCGCAGCGGGTTGAGCCGTTCCAGTTGCAGGCCGTGATGGGGCTGGACCAGCACGATGTCGTCCTGGTAGCTGCCGTTCAGCACGTCGATCTTCTGCACCACCGGCAGGTCAGACCGTCGCTTCCTGAAATCCATGTGTGGCGCGGCGGCCAGGTACAGCGCTGCGCCGGCGATGCAGAGTCCCGCGCTTATCAGCAGCGGGACATAGCGGCGTACGGGCGAGGCGACTTCCGCGCGCTGGAAATCCCGCGCGGCGATGAGCAGGGCTGCGAAGCCCAGGGCCGTGGCGAAAGGCGATGCGACCCGTACCGGGAACAGGAACTCCGCCTTCATGAGGGCGAAGACCAGCATGCAGTAGAACGGGATCGCGGCCCCGATGATCCTCAAGGCGAGCGGCCGGCGGGGTACCAGCAGGAACAAGGCGATCGAACTCAGCAGGAGCAGGAAGTAAGACTCGATCTTGAGGAACGGCCTGACGAAGGTCTCATGCAGGAGCGGGCCGGAAGCGAGCGGTCTCGGGTCGGCGTGGGCTACCAGCGTGCCCAGGGTGTCGGTGTTGTAGATGCGCTCATCCAGGAAGTCCCATCCATAGAAGCTGCGGATGTAGGCGACTTTCCAGTGGATGGACTTGAGCACCTTATGGTTGTGTATTAAGGCGCGCTTCCTGGGCATGTTCAGCTTGGTCAGGTAACCGCGGGCTGCATTGAACGCATAGAACTGCTTCTCGGCCACCGGCTGCAACTCAGCCCGGTAGAAGTACTCGTAGCCCGTGTTGAGGGCGCTCGGCGCCAGGAACAGCATCCCGATCACCGCGATCCGCTTGATCTCGTCGATGCGCGGCGACGCGGCGTAGGTGCACCAGGCCGCATACAGCCCGACCGGGAACATGAACGCCAGGGTGCCCAGCGCCACTTGCGGACGCACCCACGTCCCGAGCACGAACAGCAGGCCGAACAGGAGGTACAGCCGGTAATCCTTCTTGCCGTCCATCATGCTGGTGAACGCGAGCATCAGCCCCGTCGTGCACAGCATCACGCCGGTCGAGGTGTAGTCCAGCGAGATGAGGAACAGCAGGTAATAGACGAGGAAGAGGGCTGCATACAGCCAGGCCAGCCAGCTCGCCTTGAAGGCCTTGGATATCAAGCTGAGCCAGACGTAGATGCACAGCACATGGCAGGCGTACAAGGCCGCGCCGAACCAGGGCACGGACGGCACGTGCACGTAGAGCACATGCAGGAGGTCGGTGAACAGCAGCCCCAGGAACTGCACGTGCAAGCCGTTCATGGCGTAGTCCCGCAGCAGCACGCAGTCGTTGTCCGTGAAGCGGATCGGGCAGAACGCGATGACCAGCGCCACATAGGCGATGGAGACGGCTGCAAGACCCAGCGGCAGCCGGAGTCGGGCGAAAGAGACCGATGACTTCACTGCAGATATCTCCTGGCTTGGATAACGGGGCTGGATGTCACCAGCCGATGCTGCGGCCGCCGTCCACCGCGAGTATCTGCCCCGTCACGTAGTCCGCGTCCCGCACCAGGTAGAGGATCGCCCCGGCGACGTCTTCCGGCGAGCCCTTGCGCTTGAGTGCCGTGGCTTCGAGGATGGACTTCTTGGTGGCTGCGTCCATCGGCGCCTCCGGCCACAGCACCGGACCCGGCGCCACGCCGTTCACGCGGATCTCCGGCCCCAGTTCCTTCGCCAGCGAGAGGGTGAGCATCACCAGGCCCGCCTTGGCGGCGCAATACACCGTGTGCTCCCTGAGCGGCCGGTAGGCGTGGATGTCGATCATGTTCACGATGCTGCCGTGGTTCTTCTTCAGGTGCACGGCGGCGGCCTGGGCCAGGAACAAAGGCGCCTTCAGGTTGCTGCCCACGAGGTCGTCCCAGTCATCCTCGGTGATGGCGCCGACGGGTGTGGGGCGGAAGCTGGAGGCATTGTTCACCAGCACGTCCAGCCCGTCCCACTGCAGCGCGGCTTTGACCAAGGATTCGAGTCCCTGGGTGTTGCCGAGGTCCGCCTGGGCGATGGCCGCCGAGTCCGGGCGCAGCGCGTTCAGTTCGGCGGCGAGCGCCGTCGCCTCCGCCTCGGACTTGTTGTAGTGCAGCAGGAGGTTCATGCCCTCCGCGTGCAGCGCGCGGGCAGTGGCCGCGCCCAGGCGTTTCGCGGCGCCGGTCACGAGCGCGGTGCGGCCGGAGAGCTTTGAGTTATCCTTCATGGGGCATCATTAGAGCAGAAATCCTTGCCACCCATCAGCCCATCCATCAGCGACCTGCCGGTCCCTGCGCCCGACGCGACGGCCCACAGCCGGCGCGTGGCGGAGCACGTGCGGGCCGCCATCCGCAGCGCCGGCGGACTGATCCCCTTCAGCCGCTACATGGAACTTGCGCTGTATGCGCCGGGCCTCGGCTACTACAGCGCCGGCGCACGCAAGTTCGGCATCGCCGGGGACTTCATCACCGCGCCGGAACTCTCGCCGCTCTTCTCCCGCTGTCTCGCGCGCCAGTGCGCGGAAGTGCTCACCGCCCTCGGCGGCGGCGCCATCCTGGAGTTGGGCGCCGGCTCCGGCGTCATGGCCGCGGACATGTTGCTGGAGCTGCAAGCGCTCGGGCATCTCCCGGAGGAATACCTCATCCTGGAAGTGAGCGCCGACCTCAGGGAGCGCCAGCGGCAGACGCTCGCCGCCAAGGCCACCGCCCTGGCCTCGCGCGTGCGCTGGCTGGATGCCGTGCCGGAGGAGTTCCTGGGCATCATCCTCGGCAACGAAGTGCTGGATGCCCTGCCGGTGGAGCGCATCCTCAAGACCCACAGGGGCTATGAGCAGTATTGCGTGGAAGAAGAGGGCGAAGGTTTCGCTTGGGCCTCGAGGCCGGTGGGCGAACAACTGGCCGCGACCCTCGCCGCCTTCGAGACCACGCTCGCCAAGCCTCTCGCCACAGGCTATGTCACCGAGATCTGCCTCAGCGCCGCGCCGCTGGTGGGGACCCTGGCCGCCGCACTCACACGTGGCGCGCTGCTGCTCCTGGACTACGGCTATCCCCGCGCCGCCTACTACCACCCGGAGCGTTCCATGGGCACGCTCATGTGCCATTACCGCCAGCGCGCCCACGCCGATCCCTTCCTCTATCCCGGCCTGCAGGACATCACCGCCCACGTGGACTTCACCGCGGTGGCGGAAGCGGCCACGGTCTCCGGGCTCGAACTCGCGGGTTACACCACCCAGGCTCACTTCCTCATGGCCCTCGGCATCGCCGGGATGGCGGGAGGGGACATGCGGGCAGCCCAGCAGGTGAAGCTCCTCACGCTGCCGGAGGAGATGGGCGAGCGCTTCAAGGCCATCGGTTTCAGCAAGGGCCTGGAGGCGGGCCTGAGCGGTTTCGCGCTCCGGGACTTGAGCCGCACGCTATAATTCCCGTCGCTGGCCGGGTCCACCGGACCTCATCCATGCAGGGATGGACAAGCGCGCGATGCAAAATTTCCTGGACATGCTGCCGGCGGGCCAGCGCGAATCGTTCGGCATCAGCGAGATCACCGATCCCGAGCGCCTGGCCTTAGCGCGCGCCACCGCCTTCACCTGGGCCGGCGACCCCGGCCGCGTGTGCCTCGCCCTGAACCGCGAGTATTTCGCGCAGGCCCTGGCGAACGAGAACATCGTCGCCATCATCGCGCCGCGCCATGCCGTCACCCCCGGCGCCGCCGGCCGCAAGGCCGTGATCGTGGCGGACAAGGCGACCGACCTCTTCTACGCCGTCCACAACGCCGCGATCCACGCGCAGGGCACGCCGCCCGCGCCCCGGCGCGAGATCCACCCCACTGCCCGCGTCGCGCCGGACGCGCGCCTGCTCGGCGGCGACATCCGCATAGGCGCAGGCAGCGTGGTGCACGAGGGCTGCCTGCTGATCGGCCCGCTCGAGATCGGGCCGGACTGCACCATCATGCCCGGCGTCATGCTCGGCACCGACGGCATGTTCTCCAAGGAGATCCTCGGCCGCAAGCTCCACATCGCCCATTTCGGCGGCGTCAGGCTCGGCCAGAACTGCATCGTCCACGCCGGCACCAACATCTCGAAGTCCGTGAACCACGGCGAGTTCACGGACATCGGCGATGACGTGAGCATCGGCATCGGCGTCAACATCGGGCATGATAGCGTCATCGGCCCGGGCACGGACATCTCCGGCCGCGTCATGCTGGCCGGGCGCGTGGAAGTGGGCCGGGGCTGCTGGCTGGGCGCGGGCGCCATCCTCTCCAACGCCATCGAGGTCGGCGATGGCGCCAAGATACGCATCGGCTCTATCGTGATCAGCGACGTGCCCGCCGGTGCCGACGTCTCTGGTAACTTCGCCCAGGACCACAACCAGCGGCTGCGCGAACTGGCGAAGGCGGCGCGCAAGTGAACAAGCCGCGTTTCGTCTTCAAAGCCACGCGGGACTACCTGCACAGCACCACCCTGTTCGACATGATCCTCGAGCAGGCTGAGCCCGCGCCGGAGCGCATCGACTTCCGCTTCGCCCGCCGCACGGATCGCGTGTGCCGGATCGTCGCGGAGCCGCCCAGCCAGGACAAGCTGGTGGCGAGCTACGCGGATTCCACGCACAAGTTCTATGCCGTCGAGACCCCGGAGCCCATCACCGAGCGGGTGCCCTACGACGAGGACGCGTTGGCGGTGCATTTCAGGCTCGATGGCAGGGCCATCCAGGCTGGTCCCGTGCCGGGCTACTCCTTCATCGAGTGCGTGGTGGCCGCCTACAAGCGGCTCCTCATCTCGCTCCACGGTAAGCACCGCTTCGCCTTCGTCCGCCTCAGCCTCGCGCACGTGCCGCAGGGGCCGTTCACGATCGTCTTCGCGCGGGAGCTGGGAGGCGGGTTCTACCAGGGGACGATCAGCGATGGCGGGACCGAGATCGGCAGCATCTTCTTCGGGAAGTGGCAATGATAGGCATCACCGACATCGCCTCGTATGTCCCCGCGGCCTCCGTGTCCAACCTGGATCGGGCGGCCATCGCGGGCAAGGCACCTGATTTCATCACGGACAAGATCGGGTTCACGCGGGTGGCCCGCAAGGCGCCGGCCGAGGACACCTCCGACCTCTGCGTGCGTGCCTTCGAGGCGCTGCTGGCCAAGCGGCCGCTGGAGCGCGAAGCGATCGACTGCCTCATCGTCTGCACCCAGAACCCGGACGACCACGGCCTGCCGCACACCTCGGCGGTGGTCCACGCCAAGCTAGGCTTGGGCCAGGGAGTCGCTGCGTTCGATATCTCGCTCGGTTGCTCCGGTTTCGTCTACGGTCTCAGCATCGCGACGGCCTTCATGCAGGCCCAGGGCCTGCGCCGCGGCCTGCTGTTCACGGCCGATCCCTATTCGAAGGTGCTCGCGCCGGAGGACTACGACACGGAGCTCCTGTTCGGCGACGCTGCCGCAGTGACTTACCTCACCGATGCCCCCGTGTATCGCGCGCTCAAGTCGCGCTTCGCCTCCGACGGCAAGTTGCGGCATTCCATCCAGGTATCGTCCGAGAGCGGCAAGCTCTCCATGTTGGGCAGCAACGTCTTCAAGTTCACCATGACCGTAGTGCCGGAACAGATCGAGGCCTGTCTGAAGGACAACAGTCTCTCCAAGGGCGAGGTGGACCTCTATCTCTTCCATCAGGGCAGCAAGTTCATCGTCGACAACTTGGGCCGCAAGTTGGGTCTGCTCCCTGAACAGGCTCCTTTCGAGGCGGCCGAACTGGGGAACACGGTGTCGTCCACGCTGCCGCTGATGTTGGAGAGGAGGATTACAGACGGCCCGAAGCGCATACTATTGAGCGGTTTCGGTGTCGGTCTTTCCTGGGCCACGACCGTATTAGAGAGGGCGTAACTGCCCGGATAGCCACTGAGAGGAGCTGATCGTGTTCTCAAAAGATGAATTCAGGAATGCCGTGATCGAAGGCTTAAAGCGGGTGCGTAATTCGGACGAGATCACGATCCGCGATGACGAGAGCTTCTCGAACATCGGGCTGGACTCGCTGGATGGGATGAACCTCGTGCTCGAGGTGGAGACGATACTCGGCATCAACCTCGGTGAGTTCGACCTGCGCGGAGCGAACACCATCGACGCGTTCTACGCCTCGGCCACGGCGATCGTATCCAAGCAGACGTGATCGCGGCAGGCGCGTGACCTGAGCCGCGCCCGCTAGTCCCGCCCGATGGCGCCGCGCACCGCCTCCAGCCGCTTCTTCTTCAACTGCTCGCCTATTTCCGCGCCCTTCAGGTTCGCCGTGTCCAGCGATTCCGTGGTCACGGCGCGGGCCGCGGCGAAGGCGCGGCGCAGGTAGTCCGCCTGGGGGAAGGGCGTGTCCTCGAGACCGGTGCGGCCCCGGTGGTCAGCCTCGCAGGCCGTGAGGAAGAGTTCGAAGCGTTCCGGGCGGCGGAAGGCATCCACGCTCTCCAGGAGCTTCAGCAGCGTGTCCGCGCGGATCTCCTCCGCCTTGTGCACCAGGCCATGCTGCTTCGCCACGATCACTGCCAGTTCCTTGTATTCACGCGGCGTCTTCAGGCGTTCGCAGAGCTGCTCCACCAGCTTCACGCTGCGCTCCTCGTGGCCGTAGTGGTGCGGCAGGATGTCCTTCGCCGTGGTGCCCTTGCCGAGGTCGTGGGTCAGCGCCGCGAAGCGCACCGTGAGCTCCGGCGAGAGCCGCGCCGCCTGGTCCAGCACCATCATCACGTGCACGCCGGTGTCGATCTCCGGATGCCACTTGGCGGGTTGGGGCACGCCCCAGAGCCGAGCCAGTTCCGGGAATACTCTCGCCAGCGCACCGCACTCACGCAGCACCTCGAAATACACCGAAGGCTTCTCGCACGCGAGCGCCTTCAGCGTCTCCTGCCACACCCGCTCCGGCACCAGCGCGTCCACCTCGCCGTCCTCCACCATGCCGCGCATCAGCGTCACCGTGTCCGGCGCCAGCGTGAAGCCGAGAGGCGCGAAGCGCGCAGCGAAGCGCGCGGCCCGCAGCACCCGCACCGGATCCTCCGAGAAGGCCGGCGAGACGTGACGCAGCACTCTGGCTTTCAGGTCATCCGCGCCGCCGTAGGGGTCGATCAGGCGGCCCTGCTCGTCCTCGGCGATGGCGTTGATCGTCAGGTCGCGGCGCTTGAGGTCATCCTCCAGCGTCACGCCCGCGCTCATGAACTCGAAACCCTGGTAGCCCTTGCCGGTCTTGCGCTCGGTGCGGGCCAGGGCGTATTCCTCCTTGCTCTGCGGGTGCAGGAACACCGGGAAATCCTTGCCCACGGGCGTGTAACCCAGGTCCAGGAGTTCCTGGGGTGTCGCGCCCACCACCACCCAGTCCCGCTCCTTCACCGGCAGGCCCAGGAGCCGGTCGCGCACTGCGCCGCCCACGAGATAGGTCTTCATGTCGCAATCTTATCAGGCAGAGTGAGAACCCGGTTCCAGAATGCCCGGGGCAGCCTCCTATACTTGGCCGCTGGCCCGTGCTCCCGGAGGACACCTTAAGATGAACCCACTCGATCCCTATCTCTTCTTCGAAGGCGACTGCGCCGAAGCCATGCGTTTCTACGGCGAGGTGCTCGGCGGCAAGCCCGAGCTCATGCGGGAGGACCAGGCCCCCGGCGCGAAGCCGCCGGTGCCGGGCAAGAAGCCCCTCATCCTGCACGCCCGCCTGCCGGTGCAGGGTGGCACGCTGCTGGCGTCGGACTGGATGGCGGACCGGCCCTACGAGCCCAAGCAGGGGTTCTACGTCTCGCTCAGCTGCGCGAGCGTGGCGGAAGCGCGGCGGGTGTTCGATGCCTTCGCCGAGGGCGGCAAGGTGAACCTGGCCTTCGACAAGACCTTCTGGTCCGAGGGTTTCGGCATGGTGGTGGACCGTTTCGGCACGCCCTGGATGGTGAGCGGCCCGCAGAGAGTGATGAAGACCTAGGGCCTCTCGTTCTTGACGGTGGCGACGGGCGCCGGCACCGCGGCCACCGCGGCGGCGGGCGCATCCGCGATGATCAGGCCCAGGCGGTCCGAGAGGCGCCTGGGCTTTCCATTCAGGCGCCAGTCGAACATCACCGTCTGCGCCATCACCTTGCGCACGTAGTTGCGCGTCTCGCTGAAGGGGATGGTGTCTATCCACACGTCCGCCGGCAGCGTGCCGGAATCCGGCCGCCAGGTGTCCACCCGGTTCTCGCCCGCGTTGTAGGCGGCGGTGGCCATGGCCTGGCTGCCGTCGAAGTGCTGCAGCAGGGTGCCGAGGTAGGCGCTGCCCACCTTCAGGTTGGTCTTCGGGTCGAGCAGGTCGCTCGGATCGTCCAGCGTCAGGCCGATGCCGGCGCTGTACTTCTTCGCCGTGGCGGGCATCAGCTGCATCAGGCCCATGGCGCCCACGTGCGAGACCGCGTTGGGGCGGAACACGCTCTCCTGGCGGATGAGACCGTAGATCCAGGAGAGGTCCAGGTCCAGCCGCGCCGCCTGGGGCACCAGCGTCGGCTCGAAGGCGATGGGGTAGATGAGCGAGAGGTCCTGCCAGCAGCCGCCGCCCGCGAGGGTCGGTATCACCCGCGCATGCCAGCCCCAGCGTTCCGCCAGGAGCGCCGCCTGGCAGCGGCCCGGCGTGGAGAGGTTGCGCGTGCCGCTGGCCCACTCCGCGTCGGCCAGCGGATAGAGCCCGGCGTAGACGAGTTCACGCGCGCGCACCAGCGCGGGCCGCAGCGCGAGCTGCGAGATCACCTCGCTCGAAGGCCTGCTCACCTGCTGCACGATCCGGTAGTCGAGGTCGAGCCGGTCCGCCGCCAGCATGCCGTAGTAATCCAGCGACTTCGCGAGTTCGCGGTAGATCGTCCTGGCCTCGCTCTTGCGGCCGAGCTGCTCCAGGCAGCGGGCGCGCCAGTAGCGCCAGGTGGGGTCCCTGCGGTCGCGCAGCCCGTCGATGTCCTGCAGCGCCTCGCGCCAGTCGCCGGCACGCAGCGCGAACCGCGTGCGCCACTCCGGCACGTCCGGGTCCACCGCGTCGTGCACGCTCTTGAGTTCGGCGCGCGCATCCGGCGTCAGGTGCCACGCGTCCTGCATCGCCAGCAGCGTGCGCATGTCACGGTCGTCGTCGTGGCTGAAGTGGTAGTGCTTGTTGAGGTCGGCCCAGAGATGGCGCGCCTTGTCCGGCGCGGTCTTGGCCACGAGGCGCACGCCCGACTGCAGCATCTCGAGATAACGCGGCTCCGTCGGCACCAGGATGCCGTCCAGCACGTGCACCGGATCCGCCGCCATCGCCACCCATTGCTGGGCCCAGGCGCGATCCACCACCGGCAGCGTGGGCGCGAGCGCGGCAGCGGTCACGAAGTCGCGGTTGGCGAACGCGTTCTGGATGCGGCTGCGGCGCATGTCCATGGTGATGAGGCCGCGCGAGTCCAGGTAATCGAACAGCGGCTGGCACACCTCCTGCGGCAGCCCGGCAGTGAGCCACAGCCGTTGTGCCGTGGGTATCCACTTGTCCTTGTCCGGCTGGCCCGCCTTCATCATGTGCGCGCTCACCGCCGCGCAGCGCAGCGCGCCGGTCTGCTCGTCGCGGTAATAGGCGAGCACCTTGTCCCATTCCTGGCGCTTGGCCAGCGCCACCACCCAGTCGCGGCGCAAGGTGTCGTCCACCGGCAGCGTCTCGTTCTCCGTCAGGAACTGCTCCACCAGCTCATCCGGCTCGCGGTCGAGCGTCGCGTCGAGATAGGCGTAGCGCAGATAGGGATAGAGCGGATAACCCTTAAGGGTGTCGAGATAGGGCGCGAGCTTCACCATGTCGCCGCTCGAGGCGGCGGCCCACGCGAGCTTGAAGTCCGCGCGCTGCTGCACGAGCGGATCCACCGCGTCCGCGCGCGCACTGACGGCGAAGTACGTCATGGCGATGACGCACGACAGAATACGTAAATACCACATGTTCAATAGGTTACCCCCGCAAGTGGCGGCGGGCTATGCTGGGAGCGGGTTCCCAGTGAATTTTACAAATATGAACAAAATGACCTTCACCAGCGTCGACCCCGCCACCGGCGAGAAGCTCAAGGACTACCCCGAGTGGGATGCGCCGCGCCTGCAGCGGGCCCTGGATCAGGCCGCCGCGGCGGCGCCCGCCTGGGCCGCCAAGACCGTGGAGGAGCGCTGTGTGCTGCTGCGCCGGGCCGGCGAGGCGCTCCTGCTCAAGCGCCGGGACTATGCCGAGCTCATGAGCCGGGAGATGGGCAAGGTCATGGCCGAAGCGGTGGCGGAGGTGGAGAAGTGCGCCGGCGCCTGCAAGTACTACGCAGACGAAGCGCCGCGCATGCTGGCGGACGAACTCATCCCCACGGACGCCAAGAAGAGCCTCGTCACCTTCCAGCCTCTGGGCACCGTGCTCGCGATCATGCCCTGGAACTTCCCGTTCTGGCAGGTGATCCGCGCCGCCGCGCCGGCGCTCGCCGCCGGCAACGTCATGGTGCTGAAGCACGCCGACAACGTGCCAGGCTGCGGACTCGCGCTGGAGCAGATGTTCCGCAACGCAGGTTTCCCGGAGGGCGTGTTCCAGACGCTCATGATCTCCATCCCTGCGGTGGACGGACTCATCCCCGACCCGCGCATCCAGGCCGTCACCCTCACCGGCAGCGAACGCGCCGGCGTCGAGGTGGGCAAGCTCGCCGGAGCCTCGCTCAAGAAGTGCGTGCTCGAGCTCGGCGGCTCCGATGCCTTCGTGGTGCTGGAGGACGCGGACCTGGTGCTCGCCGCGAAACAGGGCTGCACCTCCCGCTTCCAGAACGGCGGCCAGAGCTGCATCGCCGCCAAACGCTTCATCCTGGTGGACAAGGTCGCGGACGCCTTCCTCGAGGCGTTCCGTGCCAGCGCCGCCGCGCTGAAGTCCGGTGATCCGCGCGCCGAGGGCATCACCCTCGCGCCGCTGGCGCGCACGGACCTGCGCGACAAGCTGCACGAGCAGGTGCAGGACGCGCTTAAGCAGGGCGCGAAGCCTTTGCTCGGTTGCGAGAAGCCGGCGGGCGCAGGTGCTTTCTACCCCGCCTCCATCCTGGACGGCGTGCGCCCGGGCATGCGCGCCTGGACCGAGGAACTCTTCGGCCCCGTGGCGAGCGTGATCCGCGTGAAGGATGAGGAAGAGGCCCTGCGGGTGGCCAATGTCACGGACTATGGACTCGGCGGCAGCGTCTGGACCCAGGACCGGCAGCGCGGCGAAGCCTTCGCCCGGCGCATGGCCTGCGGCTCCGCCTTCGTGAACCGCATGGTGAAGAGCGACCAGCGGCTTCCGTTCGGCGGGGTAAAAAGATCAGGTCACGGCCGCGAGTTATCGCGCCACGGCATACTGGAATTCGTGAATGTACAGACGATTTCTCTTGATTGAAGCGGATCTTTTGCCCTCTGGCGTCGTTGTGCTTCGGACTCGCAGTCGGTCATGCACATCAGAGTGCACTCCCTCCTGCTCGCCTCACACGCCTAGCCAGAGGCCAAAATCTCTCGCTTCTGGTGTCATTACGATGACTAAATTTTCATCGAGTCTCGACTGATGCTAACTCGCAAAATCCCTTCAACCGGCGAACTTCTCCCTGTAATAGGAGTGGGCACATGGGAGCGCTTCGACGTACCTGCCCACGACCCCAAGCGCGCCGCCCTCACCCAGGTGCTGGGCACGCTCTTCGCAGGTGGCGGCCGCGTCATAGACAGCTCCCCCATGTACGGCCGCGCCGAGGGCGTGGTGGGGGAACTGCTCGGCGCCATGCCCGATGCACCCAAGCCCTTCGTCGCCACCAAGGTCTGGACCAAGGGCGAGCGGGAAGGCGTCGCCGAGATGGAGCATTCCGAGAAGCTCATGGGCGGGCGCCTCGACCTCATCCAGGTGCACAACCTCCTGGACTGGCGCACGCACCTCGGTACCTTGGAGCGCTGGAAGGCGGAAGGCCGCATCCGCTACACCGGCATCACCCACTACACCCCCTCCGCCCACGCGGAGCTCGAGAGCGTGATGCGCGCCGGGCCCTGGGACTTCGTGCAGCTGGATTACTCGCTGGAGGACCGGGTCGCCGAGGCGCGGCTCCTGCCCCTCGCCGCCGAGCGGGGCATGGCAGTGATCGTGAACCGGCCCTTGGGAGGAGGCGGGCTCATCCGCCGCCTGGTGAAGCAGCCCCTGCCGGCTTGGGCCGCGCAGCAGGGCTATGGCAGTTGGGCGGAGCTCTTGCTCAAGTTCATCCTCGCCCGACCCGAGGTCACCTGCGTCATCCCCGGCACGGGGGATCCCGCGCACATGGCCGAGTTCGTGCGGGCCGGCTCCGGTGAGCTGCCGGATGCCGCGACTCGCCAACAGATGATTAAGATTCTTGGCATTTGAATTGAAGGACTAAGCACAAAGTTGAAACGAGGGATTTTGGCTTCTGGCTAGGGCACGTCGCATGCGACGTGCGGGCGGACAGGAAGTCCGCCCTGGGCCATTTCGCGGAACAGGATTGTGGAGCGGAATGGGCGAGGCGTCCTCGCGCCCGCCGCTCCCGGGCATCCTGCCCTCCCGCGGCGTTAGGACATCCTGTCCGTCACAACGCCACGACTGGAGGGACCCAGGAGGTAGAGCAACGCAGGAGCAGTTGCCGAGAGACCAAAAGATCCGTTTCCGTAAAGAAAAGGGGCTGCTTACGCAGCCCCTTTTACAGCCTAAAAGCTCTCTTCGTTTTTTTTACTTCGTCGCCGCGGCCGGAGCAGCCGAGGCATCAGCCTTCTTGTACTCGAAGGTCTTGCTGGTCAAAACGTTGCCGGAAGCGTCCACCACTTCCACCTTCCAGGTGCCGAGCTTGGAGGGGTCCAGGGTCTTGCTGGTGTTGGTGCGGTAACGGCCGGAGCTCGGGGTCTGCTTCACTTCCGCCTGGGTCACGTCGTTGTAGCTCCAGCGGAAGGTCACTTCCTGGCCCTGCAGGTTCACGAGCACCGCGTAGAAGAAGATGCGGGTCTGGTCGTTGGTCAGGCTGTCGATGCTGTCCTTCGCCTCGTGGTTCTCCACGCCGGTGGTGAACGTGGCCTTGCTCACGGAGCCGGCCGCAGCGGGCTTGGCGGCGGGAGTGGCAGCAGCAGCGGGGGCCGCGGCGGCGGTGCCGGCAGCGGGCGCATCCGCGGCGATGGCGGAACCGGCGAAGAGGCCGATGGCCAGCGCCAGGATGATCTTTTCATTCTTGTACATGACGGAATCTCCCTAAAACAATTTGTGGATGTGTGAAGAAATCGTGGGATGCCCCGCAGCTGAGTATATATCTATGGCACTACGGCATCGCGGGTGTTGCCCACCCTACATAATGCGGAGAAAACATAATGCGACGACGCAGTGTGGCGGCGTTCCTTTTCATCTGGATGACCGCCACCGCGCGCCTGGCTGCCGCCGAGGGTTTGGACAGCGCGAGCATCTCGCTGGCTCCGCCCACGGCCACGCTCTTCGCGCCTGCGGCGACCAGCCTCTCGATGCCACTACCTATCCTGGGCCCTCCCAAGCCCGCCACCGTCGCCGCGCCCCAGGCCGCGGTGCCCATGGCCGCGGCGGCACCGGCCTTGCCGGCGACGCCTGCCACCACCGTGTCGGCCGAGCCCGCGGCACCGCCGGCGCGCATCGATTATTCCTACATCGAGATCGGCCAGCTCCAGGCCCAGCCCTATGGCCACCATGACATCGGCCACGGTCAGAGCTTCGACCTCAGTTACGGGCTGGGGGACCACTTCTTCATCGCCGGCGATGCCACGCGCCGCAACCTCCAGGTCTCCAGCACCCGTAGCTATGACCTCGGCTTCGGCATCAACACCACCAACCCCGGCCACAACTTCTTCGCCGCCCTGTACTGGGACAGCTTCAACATAGATCCCCTATCGAGCCCCGGCAGGTCCGCCAACGGTTATGGGCTGGGCGTCGGCGTGCGCGCGCTGCCGGTGCCGGCGGTGGAGCTCTACGCGACGTTGCGCTACCACCGCAACGCCGCCTTCCCCGGCGACCACACGGAAGGGGACTGCGGCTTCCTCTACCACTTCGATCCGCGGCTGGCGCTGGGCTTCAGCGTGAGCGCTAATTCCCTAGAAAATGATTATCTTTTTTCTTTGCGCTGGTACTACTAAAAGCTGCTGCGCTCGGCAGGGCGTTGTTCCGCTTCGGACTCGCGGTCGGTCATGCACATAAGAGTGCACTCCCTCCTGCTCGCCTCGCGCGCCTAGCCCCGCCTTCGCTCGCGACGCTTTTAGGGTGGTACACAAAAAGAAAAGGCCCCGAACGGGTGAGCCGGCGTATTTAGGCGAAGCACGGCTTCGCCTCGGCGAACGGCCGCACAGGGGCTTGGAGCGAAGCTACAAGCCGACGCCAGGGATGGCGTCGTGGACCGTGAGTGGAGCAGGATGCGTAGCGAGAGGTGCGGGCAGGAGTTGGTAGAACAAGGACGTATCCCGTCATTCATTAAAAGAAAAGGGCCCCTCGCGGGGCCCTTTCGATCGAGCGCAGCAGCTTACAACTTAGCCGCCGAGCGAGACGTAGAACATCTGGTCGTCGCGACGGACCGTCAGGAACAACGTGCCGTCCTTGCTGGCGGCCGCTGCCTTACGGAACTCCGCCACGTCCTTCACCGGCTGCTTGCGCACCTGGGTCACCACGTCCCCCTCGCGCAGGCCGCTGAAGGCGGCGTCGCTGTCCGGGGCGATGCCCGTGATCACCACGCCCTGCACCTTGCCGTAGAGCGGCGAATCCTTGCCCAGGTTGGAGATGCTGAGGCCGTGCAGCGGCGAGCCGGCGTTGCCGGAGTTGTCGTCGTCGCTGCCGTCCGCCTCGTCGCCCGTGGGCTTGCCGAGGGAGGCCTTCACCGTGAGCGGCTTGCCGTCGCGCATCAGGCCCAGGCTCACCTGCGTGCCCACGTGCATCACGCCCAAGGTGCTCGTCAGACCCGAGTTGCTGGCGATGGGCTGGCCGTTCACCGTCAGGATCACGTCACCGGCCTTGATGCCCGCCTTGTCCGCCTCGGAGCCCGGCTGCACCTGGTTCACCACCACGCCGGAGGTCTGGCTGATGCCGAGGCCCTGGGCGATGTCCGGCGTCAGGTTCTGGATGGTGATGCCGAGCACCCCGCGTTCCACCTTGCCGTACTGGATGAGTTGCTGCATCACCTCGCGCGCCATGTTGATGGGGATGGCGAAGCCGATGCCGATGTTGCCGCCGTTGCGGGACAGGATGGCGGTGTTGATGCCCACCAGGTTGCCGTTCAGGTCGATGAGCGCGCCGCCGGAGTTGCCCGGGTTGATGGAGGCGTCGGTCTGGATGAAGTTCTGGAACTTGCTGTCCTCGATGCCGTCGCGGCCGAGGGCCGAGACGATGCCGGAGGTCACGGTGTGGGTGAGGCCGAAGGGGTTGCCGATGGCCACCACGAAGTCACCCACCTGCAGCTTGTCCGAGTCGCCGAGGGTGATGGCGGTGAGGTCGGCGGGCTTCTTCTGCAACACCAGCAGGGCCACGTCCGTGTCCGGGTCCTTGCCCACCACCTTGGCGTCGTAGCTGCGGTTGTCGTAGAGGGTCACGGTGATCTTGTCCGCGTCCTCCACCACGTGGTTGTTGGTGAGCACGTAGCCCTTGGCCGCGTCCACGATCACGCCCGAGCCTAAGCTCTGGAACTTGCGTTCCACCGGCGTGTTGCCGCCGCGGCCGCCGCCGAAGAACTGCTGGAAGAAGGGGTCGTTCATGAAGGGGCTCTGCTGCACCTGCACGTGGCCGCGGGTGGACACGTTCACCACCGCCGGGCTCACGCGCTTGATGATGGGCGCGAGGGTCGGCACCGCCTGGCCGTTCACGGCGGGCGGGGGGTTGTGGGCGAGCGTGGGCAGGGAGACGAGGAGCGAGGCCGCGAAGACGGCGGCGTAGGCGATGCGTTTCATCGTTTGGCGTCCCTCTGAGGCTGGGTTTGGAGGAGGTTTGACTGGGGTCCCGGTCGATAACGCGCCGGCGGCGGGGCCGTGTACCCGGGGCGTATAAGGGCTGGATGCATGGCAGCGGTGAAAGGTCGCATTTGCCGTGAAAAATCTGACCGGCCAAGCCGGGATAGGTTCAACGCACTATATAAGAAGCCGGCCGCAGCATCGCACAGCAACCACGGAGGCGACGCTACGGCCGGGCTTTCAGCGGAACTCTTAGCTCACGCGCACTTCGATCTTGCGGGGCTGCACTTTGGCCGTCTTGGGAATCGAGATTTCCAAGACCCCGTGGCTGCCGTGGGCGCTGATGCCCTCGGCGTCGGTGCCTTCCGGCAGGGTGAAGCGGCGCAGGAAGCGGCCGGTCTTGCGCTCGGTGCGCTTCCAACCGTCCTGCTGGTCGCGGGTCTCGCTCTTGCGCTCGCCCGAGAGGCTCAGCACGCCGTCTTCCATGCTGATCTCGATGTCCTTCGGGTCCACCCCGGGGACGTCCGCATGGATCACGAAGCGCTCGGCCTCTTCCTTGATGTCCACGGAGGGGGACCAGGCGATGCCAGGGGCAGCGGCCTCGGCGGCGAGAGCGGGGTTCTGGGCGGCCAGGAAGCGGTCCACCAGGTCGAAGGCACCCCAGGGCTGGTAACGGATCAGTTGCATGTTCATCTCCTCGAAAAACTATGGTGTGGCGATGGTCCCTAGGTTGTG
>CAZPAO010000031.1:0-24086 GCA_964584665.1 uncultured Gammaproteobacteria bacterium
TCGGCTCGCTGCTGGATTGCCACTGCAACTGGACCGCCGCCTGGCACCTCATGAAGAAGGCCGGCGCCGAGACGCCGCCCTGCACCGTCACCGCCGAATACGCCATCAGCTTGAAGCGCCCCACGCCCACCGAGGGACCCATCAGCCTCATCGCGCGGGTGGTGTCCTCCACCGAGGACCGGGCCGTGGTGGAAGGGGAACTCTGGGCCGGTGGCAAGCTCTGCGACACCTGCCGCGGCACTTTTGTCGCAGTGAAAGAAGGGCATCCCGCCTTCCATCGTTGGTGAGCTGAAGAGACGATTCATCAGGGGAGAGGTCATGACCGAAGGTAAGAATTGGAAGTCGGGACGCCTCTGGCTCCTGGCCCTGTTCGTGCTCGCTATCCTCACAGACTTCTTCCTGCTCAACGGCATCGACGTCATCGAGCACCCGCTGCAGGACATGCTGGTGCGCAGCTACTCCGCGGGTCGTGCGCCAGACCCGGACGTGGTGGTGGTGGATGTGGATGAGCAGAGCCTCGCCGCGGCCCAGCAGCACCTGGGCGCCGGCTGGCCCTGGCCGCGCTCCCTCTATGCCGACCTTCTGCAAGGTCTATATAAGCAAGACCCGAAGGCGGTGGTCTTCGATATCTACTTCGTGGACCCTGACAACGTGCGTCCGGAGAATGACCAGTACCTGATCCAGACCGCCACCAGTTCCGACAAGGTGTTCTTCCCGGCGGTGCGCCGCGAACAGGCGGACGACAGCGTCGGTCCGCCGCTGAAGGCCTTCCCGCCCCAGTTCGGTTTCGTGCAGGGCCCCGGCGCCGATCCCGATGCGCATATCGCCATGGTGTTCCCGCTGCAGGATCTCGCGCTCACCGGCCGCATCGGCATCGTTAATTTCTTACAGGACGCAGATAAAGTCGGGCGCCGCTACTACGCCTGGTATCCCGCCTACGGTTGGAAGCTGCCCTCGCTCCCGACGAAGGTCGCCCAGTCCCTAGGCTATCCATTGCCGGACGCCGACACGTTCGTGCTCAATTGGCGCAAGAGCGTGCCGCATGTGCCGTTCTATGACGTCTACGCCGACATGCAGAAGCAGAAGCCCGCGCGGCCGGCGGATGAGTTCAAGGGCAAGATTGTCGTCATCGGCAGCACTGCCTCGGGCCTGGGGGACTCCCATCCTTCGCCCATCGCCGCCGACTACCCCGGCGTGGACAGCCTCGCCATCGCGCTCTCGAACCTGAAAGACGGCGATTGGCAGCGCCGCAGCCCGCCCTGGGTCGGTGCGCTGCTGTCGCTCGTCTTCGTGTTCGGCCTCGCGTTCCTGTTCCGCCGCGGCAAGGGACCCTTCGTCACGGGCCTCTTCCTCTTGGGTGCCAGCATCCTGTTGCTCATCGCGGGCTACCTGCTGCTGCAACAGCGCTGGCTGCTGCCTCTCGCGCAGCCCCTGTTGTTCGCGTGGCTGTTCTTCGTCGGCATGGCGCTCGCTGAATACCTGCGGGAGCGGCGCCAGCGCCAGGTGGCCATCGGCATGTTCGGCCGCTTCCTGGACCCGCGGGTGGTGGACGATCTCGTCAAGAACCAGCGCAACCTCCTGAGCGAGGGGGCCAAGAGCCGCGAGGTCACGCTGCTCTTCTCGGACATCCGCGGCTTCACCACCCTCTCGGAATCCCGCACGCCGGAGGAGGTGGTGGCCATCCTCAACCGCTACTTCTCCAAGCAGGTGGAAGTGGTGTTCCGCCACGGCGGCACCGTGGACAAATTCATCGGTGACTGCATCATGGCTTTCTGGGGCGCGCCCCTGGCGGACCCGGACCAGGCCAAGCACGCCGTCGCCGCGGCGCTCGAGATGGCCGAGGTGCTGCTGGAATTCCGCAAGGATCTCGGTGCCGACCTGGCCGAAGTGTTCGACGTGGGCATCGGTATCCACACGGGGCAGGCGGTGGTCGGCTTCATGGGTTCCGAGAACAAGCTCGACTACACCGCCATCGGCGACACCGTGAACCTCGCCAGCCGCATCGAAGGCCAGACCAAGGGCATCGCCCGGGTACTGGTCTCCGCCGCCACCCGCGAGCGCTGCGGCGATGCCTTTGACTTCGTGGAGCGGGGTACCTATAAAGTGAAGGGCCGGGAACAACCGGTGGCGCTCTACGAGCCCAAGGAGAAGACATGAGACGTTGGCTTGGCGCAGGCGCCATCCTGCTGTTGGTGCTGGGCGCGGTGCACGCCGCCTCCAGTTCCACGGCGCAGACCGTGGTGAGCGGCAACCTCACCTCCGGACCCTATTCCGATTCCAGCGTCGTGGCCGCGGTGCCCGCCAACGCTTCCTTAAGCGTCATCGAGCGCCAGGGCGGCTGGTACCACGTGAAGCTCGCCTCGGGCCAGGACGGCTGGCTCCCCATGGCCAGCATCCGCTACAACGCCACCACCGGCAGCAGCGCCGCCCCCGGCACGGACTGGGCCAGCCTCTTCCAGAGCGGCCGCAGCGGCACCAGCGGCAGCACCGCCACCACCGGCGTGCGCGGCCTCAATACCGGCGACATCGCCAACGCCAAACCCGATCCCAAGGCCGTAGCGGAGCTGGACCAGTGGCAGGTGAAGCCCGGCGCCGCGCGCGGCTATGCCGAGAAGCTGCCGCTCACGGCCAACCCCAAGATCGCTTACCTGCCGGAGGTGAAGCCATGAACGCGCGCATCAAAGCGGCCTGCGTAGGCTTCGTGCTGCTCGGCCTGCCGCTGGCGGCCCAGAGCGTGGACCTTGGCAACCTCTTCAGCACCGTGAAGCAAGCCTTCAAGCCGGCGGATGTGAACGAGGAGCTCGCCATCGGCAAGGACGCAGCCGCGACCCTGCTCGGCGCCTCCAAGCCCATCGACGACGACGCGGTGCAGGGTTACGTGAACCGCATCGGCGTCTGGGTCGCGCTGCAGAGCGACCGGCCGGACCTGCCCTGGCGCTTCGCCGTGGTGGACTCGGACGACATCGACGCCTTCGCCGCTCCCGGCGGCTACGTCTTCATCACCCGCGGCCTCCTGCTCCACATGCACAACGAGGCGGAGCTAGCCGGCGTGCTGGGCCACGAGATCAGCCACGTGGTCATGAAGCACCACCTGAACGAACTGCAGCGCGGCGCGCGGCTGGACCTGCTCGGCCAGGCCGCCCAGTACCAGCTGCAGCAGAACGGCCACGACAGCGATATGGACCAGCAGATCATGGACAAGGTCTCCAGCGCCACCCGCACCCTGTATTCCAAGGGCCTGGACAAGGGCGACGAACTGGACGCGGACCGCATGGGCGTGGTGCTGGCGGCGCGGGCCGGCTACGACCCTTACGGCCTCCTGGCCGTGCTGCAGACCCTCGAGAGCGTGGACCCGAAGAGCAGCAGCATGCAGCTCCTCATGGCCACCCATCCCGCGCCGGCGGACCGCATCGCGGCCCTGTCCAAGGCCATGGACGCCGGCCACATGGACAAGCTCGGCAACCAGGCCGAAGGCCAGGAGCGCTTCGAGTCCGTGGTGAAGGGGCTGGTGGCAGAGGCCAAGAAAAAGCCTGCTCCGGCAGCAGCTACTAAGAAATGACCGACTGATACCTGAAAGAAAAGGGGCCTCGCGGCCCCTTTTTCTTTTATCCGGTGCGCCAGCAATTAGCCGGCGATCTCTTCCAGCATCTCATCCATGAATGCGATCGCCCTGCGCATGTGCGGCACCACGATGGTCCCGCCCACCACCAGCGCCACGCTCATGGCTTCCACGATCTCATCTTTCGTGCAGCCGGATTCGATGCACTGCCCGATGTGGTAGCTGACGCAGTCGTCGCAGCGCAGCACCATCGAGGTGGAGAGACCCAGCAGCTCTTTCGTCTTCTTGGATAGCGCGCCTTCCTGGTAGGTGAGGCTGTCCACCGAGAACACGCGCTTGATCACGCGGTTGTCCTCGGAGAGGATGCGCTCGTTCATCTTGGTCCTGAAGGCGTTGAACTCGTCTACACGCTTGCCCACGTGCGCTCCCTTAGAGGATGGTGCGACCCAGTGCAGACTGGATTAACCAGACAGCAAATTTCCCGGTCTTGTTTTCCGTGTCCATGGTGGGGTTCAGTTCCACCACTTCCATGCCGATCAGCTTGTTGCTGCGGGCCAGCACCTCGCACACCAGGTGCGATTCGCGGAAGTTGAGGCCGCCCGGCACCGGTGTGCCCACGCCCGGGGCCGCCGTCGGGTCCGAGCCGTCCAGGTCATAGGAGAGGTGGATGCCGCCCGAGGCCTTACCCAGGATCTCCATGGCTTCCTCCAGGCAGGCGGAAGCGCCGCGGGCGTCGATCTCGCTCATGGTGTACACGCGCACACCCAGCTCCTTCACCACCTTGGCTTCCTTCGCGTCCACCTGGCGCACGCCGAAGATCACCACGTTCTCCGGCTTCAGCGCCGGTTCGCGGCCGGCGATGCCGGTCAGTTCCTTGGGGCCGCGGCCGAGCAGCACCGAGAGCGGCATGCCGTGGATGTTGCCCGAGGGGCTCGTATCCGGGGTGTTCATGTCGGTATGCGCGTCGCACCAGAACACGCCCAAGTCCAGGTTCTTGCGGCGCAGGTGCTTCGCCATCCCTGAGATGGTGCCGATGGCCTGGGAATGGTCGCCGCCCAAGACCAGGGGGAACTCGCCCTTGTCCATGGTCGCTTCCACGGTGCCCGAGAGGTCGCGGCAGACCTCGCTGATCACGCCCAGGTAACGGGCGTTCTTCTCGCCGAGTTCGGCCGCTTCCATGGAGATCTGGCCGATGTTATGCATGCCGACCACGTCGTGGCCGATCTTCTTCAGGGCCGGCACCACGCCGGCCACGTGCATGGCGGAGGAGCCCATGTCGGTCCCGCGCCGCCCGGCGCCGAGGTCGAGGTGGACGTTGGTGATGCGTATCTTCTTGGGGGCCAAAGGAGTAACCGGGGGATTGCTGTGCAGGGGCGCCATTGTAACACGCCTGCATATTCACCGATTTGTGCATATTATTATTGACACCCTTGGCCCCAGCGGGTCTCATGTGCCGGTCAACCAAGGGAAGTCCCATGCCGCTCAAGATCGAAGGCCTGCTCAGCGCGTCCGAAGTGGCGCAGATCCGCGACCTGCTCAAGAACGTGAAGTTCGACGACGGCAGGGCCACCGCCGGCGTCGCCGTGCGCGACGTCAAGCACAACCTGCAGACCGTGGGCAACGACAAGGCCATGGAAGAGCCGCGCAAGATGCTCGCCGCGGCGCTCCTGCGCAACGAGGTGTTCAACCAGTTCGTGCTGCCGAACAAGGTCATGCCGCCCATGTTCAACCGCTACGACACCGGCATGGACTACGGCGGCCACGTGGACAACGCCATCATGGGCGGGGGCGATGCCCTGCGCGCCGACCTCTCCATCACCGTCTTCCTCACCGATCCCGCTGACTACGATGGCGGCGAGCTCGTCATCAACAGCGACGGCGCTCCCATCTCCGTCAAGTTCGCCGCCGGCTCGGCCGTGGTCTACACCTCCACCAGCATCCACAAGGTCGAGAAGGTCACCCGCGGCAGCCGCCTCTGCGGCGTCACCTGGGCCCAGAGCTACGTGCGGGACGAAGCCCGCCGCGAGATGCTGTATGAGCTCATGCAGCTCGCCCGCTGGGGACGCAGCGTGGCCCCGGGTTCGCAGGAAGCCATGAAGCTCAGCAAGCTGAGAGCAAATCTCATGCGTATGTGGGCGGAAGTGTAATAGTCACCTGGGTTAGGATTACCCGCGTCCCGTCCATCTCATGTAGCCCGGTGGATACCTCTAGAAATTAGAGATTTTGCACGCGGGCAAGGCGAAGATGCCCGAGCACCCGCAGTGTGCTCTTGGTGCACATGAGGATTGCGAGGGCATCTTTAACGCCGCTCCCGGGCAAAATATCAATTTATAGAGGCATCCAGAAATGTGGCAGTTGATGTTGGGCGCCGTCATGATCAGTTTCTCGGCGGTGTTCGTGCGCCTCGTCAGCGTCCCGCCCAGCGTCAGCGCCTTCTACCGCATGCTGTTCGGCGGCGGCATCCTGCTCGTCTTCATGCTGCTGAAGCGCGAGCCCATCAAGATCAGCGCGCGGGCCTTCCTAATCCTCAGCCTCGCCGCCTTCTTCTTCGCGCTGGACCTCGTGCTCTGGCACCGCAGCATCCTGTATCTCGGGCCCGGTGTCGCCACCCTGCTCCCCAACTTCCAGGTCTTCATCCTGGCCGGGGCAGGGGTGCTGTTCTTCAAGGAGCATCTCAGCTGGCTGCAGTGGCTCGCCATCGGCTTCGCCATGCTGGGCTTGGCGCTGCTGGTCGGCACCGGCTGGAGCCATCTGCCGCCGAGCTATCACCTCGGCGTCATCCTCGGCCTCGCCACCGCCTGCGCCTACGCGGGCTACATCCTCACCCTGCGCAAGCTCCAGGCCACCGGTGAGGCCGGGTCCACGTACTCCACCATCACCGTGGTGTCCCTGGTCACGGCCCTCATCATCGCCGCCGTGGTGGGCACGGAAGGGGAGTCCTTCGCCATCCCCAACTGGAGCGATGCCGGCTGGCTGTTCCTGTATGGCCTCGTGCCCCAGGTGCTGGGCTGGGTCATGATCTCCAACGCCATGCCCCGGGTGGGCACGGCCCAGGTGGGCCTGGTGCTGCTCTTGCAGCCGGCCTTCGCCTTCATCTGGGACGGGGTGTTCTTCGGGCGGCGCTTCAGCGCGCCGGAGATGGCGGGCGCCGTGCTGGCCCTCGTCTCGATCTACATGGGCTCTCTGAAGCGGACTTAAAGCTACTGCGCTTGGCATAGCTTCGTTGCGGTCCGGCTCGCAGTCCTCACGTGCATAAGAGCACGCTCCGGGTGCTCGCCTCCCGCGCCTCGCTCTGCCTGCGCTCGTAACGCTTTAAGCCGCTTCAAAAGAAAATCCGGTATCCCGTCATACCGGCGAAAGCCGGTATCCAGGTCTTAATCGGCGGGTTTCAACAAACGACTTCCAGCGCTTTCGGAAGTACTTCTATCTCTAGCTTAGTAGCGCCCGTGTAGGTCAGCTCCCCATCCGCATGGATAGGTAAGGGGACGTCCGACTCCACCGACATGCGCCCGGTGCGGAACTTCACCACCTTCGGATGGCTCATGTGCTCGCCCTTCAATACCTGGGGCAGGAGCTGGAGTATCCCTAAGCGCCCCATGCCCTTGGCCACCACCACGTCGAAGAGCCCGTCGTCGATCTCGGCGTCCGGCGCCATCACGAAAGCGCCGCCTTCCACCTTGCCGTTGTTGATGGTGAGCAGGGTGATGGGTGTCTCCAGCTTCTCGCCGTCGTGGCGGATGCGCACCGTCGGCGTCGAATGCATCAGCAGCAGGATCTTGGCCAGCGCCAGGCCGTACACCGCGTTGCCGCGTATCCAGCGGATCTTGTTCGCCTCCAGCGCCACCTGGGCGTCGAAGCCGATGCCGAGTCCATTGGCGAAATAGAAGTCGTTACAGCGGCCCACGTCCACCCGGCGCGTGCCGCCCCGCACCGCGCGCCAGCAGGCTTCGCGCCAGTCGTGGCTCGCGTCCAGCATCTTCACGAAGTCGTTGCCGGTGCCCACCGGTATCACCGCCAGCGGCGCGCCGCCGTCGGCCTTCATCCAGCCGTTCACCGCCTCGTGCACCGTGCCGTCGCCGCCGGCCACCACCACCACGGGAGGCTTGTCGGCGAGCGCTGCCGCCATCTTGGCCTGCACGTCACCGGGGCCGGTGCTGTTGAGGATGCGGTTGGGGAGCCCGAGTTCGGCGAGGTAATGGGCGATGGCAGGACCCATCTCGCGGCCGAGGCCGCGGCCCGCTTCCGGATTGACTATGAGAGGAGCTTTCGAAGCCATGCTTGTCGTCCCCAACCCCTTGAGGTTGGGCTAGCTTACCCGAGCGAGTTCAACGCTTGCGGCCTTTCTTGCCTGGCTTCGTGACGGGCTCTTCCACGTCACCTATATCCATCATCCGCGCCACGCTGCCGAGCGCCAGACGGATGGCCGCCTGCTCATCGGCCGGCAGATCCGTGAGCCTGGAGCCGAAGCGTTCCTGGAGAGGCGAGGGCAGTTCCTGGGACATCTGGCGTCCCAGCGGTGTGAGCGAGACCAGCACGCGGCGTTTGTCCTCGGGCCGCCGTTCGCGGCTCACGAGTCCCCGCACCTCGAGCCGGTCCAGGATGCCGGTGAGCGTCGCCGGGCTGAGCGCGATCGCCTTGGCCAGGGCCCCGGTGGTGAGCGCGCCGCGCGTGGCGATCTCCCGCAGGCACAGCATCTGCGGGCCCGTGAGCCCGTGGCTGCCTGAGAGCTGGCGGCTGTAAACGTCCATGGCGCGCATGATCCGGCGCAGGTCCATGAAGATGTCTTTCAACAGGTCGTGATCCAATCGACCCTCCCCTCAATACAGAGACTACTCGGAACCCTGAAAAGCGGATGCAACAACTATTATGTAATATAACATAATACTTAAAGATTTCAATACGTACCTTCAAAGCCTCCCGCACCCCAGTAAAACCGGAGGGGTTTACAGGCGCTGCTAGAATGTAGGCACCCCAAGAAGCCCTCACGGACCCTCCATGATCGCCCTCGGCCTCCGCTGTCTCCTGGCCTATCTCCTGGGTTCCCTCATGGGCGGCCTCATCGTGGGCCGGGCCTACGGCGGGGTGGATATCCGCACCCAGGGCTCCGGCAATGCCGGCGGCACCAATGCGCTGCGCACCCAGGGCAAGGTCTTCGCCCTCTGGGTCATGCTCATAGATATCGGCAAGGGCGTGGCCGCCGCCTGGCTCCTGCCCTCCATCCCGCTGCCCGTGCCGGGCGGGGAAGTGCTCACGGGCGCCTGGACCGCGGCCCTGTGCGGCATGTTCGCCATCGTCGGTCACGTGTTCCCCGTGTTCTTCGGTTTCCGCGGCGGCAAGGGTGCCGCCACCTATGTCGGCGTCGTCGGCGTGCTGGATCCCCTGGCCCTCGTGCCGGGCCTCGCCGTGTTCGCCCTCACCCTCACCCTCACGGGCTACGTCGGCCTCTCCACCATCCTCGCCGCCTGGGCCATCGCGGCGTATGCCCTCGTGTACTTCGGCCCGGCTTCCCCCGTGTTCGTGTTCGCGCTGGCCATGGGCTGCTTCATCACCTACACCCACCGGGCCAACATCGCGCGCCTCAAGGCTGGCAATGAGAACCGCTTCCACCGCGCCATGATCCTGCGCAAGCGGCCCCGGACTTAGAGCAAGCTCATGGACCGCGGTCACGCGATATTGAAGGTGCTCGCCGACGGGCACTTCCACTCCGGCGAGACGCTGGCGAAGAGCCTCGGCGTCACCCGCGCCGCCGTGTGGAAGAAGGTGCATGCCCTCGAGAAGCTCGGCCTCTCAGTGTTCCGCGTCCCGGGCAAGGGTTACCGCCTCGCGGACCCGCTGCAGCTGCTCGATGCCGAACTCATCTCCGCCGCCCTTAAACCCGCCACCCGCGGCCAGCTGAAGCGCGTCACCGTGCTGGACGTGGTGGACTCCACCAACACTTGGTTGAGCGGGCAGGGCGAGGAGCCCGCCGTCTGCTTCGCCGAATTCCAGTCCGCCGGCCGTGGCCGGCGCGGCCGCGCCTGGGTCTCGCCGTTTGGTGCAAATTTGTATATGTCGCTGTCCTGGCGCTTCGATGAGTGGCCCCCGGGCTTCACCGCCTTGGGCATGGTCACCGCCATCGCCGCCGTCCGGGCGCTGGATTCACTGGGCCTGCACGACGTGCGCATCAAGTGGCCCAATGATCTGATCGCCGCAGGCCGGAAACTGGGCGGGGTCCTCATAGACATCCAGGGCGAGCCTCCCGGCGCCACCCGCGCCGTCATCGGGCTCGGTCTCAACGTGCGCATGCCGTCTCAATCGGCTGAACAGATCGATCAGCCCTGGATGGACTTGGCCACCCTGAGCGAGGGCATGCCGCCGGAGCGCAACGCCCTGGCCGCCGCGCTCATCGAGTCTCTCGTCGGCGCGCTCAGGGACTTCGAATCCCAGGGTTTCGCCGCCTTCGGGGATGACTGGAAAAGGCTCGATCTCGTGGCCGGCCACGCCGTGGCCCTGCATTCCCACGACCACACCGTCACGGGCGTCGCCGCCGGGGTGGACGAGCAGGGCGCGCTGCTCCTGCGCACGCCCCAGGGGCTCAAGCGCTTCGTCTCCGGCGACCTCTCCTTGAGGATGACCTAGATGATCCTCCTGCTGGACATCGGCAACACCCGCATCAAGTGGATGCGCCTGAAGGACGGCGCCACCGGCCGCATGGATGCGCGCGTGCACGCGGATGAGCAGATGAAGTCCGCCATAACCGCCGCCTTCGACGGGCCGGCGCCCGAGCGCGTCGTGGCTTGCAACGTGGCCGGGCCTTTGGTGGGCAAAGCCCTCTCCGAGTATTGCCATGAGAAGTTCGGCCTCAATCCTGAATTCCTCATCTCGTCCGACGTCCGCTGCGGCGTCACCAACGGCTACACCGATCCCGTGCGCCTGGGGGCAGACCGCTGGGCCGCCGTCATCGGCGCTTTCCGCCAGTTCGGCGGGCCCGCCTGCGTCATCGATGCCGGCACCGCCATCACCGTGGATGCAGTGAAGGCGGACGGTACCCATCTCGGCGGGCTCATCGCTCCAGGTCCCCAGACCATGCGGCGGGCTCTCGCGGATGCCACCGCGGGCCTGCACGATCTCGGCGAAGGGCAGTTGGCCTTGCTCTGCAAGGACACCCGCTCCGCCATCTGGAGCGGCGGCTGGCACACCGCCGCCGGCTTCCTCGAACGCATGCACAACATGGTCGGGCGCGAGTTGGGGCCGGAGACCAAGTTCATCCTCACGGGTGGCGACGCCAAGCGCCTGGATTCGCTGCTGCCCGGGCGCTTCGTCCTCTGCCCTGAACTCGTGCTGCTCGGGCTGGCCGCCGTCGCCGGAGAGAAGCGGTGAAGCGCGCCATCTTCCTGGTCCTCCTGCTCGCGAACCTGGGGCTCTTCGCCTGGTACCACTGGTACGTGCAGCCCACGAAGAATGAGCCTCAACCCACGCCGCTGCCGGAGGCCAAGTCCCTGCAGCTCATGAGCGAACTCTCGAGCAGCGAGAAGAAGTCCCTCGCCACCCAGACCGCCGCGGCGAACGCCGAGCCGGCTCCATCCACCGCGCCCGCCGCCGTCAGCGTGGCGCCGGCGTCCACGTCACCCGTGGCTCAGGCGTCCCAGGCCTGCGCCAGCTACGGACCCTTCCCCAGCGCAGACGCCGCAAGCCAGGCCCTCACGCGCCTGAAACTCGTCGGCGTCACGGGCAGCCAGCATCTCGTGCCCGGCAAGGCCAAGCTCGGCTACTGGGTGTTCCTGCCGCCCTTCGGCTCCCGCCGCGAGGCGGACGCCGCCGCGGACCTCCTGCGCAAGAAAGGCGTGAAGGACATCTACGTGGTGGCGGACGAGGCCAACAGGAACGCCATCTCCCTGGGGGTGTTTAGCCAGAAGGAGGGGGCATTGCAGCGAGAGAAGGAGATCAAGAAGCTTGGCTACAAGCCTCAATTGGCGGAGCGGTTTAGGGATGAGCCACGCTACTGGCTCGACGCCAGGGGTGTCGAGGCCTCGCTTCCGGCTGCTGAAGCCTTTAAGGATTTGGGGGATGACGGGAATCCGGTGGGGAAAGCCAGCGCGGCCTGCCAAGGCTAATTCCCGTCATTCCGGCGGAGGCCGGAATCCAGTCCAGCTAGATGGCTTCGACCTTAATCTTCCAGGAGCGGCGCTTAGAAGGAGTCGGGGGTTCGCCGGGCGGCTGCGCTGTCCTGCTCCGCCGCCCGGTCCAGGTCATACCTCCCTGTATTCCCGTTCGGCCGGACGCGGGCATGCCCGCATAAAGCGCCGGCCTCACCCCTCTCTGGGCACCATAGCTAGAGTCAGGCAAAACCTCAGAAATCTCTCAAGACTGCTAGAATTTGAGCTGCTGCTAGGGGTAGCAGCACTTGCCAAGATGCCCGGATAGCTCAGTTGGTAGAGCGGCGCATTTGTAATGCGAAGGTCGGGGGTTCGACTCCCTCTCTGGGCACCATCTTCAATTGTGACGGGCGATAAGAGTGCCTCGATTCCGATTCGACAATTCCATAAATGAGTCCGACCTGGACAAAGAGGTCGCCAGATTTATTGAAACAATTGGTTTCAAAGGGCTCGACGATAGAATTTCTAAGCTAAATGCGAGAATGAAGCGCAATGCATTTGCTCGCTTCCTTTTTAGTGATACCCACAAGCTTGAATTCAGCATTTGGAATAGCACTAAAGCACTCCGGACCTACGGAAGAGTTCCGTCCTCGGAGGATCTGCAACATAATCGCGCATACGCGTTCATGTATGTATTCAATCGAGTTTATTCCGCGATATCACAGAGTGGACGCAAGCGCCTTCTCGGAAGTGTACAAAGTGGGTTTGTCGATGAAAATAATCTAAGCAGTTTAGAGCATGAAATTAAGACGATAGGACATTTCATAAATATAGGTGGCGAAATCGAATGTCACGATCTCGAAGAAGGGGGCTTTGATTTTATTTGCCATCGTTCTGGAGTTGAATTTGAGATCGAATGTAAAACTGTTTCTGTTGATAAGGGCCGTCAAATTCACCGGCACGATCTCTTAAGCTTGGCGGATCATTTAGTTTCCGACATTGCGACTCTGGCGAATCAGCCCAATGGCTTTGGAACAATTGTCTCTGTGAAGCTTCCGTCACGACTTACTCGGATTCCAACCGAGCTTAAAGAATTGGCGGCGGATGTAAAGAATGTTTTTGAGACAAGGCGGCCAATAGCGTCAGAAAAATGGGAGGTATCCGCTCATCAATTCCTAATTTCCGACAGCCCTTTTGGTCCCGGAACCAAATTTGATAGGCACTTGACGCAAGATTTCGTCAAGAAATTTATACCAGATTCGACTGGCCAACACTTGGTTAGTGTGACACCTGGTTTTCGCGCTGCGATTCTAGATGTGCATAGCGCCAAGCCTGATCGGTACGTATCAGAAATATATAGAGGACTGAAGGAAGGGGCCGCGCAATTTTCGAGACAAAGACCGGCGGTAATAGTTGCTGCAATTTTGGATTTCTCAAGTCAAGACTTGGAAGCGATGAGTCGTGACCCACGAGATAATGGTTTTCAAGCAATTGCTACTCGGCTGTTTAGAAGTGAGCAACGAGCGCATCTTCATACCGTCATGTTCACTGGTGACGTGGTTTTACGGCGAAAAGCAGGTGGGAGTGTGAGCTCCTCTGGAGCATCTCTTAATTTTAGAAACCTTAGCCACCCTCTTTTTGAAGACCCAAGACTCAGACTCACTTTGGATAAATAGAGTAATTGGGGACAGACCACGCTTTTTAGGGAGTTATTTTATGAAGCATTACATACTGATTCTATTGGCAGCATTCTTGGTCTGCGGCTGTGCCCATGCGCCGACCAGTTTGAACAATATCCCGCTGGCGTGGACGCCGACGGACACGGTCGCTGAGGCCGGTGCGGTCGATATGACCGGCATGGCGGATGTGAAGATCCAGATCGCCAAGTTCACGGATACACGCAAGAACCCGGCGCTCATCGCGGAGAACCGCGAGAAGGGGGTCAAGCCCGTGACTACCCGGGACGATGTGGCGGCCTACGTCACCGACCACCTCCGCGACTCCCTGCAGACGGCGGGTCTCAGCGTCACGGATACCGCCGGGACGCCCGTCCTGAGCGGCGAGATAGACAATTTCTTCGTGACGGAAGTGAGCACCTACCACGCCGAGATAACCATGCATGTCACCTTGCGCAGCGCCGCGGGCAAGACGCTGTGGACTGGCATCGTCGGCGGCAGTTCCACCACTTTCGGCCGTTCGTATAGCGCGCCGAACTACTACAAAGTCCTTTCGAACGCTGTGGTGAACATGGCACACAACCTGCTGGCGAATCCCGCGTTCCACGATGCTTTGGCGGCTAAGTAGAGACGGAGAAGGGTTATCCCTCCGTAATAATTGGGGACAGAAAATGTTGCAGCTTCCATCCGACCTCGCTCGGCAGGTCACAACGGCCCTGGCTGAGGACATCGGCGACGGTGATATCACCGCTCAACTGGTCCCCGCCGCACAGCGGGTCACAGGTAAACTCATCACCCGCGAGGAGGCGATCTTATGCGGCCGCCCTTGGGTGACTGAGGTATTCCGTCAGCTTGACCCAGCTGTCCGATTGACCTGGCATGCCGACGACGGTGACCGCGTTACTGCGGATCAGACTCTGTTTGAGATCGCGGGCCTGGCCCGGCCCGTTCTCACGGGTGAGCGCACTGCGCTCAACTTCCTCCAGCTCCTTTCCGCGACGGCGACCGCCACTCGCCGCTATGTAGATGCGGTCGCGGGAACCCGCTGCACGATCTGGGATACGCGAAAGACGGTCCCAGGACTGCGGACGGCGCAGAAATACGCGGTCTTGTGCGGCGGCGGCCAGAACTACCGCATCGGGCTTTTCGACCAGGTGCTGATCAAGGAAAACCACATCGCAGCAGCCGGCTCCCTGACCGCTGCAGTGGCAGCAGCCCGCCGCGCAGCCGGTTCACGCAAAGTCGAAGTGGACGTGGAAGTGGAGACGATGGAGGAGTTTGAGGAGGCGTTGCGCGCAGGCCCGGACATCATCATGGTCGACGAATTCAGCCTGGCCGACATGAGAGCCGCGGTAGCGCTGAACGACTCTACAGGCCATCGGGTCACAGTCGAAGCATCGGGCAGCGTGACGCTCGAGAACGTCCGCAGCGTCGCAGAGACCGGCGTTGACTACATCTCGATTGGCAGTATCACCAAGCACATCCGCGCTGTGGAACTGTCGATGCGGTTGGCATTCGCCTCTTAGGCAACAGCCGACCTGGAAATGATTGGGGACAGACCACAATTAATGAAAAAGGCCGCTCGATGAGCGGCCTTTTATTATCAAGAAGGGGAAATCGCGATTATTTCGTGGCGGAGGCCGGCGCCCCTGCTGTGCTCACGGCCGGCACGCCTGCCGCCTGCTGATACCAACCTTCCGTAATGCTGAAAGAGTGGTCGTAGAGGTCCTTCGCGCCGGCGGGGTTGTCGACACGCGCCAGCTTGCTGTTCTTGCAGCCCAGTGTCTTCTTCGTGAACTCCAATAGGCCATCCTCCATGTCCTTGGAGTGCTGGGTGGGCGGCTCGGAGTAGAGGCTCACGGAGTAGGTGTCGGGCGCGTCCGCGAACACCTTGAACTCCATCTGGCGGCGAGCGTCGTCTATACCCACCACATCCAGCTTCATCCAGCTGAAGTCCGGGGTCAGCTTGGCTCCAGCCTTGACCTTGTCCAGGGTGCGGAAGCCCTTGGCCGCCATGAACTGCTCGAACTCCTGCTCGGAGGGGGCCTTGCCCTTGCAGTCGAACTGGAAGGTCAGGTCGGCGCCGAAGGAATTCGGTTTGGCCTCATCAGCCTCGGGGCTGTCCGGGCGGACGATGATGAGGACCAGTCCGATCACGGCGAACGTCGATATGAGGCCGAGCATTATCCAGTTTCTCATCTGCAGTCTCTTCCAGTGGCGGAGCATCCGGGAGTGCGCATGATAAGGGAGAGGAGCCCGTATTTTTGTTACTAAATTCTGAAAAGAATCTGGTGAGGGCGGAGATTTAATGGTCATGCCGCTCGCCGCATGCGGCGAGCCTCTCCCATCCGGCCGAACGGGCAGGGAGGGTGAGCAGCACTGCTGCGAACGCCTAGTGCTGCCCGCGTAGCAGGGGGAGCGGCATGCCGCGAGCAAGCGGGGAAGCTGGCCGTCCCGGCCAGCCAGCGGATGAAGGAAGGGGCTATCCCGCCGTCTAGACCATGCGAAGCACTCGAGTGAACAATTGGCGACCACGGTTTTAGGGCCGCCGCAATCCCCTCCCTTGTCACAAAAGATTCATCAAACCGACCCCCTCGATGGGGAGGGGCTATCTAAATCCCTGCTCGTAACTCAGCATGCCGAGGATAGTAGGGGCAGCACCCGTTATGTGCTTAATGTCGCTCACTGATTTGTTCAGTGTTAAACCGGATTCAGTCTCACGGCCCGCCAAGCCTAGACTGAGGGATGTCTCACGCACGTAGCCATGCCGGGTCACGCGGGGCTCGGTTACGGCTGATCCTCATCATCGCCTTGGTACTGGTGGCCCTCATCCTGCTTGCGGGTAGCGGGCATTGGCTGACCGTGGACTCGCTGCGTACCCACCGCGACACCCTCATGCAGTTGGTGGATGGGCGCTTCTGGGAATCCCTGTTCATGATGGCGGCACTCACCGTGGCGCTGGTGGCGGCCAGCATGCCGGTGACGCCGGTCCTGATGCTGCTGTCAGGCATGCTCTTCAACCGCTGGGCCGGCAGCACGGTGATGCTCCTTTCCCTCACCGCGGGGTCCACGCTGGGTCTGCTGGCCGTGCGCTACCTCGCCCAGGATTTCGTGCGTACCCGTGTCCATCGCTATCCCCGCGCCCGGGCCTTGCTGCGCACGGTCGGCCAGCATCAGTCCAGCTACCTCCTGTTCCTGCGCGTCGCGCCGGGGATCCCGTTCTGGCTCACCACCATGCTGTATGCGCTCACCGGCATCACGGCGCTGCGCTTCCTGCTGCTGACCCTGGTCGGCCTGGTTCCCGACGTGGTGATCTACTGCAACGTGGGGGCGAACCTCGCACACGTGAAGTCCGCCCACGAACTCCTGTCTCCCGGGGCCATCGTGGCCCTGGGAGCCCTGGCTCTGCTTTGCCTCTCGCCGGTGCTCGTGCAGCAGCTGCGGCGGCGGGGAGTGCTGCACCGCGTGTGGCCGTTCGCGGCCGGCCGCAAGACAGGAAAGGCCGGGCACTGAGACGGCGCTATGATACGGATGCATCCGCTGCCACACGATCGTCTTTTGGAGTTTCGATGAAACCCACCATCACCGCCTTCAAGCAGTCTCCCGACCACGGCCAGGGGCTGGCGCGGGACATGCGCGTGCGCTGGGCGCTGGAGGAAGTGGGGCAGGCTTACGAGGTCCGGCTCGTCACGTTCAAGGAGATGAAAGAGCCCGCGCACCTGAAGCTGCATCCCTTCGGGCAGATACCCACCTATGAGGAAGGCAGTCTCACTCTGTTCGAGTCGGGGGCGATCATCCTGCACATCGCTGAGACCCATGCGGGCCTCTTGCCCAAGGATGCGGATGCCCGATCACGCGTCATCATGTGGATGTTCTCGTCGGTCAACACGGTGGAACCGCCGATCCTCGAGCTCCAGAACCTGAGGCTGTTTGAGAAGGACAAGCCCTGGTACCAAGAGCGGCTGCCCATGGTCGAGGACCGCGTGCGGGTCCGGCTGCATCAGCTTACCGCTCGCCTGGGGGATGCGGAATGGCTGGATGGCCCCTTCAGCGCGGGAGACCTGATGATGGTGGAAGTGCTGCTCCGCTTGAGGACGCCGGGCCTGCTGGATGAATACCCGAGCCTCGCCGCCTATGTGGCCCGCGGTGAAGCGCGTCCTGCCTACAAGCGGGCTTTCGCGGCACAGCTGGCGGTCTTCACCGCCAATTCCTAAGCCGTCGCGGCCGGCTTCTTCGTGGTAGTGATCACCACCACGCTCACCAGGATGAAGAGCGTCCCCAGGATCGTCCGCAGGCCCAGTTCCTCGCCCGCCAGGAAGTAGCCCAAGAGCACCGCCACCACCGGGTTCACGTAGGCGTAGGTGCCGACCCGGGTCGGGGATTCGTGGTGCAGCAGCCATACGTAGGCGGTGAAGGCGATGATGGAGCCGGGGACGATCAAGTACAGCAATGCCACCCAGGCGCCGAGCGAGACGGCCGCCGGATCGAAGCCATGGGGCTCGCCCAGTGTGACCGAGACGATGGCCAGGAACACGCCGCCCAGGAGCATCTGCGCCCCGGCGCTCATCACCTTGGAGGAGGGCAGCGGCTGCACGCGTGAGAATGCCGAGGCCAGACCCCAGCTGATGGACGATATGATCAGTGCCCCGGCGCCCAGCCGGTCTATTGGGGTACCGCCGAGATCCAGCGAACGGCTCACCAGCACCCCCACGCCGCCGAGGCCGATGAGGAGCGCCACGCTCAGGCGCAGCGTGAGCTTCTGGGTCCTCAGGAAGATGATCTCCGAGAGCGCCATGAATGCCGGGATCGATGCCAGCATGATGGCGGCGACACCGGAAGCCACCCGCTGTTCGGCCCAGAACACCAGACCGTAGTCGATGGCGAAGATGAGTACCCCGAGCACGGCTATGGATGCCCATTGGCGCCGGTCCGGCTGGCGCTCACCCCGCGCGAGCGCCCAGCCATAGAGCACGAGGCCCCCGGTCGTGAAGCGTATGGCCGCGAGCAGGAAGGGCGGCACCTCGTGCACGCCGATGCGGATGGCGAGGAAGGTGGACCCCCACACCAGATATATGATGGCGAAGGCCAGCAGGATCTTCCAGGTCGCGGGGCGGGCATGGGTGTTCATGGCGGCAGTGTTCATGGCGCGATATTATCCGTGAATGCATGCCGGCTGTGTTGCCGGGATGGATATAGGCTTTGTCATGGCCAAGCCTTAGGGGAACTCACATGGAATCGAACTCGCGTCCTCTGGAAGATATTCCGGTCCCCGTGAAGCTGAAGCTCGCGGCCCTCTGGACCAGCGTGATGTTCCTCTACATATACGCGGACTATTTCGGCCTCTATGTGCCCGGCGCCCTGCAGAAGATGCTGGATGGCCAGATGCCGCCCTTAGGTGCCGTCACCCAGGGCGTGCTGCTCGGCACCTCCCTCATGCTCGCCATCCCGGCCCTGATGATCTTCCTGTCCGTGGCCCTGAAGCCCGGTCTCAGCCGCTGGCTCAACATCGTCTTCGGGGTGGTCTACACGCTCATCATCTGCATCACCATGTGGAACTGGCAGTTCTACATCCTGTACGGCGTGCTCGAGATCGGCCTGACGGGCCTCGTGGTCTGGTACGCCTGGAAGTGGCCCAGGACTTTGGAGGATTAATCATGCACAGACAGATCGCGATTGCTGCAAGCTTCTTCTGCCTCTTCACGCTGGCCGCCAACGGCGCGCCTACCGCCCGCCAGCAGGAAGTGGCGCAGAAGGGCGCCATGGTCATGCCCTTCAACGTCCACAACTCCACCCACGTGTTCCAGAAGAACCAGACCGGCGGGATACAGCAGGTGGTGGCGAAGGACCCGAAGGATAAGGACCTCATCGCCGCCATCCGCAACCATCTGGTCATGGAAGCGGGGCGGTTCGGCGACGGCGACTACTCCGACCCCATGAAGATCCACGGCATGGCCATGCCGGGCGTGCAGTACCTCAGCAAGGTCAAGCCCGGTCAGATCGCCATCACCTACCGCGACGTGCCGGCGGGCGGTGCCGTGGATTACGTGGGCCGGGACGCGGCCACGGTGGACGCCATCCACAAGTGGTTCGATGCCCAGCTCGAAGATCACGGGGATGACGCCACGGACACGCCGAAGGACTGACAAGGCCCGTTTCCGGCTGGATTGTAAAGAACGTCATCTGATGCGGCCTGGGGCAGGCATCGGATGGATGTGAAACGGCCGTGATATGTCTCAGGTATTTCAGGAACGTGCTGCACCGCACAGTCTCCCGGCGGCGCGACCCGTAGATTCGAGGCATCTCGCAAGGAAGCAACGAGGGAACGCCGTCATGCCCAAGAAAAACCCCATCGGCCGCAGCATCATCGCCGCAAAAGACTGGGTGCTCCGCGTCTCGCATCAGGTCACCTCATCCGGGAGCATGGATGCGCGCCAGCCCGGCAGTGAGCGCCGCATCCGCACCCAGCCCTGGGAGCCGGAGCGGCGTAACAATGACCGGCGCGAGATTACTTAGTTCGACCTGCGCAGATAGCCGCGCCGGTCAAATGGATTCGGTCCGTCGCACATTCGTTCATATACTCAGTTCCCATGTCCATCACCTTTGATCTCGAATGGCTTCCGCTGGAGAAGCGCATGATCGCGGGCCTCAAACCCGGCGACGTGCTGCGCCGCTGGAAGACCGGCGTCTGGCATCTCGGCATCTACATGGGCGAAGGCCAGGTGCTGCACAACGCGCCCGGTCCCGGCGCGGGCGAGCGCCTGACTTCCCTGGATGCCTTCGCCCTCGGGCAGGAGATGCAGGTGGCGCGGGGCAACCCGCAGCAGCGTAGCGACGTCATGCAGCGCGCTTCCGCCATCCTCGCCAAGCCCCGCAGCTACTCCTATGTCTGGCGCAACTGCGAGCACACCGCCTACGAGATCATGGAGGGCCGGCCCCGCAGCCCCACCGTGCGCCGCACCAGCGGCGTCGTGTCCCTGCTGGTGCTCGCGGTGACAGCGAGTCTCGCCTATGCCTTCCGCCGCGGACTGGCCCGCACCGCACGCCGGTTGACGCGGTTGAATGATTGAGGATGCGCCGGCCCACCAGGATCGCCCTCATCGCCACAGGCAGCTTGCTGGGCTTGCTCCTGCTCGCCTTCCTGGGCGGTTCTTACTATGTGCGCACCGATTCCTTCCGCTCCCAGCTCCAGGCCGCGGCCTCGCGCGGCGTTGGGATGCAGGTGAGCCTGGAGGGCGCCATCAGCGTCGGGCTCTTCCCCTCACCCCATCTGAACCTGCATGACGTGCACGTGCACAACCGCGGCGTCGAGGCGGCGGTCATCGAGAAGGTGCGGATACGTTTCCGGCTGCTCTATCTCCTGCGCAAGGTGCCCGAGATCGAATCGCTGGTGCTGGAGCATCCCCGCATCCTGATCAAGAAGGGCACGGACGGAGTCCTCGATCTCGTCCGCAGCACGCCGCCCGTGCACAAGCGGCCCCATGGACCCATGGAGATCACCGCCACGGATGGCACCGTCCGTTATGAAGGTGACACCTCCGGCATGTGGGTGGAGGGTGAGGACTGCGAAGCGAAAGCCCATGACCTGCGCACCGAAGCGCCCGACGGCAGGCCCGGCCTGCAGCGCGTCAGCTTCGACGGCGATCTCAGCTGCAAGGAAGTCCGCACCCCGAAGTTCACCGCCACCGACCTCAAGGCCTCCATCGTCGCGGCAGGGAAGGGCGTGTACACCTTGCAGCCGGTCAGCTTGGAGGCCTTCGGCACCAAAGCCACCGGGAGCTTCCATGCGGACCTGGGCGGGGAGCAAGAACGCTATAGCGCCAGCTTCTCCGTGCCGCAGCTCCAGCTGTCCCGCGTCTTCAAGGAATTGGGTTTTCACCAGCTGGCGGAGGGGCAGGTGGATGCCGCCGCGGACGTCGCCACCAGCGGCCGCACCCGCGAAGAACTGACGAAAGGCCTCTCCGGCAGCGTCTCGCTGCACGGCAAGGGGCTCACCCTCGAAGGTTATGACCTGGACGGCGAACTCAAGCGCTTCGAGCGCAGTCAGCGCTTCGACCTGCTGGACGTGGGCGCGGTCGCGCTCGCGGGACCGCTGGGCCTGGTGGCCACCAAGGGCTACGACTTCTCGCGCATCAAGGGCAAGGGCGGCGGTACCAGCCCCATGCATGTGCTGGTCTCGGACTGGAAGGTGGACGAGGGAGTGGCGACCGCCGAGGACGTGGCCATGTCCACCGACACCCACCGCATGGCCCTGCAGGGCAAGCTGGATCTCTCCGCCGAGACCTTCGATGGCGTCGTCGTGGCGGTGGTCAACGCGCAGGGCTGCGTCATCGCGGAGCAGAAGCTCGAGGGGAGCTTCAGGCAGCCGAAGCTCGAGAAACCGAACGTCCTCAAGGCCCTGGCGGGGCCGGTGCGCCGCCTCGTCAACAAGGGCGAGAACCTGCTCACCCAAAGGGGCTGCAAGGTCTTCTATGACGGCTCCGTGAAGCCATATTGATACATGGCTCCGGCGAATTGCCGGTTGGATAACGGGGTATCGCCCGATGCCCTCGGGCGGGAGTCACCCCTAGCATGGTCCGACCAGTCCCGATGGATAAGGAGGCAGCCATGTACGGACACGACCAGATTCGCGATAGCTATCAGAACCTCGTCTGCAGCCCGGACGGCAACGAGAGCGTGGAATCCATCGGGCCCGGCCAGGACCGGGACAGCGTGGAGCACGCGGCGCAGGATGGCAGCGCCGAGGACGCGGATACCCAAGCCGGCGGCTCCTCTTCAGAGCGGCACGGCGATGGCCATGGCCGTGGGGCCAGCGGGGATTCCTACGAGGATGAGGCGGACAAGGTCTTGCTGCGGCCGAAACCCAAGGCCAGCACGACGGATACCTACGACGGCGGCAACCTCAGTCCCACCGGCAAGCTCATCGAGTGAGGGTGAGTGGCACCGTTTCAAAGTAGGGCCCCGGGGCTCATGCCCCGGGGCCTTCGCCGTCAGAAAGTCTTGGTGAGCCCGAGGTAGAGGCCGCGACGCGGCCCGAACTGTGAAGCGCCCACGCCGATGCCGCTGCCGTCGCGGATCTCGTACACCCGGTCCAGCAGGTTGATGATCGCGAGCCGCACGCCCACATCGCCGAAGCCGCCCAGCTCGAAGCTTCGGCTCGCCGAGATGTCGAACTGCGTGTAGGACGGCAGGCTGCCGCTGTTGGCGAAGCCGGCCCGGAGACCGCTGCCGTAGATGCCGTCCAGGCTGTAGCGCGTACCCGCCCAGAGCCGCGAGACGCCGCCGGAAGCGGTCCAGGTCTGGTCATGGTCCAGGTGCACGTAGTGGTTCTGGATGTAGGCCAGTTCCGCCGGATCGAAGTTGTATTGGCCGGAGACCACCTGGTTCCCGAGCGCGCGGGCATAGGCCAGGTTGAAGTATGCCGACGAGAGATCGCCGCTATAACTGGTGGTGAGTTCCACGCCCCAGACGCGGCCGCGCGCGTAGTTGAAAGGCGAGAACACCAGCGCCTGCCCGAACTGACCCTCATCTAACAGGTTTTTGGCGTCCTTGTAATAGCCATCCACGCCCGCCTGCCATTGCGGCGTGAAGCTGTGGGTCAGCCCCAGGTCGTAGTAGCTGTCCCTTTCCGCCGAGACGCTGGTGTTCACGTCGGACGGGAGCTGGTTGGTGGTGCCCTGGAACTTGGCGATGTCCGTGGGCGCGATCAGCTCCAGCGTCGGCGGAGTGAAGTAGCGCGAGAAGCCGCCGTGCAGGGCATCGGCCTCGTCCAACTGGTAGACGAAGTTGACGCGCGGGCTCCACTGGTTCTCGTCCACGTAGCCGTCGGACACGTCGTAGCGCAGCCCGTAGTTGAGTGTGAGCGGCGTGCTCGCCTGCCACTGGTCCTGCAGATAGGCACCGTACAGATGACCGGTGATGCCGCCGTCGTCGACGATGGTGAACGGCTGGTCGCTGGTCTGGTTCCCGTCCGCGTCCGCCGGGAACACCGCCGAGGTGTTGTCGCTGGCGGTGCGCTCCTGGTCCGCGAAGAGGCCCCAACGCAGGGTATGGGTCTCATCCAGGGCGTAGCTGGCGTCCGCCTGCACGCCGGTGTCGATGTTGCGGCGGAATATCTGCGCGGCCACGCCGTTGAACATGAGGTCCGCGACGGGATCGGGGTTGAAGCTCACGCTGGTGTAGCGGCTGAAGAATGCCACTTGATAGTCGAGCGGGCCCTTGCTCACCTGCAGCGAGAGGATGCCGTAGTCGTTGAGTTCCCGCTGGGTCTCGTTGACCTGCGAGGAATCGAACGTGGTGCGGCCGTCCAGGGTGAAGGCGGGTTGCTGACCCGGGTTGTCCGGCAACTGGAAGTTGCCCAACGAGTGCCCGAGGATCAATCCCAGCCGTGCGTCCGGGTTCAACAGGTAGGACAGGTAGGCGAAGCCACGGGCTTGCTCCGTGCCGTCATGCCCCGGATCGGATGCGGTCGGCGATTCGATGCCGAGGTCGCTCTTCAGGTAGGTGCCGGTGAAGTAATAGTTGAGCGCACCGTCGCTGCCGCCATATTCCGCGCTCGGCTGGAAGGTGCCATGGCTGCCGCCATAGAGGTCCACCGCGCCGGAGTCGGAATCCAGGCCGTCGTTGGTGGTGATGTTGACCACCCCGGCGGTACGGTAGCCGTACTGGGCGGGCAGGGCGCCGGTCAGGAAATCCAGCTTGCCGATGAAGCGTGCGCCCAGGGTGTCGCCGAAGCCGCTGATGAACTCCGGGATGATGATGCCGTTGATGCGGTACTGG
>CAZPAO010000032.1:0-21780 GCA_964584665.1 uncultured Gammaproteobacteria bacterium
CCCAACCTGAGCTTCTTCTTCTCGAACGGCATGGACCCGGAATACACCGTCATCGGACGGGTCGCGCGCCGCATCTGGGCCCGGGCCATGCGCGAGCGCTACGGCGCCTCACCCCGCAGCCAGATGCTGAAGTACCACATCCAGACCTCGGGCCGCTCACTGCACGCCCAGGAGATCCAGTTCAACGACATCCGCACGACCCTGCAGGCCCTGTATGCGCTGTTCGACAACTGCAACAGCCTGCACACCAATGCCTATGACGAGGCCATCACCACCCCCACGGAAGAGAGCGTGCGCCGGGCCGTGGCCATCCAGCTCATCATCAACCGCGAGCTGGGCCTGAACTTCAACGAGAATCCCTGGCAGGGCAGCTTCGTGGTGGAGCAGCTCACGGACATCGTGGAGGAGGCGGTCTACAAGGAGTTCGAGGCCATCTCCGAGCGCGGCGGCGTGCTGGGGGCGATGGACACCATGTACCAGCGCTCCAAAATCCAGGAAGAGAGCCTTTACTACGAGCACAAGAAGCATGATGGCTCCCTGCCGCTCATCGGCGTGAACACCTACCTCCCGCGGGACCACGGCGGCGACATCGTCACCACCATCGAGCTCATCCGCTCGAGCGAGGATGAGAAACAGGCCCAGATCGCCAACGTGGCGACCTACCAGAAGGCGCGGAATGAGCGGGGGCCGGAGAGCGCGGCCAAGCTGCAACAGACAGCAAGAGACAGGAAAAATATATTCGCTTCACTCATGGATGCCGTGAAATACCTGTCGCTGGGGCAGATCAGTCATGCCTTATACGAAGTCGGCGGCGAATACCGGCGGAACATGTAAGGAAACGCCGCTGGCGGCGCCATAACTTTGTTACGGTCCGGCTCGGCCTCCTCATGCACACAAGAGTGCACTCCGGGGCACTCGTCCTCCCGCGCCTCGTTCTGACGGCGCGAGCGGCGTTTCTGCAACAGGAGCTTTCCTAGTGACCACTTCGAGCCATCGCCCAACTGTTTTCATCTCTTGGTCACGGCCATCGGGTCTGTCTTATGCGGAGTTCATGAAGGATGTTCTAGAAGCTCTCTTCCACGAGAAGATTCACGTTTTTGTTTCGACAAATGTTGGGAAAGGGAAATCGTTTTGGGTCGAACTGAAAAGGAATCTTCGGCTTGCTCGGTTTGGCGTCGTGGTTGTAACGCCAGATTCAATTTTGTCGCCTTGGCTTCATTTCGAAACTGGCGCTATGCTGAACTGCGAATGTGCGCCGCTATTGTTCGGCGTTGCTCCTGAAGAGTTACCTGGAACACTTAAAAACATCCAGGCAACCGAGTTCAACATCGACGACGTTGAGCGCTTAGTACTGCACATTAATCGGAAGATTGGTTCTCCCTATCGTCCCGTCACCCTAAGGCGGAAGTTGAATGAGTTGTGGCCGGTGATCGAGGACTGCTATGCCGGCGTCAGCAATATTGCTACAGAGCTAGCGGGTATGGCCCAGGAGCGTACCTTGCGCGAGCTGATGTTCGAATTGTTGACTCGTGTCGATAAATTGCAGGTTAAACTTCTGGGATCTGAATACGAGCCAAACTGGCCAATGAGCTCCAACGTCAAGCGCACTGCTTTGCCGTATACCATCGTGGCGGGAGCGTCGAGCGATAATCCCATACTGGCGCTGAATACGGACAACGGTCATATCACGATCGAAATGGGGACTACTGCTGGTAGGAAGGAGTTTGCGAGGCTTATGCGTAGAGATATATTGAAACCGCTGCGCAATACGGTTAAGCGCGGTGCCTAGCTCTTGCCAAGAGCATGAGGCGTTTATTGAAATCGGTGTCCGCTGGCGATGTACAAGTGGTTGAGCGCTGAAGCTTTAGAGTTAGTCTTAAATTCCTCTCTTAGTAGTGAACGCGGGAAATTGTTCCCACGGCGGACTCTTTTGACATAAGAGTTCGGCGGTGGGACTATCTGGTCCGGGGTAGGGATATCCAAAGGGGTTCGGCGCATGAAGACTTCGACCTTGTGCGGTCTCTTGGTCTTATTGGCCGGTTGCAGTTCCGGCACCATCATTACTCAAGGTGGGGAACGGAAGCCAGTTATAGATAACTGGCAGAACGTCTATATCTATTTTTCCCCGCCTTCCAATTATGAAGTGATCGGTATGGTCAGTGGCAAAGGCCACGGTCTAGGCGATCAGAGCAAGATGGAAAATGCCATCGAGGGCATGAAAGAGGAAGCCCTTGATGCAGGCGCTACGGGCATTCTTGTCCAAGGAGCTGGCCTAGCGACAGCGGGGACTATAAGTACCGCTAGCGTGCAGGGAACCAGCTATGGAGCCTACGGCTTTGGCGCCACCGTACCGATCGTCAATGGCGAAGCTAGTGGACTAGCCATATACGTCCCATCCGATGCAGCGAATTTCGTCAAAGCTAAACAAGCTTATGAATCGGAATGCAACACGCTGTCGACAAACAAAGATGCTGCGAAGGAAGCAGTGAAGGCTGCTAAGAAGACCGGTACTCCCACTGATGTTGACGCCGCCAAGAAAAACGTAGATGCCATAGAGAATGAGCAAGATGCAAAATTCTGTGGTGATGACGATTGGTACGCCAAGCAGATGACCTTTCAGCAAGAGCTGATGGCAAAGATGCGGGCAGAAGATCAGGCATCCAAGGACGCTGAAAAGAATGAGGCCGATAAGCAGGCACTGTGCCTTGCTGCTGCTCAAAAAAATGATCTGGCAATGTGGCGGAAATTGGATTGTAAATAGGCCACGTCGGTTACGTACCCACGTTTTCGACTTGCGTGCCTAGTTCTGCCAACTGTGCGTTACATTTACAGCACGGACTGTTAGGTGAGTGGTATACGCCATGAATTGGAAGGAGACTAAGTGACAGATATAAAAAAGGAATTTAGCCCTAGTGTCTTCATGAGGGCACGGCGCCCTGAATTGTTCTCAGATACCGTGCAATTGCAAGAAGCGATGCCAGATATAAGACAATTTGAGTTCTATTTAGAGACACTAACTCAGAGAAAAGAAGAGACAGACTTCGAGCACTTCTGCCGAAGGTTAGCAGAAAAAGAAATTTGCCCAAATCTCATCGTGCAAACAGGTCCGGTAGGTGGTGGGGATAGCAAGACAGATACTGAGACCTATCCAGTCGCATCCGCGATTGCGCACCGCTGGTATGTTGGAAACCCGGAGCAGAGTAGCCGAGAGAGATGGGCCTTTGCTTTTAGCGCGAAGAAGCAGTGGCGAAGCAAGGTCCGACAAGACGTACAAAAAATTGTTGAGACCAATCGCGGCTACTCGCTAATTTATTTCATTGGTAATCAAGCGATTCGAGATAAAGACAGGGCAGACCTTGAGGATGAACTAAAGAAGAAATGGAAGATACCTGTCCGAATTCTGGATCGCAATTGGATTCTGAATGCGGTGACCAAGAATAATCGCTGGGACGTTGTCTATCAGACGTTGGATATATCTCGTCCCGCAGTGACCACATACAGACCCGGTCCGCTTGATACCAAGAGGCAGGCCGAACTTGATGAACTGGAAAAATTAATCGGCAATCCCACACGATACCAAGGATCTGAATATCAACTCGTTCAGGATTGCTTGGAAGCCGCAAAAATTGCCCGCAGTCTTGGCAAGCCTCGAATTGAGGTTGATGGGCGATTTGATAGAGCTGAACGAATTGCAATAACCAATCATTTAGATCGCTACCGATTTCTAATTCTCTATCAACGAGCCTGGGCAGCTTTCTGGTGGTTTAATGATTACAGCGAATTGAATCGGATTTATGAACAAATCGAAGAATACGGCCTAAAAGCTGAATGGATTTGGGATGCTGAAAAACTCGTAAATCTTTGGCACATAGCTAGTGGTTGGAACCGGACCGCCTTCGAGAAAGAGCCAAAGTGGACTGACAGAACCATAAGGCTACGAGCAGCCCTTTCTCAGCATAGTGGTAATACAGAGAAACCGACCGGGGCGCTTTGGGCGAGAACACTCCTGGTACTAATGGATCTCATCAACGCCGCGGCGTTGCATGCACCATTAGATGGAGTCGTCAAGAATCTTCGCGACATAGTGAAGCAAGCGCGCGGTCATTCAGAGTACCCGATGGAAGGATTGACGCGGATGTTGCAAGAACTCGGCAACATCCCGCAGGTGAGTGATGCGTTCGGCGACGTAATCGAGGAATTGATTGAACTCGAGAGCTCGCGTAGTGGCGAATCAGTAGAGGGGGAGGCGCGACTACAGCGCGGCCTTCAACTCTTAAAGCAAGAAAAAACGTACGACGCTATAACTCAATGTGCGCGTGCTCAAATCCTTTTGGCCAAGGAAGAAACATACTCGGAATTCTTGCAGGCCATTGTTGTTACAGGACTAGCATTCGAGGCGGCTGGGCTGCTTTGGGCCGCACGCGGAAATATTATCACCGCACTCGACCGTGCACTTGTATCCTATTTTAAAGAGGGCAAGATTGCCCCGCAGGCAGTGTCCCTATGTCGGAAGTTGGTTTGGCTTGAATTGCAACTAGGACGCCCGACATGGGTACAAATATGGTGGGAATGGATAGCATCTCTTCAAACGGCTGCTCCAGCGGATGAAGAAATCCGGGAGTCCATGGACGAAGAGGCTAGGCTTATGGATGCTGTCTTGGGCATTTTGATTCTTCGAACGTCTTCTATCGATCTAAAAAGTCTCGACCGTATACCTGCGTTATATGATTACCTCGGACTTCATATGTCGCGAGATGCAATGTTATTCGCTCTCGGTCATGAAGACATCGTTAGTTCTGAATTGCATGTTTCTCCAGGGGAAATTGACATTACATTTCGGAGATTGTTGACTCAACCTGCTGCAGATGATGTTCCCAAACAGCCCGAATGGTTTTTGCCAACCAAAGTTTCCATGCGAACTCTGGTTTTAGGTTGTCAGATTGAGATCTTGGCTGAGAATAATGCCCTGACAGTACTATTTGGAGAGAGCCTTCTCGCTTTTATAGAGTCGTTCTTCTCTACGGTAATAGCGCGGAAGAGGCACTTTGCTTCACTTCCATATTTGAAGATAGATTTGCGTCAGTCGGAATTTGCGGATATGCCCTTCAGTCTTCATGAAGACGAAGATGACTGTGGAGAGACCACATTGACGGTGGCCCACCCGAAGATGGATCCGGCAGAGTTATTGGCGCCCGCAAACGACAAGTCTTTTCTCGCGCTATTGGCGACGTTAATCAAATTGATGAGAATAAATTATAGCCATAGCTCGCTAAAGAATATGTTTTCCGAGGAACGCGCCCAGGATAGAGCGTTCTTGTCGGCTCGATCAATAATCGCAGTGACAAATATCTTATCTAATAGTCCGAAGTATCAAGTCGATGCTTGGATTGAAGGTCTGTCCGAAGAACGCTTCGAGTTGCGGCGCACGGAAGTGTGGCCCGCCTTGAATGAATCTCAAGCAGATGAAGACACCACGGCCAAGCCCACGGAATTTGCTTACGCAGTTGGCAAGCCACCGCCTGAACTTTCAGGTGTAGATGCATTGAAACACAGTGATTTGAGAATAATCTCGTTGATCAACATGCCGCTATGGGATCGGGCTAAGTGGAAAGGACTGGGATTTGCGTTTCGAGAAGAAGAGCCACCGATACCGGGGCTGGTACTCGTATTTGAAGATATGGAGGCCGGAAAAAAAATATTTCGTGGATGGCGTAAGCGAGTTGGTCAAAATGATGAAGCAGATCTCATTGGCGTGACTCTGATTCTTGGTATCGAACGAAAAAAACCATTCAACTATCGTGTTGCAATCGGTTTAAATGAAAAAGCTTTGAATCGAAAATTAACTGACACGACGTTCTTTACTTTGGTTTACAGAATGCAGGATATGGCTCCTCGCAATGCCACTTATGTGCAGCAATTCATTCAAGAGTATGAGCGAGCAGGCCGTTATTTTATAGCGCCCGGACAAATGAGCGCTGGTGCTGGCCCATATGCTTCAAATCTTGAGATTGATAAGAAAGAACTGCGAGTAGTTCATGCCTGGCAAATTGGTGAAAATGATCCGATTAGAGTGGCTTTAGGTTCGCATGATGATCCAGTCATACCGTCAGATGTCACCGATCCGCCGATTCTTACGTGGTTAAGGAAAAGGAGAAGAAAAAGTAGCGAATAAGAAATGCAAATGACACTTGCGACTTGAAATTGAGAGGAGTGATGTATGTTTAACTCTGGTAGTTCACCTTACGTGAAGAACTCTGGTCGCCTGGCAGATGTCATTGCCGCTATCCAAGCAATGGGTGTGTATGAATTTCATATGTGCGAATTTAATATCTGGGCAGAGAGAATTAGTGGGAGTGCCTCGAAGGCAGACTATTGGAAGCGTGTCTTTGAAGAGCATCCCGAGTTCTTCCGTCTAGATACCACCCGAATGATGGCTTCTCTTGTATGGCGGCGACAGCTGCCAAAAGACTATCATGTCGACCTAAAAAGAAGGTTATTGTTGGAAGAGCAAAACGCTTTGCCACAGGCGGGATACCAGCGGCTTACACGAGCGCCCCTCGCTGCTCCAGATATCAAGGCGTTGATAGATACCGCGGTGAATCTTCACGCTCGAGCTGTTGAGTTGCAGCGAGAAGGCAGATGGTGGGTTCCCTTAATATCGAATTTCGTTTCAGGCGTAGTGGGTGGTCTCATCGTTGTATTTTTTAAGCACGGTTGATTGGAGGCGCACCACGTCTTACTGAACCGCACAATCCCCTCTCCACTGTCATAAAAGATTCATATATCCGACCCCCTCACACCTAGCAGATGGGGGAGGGGCTATTCAATTCATCCTTGCCTGTTCAGCATCCCTCCATTCTTAGAAATGGAGCCGGCGGATGATTACCGAAGAACAAGCGCGTAAGCAGTTAGAGACCCTCCACCGGGAGGGAATTGCCTTGGCGAAGGCCTTTGCCGAGGAAGAAGAAGCCGAAGAGTTCGAGGTGGGGTATCAAGGATGGTATTCCCGCGCCCTACCACTCATGAAAGCTCTGGCGCTGGATAGATACTGGGAGTTCCAGTCCTATTACATCGTGGATCCGAAGTACGGCTGGTATAACAGCAACGCTTACGTGATCCAGGATTACTTCCGGGGCCGGGAAGCCGATGATGCGGCTGAGGATACCGCCCGTTGCTTCAAGAGCCAATTGGCGATCCTGAAGTCCGTCTCGGAGCGTCTCGCCTGGAGCACGCTGGATACGGATGACCAGGCGGAGCGGGGCCTGCAACTGGCGCTGCTCGAGACGGCTCGCGGCCTCATCGACATCAACGAACGCGCCGCCGGCGCCCTGGCTAGCACGGTACTGGAGAGCTATCTCAAGAAGCTCGCGGCCGGGCACAAGCTCAAGTTCCGCAAGCAGCTCCCACCGCTCCGGGAATACATAGATGCACTCCACACCGCGAAGGTCTTCGATATCCCCGTTCATGCTCAAGCGACATGGTTAGCAGAGCTCTCCAACCGTTCAAGGTCTGAGGGTGAGACACCAACGAAATTACAAGTGAGAGATCTCATCGATGGTAGTCGTTGGCTGGTGACAAATATCTTCTAGTTTCAAAATTGCGATTTTTGAGCTCGATGCTAGGCGCGGCGAAGGGAGAGCGGCGGAGTTGACTCCGATGGTCAATGAGCAGCGAAGCCGAGCCAGTAACGCCGCAGCGAGCCAAAGGGCGCGATTTTGGGGATGGAAGGGGAAAGCCCCCTTCCTGGGTTAGCGGAGATGCAACCCGCTCCCGCTCCGAAGGCGAAGCCCCGACGAAGCTGCAAGTCCGTGATTTGATTGACGGCAGCCGCTGGCTGCTCACCAACATCTTCTAGGATTGTGACTGTAATAAAATTGTCATTGAATTTGATGGATGTTATTGTCAATTCGTGAGAAAGGGAAAAAGGGGATATGGAAATGCGTCCAGCTTCACTGATGCTTTCGGCGTTGCTGCTTATGGCCGTTTCAGCCATGGCCCGCTCCGACGCGCTGTCCTCGATGATACAACCCGTGCCTGCGGAGGCCGCATCCAAGCTGGCAGCTGAATGGTGGCAATGGGCGGAGTCAGTACCGGGAGGGAAGAGTCCCATCATGGATGAGACGGGAGTAGACTGCGCGCAGGACCAGCAGGGTCGGGTGTGGTTCCTGGCAGGCGGCTACGGCTCAACGAAGATCCATCGGGTATGTACTGTGCCAGAGGGGAGATCCCTTTTCTTCCCTCTTATCAACATGGTCTATTTCCCCGATGAGGATTCGACTCCTGAGAATTTCACTTGTGAGGATGCGGAGATCGCTTCAGCGCTGGATAACGACACGGCGATAGACCTTTTCGCTTCAGTCGACGGGGTCGAACTCGAAGATCTGAAGCGACTCAGGATTTCCACGCCCGGGTGTTTCGATATATTTGCGCATCTTCCCAAGGGTCAGCGGCCCTATTCCGGATATCCCTCGGCGACTGACGGTTTCTGGCTGTTGCTGAAACCCTTGAGCAAAGGGCATCACCTGATCAAGTTTGGCGGGAAGTACAACAATTCCTCGCCGGACTACGGGCAAATGATCCAAGATATCGAATATGACTTGGTGGTTGAGTAGAGCAAATAGCAGAGTTAATAGGGGCAGACCACATTCTCTGAATCGAGCAATCTTTGTCGTTTACCTGCTTCTTTATAAGTGTCGCGAGCCGAACCGCACCTACGAGGATGTAGGCGGTAGAGCAACGCAGGAGCAGTTGCCGAGAACGAGGCGCGCGAGGACGAGCCCCGGAGCGTACTCTTAGCGTGCGTGAGGATGGCGAGCCGGAGCGCAACAAAGTAATACGAGGCGCAGTAGCTTATGAGCGGCACGAAAGTAGAGCGGAAATCCGATCGTGAGCTTATCGTCACCCGGACCTTCGATGCCCCGGTACGCATCGTGTTCGAGGCCTGGAGCAAGGCCGAAGTCTTCAAGCGCTGGTGGGCGCCCGCGTCCACGGGCTTGAAGATCCTCTCCTGCGAGATGGATGTCCGCACCGGCGGTGGCTATCGTCTCGAGATCAGCCATCCCCAGGCCCCGAAGCCCCTGGTGTTCTTCGGCAGGTACACCGAGGTGATCCCGGACGCACGCATGGTCTGGACCAACGAGGAAGAGGGCGGCGGTAACGTCACCACGCTCACTTTCGAGGAGAGGGACGGGAAGACGCTAGTGGTCATGCACGAGCTTTACCCCTCCAAGGAAGCGCTCGATGCGGCCGACGGTATGGACGAGAGCTGGCGCGAGCAGTTCGCGCAACTGGATGGGCTTCTCGCCACACTGGGCGCGAGATAGGGGACAGACCACGCGCAAAATCTCTGATTCTTATGGGGTTAGCAGAACGGCCCTGTGCGGGGTAGAGTGTTGGGGCCAGCTAGGGATACAACCAAATAGACGGGGAGAGAACCATGGCCGATCAGATCGTCGTCTCGGATAGCGCGTTGGGTTATCTCGATGCCACCCGTCCCTGGGTGAAGTTCCTGGCCATCGTCGGGTTCGTGTTCATAGGCCTCATGGTCCTGATCGGCTTGATCATGACGCTCGCTTTCTCTGCGTTGCCGCAGCAGCCGGGGATGCCGGCGGCAGTTGGCCCGGTGTTCGGCATCATGTACCTCATATTCGCCGGGCTCTATCTCATGCCCTGCCTCTTCATGTACCGCTATGCCAAGGCCATCGCCGCCATCCCGGGCACGGGCCAGGCCGCGCTGGAAGATGCCCTCAAGAACCAGAAGTCCTTCTGGAAGTTCATGGGCATCCTGATGCTCATCATGCTTTGCCTGTATGCGCTGTTCATCGTGATCGGCATATTGGCCGCGGTGGCGGGCTTGGCTGGCCGTCACTGATAGGGACTATCGCTTCGCCGCCTCGTCCGTAGAGGCGGCGAAGCTAAGCACATGAGGTGACTTGTGGATTCATTCTGGCATCACCACGGCCTGTGGTTCATCGCTTTCATGTTCTTCTTCCCGCGCCTGACGCTGCTCTTCTCCAGCGTGCCCTTCGGCGGGATCTTGTGGTGGCTGGGCTGGCTCATCACGCCGCGCCTCTTGGTGGCGATCCTCGCCACCACCAACTACTGGCAGACGGACATGGTGCTCTGCATCCTCGCCTGGATATGGGCCCTGGGCGGCGAGGGCTTCGAGAAGACGGTGATCGTGCACAAGCGGCCAAGACGCCGTAGTGAATGAGGTAGGGCCTGATGCCTTTGATCGAGACCCAGACGCTCGAGATCTCCTGCCCCTACTGCGGGGAGACCATCGAAGTGCTGGTGGATCCTTCTGTGGAACAGCAGAGCTATATCGAAGACTGCCAGGTCTGCTGCCGCCCCATGAACATGACGGTCACTGTGGACGAAGAGGGCTTCCCTCACGTGCATGCCCAGTCCGAAGACGAAACCTAGAAGCGTCAGGGCGTAGTAGGGTCGGAACCGATAGCCGCCGACTCCGGTACACGCGCGAGGATCACCAATCCGAGGACTGGCACCAGCCGAAGCAGACGTCGTCCCCGGGACGCGCGGCTTGCGGCGCCAGCGCCACTGAATCCAGCTCATCCTGCCGGCCGGCTCTCTCCAAGGGCTTGGATAGCCGCTCTCCGCTGTGCCGCCCGGCGCTCCATGTGTTCGGCTGGACCTGATGCCCATCCTGCGTGCGTCGGCGGTTGCTGGTCTTGCGCATGGCTATCCACTCCTTTGCATGTCGTCTCCCGCCCGGCAGTTGCACCGCAGGCTGCAGCCTGTGATGCAACCACCCATCCTCGTCGGTCTCACACAGCTCGCTTCAGCTCATCCACGAACTTGACGGACTCCCGGCGGAAGTGGTCCGCCAGCCGTGGCTCGATCATGCTCTTGACCCGCCCGGACTCGATGTCGCGGCAGAGCTTGGTCTTCAAGTCCAGGATGGCTTCGGCGCAACTCATGATCGCGTAAGTCTTCGGGTTCTTGACGAGCGAGGTGACCACCTGGGCCGGATCGCCGACCAGGGAAGCGACCACGCCGCCGGTGCCGCCCTGATGCAGGTGACGGAACACGGCGCTGGTCTTCATGCAGGCGTCTATCAGCGCGTACTCGTCCGGATCCAGCATATGGGCGATGAAGCGGGCGTCTTCGTCCATGATGCGGGTCCAGAAGGTGCTGACCTCGGTGCGGCTGTACTCCGACTCACCGAGCGCCAGCATCTGCAGGCGCTGGCACCAGCGGTCGGCCTCGTGCCGGGTGTGGTCGAAGAACAAGGGCCACGCCAGGCTGTGGAGTTCGCCCTTGAGTTGGGCCTCGCAGCACTTCGCCTTGAAGGCGATGAACGGCTTGATCTCCTGCATCGCGGCTTCGGCGAAAGGTTTGACGGCGCCGCGCTGCGGCGGGCCGCCGGCGACGATTTGGGCGTACAGCGCCTTGAACTTCACCTGGAACTGCTCCGCTTCGGTCCGCTCCCGCGGCGCCAGTTCCTGCGGCAGCATACAGGTGAAGAAGAAAGCATGTTCCGCCATGTTCTCGATGGCGAAGCGGGCGTCTGCCCAGGCGTGCATGCAGACATCCTGCTGATCGAGGGCCGGCAGGAGCACCGGTTTCTCGAACGGGGAATCACTGCGGGAACCATCCTTGCTGCGCATGTGCGCCACGAAGTCTTTCGGCTGTGTATGTAGGGCTAGGCTAGGGGTCATGGTATATGCCTCCAGGATTTTAGGGACGAGTGAACCACCCCGGCTCCACGTTGCATGGAGTCGTCGCACAGTTGAGTGTGCCTATCGCGCCCGTGCGCGATGTGCGGAGGAAGATACGCGCAGGTTAAATCGAATTCTGTACGGTAACGAACATAAGCGGGATCCAGTGATGTGAGCCGCGCACTACGGAGGGGCTTTCCCCGTGAGCGGCAGCATCAGAAACTATAGCCGCCACCGAGCAGGATGACGTCCGCATCCCGGTCGTAACGCGTGACGAGGCGGTCGAACGAGATGCGTACGGACCAATTCGGGTCGAAGCGGTAGCTCGCGGTCCAGCTGGCGATGCCCGACACGCGGTCATCATCGCTGCCGACGAAGGTCACGTGACCGTTGCCGATGACGGCTACCTTGTCCTGCTGGTTCGCGACGATGTACGCACCCAGGCCGCCGCCGAGCGTGAGCCTTCCGTCCAGCAAGGGCTGCGTGAGCCAGAGCTGGGTCGTGATGCCGTTGCGGCGGATGATGGTGTTGCCACCCTCGTTCAGCCAACCCAGCGTCCAGTCCATGTGAGGGCTCAAGCTCCGGCGGTACTCCACGGCGTAGGCCGTGGATCTCTCGGCCGTGAAGCTGTTGAGGGTGGTGCGGCCGAGGAAGAGCGTCAGCTCGTTCTCGAAGGATGCCGCGTCGTAGGAAGCTGAGGACGAGGGAGACGCCGACATGAGCCGCCCATCAAACCGGTAGCCGAGGCCCAGGAGCAGCATCGTGGTGCTGAATCCCGAGCCGGCATCGACCCGGTTGGCGCGCAGATACGTGAGCCAAGACTGGTCCAGGTACCAACTGAGTTCGGCGCTATATATTGGGCGCAGGCCATGGTCGTTCCCGTATTGGGCGTATGACGGGTGCGCCTCATCCCTCGCGGTATCGAAGAAGAGATCGGGCCCTATGCCGAAGGCGAGCGAAAGACGTTCGGAGAGGTCGATGCGCCCCCAGAGTTGGACGGCGAAGTCATCGCGGTGGTCGTTCTCCTGGTGGCCCTCGTTGAGCCAGGCCAGACTGAGGTAAGCGTGATCGCTCAGCCCGTGGGCGTAATCCAGTTCCCAGCCGTAAGTGCTCTCGTAGTTGGTGTCATGGGTGATGCCGGCGCCCATGCGCAACTCTTCCTGCGCACCGGCCGGTGCAGCCGCCATGCTGGCGGCCAGCAGCACCAAGCCCCGCATCACGCTAGGCGCTCGCTGAAGAGCCCGTGGCGGCGCAGCTCGAAGAAGCACTTGGCGCAGGCCTGCACGTCCGCCATGGCGTCGTGGGCCGACTCATAGTTCGTGTGGAACAACTTGGTGTGCAGCTCGGTGAGTTTCGGCCACTTGAAGCCGCCGCGTCCGCCGGGCAGGCGGCAGAACTCGGTGGTGCCGAGCATGGTGCAGACGTAGGGTGTCTGCATGAAGATGCCGTGGTCCTGGCCCAGCCGGAAATATTCCGCGGCCAGCACGCGTTGGTCGAAGGTGAAGTTATGGGCCACCAGCAGTTTGGCGGCCTGCAGGCTGGCATGGAAAGGGTCCAACGCACGGCGCAACGGCACGCCCTTGCGGCGTGCGATCTCGGTGGTGATGCCGTGGATGGCCGCCGCCGCCGCGGGGATCTCGAAGCCGTCCGGCCGCACGATGAACTCGCCCCTGGACAGTTCCTTGCCCGTGTCGTCGGTCATCATCCAGGCGAGCTGGACCACCCGCGGCCAGTTGCCGAGGTCTGAGATGGGAGCGTCGTGGTTGCGTGGGAGACCGTTGGTCTCCGTATCGAAGAACAGATACATCCCTGGACCTTAAGGAGTCTGGTCACCCGGCGGGGTCGTCTCAGGGCTCTCGCCCGTGCCCTCGGCCGCCGCGGCCTTCTTGGCGGCTTTCTTCTGCAGCTTCTCTTCTTTCTTCTTCTGCTTGGCGAGATCGCGCTGGCGCTTGTCGAACTTGTAGTTGGCTTTGGCCACGTGTTTTCCTTGGGTTAGACGGCCATTATAGGCTCTATTGGCGCCCAAGGCGCGCGCCGTCAGGACGCCTCGGCGCGCACGGGTTCTTCGGCGACACCTGCGCCGTCCGGATGGCTAATTCAGTTTGGCGCCGATTTGATCCCGGGTGAGGCTGCCTGTGCCGGAGGCACGTTAGTATCTTCCGCGCCACCCGCAAGACTTTGGAGTGCCCACATGAGTTTGCTTCGCCCCCGTTGCGCACTGGCTTTCGCTGCATCCCTGCTCATGCCCCTGTGCACCATGGCGGATGAGACCGCTCCTGCGGCGCAGGCTTTCGTGGTCCCCAACAGCCAGGTGGTGACGCTGCATTCGCAGCAGGACGGGGAGGATTACGTGCTCTATGTCTCGCTGCCCCGCGACTATGGCAAGGATCCGAAGCATCTCTACCCGGTGATCTACACGCTGGACGCGGATTACTCCTTCGCACTGGCGGCGAACACGACGACGCACTTCACGGATCGGGGTAACCTGCCGCCCGTGATCGTCGTCAGCATCGGCTATCCGGGCGGCATCACGAGCATCGACAGCTATCACATGAACCGCACCCGGGATTACACGCCCACCCACACGCTTGAGGGCGGCTACGGCCCCGAGTTCCAGAAGGTCTCGGGCGGCGGCCCTAAGTTCCGCGACTTCGTCACCCAAGAACTCATCCCCTATATAGGGTCCCACTATCAGGCTGACCCCAAGGACCGGACGCTGGTGGGGCATTCCTACGGCGGCTTGTTCACGACCTACATGCTGCTGACGCGGCCGGAGGCATTCCACCGCTACATCATCGTGAGCGCTTCACTCTGGTATGACCAGGGGATGATCTACGGGCTGGAGAAGCAGATGGCCAAGGGGCGCAAGGACCTGGACGCTAAAGTGTTCTTCGCCGTGGGGGCCTACGAGAACCAATCCGAATATCCGATGGCGGATGAGATGCACGAGATGGCCGAAGTCTTGCGCGCGCACCATTACCCTCACCTGGAGGTGGTGGATACGGTGTTCGAGAAGGAGACCCACAACAGCGTGTTTCCCGGCGCGCTCTCGCGGGGGATCCGTGAGGACTTCTCGGAATACCCCGGCATGCGCTGAAGCCGCGCCGGTCTCCCTGGCGCTACATCAGAACGAGGCGGAGGCGTTGGCAGCGAGCCACTTGTCCAGCTCCGGCAGGCGTTGCTGGCGGATGAGGGCGTTCTCGTTGACGATGCCCTTGGCCTTCGCCACCTCGCCGCGCGCGGTCTCGGGGATGTGCCCCTCCGCGTAGGCGTCCAGCAACGGGAAGATGGAGGTGCTCAAGGCACTGCTGGCGAGGCGCGGCACGAAGCGGCTGCGGCTGTCCGGTTCCAGCAGTTTGTCGAACACGTCCGAGTGCCGGGTGACGAAGTCCAGGGCCATCTCGGGGTGCTCCTCCGACACGGCGGCGACCATGGCGGCGCGCGTGGTGACGGGGGCTTCATCGGTGATGGAGAGGGCCAGGGCCTTGGCAGCGAGATCCTTGTCGTGGGCGCTGCACAGCAAGGTGTAGAGTTCGCGCTTCTCCAGGTTGGTGGCGGCCGCTTTCGCGAGACCGTGGAGCTGCTCCCAGGTGGCCGCGTCGGCATGGTCGGCGACGATGGTGAGCACCACCTTGCGCTGGTCGCTGCCCAGGCTCGCCGGGTCCTTCAGGTAAGCTGCGAAGCGGGCGCGGGCGGCATCGATCACTTCCATGTCGTCGAAATCCGCGAGGGAGGTGAGCACGCTGCTGCGCAGGAGACCGGTGTTCCCGCTCTCACCCGTCTTCGCATCCCAACCGAGCTTGCTGTAGAACGGTTGCAGCAGGCGGCGGCCATAGGCCTTGAAAGCCACCTGGCCCTGCATGCCCTCGTAGAGCATGTCCATCTCATCCAGGTCGCCCACCGCTTCCTTGAGCACCACCGGATCCATGTCCGGTGTGAGGAGGCCGGTGAGCTTCAGGAAGCCGCTCAAGGGAGCGTAGCCCGCATAGCCCAGCGCCTTCGCGTCGTCGAGCAGGCCCATCTGGTTGGCGGGATCCAGCGCCTGGAAATGGGGCGTGATCTTGTCGAAGCTGTCCCGGTCGTAGAGGACGCGGTAATACCCGGCCTGACCCGCGTTGACCACGGGGGCGGTGCCGACGCTCGCCGGCACCTTGCCGGGCTTCGCGCCGCTCACGATCCCGCGCCAGGGTGTGCCGCCGATGCCGGTGACGCTCACGGGCACGTGCCAGGAGGTCGTGGCGGACTTGCTGGCCTCATCCGCGCCGAAGTTGCGCTGGTCCAGCTCCAGGGTGCCGCCGGCGGAGTTGACCACGACCATGGGCACGCCGGGTTGCAGGATGAAGTCGTGGGCCATCTGAGTGACGGATTGGTGCAAGGCCTTGTCCATCTCGCGCCAGAGGTCATCGCTCACGGTGTTGCCGTAAGCGTGGGCCTTGATGTACGCGCGCACGCCGTCGCGGAAGGCGTCTTCGCCCGCGTAGTCCTCCAGCATGCGGATGACCGCCTGGCCCTTGGAGTAGGTGATGGCATCGAAGGCCGAACCGGCCTGCAGCACGTCATGGATGGGCGTGACAACCGGATGGGTGCTGGCACGGGCATCCACGCGCAGGGCGCGTTCCTTGGTGCCGATGGCGTCCAGCCACATGCCCCATTCGGGGTGGAAGTGGTCGGTGGCTTTGACCTCCATCCAGGAGGCGAAGCCCTCGTTCAGCCAGAGGTCGTCCCACCACTGCATGGTGACGAGGTCGCCGAACCACTGATGCGCCATCTCGTGGGCGATGACCACGTAGACGCGGCGCCGGTCTTCCTGGGTGGAGATCTTGGGGTCGATGAGGAGGGCGCGTTCGAAGTAGAAGATGGCGCCCCAGTTCTCCATGGCGCTGAAGAATTGGCTCTGGCCCGGGCCGCCGATGAGATCGAGCTTGGGCAGCGGGTATTTCACGCCGAAGTAGTCCTCATAGTACGGCAGGAGCTGGCAGGCCACGTCCAGGGCATATTGGGCCTGGGCACCGTCGCCGCGTTTGACCACGATGCCCACGTCCACGCCATCCACCTTGCGGGAGACGCGCTCGAAGTCGCCCAGGCCGAAGAACAGGAGATAGGAGGACATCTTGGGCGAGGGGGCGAAGTCCACCCGCGCGAGACCATCCTTGAGCTTCGTGGTCTTGGCGATCGGGGTGTTGGACACGGCCATCTCGTCCGCCGGCACCACGGCGCTGAGGGTGAAGGTGGCCTTTATCCCCGGCTCATCCCAGCTGGGCACGAAACGGCGCGCGTCGGAGTTCTCGAACTGCGTGAAGAGGGAGCGCTTGTTCCCCTGGGACGTATCGTAATCGAGAGCAAATAGCCCGGCGGCATGCTGGTTGATCTTGCCGCTGTAGTCGATGCTGAGCACGTGGTGGCCGGCGCTCACGGGGGCCTTGAAGCTCAGGGTGACCGTCTCCTGCTCCCCATCGAACGTCGCCGCGGGGGTCTCGCTCACGCCCGAGACGCTGACCTTCTTGAAGTCCAGGTCCGCGGCGTTGAGCTGGATGCTCTGGGTCGCCTGCTTCACCTCGATGTCTATCTGCACCGAGCCCGTGAAGCTCATCTTGGCCGCGTCCGGCATGACCGAGACGGTGTAATGGGTGGGGACCACGCCAGTAGGCAGCACCACCCGGTCCGGCGTGGCGGCGGAGGTGTTCATGGAGACCGAAGCCAGGAGCAGGGTGCCGAGGGCGGTACGGGTTTGCATGGCTGCCTTATCATGATGGTGGGTCGTTTGGCCGGTGCCACGTTATAGCAGGCCCCAAGAAGCATTTCGACCCCAAAATGATGGGAAGTTCCATGCTGCCAGGGCGGTATAGTAAGCGCCGCACGACACGCTATTCGGCCAAGGGGATGCGGTGAGATTCTGGCAGTCACTCTGGAAGAAGCCGGATGCCGCCATGCTGGTGGCGGGCGGCGAAGGCGAGCGCCAGGTCGCGAGCGTGCGCCTGGGCGTGGTCGCGCTCCTGCTCATCACCCCGATCTACCGCGAGATCGTCGAGCCTTTCAACCTCGAGAATTTCTGGGGCCTGGTCGTCGCCCTCGTCGCAATGGCCTTCGCCTTCGCGGTGTACCTGTATCTGCGGCACCGGCCCTACCGGCCCTGGATCGGCTTCCTCACCTCCGCCTTCGACGGCTCGCTGGTGACGCTCGCGCTGGTGCTGTTCATGATCGTGGGCGGCCCCTACGACGCGGTGAACGACAAGATCACCTTCGAGGTGTACTACCTGGTGCTGATGGCCATGAGCCTGCGCCAGGATCGGCGCATCTGCCTGTTCGTGGGCGGTTTCATCGTGGCGCACTACGCCGCCATGGTGGTGTTCGTGATGACCCACTACGACATCCATGCCTTGAACGCCGGACGCCCCTGGTCGGGTCAGTTCAACACCGTGGACCAGTGGACGCGGCTGATCCTGATGGCCTCGGCGGTGTTCATCAGCTACGCCTACGTGGTGCGCTCCCAGACGCTGGTCAACCGCGCCATCCGCGACCCTATGACGGGCCTGCTGAACCGCGGTTATTTCGACACCCTGTTCGACCACGAGATCGAACGGGCGCGGCGCTATGCCGGACGTTTCGCGGTGGTGGTGGCGGACGCGGACCACTTCAAGAAGATCAACGATAACCACGGCCACGCGGCGGGCGACGCGGTGCTGAAGATGCTGGCGCGCACCCTGGAGTCGAACCTCAGGGACAGCGACGTGCTGGTGCGCTTCGGCGGCGAGGAGTTCGTGATCCTGCTGCACGACACCGACGCGGCGGCGGCCCATGCCAAGGCGGACTCCCTGCGCCAGACCGTGTCGCGGCTGGTGGTGGGCGCGCCCCAGCATGCCATCCAGTTCACGCTCAGTGCCGGCATCGCCGTGTATCCGGACGACGGCACCGTGGCCCACGTGCTGCTCTCGCGCGCCGACCAGCGCCTGCTGCAGGCGAAGGCGGCGGGGCGCAACCGTGTGGTGGGTTCTTCCAAGTCCTGAAAAAAGAGACGGCGGCCTTGAGGCCGCCGTCTCGTCTTAGCTCTCGATAGTCCTCACCAAATTACGCAGCGATCCTTGTTGACCATCGGGCTGCCGTCCGCCACACCGAAGGCCTGCTGGAATTGCGGCATGTTGGCGAGGGTGCCGTTCACCCGGTAGTTGCCCGGGGGATGCGGGTTCACGGTGACGAGCTGTTGCTGGCGCTCGGGCCGCACGTTCTCGGCCCAGACGTGGGCCGCGCCCAGGAAGAACTGCTGGTCGGGCGTGAAACCGTCGATGGTCTTGGCCTGCTTATAAGCTGCTGATGCGTGGAAGGCACGGTAGGCCAGGGTGAGGCCGCCCAGGTCCGCCGTGGCTTCGCCGGTCACGAGCTTGCCCTGCACGTGGGCGCCGCCCGCCACGGTGTAGCTGGAGAAGTGGTCGGAGATGCAGTCGGTGGCGGCCTGGAACTTGGCGTAGTCGGCGTCGGTCCACCAGCCCGGCTTGTCCAGGTGGTTGCCCAGCCCATCGAACTGCGCGCCCTGGTCGTCGAAGCCGTGGGTGATCTCATGACCCATGACGAAGCCCAGCGCGCCGAAGTTCACGGCGGCGGGAGCCTTCGGATCGAAGAACGGCGGCTGCAGGATGCCGGCGGGGAAGTTGATGTTATTGCGTTGCGAGGAGTAGTAGGCGTTGACCGTAGGCGGCGTCATGCTCCACTCGCTCTTGTCCACGGGCTTGCCGATCTTGTCCAGCTCGCGCTTCTGCAGGAAGGTCTCCGAGGCCATCACGTTGGCGAGGTAGCTGTCGCGGCCGATGCTGAGCGTCGAGTAGTCGCGCCACTTGTCCGGATAGCCGATGCGCTCCTCCATGAGGTCGAGCTTCTTCTGGGCCGCGGCGCGGGTGGCCGGGGACATCCAGGCCAGGGTGCTCAAGTCATCCTTCAGCGCACCGCGGATCGCGTGCAGGATGTCCAGCACCGCCTGCTTGGAGGCGGGCGGGAAGGCCTGCTGCACGTACATCTTGCCCATGGCGAAACCGATCTCACCGTCCTCGGTCTCCAGCACGCGCTGCCAGCGGGGTTCCAGCGCGGTGGCGCCGGTCAGCGCCGACTGGAGCGAGAAGTCCTCGTCCACGAAGGCCTTGGACAGGTAGGGTGCCGCGTCGTGCACCAGATGCCAGCGGAGATAGGTCTGCCAGTCCGCGAGCGGCGCAGATTTCAATTGGGCATCTACGGTCTTGAAGAACTCCGGCATGCCGACGTTGATGCCGGTGAGTTCGGGGTGTCCCACGTCCTTGAAGTAACGGTCCCAGGCGAAGTCGGGGGTCAGGGCCTTGAGGCCGGCCATGTCGGTGGGGTGGTAGGTGTTCTCGGGGTTGCGGCGGTCTATCCGCGACATGGAAGCCTGCGCCAGCGCGGTCTCCATGCGCAGCACGACGGCGGAATCCGACGCGGCCTTGGCGTCATCCTCGCCCAGCAGCTTGAACATGCGGGTCACGTGCGCGGCATAAGCTTCGCGGCCTTTCTTGAAGCGGTCGTCGTCCTTCAGGTAGTAGTCCTTGTCCGGCAGGCTCAGGCCGCCCTGGCCGGCGGTGCCGATGACCTTGGTGGCGTCCTTGAGATCCTGGCGCTGCCCGAATCCGAACAGCACGTTCACGCCCATCATATGCAGGCGGGCCACTTCATCCTCGATACCCGGGATGTCCTTGATGGCAGCGATGCGATCGAGTTCGGGCTGGATGGGCTGCTTGCCCGCCTTCTCGATGGCGGCCTCGTCCATGCCGGCGGCGTAGAAGTCCGCCACCTTCTGGGCGTCGCTGCCGGGCGCCTGCTTCTGCTTGGCGAGATCCTCCACCACCTTGCGCAGCACTTCCTGGTTCTGCTTGTAGAGCACGTCGAATATGCCCCACTCGGGGTATTCGGCGGGGATGGGGTTGGCCTTCTGCCAGCCGCCGTCGGCGTAGCTGAAGAAATCCTTGGAGGGATCGACGCTCTTGTCGAGCCAGTCCGCGTGCAGGCCCGCATCGGCGGGGGGTGCGTCCGTGGCCAGGACCGTGAGTGGGGCGGCGCAGGCCGCGGCCAGCAATAAGGACTTCAGGGCGCGCATAGATGCTTCCTCGTCAGTGGCGGGCCTTCCAGGCGCCCGGGCGGGTGGCTATTGGGGTGCCGGTTCGGCAGCCCGGGGAGCCCATGGCCGGTCCCGGCGGTCTGCCTGTACGTGATACCCCGTAGTGGCTGGACCCCTGGAATCGGGGTAAAGTTCCCGGCCTCGCCCGCGGGACCCCGGGGCCGGTATGTCTTCCCCTATATATAGAACGAGGAAAACGGACATGTTGAAGAACCTGACCTTGAGCTTCGTCGGTGCCGCGGCCCTCGCCGCTGCTTCGACCTCACCGGCCCTGGCTGACGGCGCCACGCCGGCCCCCGCGGCCAGCACCCGTGTGAACCCGTTCTTCCAGCCGAGCAGCCTGGACATGCAGGCGCCGCCCTTCGACAAGATCAAGGACAGCGACTACCAGCCGGCCCTGGAAGAGGGCATGAAGCAGCAGGCCGCCGAGATCGCCAAGATCGCGGACAACACCGCCGCTCCGACCTTCGACAACACCATCGCCGCCCTGGAACTCAGCGGTCAGCTGCTGACCCGCGTGGAGCGCGTGTTCTTCGGCATGTCCGGCGCCAACACCAACGATACCCTCGACAAGGTGCAGGAGCAGGAGGCCGCCAAGCTGCAGGCCGCCCAGGACGCCATCACCCTCAACTCGAAGCTCTTCAAGCGCATCGAGACCCTGTATAACACCCGTACCACGCTGAAGCTCGACCCCGAGCAGACGCGCCTGGTGGAGTACTACTACCAGGAGTCCGTGCTGGCGGGCGCCAAGCTCACCGACGCAGATAAGGACAAGCTGAAGAAGCTGAACGCGGATGAGGCTGACCTCACCACCAAGTTCGGCCAGCAGCTGCTGGCGGCCGACAAGGCCGGCGGCCTCGTGGTCAGCGACAAGGCGGAACTGGCGGGCCTCTCGGACGCAGAACTCGCCTCGGCCCAGCAGGCGGCGGAAGCCCGCGGCCTCAAGGGCAAGTGGCTGATCCCGCTGCAGAACACCACGCAGCAGCC
>CAZPAO010000033.1:0-21696 GCA_964584665.1 uncultured Gammaproteobacteria bacterium
GGAAAGACGCCGGCATGAGCCGGCATATTTCGGGCCTTCTTGGGGAAAAACATGGACATCATCCGTCGCGCCGCGCTCCTCGCGGGCTTCTCGCTCACCTTCGTATGCGGCCTGGTCATCACCGATGCCAGGGCCAGCACCCTTGTGCCGGGAACCCTGGCGGGTTCACCGGGCGTGAGCGCGACCGGTGCGGCGAGTTACAGCATCCCCATCAGCTTGCCTGCTGGCGTCCATGGCATGCAGCCTTCACTGGCGTTGGTCTACAACAGCCAAAGCGCTGATGGCCTGGCAGGGTATGGCTGGACCGTCGCGGGTCTCTCGTCCATCGTCCGCTGCGTCTCTACCGTGGAAGATGACATCACCGCTGCGCCCATCACCTTGACCGGCGACGATAACTTCTGCCTGGACGGCCGGTTGCTGCGCCTCACCTCGGGCACTCCCGATAGTGGCACTGCCACTTTCGAGACCCAGATCAAGGATTTCGCGACTATCACTTCCTCCAGCGGCTCCTCCACCTTGGGCGGCCCCGATCATTTCACCGTGCAGACCAAGGATGGCCGCGTATACGAATACGGCAACACCAGTGATTCCCAGATCGTAGCGTCGGGTACCGCCAAGCTCAGGGCCTGGGCCTTGGACAAGGTCACGGATGCCAATGGCAACTACATGACCTACCAGTACGACACCTCATCGGGACGGGAGTATTGGCCTACCTTCATCAATTACACCAGGAACGGCAGCAGGGTGGCGGACCACCAGGTGGAGTTCGACTACATCACCCGTGCAACGGGGTCCTACCACGTGGGCTACCAGGCCGGCTCCATCGTGCGCAATACGCGTCTCCTTAGCGCCATCAAGGTGAACTACGTTCCCACCGGCGCCACGACCCTCTCGTACAACCTGGCTTACGGCCAGGATTCTGTCAGCAACCGCAATCGGCTCATGACCGTGCAGGAATGCGCCACGGGCAGCAATTGCTTCCCGGCTACCCAGATCGCATGGAACGACAGCCAGGCGGGGTGGGGTTCTGATGTATCGACTGGGATTTCCGTCGGCGATTCGGCTCATGCGCTGGCGGCCCACCTCTTGGACGTGGATGGGGACGGCATCGATGACCTGGTCTTCCCTGACGATGCCAGTGGGGACTGGAAGGTGATGTTTGGTCAGCCCGGCGGCGGCTTCAATACACCTGTGGATACGGGAGATGACATCAGCAGCCACTATAAGTGGGCCTTGGCATTGGATTACGACGGTGATGGCCGTATGGATCTTATCCAACCCATTGCCGCAGGTGGATGGCAGATACTGAAGGCCACGGGTGATCGCACCTCAGGAGCGGGGGGCATCTTCACCCGGCCCAGCAACAGCATCCCCGACATGAGCGCGACCAACTCCGTCACGACCCAGCCCATCTATGCGGGCAATGTCTGGATGGCGGATGTCACCGGAGATGGGGTCTCTGACCTTGTGGATACAGGCGGCACCTTGGTGCAGCGGTACACCAATAGCGGCCCCCTGGTCTCACCTCAGGATTTCGCCTCGGCTGTAACGGTCTACAACGGTTCTGGTCTGACCAAATCCGTGAGCGCGCAGTTCGTGGATGCGGGTCTGGATTTCGACGGTTCCGGCCGCATCAGCGGTCTTCTTCTCAAGGTGTCTGGCAGCACCTACACCTGGGAAGGCATGACCCTGTCCGGTAGCTCCCTGTCGGTGATGGACACCATCTCCGCATCCAGCGCCAGCGCGACCACGGCACCCGCCATCCCGTTCGATTCCAACGGCGATGGCTTGACCGACCTGTTGACGGTGGATACCGGCAACCATTGGCAGCTGTCCCTCAGCGAAGGTGATGCCTTCAACACCCTTTCCAGCAGCGAGAGCTACGTTTTAAGTTCCGCCGCCGATCCGGTCATAGCGGATTACTTCGGCGATGGCAGCCAGGTGGCGCTGGTCTATAACGGCAGCGCCTGGCGCATCCTGGACACCACCTACGACAATACGCTGGGCTACTCCATGACCGCCGGCGCCGCGCCGGCGAGCCCGTATTCCCTTACCAACTACGTGCAGGGCGGCATGCGCATCGGCCATATCGATGCCAGCGGGCTGGACGACCTCGTCTACGTGGTCAAGAGCGGCACCTCGCCCAACTTCACCTATACCTGGCACTACAAGCTGCACAATGGTTATGACACTGCCCCGGGAGACACGGTATCCAGTGTCACCGATGGCATGGGCAATGAATGTGACTTCAACTATGTCTCAACCGCTGCAGGCAGCAGTACTTATTCCGACACTGGGAGCTATACCTTCCCGGTGCATGCCCTGCGCTCACCGCTGCAGGTGGTCTCCAGTTACGCAGAGGATAAGGCGGACGGTAGCGGTGGCCTGTACACCGTGACATTCACCTACGCCAATGGAGCGGTGGATACCGAAGGACACGGTTTCCTGGGTTTCGGCAGCCGCACCGTCAAGGACGGCCGCAACAACAACAAGGAGACCATCACCTATCACCAGGATTTCCCCTACGTGGGCATGGTGACTCAGGACTTGTTGAAGAACGGGTCGACCATGATCCGTGAGACGGATAACACGGTGGATCAGTTGGCCCCCGTCGGTTCGATGCACAACCGCCGCTATTTCCCGTTCTACGACACCAGCACCGTCCACGACTACGACAACCTGGGGGGCACCGTGCAGGAGGTGCGGCGTACTCTCACCACCGTCAGTGGCTCGAACTTCGATAGCTATGGAAACCTGACCGCCACTTCCAACGTCGTCACGGATTACACCCAGACGGGCAGCCCGACCTACGAGACCGACACCACCACAGGCTATGCGGCCGCATCCGGGACCTATTGCGCCGGATTGCCGTCTTCCATGGTCGTCACGCGCACCGTGCCGGCGGGTGCCATCGTGGGCGGCAGCACCCTCACGGGGACCCGCACCCTGACCTATACTCCCGACACGACCCTGTGCCAGGAGGATGCCGAGGCCCTGACCAATAGCGCGGACAGTACCGAGCGTGACACCGCCTATCAGTACGATACCTACGGCAATGTCACCGAGACGGACCTTTCCGGTACGGGGCTGAGCAGCGCTCGCGTGAGCCAGTGGGACTATACCGACAGTGCCGGACACGGCACGGGCGAGTTCCCCACCTCATCCACGGGCGTGGTCTCCCCGAGCCTGAACCTCACCGCGGGGACGACCTGGGATTACGCCAAGAGCATCCAGTCCGCTGTCACGGATCCTAATGGGAATTCATCCGGCTTGACCACGGATAGCTTCGGCCGTGCAGCCACGGCCACCAAGCCGGATGGCTCCTCCATATCATGGGCTTATGCTTTCTGCCCCGGCACTGCTTCACCGCCGTATTGCCCCACCTCCGCGGTGTACGAGGTGACCGTGTCCCGGTCCGATGGCACGAGCAGCTTCGTGACCGGCTATAGCGCTTATGACATGCGGGGCAGGGTGATCCAGCAAGGCTCCGTGCTCCTGGGAGGAGTCATCTCGCGTGTGGACACCACCTATGACGCCATGGGCAATGTGGCGAGTGTCAGCAAGCCCTATATCGGCTCTCCGGGATTCGAGACCACGTATACCTATGATCTCACACGTGGTCGCATCACCGAGGTGGATGCGCCGCAGGATGAGAGCGATCCCTGTTCTCCGTCCTGTCTTAATACCACTACTTATGCTTACAGCGGTTTTACCACTACCGCGACTCATACCGTGAATGATTACGCCACTGCCAGCGCGAGCCAGGTCAGCAGCCAGACATTCGATGCCATTGGCGAGGTCTTGGGCGTGGTGGATGCCAAGAGTGGTACCACGGCCTATAACTATGGCGCCTTCGGCGAACTCCTGGCGACGGAAGATGCGGCCAGCCACGTCACGGCCTTGAGCTATGACGGCCTGGGTCACAAGACCGGCATGGTCGATCCCAACATGGGCACCTGGAGCTACCAGGTGGACGCCCTGGGCGAGGTGATTTGCCAGACCGATGCCAAGGGCCAGTCCATCATCATGGCTTACGATGGCATCGGTCGCGTCATCAGCAAGCTGGAGACCGCCGCGGGAGCGGGTTGTGCTGCCACTAGCGGCGATAGCAGCACTTTCACCTACGACACGGCGACCGACGGCTTGGGCCTGCTCGCCAGCATGAAGGACATGACCACCAGCTTCGAGCGGGATTATGCCTACGACATCCGGAGTCGCCCGAGCGACGTGACCACCAAGATCCCGGGCGCGCCACACGACTATACGGTTTCCACGACCTATGACAGTTTCGGCCGCGTGGCGACCATCACTTACCCGGAATCCGTGACTCCGGTGTCTGGCGGCAGCGCGCCCACAGCGGTAGCCACCATCACTCCGACAGGGCCTGTGAATACAGGCACCAGCATTACTCTCCATGGCGAGAGCTCCACGGATCCTAACGGCCTCGGCTTGCAGTACCAGTGGACCCAGACCGGCGGTCCGGCCCTGCCCATGGGCGCCTTCGATCCCGCTGCGGCGACTACGTCTTTCACGCCCGCCATCGGCGGCACCTATGGTTTCCAACTCCAGGTGATCGATAGCGGCTCTAGCATGAGCACGCCCCAGTCCGTCTCGATCGACGTGAAGCCACCGGCGCCCTCCAGTGCGCCGACCTTGAGCAGCAGCACCAGCGTGGATGGTACGGTGACCGTGACGTGGGGTTCCGTGGCCAACGTGGATAGCTACGTGCTCTACAAATCCACCACCGCCAACGGCACCTATACCGCCATGTACAGTGGCATCACCGCCCACAGCAAGGCCGTGACCGGGCTCGGAAATGGGACTCACTTCTTCAAGGTCGGGTCCACTGCCGGCGGTGTCTCTGGCGACCCGGGTAGCAGTCATTCGAGCAGTTTGACCGTCACCCTGCCACCGGGTGCGCCTACGGTCATGGCGGTCCCCGGTTTCTCCGCACCGTCGACCAATTTCACGGGTTCGTGGAGCGCACCTACTTCGGGCACGGTCACGAAGTATGAGCTGCAGGAGGACAATAATAGCGGCTTCAGCAGCCCGACTACTTACACGATCACCGCGCCGACCCACAACAAGACCGACCTCAATAGGAGCGTGGGTACGTGGTACTACCGTGTCCGGGCTTGCAATGGGAACGTTACCGGCGCTTGCGGCAGTTATAGCAACACGGATCATGTGGTGGTGGAGAATATCCCGCTGACGCCCACCATGAACGCCGCCAGTCCCAGCAGCATCAGTATCGGTGACAACTCGACTCTCTCCTGGACCAAGCATTCCGGGGATACCGTTACCTTCTATAACCAGCAGACGTCCACGACCGGCGTCTTCACGAGTTCGCCTACGAACAACATCGGAAACATCACCAGCCAGGTCGTGCATCCGACCGTGACCCGGTACTACCGGGTGCAAGCCTGTAACGACGTGGATTGTGGCCCCTGGAGCAGCGCGGCGTCCGTCACCGTCAGCGCGGGAGGAAACTTCCTGGGTGGAGGCGGGACGGACGATGGGACTGATGGAAGTGGTGATGATGGGAGCGGCACCGGCGGGGGCTTCGGGTTTGTCATGCCACAGTCTGATGATTCCATGGGCATGCTGGCCCTCTTGGATGTCTCGGATGTGCCCGTCGCAGATGCCGAGCCTGTCGTGGACCCCCGGCCTCCGGTCCTGGATGCCTTGCACCAGGCCCGTGAGGCTTTAGTCGCCGCCTTGCCGAAGCAGCCTAGTGAGGCGAGCCTGCAGGCCCGCTTCGACCGGCTGAATCCTGCCCTGCCGCAGACACTGGGCATAGACCGCCACGGCAGGCCTGAGCCTGCGAGGCTCGCTTTCGCGCCGCCGGTGTATCAGGCCTATGCAGGTGCGCGCCACCAGACCGTGGGCGGTTCGCCGTTCCGGTTCACCGTGCAATACGTTTACGATCCCACCAGCGGCGCCATGGAGGCGGTGGCCAATGCCGATACTGGCTTCATCTACTGGCGCGCGGCCACGGGCTCGGGCTCATCGCCGGTGGATGCCTTCGGGCATCTGGTCGCGTCCATCGATGGCAACAACGTCGATACGGTCGATACCTTCGATGCCGTCACCGGCGCCATCACCAGCATCGGCACCACCGCCGCCGGCAGCGCCACGGACTTCGACGTGCAGCAGCTCATGTACACCTGGGATGGCTTCGGCAACCTCAAGCAGCGTTGCGACCTCAACCGGGGCCTGAAGGAGATATTCGGGTATGACGACCTGAACCGCGTCACGGCCTCCACTGTGTACTCCGCTGCCAGCACCACCGATTGCAGCGGCGGCAATACCAGCGGCAATCCGGCCATGACGGTTGCTTATGACGCCATCGGCAACATCACTGGCCGCACGAACACGGGCATCACCGTGGGCGGTGGGACCCTGAGCGATACCTATAGTTATGGGGATTCCAGCCATCCGTATGCCGTGACCGCCGTCACCAGCATCACCGGAACTTATGCCTATGATGCCAACGGCAATATGACCTCTGGTAATGGCAGGACCATCACCTGGAACGACGACAACCTGCCGCTCAGCATCACTGCCGCTTCGGGCGACAGCAGTACGTTCAGCTATGGCCCGGATATGCAGCGCTACCAGCAGCAGGTGGCGGTGGGTGGAGTGAATACCGCCACCACCAGCTATGTGGGCGGGCTGTTCGAGGTGATTACTCAGGGATCGGCCGTCCAGTACCGGCACAGCATCATGGCCGCGGGCGGCGTCGTAGCAGTGCATACCCTGGATGGTTCAGGGAATCCGATCACGACCTATATCCACTCGGATCATCTCGGCAGCAGCGATACCTTCACCGATGAGACCGGCAGCCTCGCCGTATATCCCGGCACTACCCAAGCCCAGACCATGAGTTTCGATGCTTTCGGCCTAAGGAGGAACCCGGACACCTGGCAGTATGACCTTACGGGCACCGAGATCGGACATCTCAAGGACACCACGGACAAGGGCTATACGTCCCAAGAGCAACTGGACAATGTGGGGCTAGTGCACATGAATGGGCGGGTGTATGACCCGGGTATCGGAAGAATGGTGTCGGCGGATCCGACGGTGCCAGATCCGTTCTATAGCCAAGCGTTCAACCGGTATGTCTATGTCTACAACAACCCAATGGCATATACGGATCCAAGTGGATTTACATGTGACAAAACCGGTACAGGAGGGCTTGCGGGATGTAAGGATTTTCTTCCCCCGAGTGGCCAACCGGTGGGTTTGTGTTTCACCTCTGTTTGTTCGCCGACTACTACGAGTGAAAATCCAACGGTTAATCTTGGATGTGACTCCTGCGGTAATAAGCAACCTCCATTAGCTCCTAGTGACCCGGGCACGCCTAGCACTGGTCCCGGAGCAGCGCCCCCAGTAACGCCGACGGGGGCCAAGGGCACAGGAGGCCTAGCCCCTGTGGCAGATCCCATATGCGGATGCAATGTTGGGGGGAATAATCAAATTCGCAAGAATATGGATAGTGATGATGGCGCTATGGGCTGGGACGGCGTCTGCTTTGGATGTGGTGGTGAAGCCTCGCCGTCAGCTATTAAAGAGCAGGACGGTGGTGGTGGTGGTGGTGGGGTGGATTCGCATGGCAACGGCAATGGCAATGGGGATAAAAAAAGTGGTTCACCACCTAATTCTCAATATTGGGACCATTATCGACAGTTTGTACAAGATAACGCGATTGATCCTGGACCCTATGTTTTGGCTATAGTTTTAGGCGTAGTGCCGAAATCCATCGCTCCTGCAACTAATTTTAGAGGGCCATTGTTAGGGTCTCAAAATACACTAACAAGCACATTGAGAGCCATTGGCGTTCCTGGAGCGAGGAGTACTATTGTTAGAATTGGAACTGCTGGTATCGGGATAGTCACTATAGGTATTGGCTTTTATGATGCAACCATTGAAGTTGAAGGTTTAATATATGCTATTCCGGGTGGATAGATTTAAATAGCACAAGCTCTCAAGGAGAATTTCATGAGTTTGTGGTTTGTAATCATTTTTTTAGTTGCCGTAGGCATAGTCCTTTGTGGACGATTTTTCTCCAAGATGAATTTCTTTAGAAGAAGAGTTCCCGCGTCTCTAGAGAAGTTATATTCGACAGTATCTAGTAAGATGCCATTTGAGGTATTTTCTGAAGTTTGGTTAAAAATAGGGGAAGCATATTCAATTGATGCCAGATTAATACTGCCAAACGATAAGTTCAAAGATTTTAATAGCTTTGACAGTTGGTATTTAGGTAAAGGGGAAGAAACGTTAGCTTTATGGTGTCAGGCGCAACATTTAGACATACCTTCAAAATTCGATACAACACTTGAATTAGCTGAGCAGTTGGCGAATCAAAGGCGGAAATAGGGAAAGAGTAAATTAGGAGTGCACTACATTTCCCCAATCCCAGAGTAAAACAGCCGAGATGGATTCGGGAAAAGGGCTCAGAGCCATTTTTGATATTCTGGAAGTCTGTTCGAGAGGCGGACGGATGGGGAATGCCGCAGAAGTCCAGATTCCAGGTACCCAAGAGTGTTGGATTAGTGGAATAAAGCGAACTCGACTCACTGGCATAGTGTTTTTAATTGTCGGCACTGTGGGAGTAGTAATTCATTATATGACGTGAGTAAAAGGGAACAGGCTGAACCGACTCCAGCTCCACAGACAGTTGATTTATCTTCCCAATGGGAACGCTTTATTATTCGCCAGTGTGCTGACACAAGAAAACCTGACCGGATGATCAGCCCAACCTGTGAATCCGATAAATTCGCCAGTGCCTGCACGGGCGGGATTGGTGGGATTAAAACAGGTGCATTGGTTTTTAGTTATCAGGGCCTTCACACCTCCGGCGGGCTGTAACTAGATGAAATCTAATTCTGGAAAAGATGAATCATACAGGTGGTTAGCAACGACATTGCACGGTCATATAGTGCTCTATGGCGGTGGCTGGTCGATCGTCATGATTCCGACATTCCTTATAATGAACTACATGGAAGGCACGCTAACTCTCAAGTGGGCGCTGTTTATTATCTTGACTTGCCCCTTATTTGGCATATTAGGTGGCGTATTCATGTGGTTCTTTGTAATGAAACCGCTGCTCAGGCGACGGACTGAAGGTAAAGATTATTTCTGATGCCTACCGCACGTCCGTGCCGGGTATTCTGCAACTCGAAGCATCAGTTTTTAATCAAACCTGATGCTTTATATTTAAGCTCTTTAACAATCCGGACGATTACGCAAAATAGCGCGCCCGGCTATAGCCGAGCGGGAGTGCATGGAAGCACGACCTGGAGTTCAAGTCATGCAGGAGCGCATGACGCGGAACTTGCTCCTGCTGGTAGGCGCGACGAGCGCGAGCAGCGCAGTCGGCGCTTAGTGCCAATGAGCACGCGCAGCGCGAGACAGCAACGCCGCAGCGGGACAAAAGACGCATTTTGGCAGTACCTTCAGCTACAGCCCGGACCTGCAAAGGTATCAGCAGGTAGTGACGGACAGCATCGCAGGCAACAGCACCACCACCTACGTGGGCGGTCTGTTCGAGGTGGTGACGAACTCCAGCGACACCGAGTTCCGCCACAGCATCATGGCGGCAGGTGGCGTGGTGGCGGTACACACGTTGTTTGCATCGGATGGCCATGGGACTACGAGCTATATCCACTCCGATCATCTCGGCAGTTCCGATGCCATCACGGATGACACGGGAGCCGTGGCCCAAGTGATGAGCTTCGATACTTTCGGGTTGAGACGCAGTCCCACGGATTGGTCCTATAGTCTGAACACCACCGATATCATCGGTAGCACGGTCACCAATGGCCTGAAGAGCATCACGGATCGCGGGTTCACGAATCAGGAGCAATTGGACAGCGTCGGTCTTGTGCACATGAACGGGCGGGTTTATGACCCCAGCATCGGCAGGATGATATCGGCGGATCCGACGATTCCCAACCCGATGTACAGCCAGGCGTCCAATCGGTATGCGTATGTCTATAACAACCCGCTCGCAGCGACTGACGCCAGCGGGTTTTACCCTACGATGTGGGGTGAAGGTCGCTATGGGCAACCAACAGTAATTCAACCTATGTCGGATTCAGAAAAACTAATAGTAAGTGGATCACTGCAATTACTCGGTGTTGGTGCGCTGGCGTTATTGGTACCCGGAAGCGAAGCCATAGATGCGGGTCTAGTACCAGCGGCACTGGCATCGATTGACCTTGGCTCTCAAGGTCTGTCAGATATCAATTCCGGAATTACCAATACACCGCGTACGGACGCCTTGGTAGATATGTATGGAAATAATGGTGCGACGGCATTTAAACTAACGTCTGCTGCATTTGATGTTCATTCACTCACAACTGATAGATCGTGGGCAAATTTGTTCCTAACGATGGGTCCATATGCTTTGGACGAAATGACACCTGATAATAACGTTGCAAACCGTGTCGTAGGCGGTACAGCTCAGCTTGGTGAAATTAGTGTGACTGCCTCACGTTTCCGGCTTCCCGCAATGCCCCTGAATACTATTACTTCAGCGCAACTTGTCGGAACTACTTACGTGGCTAGTGATGATGGGCAGGTCTACGGAGGCACCGCGATTATTAAGACAAAAGATGGCTTCAAAATGTGGGTTGATTCTTCGGGCTCAATTGTAGCGACCGATAATTTTCACGGTGATAATGCGATATTGAGTCAAATGAATAGTGTTGATGGTGCTGCAACTTGGGATGGAGTAATGTTCGGTGGAGGACCAAATCCTCCTGCGGTAAGCAGCGTGGGTCACACCTCTTTATATAGTGATTCGCCAAACGATGGTGGCCGTCTTTCTGGAGACTGCCACATAACGAAATCTTGCAATTGAGTATCGCTATTATTGGGGGTTGCTAAATAAGCAATATGCAACAAGATCAATGACTCTAGATCATTGCAAGGAAGGTACTGATGTGAACAGATGGAATTTTATAATCGTATTGATGGGATGTTTGTTTATGCATGCCTGCGCCGTCAGTCCCATCATGGCGGATAGGATGCCCGTACTTAATCCAGGCGAGGGGATGGTAGGAATTTCTTTCGATTCACCTTCCGTTGAACTGACATCGGTGATATTCGATTCAGCCTCGGGCGCTGGGAAAAAATTACGCATATCCGAAGTGCCCATTGGTCAGAGTGTTTTCCTGTTCGTGGCATCGGCAGGGCGCTATTGTCTTGAGAGACGTACACTAACGGAGAACGGTATAAGTGTTCCGCGTGAGCAAGAATCACCGTGTTTCGATATCGAAGCGGGCAAGGTTTCCTATGGTGGTACATTATTTCTAAGCTTTGATAAATCTCAACTTTTAAGTGGCATGCATCATTTAAACGGTAGCCTGACACGAGAAAATCGTATCCAAATATTTCTCGACATGACTAATCATAGTTATCCTCATATCGCCCCGGCTTTTTCGGCTGTCAGTGATCATCCGTAGAATTGGATGATTGTTTACTCACCAAAATTGAATTTAGAGGCCGGTTCTAGGGTTCTAGAGTAAACAGCCATTTTCTTTGAGGTGATGTTGGATGAAATCGTTAACTAGTTTCCCCTTGGGCCAAGTCGTACTAATAATTGTAGGGGCCAAGTTTTTATACGATGGGTATTTTGGTGTATCGCGCGAAATTGAATCTCTACAGAAGAAAAAAATCGATAGAAGTGAAAGTAAGAACAGCTGGTATTGGACTAGTGGAACAAAGCGAGCCCGACTCACTGGCATAGTGTTTTTAATTGTCGGCGTTGTGGGGGTAGTAATTCACTATATGACGTGAGTAATAGTGAGTAATAGGGAATGGACTGAACCGGCCCTAGCGCCACGGTGTCCTGTCCGCACGTCCGCGCTGGGTATTCCGTGACTCGAAGCATCAGTTTTGATCAAAACTGATGCTTTTTATTTGAGCTCTTTAACAATTCGGACAATTACGCAAGAATAGCGAATTTTTCTCCTGATGCTAGGCGCGATGAGCGCGAGCGGCGCAGTTGGCTCTTAGTGCCAATGAGCACGCGCAGCGCGGGGCCTGAAGGAGATATTCGGGTATGACGACCTGGACCGGGTCACGGCCTCCACTGTGTACTCCAGCGCCAGCACCACCGATTGCAGCGGTGGCAGCACCACCGGCAATCCGGCCATGACGGTTGCTTATGACGCCATCGGCAACATCACCGGCCGCACCAACACCGGCATCACGGTCGCCGGTGGGGCCTTGAACGATACCTATACTTATGGGGATTCCAGCCATCCGTATGCTGTGACGGGGGTGACGAGCATCCCGGGCAGCTACGTCTACGATGCCAATGGAAACATGACCTCTGGTAACGGCCGCACCATCACCTGGAACGATGACAACCTGCCGCTGAGCATCATTGCCGCTTCAGGCGACAGCAGCACCTTCAACTATGGGCCGGATATGCAGCGCTACCAGCAGCAGCTGGCAGTCGGTGGAGTGAACACCGCCACCACCAGTTACGTGGGCGGGCTGTTCGAGGTGATTGCGCAGGGATCAGCTGTCCAGTACCGGCACACCATCATGGCTGCGGGTGGCGTCGTTGCTGTACATACCCTGGATGTCTCAGGGAATCCGACCACCACCTATATCCACTCGGATCATCTCGGCAGCAGTGATACTTTCACCGATGAGACCGGTAGTCTTGCTGTATATCCTGGTACTGCCCAGGCCCAGACCATGAGTTTCGATGCCTTCGGGATGAGAAGGGATCCGACTAACTGGCAGTATGACCTTACGGGCACCCAGATCGGGCATCTCAAGGACACCACGGACAAGGGTTATACGTCCCAGGAGCAGCTGGATAACGTGGGGCTCGTGCATATGAACGGGCGGGTGTATGACCCGGGCATCGGTAGGATGGTGTCAGCAGATCCGACGGTGCCGGCGCCGTTCAATAGCCAGGCGTTTAATCGGTATGCGTATGTGTACAACCGCCCACTTCGTTTTTCGGATTTGACGGGTTTCGACCCTATTGAATGTAGCGATGATCAATGTATGAAGCAATTTGGTCCGAGTCCTGTTAGACCTATTGGGACAATTGTTGTTTGTCCAAATCCAAGTGATTGCCAACCCCAATATGGGTCAGGATCAGGACCGGCGGGTTGCATCGTTGGGCAAAAGTGCACTCCTACTCCTCCGTGCACTAGTAATTGCATGAGTGGTCAAATCGGTTCTCCACCGATACCGTTCGTGCAGCCTCCCCCGGATCCTTACGCATCTGACAATGCAAGAGATCGACGAGAGGGCTTTGATGATGCTTCACCTGACGTAACGGTAACGAATGCTGGCCCCGGGGGGTATACAGGATTGATACCTGCGCCAAGGCGTGCGGATGGTCCAGGGGGGCACGCAGACCCCCGTAATACTGGGAACAATCCTGGACAGCCCAGTCCTGCTCCCGAGGGGCCTGGGCCAGGCACATTTATAGTGGGCGGCGAGAAGCTATTTGGCACATCTTTTGCGATTGCCGGTGCAGCATGGAGAGTCACTGCTAGCCTGGCAGAAGCTGCAGAAGAAACTGATAGCACCATAGCTCTTGTAACTTCTATCGACGCATTTGGTGGTCAGGCTCTTTTAGGCCTTACTGTGGGACTAGGTCCTGGATTAGTTGTTGGAGCGGTCATTGGACTTGGTGCATATGGCGTTTACGAGCTATATCAGCATGAAGTTGCTGGATCTTCTGTAACGAACTCCGGTGTAGGCCCTTAGTTTCGTTGCTCATATTAGAGGACAGGATAAATTCACTATGCGCTCATACGATCAAAAGACACATAGACATTTTCTGAGCCTGGTTACGATACCAATCGGCTCCTTGGGTTCAGTGTATTTCTATTTTTTCATTTCAGGTTATATAAAAGTCTCAATGCCACTTTGGATGATTTTATTTCTAGTATTGCTTTGTTTCTCCGGGACGCTTGTAGGAGCAGAAGCATTGTGGAGAATAAACAAGTTCATTGATGAAGCAAAGAAATAACTACAAGCAAGGAAAAGGGTCAGGTGTCCTGCCCGCATGTCCGCGCTGAGTCCGCGACTCGAAGCATCAGTTTTAATAAAAACTGATGCTTTTTATTTAAGCTCTTTAACAATCGAGCGATTACGCAAAATAGCGAGTTTTGCTCCTGCTGGTAGGCGCGAGACAGCACCTACAGGGGTGTAGGCGGTAGAGCAACGCAGGAGCAGTTGCCGAGCAGGGCAAAAGACGCATTTTTTGGTGGCACCTTCAACTATGGGCCGGATATGCAGCGCTACCAGCAGCAGCTGGCAGTCGGTGGAGTGAACACCGCCACCACCAGTTACGTGGGCGGGCTGTTCGAGGTGATTGCGCAGGGATCAGCTGTCCAGTACCGGCACACCATCATGGCTGCGGGTGGCGTCGTTGCTGTACATACCCTGGATGTCTCAGGGAATCCGACCACCACCTATATCCACTCGGATCATCTCGGCAGCAGTGATACTTTCACCGATGAGACCGGTAGTCTTGCTGTATATCCTGGTACTGCCCAGGCCCAGACCATGAGTTTCGATGCCTTCGGGATGAGAAGGGATCCGACTAACTGGCAGTATGACCTTACGGTACCCAGATCGGTCATCTCAAGGACACCACGGACAAGGGTTATACGTCCCAGGAGCAGCTGGACAACGTGGGACTCGTGCACATGAATGGGCGGGTGTATGACCCCAGCATCGGCAAGTTCATATCCGCTGATCCGAGAGTTCAGGATATGTTGTATAGCCAAGCTTTCAACCGCTATCAATATGCCTATGGCAACTCTCTAGCGTACATTGATCCGAGTGGCTTCGATGGCTGCGACACGATATCGGCGCCCACTGTGACCGATGGTGCAGGAGCCAGTTTTTGTGGCCAAAGTTCGCTGGCCGTACCCAAGACCTGTGATCCCGGTGATATTTCATGTTGGGCTGGTCCGGTTGAAGTGACCGGGTGCAAACTTTGCGCTCAGATAAACAACGCAATTGCCATGTTAATGTCTGCATGGTTGAGTATGCCTTCGCCCGGAGCGAACAATGAGAGTCCAGGCAAGGACCCAGGCAAAGATCCAAAGAAAGATCCAAAGAAAAATAAAGACCCGAAGTGTGGAACCGGGCCTGGTTTGCTACCGAATGGCGTAGGCATTGTCGCTGGTGCGAATGGTGATATTGGTGCCGGAACCGCAGAAGGGGCTGCCGCGACGGGATCAGTGGGAGCGGCTATATTCACCGATTCAAATGGCAATATGAGTGCTGGCGCATTTGCCACCGCTGGTATTGCGGCCAATTCTGATTCTGGAGCCCTCAGTGCTCCGGCCTCGGCCGCTGCACCTATTGTTGGGGGAGCATCGGGAAGCGCCGGAGTGTCAGCACTTATCACGAATGCGCAGAATGTCTTACAACTTAAGGGGCCATTTAGCACTTACTCTGGTGGCCTTGGTATACCGGAGACGACAATACAAGTTTCAGGTTCATTTTCGATTGGTACTGATGCACAAGGCGATACGATATGGGAAGCCACTGTCAGTCCTCCCGAGGCGGGAGTGACGCAAGGAATTTCCGGCTCGGTTCTAACGACCAATACTGTGTCTTTGGGTAGTGTGTCCTCAAATAGTACCGCTAATACTGATGACGGTAGCAGTAGCGGAGTCTGCCCTTGACGGCTTAAATCTACTGTTCGATTTTTTTTTGGAGTATATAGTGATGAGCAATGATCCTATCTGGAGAATATTGTCACTGATAATTATCGTGGCTGGCAGCATCCTTGCGTTGCGACCGGATTGGTTTATCTATTTTGGTACCTACGGAAAAGGTGCAGATGTTAACATGAGTAAATTGCTTATAACCCGCATCATTGCGGGGGCTACGGCGTTGTTCTTTTTGTTCAACCTAGCATGGCCAATACGATGAAGGAAAGCCCAGCGCAAGCCGGGCTCTCCGCTTCAACGTTTAGCTATCAGCGTTTGGTTATGCGGCTATTTTGAGTTAGATACCGTTAGTTTGACTTAAGAGACACTAAGCTCTAACTTGGGGAAGGGATCATAGCCCTTTGTTGAATATGAATACGTATTGCGGGTGTTCTGTCTGAACGTTTGCGTTGAATATTATCCGGATCAAAGTATCAGGAGGATTTGTTATGGGGGAAATAGTTTGGCGATTACTCAAATTGATTGAATAAAAGTGTCCTGTCCGTTAGTGTTTTATCAGCTTCTGTCTTAACGCCCGCATCTTGGCGATAGGGTTCCCGCGGATCCCCACGTCCACGGGTTGTAGCCTTTGCACGACGACAGGGCCCGTGTTGAGTGGGTTCACTTCCGGGAAGAGGTTGCGGGCTGAGGGCAAGCCCTCCACGCTGGCCAGCAGAATATCCGAACCGCCACCGCGATCTCGCTGCAGCTCGATGACTCTGCGTATCGACCCATTCGCTATCTGCACCGCCGTCATGCCGATGGCGTTCAGCGTCTCACCGTCCGGCAGCATGTCGCCCGCCTTGAAGGTGCCGGTCTTGCCGTCTATCTCCAGGATGGCGAGGGCGCTTGTCTGATCATCGGAATAGAGCAGGCCCTGGACCTGGATGTTGGCGACTTGGCTAACGGCTGGGGTCACAGCCTGAGAGGCGTCCTGGCCGAAGAGGTGCGATTGGGCGATGTTCTCGGCCATCAACCTGGCATCTGCGGCGTGAACGACAGGCGCAGCCTGGACGCGGTTTGTCTGGACAGGTAGTGAAGCGATCTTGAACAAGAACCAGGAGAGCATCGCAACACTTATGGATAGCACGGCTACTGATACGTAGCGCGTATAGGGGTGTCGCGCCAAGTCGGCAAATCGTTCGCCGAAACTCATGGGCTGGTCGTTCTTCAGCATGCGCTCCATCCTGGACCCTCGGCATTCATACACCGTCTATCCTTATTGTACTTCCAGTGATGGTCGCGTGTGCTGGGGCTGCTCCTATGGGTGCGCTGCTGTGCCTGGGCTTCCTTGGCCCATCCTTATGCAAGGCGCGGTGAGCGCGAGCAGAGGGTTCTTCGTAGAAATGAACGGGCGGCAGGATAGAGCCCTGGACTGTGAACGAATTAGAAGCGGAGTTCAGCTCGGTTCTTAGGGCCAATGAGCATGTGTAATGTTAGATGGGGAGGAGCTATCTCATCTCTTGGAACTGTGATACGCCCGCAATACCTGTCATAAAACTGACATCATTTGGCCCCCCGGGAGGGGCTAGCCATCCGCTCCAGGCTTGTTCAGTATCCCGCCGACGAGCGCATCAAGCGTTGACGAGCCGGTCCGTATTGCCTTCCGGTGCGCTGCGCGCCGGTACCATGTTGCGCAGGAACTCTTCCGCAGCGGCCTTCCAGCTGAAGCGCAGGGCATAGTCCCGGCACTTCTTGCCGTCCAGCTCCAGGCAGGCGAGGGCGGCTTTCTGCAGGTCGTCGTCGCAGAAGCCGGTCTGGCCCTGCTGCACCACATCCACCGGACCGGTGACGGGGTAGGCGGCCACGGGCACGCCGCAGGCCATGAACGGCGGCGTATCCGAGACTACGCTGTATACCGGCGGTTTGGAGATCTTCTCCCACGGCACCAACCCCAAGGAGTACCGCCACACCCTCACGGCTTATGGCAAACCCGTGGTGATGGCCACGGTCAAACTCAACACCAGCACTCTGGTCACGCTCACGGCGAGCTACCTGCTCACCGATCACCTGGGGAGCGTGGTGTCGAAGATCGATGACACTGGGACCAAGAGCGATCAGAGTTTCGATGGCGCGGGGCGGCATCGTGATCCGACTACCTGGCAGCTCGCTAGCGGTAGTGGGGCCACTCTGACCAAGCATGGATTCACGGACCATGAACATCTGGACAATCTCAACTTGATCCACATGAATGGACGGGTGTATGACCCGATGATCGGCCGATTCATGTCCGTGGACCCAATGTTCCAGGCGCCGACGAACAGTCAGTCGGTGAATCCGTATAGCTACGTGATGAACAATCCGTTATCGCTGGTGGATCCGAGTGGGTATTGCAGCGATACGACCGTCACGACCGACGCGAGTACTGGCGGAACTAGTGTTACTGCATGCCAAGAGACCACCTCTACTGATATTGGCTCGCACATCTCACATCAGGGAGAGACGACTACCACTACTACTTTCAATAGTAGCGGACGCGTAGTCGATCAAAGCTCAAAAGGCAATGGTGCCGGACTAGGTGAAACTGCCGAAATATCCTCTGGTCATGGAAATGGATCTACAAATGGCGCGACTGGCACCACCATACCGAATGGCAGCAATGTTGGTGGTTCTGCAAATCAAGGCAGCGAAAGTCAAAAGCAAAATACTCCGAACTCCGGTGCAGCAGATTCAAGCGCTGGCCGCAAGCTAATAACGCCTTGCGAAGAAGTAAATTGTGGGCAACCGGCGGCTGTCACGGCGCCCAAACCAAAAGACGACCTCCCCGGGCGGGCATTAACAGAAAATGAAATTAAAGCTGCAAGAACGGTGTTTGGAGGTTTGATTGACTATTCTAAGGCCCGTATCATTAACGGAAAGTTCATGTTTACGCAGTCATCAGTGATTCCAATGACACCAAATGGAAAAATTTACTGGCCAGGTGATTGTGGCGATTTAGCCACCTGCAATGGTGGTGCGTATATCGACACCTTTATCCATGAAATGATGCATGTTTATCAATATCAACATGGAACCGATGTTATGTTGCGGGGCGGTTTGCTGCAGACGGCTCGGTTCCTTTCATTGACTCTATATGACCCATATAGCTATACCTATAAAGAAGGTAAACCGATCGATAGTTACAACATTGAACAGCAAGGCGACATTGCGGCCGCGATATTCGAACATCAGTTGCCAAATATCATAAATCCAGGAGGAAATTAAATGAATGCCATAAAGTTAGTTATTCTTCCTGGATTGCTGATGCTATCGGCATGTTCTAAGACATTTTTTGTCGATGTTAAGAAACCAGCAGACAATACGATAGCTTTCTGCTTTTACAGCGACGCCAATAGAACAACACAAGTGGTGAAGACGATTACTCGATTGTCGGTCTTAGAAGAACAGAAAAGCGGCGACTGGGTTCCCGTTTGGGAAATAAATGGTCCAATGACCCAAGCATGCGTAGATTATGGAACTGCGTCAAATGAAATACAGGTAAAGGTACCCGCTACCACATTGATTACAGGGAAACACTATCGTGTCGCTGCGACTGACGACAACTCTCCCGTAGGTTATGGGACGTTAAATTTTTCTCTGCATGCTGATGGAACTCCATATATGGACAGCAACTAATTGATAAACGCCGCGGTGCTCCGTCGAGGACTCCCGTTTTATTGAGAATCGTGGACATCACAGCATAGTGTCCGTTTAGACCCTGCGTAACGGCCGGTTTGGGCGAGCGATCTTGATCCAATAGATGTCAGGCCTGCAATTTCCTACTAGAGAAACTAGGATTTCCCAAAATTGCGCATTTGCTCGTGGTGCAAAACGCGGCGGTTTTTGAGCGGGCGCAGTTGACGTTCATGTCAATGAACACTGTGAGATAACCGGCGGCAACGCAGTAGCAGGACAAAAGACGCATTTTGATACCGCCTCACCTTGACCGCTTACGGCAAGCCCGTGGTGATGGCCACGGTCAAGCTCAACACCAGCACTCCGGTCACGCTCACGGCGAGCTACCTGCTCACGGATCATCTCGGGAGCGTGGTGTCGAAGATCGATGACACTGGGACCAAGAGCGATCAGAGTTTCGATGGCGTGGGCCGGCATCGTGATCCGACTACCTGGCAGTTCACGAGCGGAGGTAGCGCCACGCTGACCAAGCATGGATTCACGGATCAGGAACATCTGGACAATCTCAACTTGATCCACATGAATGGCCGTGTGTATGACCCGATGATCGGGCGATTCATGAGCGTGGATCCCGTGTTCCAGGCGCCTAATAACAGTCAGAGCGTCAACCCATACAGCTATGTCATGAATAATCCATTGTCATTAGTGGACCCAAGTGGCTATGACTCTTGTGGCGCAGCGGATACGACCACTGACCCTTCGACAGGCGGTACTACGACCACGACCACTTGTAATACAACATCCACCGATATTGGTTCGCATATCGGTCATCATGGTGAGACTACGGAGACCGTTACCAAAGACTCGGGGGGTCGGGTAACTGGCATTGGTGACAAGGGGAATGGGTTTGGATTGGGTCAGACTGCAGAAGTCTCAATGGACAAAGGTAATGGGGTAACTCCGGGCACGACTGGAACTACTATGCCAAGTGGGCTAAATGCTGGCGGATCTGCCAACCAGGAATCCGAAACCCAGAAAGCGAACACCACCGGCGACCGGCACCTTACAGGACCTTGTGAGGACCCCTCTGATTGCGGTGGGTCTGGCTCGACTAAAGATACTAAGAATGGGATAAAGTTGGTTTCAGTTGATCTAAATGGCTTGGCTACTAATATGAAACATGGCAAGCCTTATCTTAATGAAGCCACTTACGAGAAGATTAAGAATTTGATTGCTGGTGTAAAAGCGGAGTATGGTTTCGATTTATCGTTTACTAATGCATTTAGAACGAATGCTGATATTGAAGCATTAGAGGAGTTAGGCGACCATCCGGCGAAGGATAGCCCTCATTTGGCCGGCCTAGCCGTTGACCTCGACTGGAATCAAATTCCGAAAGACATTCGTGCGGGAGTCGTGAGCATAGCTCGGTCAAGTGGCTTAGGTTGGGGAGGGAACTTCCATGATCAGCCAATCGACGAGCGGCATCATTTTTATGATCTTAGTACCTACGGTGTGACGCGAACGGAAGCGATACAATCTGCACAACAGCAGTATCTGTCTCTTACCGGAGGAAACCCATGAATCGAATCTTCAGTGGTTTACTTTGTTTTTGGCTATTAATTAGTAGTAATGCTGCATTGGCATCAGATGTCGCGTGCTCTTATGCTGGAGTCTTTAGCACATTGGCTGTTGATAAGGCGACAAGCGACATTTCGGGTTATGAAATAATTATTACGGTATCACCGTATGGACATGAGGTTATATTTACTGAGGCACAAGGTAACTTTCCAATCAAACCCGTAGTTGTTGATGCCAAAGTTAACGACGGCTGGATAAGCTTTGAGGTAACAGTAGATTCTAAACAGCTAAGTGTTAAGGCGAGACCTACTTGCTCATACTTGGAGACTAATTTCAGTTGGAGTACGGGATCGACATATACAGTGAGTATCCCTAGGACAAAGAGTTTCTGGGATAATTCCAAAAACCACGCGTAGACTACGTCCGCGCCTGCAACCAGGATGGCAGCATCAAGGCCTGCAGTGCCTGGCGCAACAAGGCCCACGAGATCGTCACCGGCACCGGAGGTGGCGGCGGCGGGGGAGGCCAGCAACAGCAGCAGATCTTCGCTCCCGGCAGCGGCACCACGCTGGCTCCGATCGGAGGCAGCACGTCCATGGTGATGCCTGCCGCACCTACGCTGTTAGATGGGGAAGCCGGCGGCACGATGCTTGCCTTGTCTGGAATCAGTGATATTCCTGGGGTGAAGTTAGCCTTGGTGAAAGCTCCGCGCCGCGATGGCGTACGACCGCTGTTCGGCCAGCCGGTGGCGGACCTGGACGACTTCCAGAAGGCCCTAACGGGTCTGCCG
>CAZPAO010000034.1:0-21414 GCA_964584665.1 uncultured Gammaproteobacteria bacterium
CACCTGGGCGGCGGCTTCTGCCGCTACTCCGTGGACAACGCCTGGACCATCCCCCACTTCGAGAAGATGCTCTACGACAATGGCCCGCTGCTTCTGCTCTATTCCGAGGCCTGGCAGATGGGCGGCGACAGCCTCTTCCGCCAGACCGCGGACGAGACCGCCCACTGGGCCATGCGCGAGATGCAGGGCTCTCACGGCGGATTCTTCTCCAGCCTGGACGCGGACTCGGAAGGCCACGAGGGCACGTTCTACGTCTGGACCCGGGATCAGCTGAGGGAATTGCTCACGGAAGAAGAGTTCATCGCCTTCGCCGCCCACTACGGCCTGAACGATCCCGCCAACTTCGAGGGCCGCTGGCACCTCAGGATGACGCTGGACCAAGCCCGCATCGCGCCGCCGCCGCGCATGGAAGCGGAGACCCTGGCGCTCCTGGAATCCGCCCGGCCAAAGCTATTCGCAGCGCGGGAGAAACGCGTGCACCCGGGTCTGGACGACAAGGTGCTCACCGCCTGGAACGGACTCATGATCCGCGGCATGGCCTCCGCCGGGCGCCTGCTCTCGCGGCCCGAGTACGTGGATTCCGCCGAACGGGCCGCGGGCTTCGTGCACAAGAACCTGTGGCGCGATGGCAGGCTCTGGGCCAGCTGGCGCGGCGCGCCGGCAAAGATACCGGCGTACCTCGATGACTATGCCTTCCTGCTCTCGGGCCTGTTGGAGTTGCTGCAATCCCGCTGGGACAGCACCTGGCTCGCCTGGGCCCGTGAGTTGGCGGACGTCTTGCTGAGGGATTTCGAGGACACGGAACGCGGCGGTTTCTTCTTCACCGCCGCGAACCAGTCCCCGCCCCTGCACCGGCCCAAGGGCTTCAGCGACGAGTCCATGCCCTCCGGCAACGCCGTGGCGGCGCGGGTGCTCATCCAGCTCGGGCACCTCTGTGCCGAGCCTGCCTATATCGATGCCGGCGAACGCACCCTGAAGGCGGTCGCCACCGCCATGCGCGACTATCCGGAATCCCACGCAGCCATGCTACTGGCCCTGGAGTACATGTTGGAGCCCCCCACCATGGTGGTGCTGCGGGGTGACGCGGAGGCGCTCTCGGAATGGCGCGCAGAGCTGGCGAGCCAGTACGATCCACGGCGTCTCGTGCTCTGCATCCCCGATCAGGCTCGCAACCTCGCGGGCCTCCTGGCCCGCTGCACGCCGCGTGGCCCCGCCTGCGCCTACGTCTGCCGCGGCACCACCTGTTCGCTCCCCATCACCAGCATCGAGAGCCTGTCCCGGGCCCTGGCGGAATGAGCCGCACGGTACTCGTCATCCGCCACGGCATCGCCGAGGAACCGGTGGATGCCGCGATCGCCGGTCGCAACGATGCGCGGCGGGAACTCACCAAGGAGGGCTGGCACAAGATGCGGCAAGCCGCCCAGGGCCTCGCCACGCTCGTGGACGGCATCGATCTCCTGGTCTCGAGCCCCCTCGTCCGCGCGGTGCAGACCGCGGACTGCGTGGCCGAAGCCTTCCCCGATGCCAAGCGTGCGCAGCACCCGGGACTCTCGCCTGGAGTGGATCACTCCGCACTCTTGCAGTGGGTGATGCGCCAGAAAGGCACGCTCGCGCTCGTTGGCCACGAACCGGATCTCAGCGAATGGATCGGCTACATGGTGAGTGGCGCACCACGCAGCCTGGTGCAGATGAAGAAAGGCGCCGTCTGCAAGCTGGAGATGCCGGAACAAGCGGTGCCGGGAGAGGCCCAGATCACCTGGCACCTCAGCTCGAAACAGCTCGGCATGCTTGGGTGACGCACCCGCTTGTGGATAACGTCAACAAGGTGTGGATAGTCACTTCCCTGTCATGGCGCCATCCTTGGCGCTATAGCTCCATCGGTTCTCTGTAAAACTCCGCTTCGAAATCAGCGCCGTGCATGCGCGTGCAGGGATAAGCCGCCATGTAATCAGCTGCCGTGGGCTTGCCAGCATGCGGGCGACTCAGGGGCAGCACCTCGGCACGGCGGCGGCGCTCATGGCGGCGCGTGCTCTCCGATACCTTCGCTTGAGGGGTTTTCTGCAGCATGGGCGGTACTTTAGCCCGCCTCAGTTAAACCCCGGTTAAGCCTTGATTGCAGGATGAAGACACCCCCTGCTCCCAAAGGGGTGCGTTTCACGGAGATGTAACGGCCCTTACACACGCTCTTAACCCTCCACCTTCAGAATCCTCTGCAACATGCGGAAGGAGGAGCACAACATGAGCGTCCATCAGATGAAACCCCTGCGTTACCGCAGCATCTTCATCTCCGACGTGCATCTCGGCTTCCGCGGCTGCCGCGCCGACTTCCTACTCGACTTCCTGCGCAACACCGAATGCGAATACCTCTACCTGGTCGGCGACATCATCGACGTCTGGGAGATGAAGAACCGCATGTTCTGGCCGCAGGAGCACAACAACGTGGTTCGCACGGTGCTCGGCAAGGCCAAGCACGGCACCAAGGTCATCTACATCCCCGGCAACCACGACGAGGTCTTCCGCGACTACGTCGGCATGGACTTCGGCAACGTCTCCATCCAGAAGGACGCCATCCACGAGACCGCCGACGGCAAGCGCCTCCTGGTGCTGCACGGCGATGAGTTCGACAGCGTGATGCAGGTCAGCAAGTGGCTGGCCAAGCTCGGCAGCCGGGTCTACGACTGGCTGCTCTACTGCAACCGCTGGGTCAACGTGTTCCGCCGCAAGCTCGGCTTCCCCTACTGGTCGCTGGCGGCCTACCTCAAGCACAAGGCCAAGAGCGCCGTGCAGTTCATCGGCGACTACGAGGAAGCCGTGGCCCGGGAGACCCAGAAGCGCGGCGCCGACGGCGTGGTCTGCGGCCACATCCACCATGCGGAGATCGCCATGCGCCACGGCGTCCTCTACTGCAACGACGGCGACTGGGTGGAGTCCTGCACCGCGCTGATCGAACGCCACGACGGTACGCTCGAGATCCTGAACTGGGCGGACCACATCGCCGCCCGCAACGCCCATCCTGCGGCCCCGCGCCGCGCTGGCAACAAGGTGGTCCACGCATGAAGATCGCGATCGTCATCGATACCTGGCTGCCCGAGGTCAACGGCGTCGTCACCACCATGCACAAGATCGTGGAGGAGCTGAAAGGCCTCGGTCACGACCCGCACGTGCTGTCCCACGCCCAGGGCTTCACCACCATCCCGATGCCGGGTTACAGCAGCATCCGCCTCGCCCTCTTCCCCCAGGGGAAGGTCAACCGGTGGCTGGACGAAGTGCAGCCGGACGCAGTCCACATCTCCACGGAAGGCCCCCTGGGCGCCGCTGCGCGCCGCTACTGCATCAAGCGCGGCCTGCACTTCACCACCTGCTACCACACCAAGTTCCCGGAATACATCCGCGCCCGCGCGCCGATCCCCTTGAGCGTCGGCTACGCCTGGATCCGCGGCTTCCACAACCCGGCGAGCCGGCTCATGGTCTCGACGCCTTCGCTCATGCAGGAGCTTAAGGACCGGGGCTTCAAGAACCTGGTGCACTGGGGCAAGGGCGTGGACACGGAACTCTTCCGCCCCCGGGACAAGCATTTCCTGGACGACAACCGGCCCATCTTCATGTATCTCGGCCGCGTCGCCATCGAGAAGAACATCGAGGCCTTCCTGAAACTCGAGCTGCCCGGCACCCAGTACGTGGTGGGTGACGGGCCCGACCTTGAGGCCCTCAAGAAGAAATACCCCAAGGTGAAGTTCACCGGCTTCCGTCGCGGCGAAGAGCTGGCCAAGACCCTGGCTGCGGCGGATGTGTTCGTGTTCCCCAGCAAGACCGATACCTTCGGCTTGGTGCTGCTTGAAGCCATGGCCTGCGGCGTGCCCGTGGCCGCCTACCCCGTCACCGGTCCGGTGGATGTGGTGCAGCAGGGCCAGACCGGCTTCTGCGACGACGACCTGCAGAAAGCCGCCCTCGCCTGCCTGGAGCTGGACGGCAAGAAGTGCCGGGACTATGCCCTGCGCTTCAGCTGGAAGGCCGCTGCGGAAGAGTTCCTGCGCAACATGGTACCGGCGCGCAGCGCACCGGAAGGCAATACGGACCGGCTCGTCAACGCTTGATGCGCTCGTCGGCGGGATACTGAACAAGCTACATGCGGATGGCTAGCCCCTCCCCGGGGGGCGGATTGATGTCAGTTTTGTGACAGACGATCTGCGCGTATCACAGATTCAAGAGATGAAATAGCCCCTCTCTTATCCGACTCTTGAAGCTAAGAAGCCCGGCACAAGCCGGGCTTTTCATTCGGCCCCTCGTCATCGCTATACTCCGTCGCTTTCAGCCACGGATGGCTCCGCATGAATCTGATCCTGCTCATCCTTCTTATTCTCGTTTTCTTACTCTATTCCCGGCTGCGGAGGCCTGTGCCTCATCATGGCCGGCGGCGCGCCGCGACAGTGGAGGCCGTGGTACATCACCACCGCATCCCCAAGCCGGAATGGGTGCGGCTGGAGATCATCCGCCTGAAGGCGCTCATGCCGGAATGCGGTTGCCGCAAGGTGGCGGAGACATTCAACAGGGTGAATGTCCACAGAGACATGACGGTCGGCAAGAGTTACGCCTGCTCCGTCATCCGCAAGCACCGGTACGAGATCGAGGCGCAGCGGAAACAGGTCCGGAGCCGCGAACATAAACCGACTCTCCCGAACCGGGTATGGGGCCTGGACCTTAGTTTCATAAGAGACCAAGCCGGGCGGCAGCATCCGATATTGGGGATCGTGGACCATGGCAGCCGGGCCAATCTAGCCTTGTTGCCGCTCGCCAGGAAATCCGCGATCACTCTCCTGCCGCTCATACATGCTGCCATCACGCTCCATGGGAAACCCAAGGTCATCCGCACCGACAATGAAGGCATGTTCAAGTCATGGCTGTTCCGATTCGGCCTCTGGGCGCTGGGCGTACGGCACCAGCGCACTGATCCACATTGCCCTTGGCAGAATAGCCGCATAGAGAGATTCTTCGGCACCTTGAAAGACAGGCTCGCGCACTGGTCCTTCGCCGATCAGAAAGAACTTGGAACATCGCTTCACCTATTCCGGCTCTGGTACAACCATGTGCGGCCGCATCAGCATCTGCGGGGAATGACGCCGGCGGAAGCCTGGGCCGGCCTGGATATCGCCAAATATCCTCCCAAGGAGACGCTATGGTTCGATGCGTGGGACGGGCTGCTTACTGGGTATTACATCCGACGTTAGAGCGTAAACGGGTACTGTCGAAGCAGAGAAAACGGGCAGAGCTGTCCGCACCATCACTCGGCCAAGAGTCATGAATTAATCAAGAAAGCGCCACAATGGCGTAAGAAAACTGTAAATCGAGGAAGATTTTTAGGCCATTGCGATAGCGCACGAATAAAAAAGCATCGGTTTCATTAAAAACCGATGCTTTTATCTAAAGAATATTCAGCGCGGACGTTCGGACAGGACACTGCTCGCGCCGTCAGAGCGGGCTCAGCAGATCGAGCAGAAGCGCCGCCGGGTGCTGCGCTGGATGCGGGACTACACCTTCACGCACATGGACGTGCTGGAGGTGTTGCTGGGCTACTCCCGCCGCACCCTGCAAGCCACGCTCGCCAAGATGGAACGGGACGGGTTGATCAAGAGCGCCATGATCGAGGTGAGCTACGCCCGGCCGGTGAAGCTCTGGGGACTCACCCATCACGGCCTGCACCATGCGTTCGACCCGGGGGAGCCCTTAGGGCCCCGCGCGGTGTTCGATCCTAAGAAGGTGGCGGCATCTAGGTTGGCCCATGATCTGGACGTGCAGCTGGTCCACGTGCGGGCCCAGCTCGCCGGCTGGAAGGCCTGGAAGCCGGCGGCGCTCCTGGCGGAGGCCCTCACGGCCAAGGGCCTCAACATCCCGGATGCGGTGGCCATCACCGCCACCGGGGAGACGGTGGCCCTGGAGATCGAGCGCACCCTGAAGTCGGCCCGCCGCTACCAGGAGATCCTGGTGAGCTATCTCCAAGGGCGCAAGCTCGGCCTGTGGCAACGGGTGCTCTACCTCTCTCCGGACCCGGTCACGGCCTCCAGGATCGAGCGTGCGTTCCGTTCCATCAAGACCGCCAGGTTCCAGGGGGAGTCGTTCACGGTGCAGCCGGCCCATTTAGCGCCGTTCGCGTTCATGAGCTTCGATGCGCTGTTCCCGCCTTCCACCCCCGTTCTCCTGGAGTAATCACGCGGGGACGGCCGGTGCCGCCCCCTTGCGGCTCTAAGGCTCGGCGGTCATTTATCGTGCGCCCTCATCGTGCACCCACTGTGCACGCGGGGGCGCACGATGATCTGAAGCGACTAAGGGGAGAACGGCCGCCCACGTGGGCGGGGATCAGGGTGCGGACCAGGTGGAGTTATACGGCAGGCCCGCTCGTGCGGGACCTGCCGGGCTACCTCCAGCCGTTATTTGAGAGGCCGCCCCCTCAGCCCTTAGGCTCAGGTATCACGGCAGTGGGTTTCTTGTATCGCGTCCGCAGATTGTCGATCAACTGGTAGAAGCACGTGTTCCCTGCCGGCTCAATATCAGGGTCCGGTGGGGCGTCCTTACAGGCCCTAGAAGTGGGGCCTAGCTTCCATTGGGCGGTGAAGTAGTCATATAGATCGTCTTCGACCGACGAGCCATACAGCGTGTACATATAGGGGTTTAAGTACGGGCCGCCTGTGATGCCCCGTTTGAAGTCGGGCGGCAACGCCAGCTCGAGCCAGTCCTGGGCCTCGGCAAAGGAGGATGGTTCAAGCAAGCCCCCGCCCTTACAGTCGACCGGCATCCGTAGAACGATCTTGTCCTTCCTCTTCAGGCCATCGACGATGTGCATCGGAGGATAAAGGCGATTGATATTTACCTCGACCGGCTTCAAGCAAAGAAGCTCACTCTCCGCCATTGCCAACGGCGACACCCCCAACAAGAGCACGATAGTAATTAGTTTAAGCATGGCGTGCCTCCGGGGCAGATGCTCGTAATGCCCCAATGCCCTGGGTCCGCGATATCGGTCTGCTGACTCATCGCCGAACCTGACTGCTGCATCTGCTTCACATAATTTTGATACCGCAGCGCACCACCAGCACTCCATTGATAAGCATTACCGGCCGAGTTCCTCATGAAGGAAGGCAGTCTTGTGTTCGCTGGTGTAACGTAGTCCAACCCATTGAAGATGGTGTTGTCCGGATGCGTATGCGTGTAGCCGGCAATGTCTTGCGACCTTATCCCTACTAACGAGATGTGTGCATCGAACTGCGCTGGCACTTCGTGCATAGTTGAGAAGAAGTAATTACTTCCGGGTTTGTAAACAACTCCCATAAGTTCATCCCCGTTTTTCTCTGTCTGCTCATATTCGGATTGATTGGCTCTAAACTGAGCAAGGACCGCTTCGGTGACATATTGATAACCGCCGCTCGCATTTTTGTCTGACGGCGACAGGGTGAAGCTGACATCCTGAGTGTGAATGTCATCCTTCGGCTTACTGCTGTCAGTTCCTATGACCTCAACTTGATCAGCATTCGTTGAGGGTGTCTTGCTCACCTGTTGAGGACTGCCAATTCCTGCCGAGTCGGAAGGTTTGTTTTGCGCATCGTTGGAGTTCGCCGACGACTGACTACCGTTCGATGTGGTGACCGCAACATTACCATCGGCATCCTTCGATACAAGGAATGAGCCTATGGTTTTGGTTGTGCCATTCTTCATGTCCGATATCTGCTGGGCATCCTTGGTAATGAGATTTCCCTTCGAGTCACGGTTGTGCTCGCCACTAGAGAAGCACAGATCTCCTGCCATGCATCCGTCATAGCCCGTGGGATCGGTCATGCTCAACGGATTGTTCAGCACGTAGCTATAAGGATTCAATGACTGGCTATTCTCTGGATGACCAAAGACCGGATCGACGGATAAGAACCTTCCGAGGGTGGGATCGTAGACTCTCCCATTCATGTGCACAAGCCCAAGGTTATCCTCTTCCTCATGATGGGTGAACCCGTGATGAGTGACGGTGCGGTCTTGCTGCACTTCGGTGGAGCTAGGAGCGCCTATCCAGCTGCCCCAGTTCCGCCGTTTGCCGAACACATCGAAACTCTCCTGGGCCTGGACGCCGCCACCGTCATCCACGATGACGTCAACGCTTCCCAAGTGATCTGTGAGGGCGAAACCTCTCGTCTCAACGGGGTTGCCACCGGTGCTGGTGGTGAGCTTCTCCAGATACACCGGTCGGCCATAGGCAGTGAGGGTATGCCGGTACTCGGTGGTGGCGCCGATGACAACCTCCATCTCTCCGAGGTATAGGGTGGTCTCACTTGTGCTGTTGGTAGCAGCCACCTGCTTATACCGGTGTTTATCGGGGCCGTAGAAGAAGTTGCTGTAGTTGTTGGCATCCTGGGTGATATTGGTGGGCAGGTTGTCGCTGTTCCAGACGACATTGCCTGTGGGACTGCCGGTGCAGGTGCTGCCGATAATGTCACGGCAATTCATATTGCCGCTGGCATCGTAATTATAGCTCGCGGTGGTAGTACTAGCGACTGCCAAGGTGGCGACAGCATGGGGGTGAGCCCCGCTGAAGCCATAACCATAGTCCGTCGTGGTGCCGCCATCGGTCTTGTGGGTGATATTGCCCACAGAGTCGTACTGGTAGGTCACGGTCGGCTGGGTGCCGGAACCGTTGGAGACGATGGACGTGAGCAGCCGGTTATGCTGGTCGTAGGTGAACGCCTCCGAGAGAGCAGTGCTGACGCCGCTCACCATCACGGTCGAACTCCGATGATCGAGGCTGCCGCTGGGTGCCCAGGCATAGCTCATGGCCTGGCAGGTGAACGAACCGACAGAATGACACACCCTCTAATTGTTATTCTTTAGTCACTCCAAACCACAATCAACAGCCACCCAATCCAGAATCCAGCGTAGATCCAAACTAAGAACCCGCGAATAATGCTCAGTTTCTTGGGCTCCGCCTTTTTATCAAATTCATCAATTATCTTTTTGAATCCGGCCTCACCGCCAAAAATTGCATAAACAATTAGACAGAAAACGGCACCAATAGTAGTCAAAACCAAGATCGAAGAATCACCAAAATATAAAAATATGGAAATACCCGTTATTTTCTCGACTAATAAAATTACATCTATGATTTGCACTACCAAAAGTGTAAGAACCGCTGACATCGCTTGCATGGATGCCAGACCAAACCCCTGGAGAATGGTGAAATCCTGATTCCATCGATACATCCGATAGAAAATATATTTATATAAGTTCAACATAATCAGTGAGGTTGTCCGATAAACATCGATCCATAGCCTTGGTTCTGTGCATTAACAAGACCGGGCGCGGCCTCCATCGTAGTAAGGCTGTTATTGAAATTTTGTTGTGCTCTGTTATACATATAATCATCAGCACCAGAAACATCGAGAATAGTCCACACTGCGCTTGGAACATAACCAACGCCGGTAAATCCAATTATATCAGCGGTAAGATTCGCTCTATCTCGAACGAGAGTGACCGAGTCTTTCCCTTCTGCTTTATCAAGTTGCAACTTTCCAAAATCAGCAAGGGCGCCCAAAGGTTTCACAAAGGCGCCTGCGATTCTAGCGTAATGGAAAACTGCTAAACCGTAAGAGCTTTGTTGGATGACGCGTGAAAGACCTATTCCCTTCTCTAAAGTATCTGCAACCACTCCCATAACCGCAAGAGTTGCAGACCCCTTTTCAGCAATTTCTGATGGGTCAGTTGGTTTCGACGTTACTTCAATTTTTCCAAGACATGCGGTGTTTCCGCCAGATACACAAGTATCACTGCTACCTTTGACTTCACCAGCGCCTGCCGCAGTAGATACATTGCTAGCCAAGGACGGTTTTCCCTTTTCATCCGGAAGTTTTCCAAAAATATCTAAATCGGTTGGCTTCTGCCCTCCATCCTTGCCATTGCCCCACGAAATAGCTGCCTTGCCATGGTCCAAGACTCCATGCCCACCATCTAGGCGGTTTTGAACTGCCTTGTCAAAGGCAGCAAGCTTGGTCCCAGCCAAGTGATCCATTGAACCCGTGTCATTGTGACCCTTATAAAGCCTATCCCCAGTAGTATCCGCTTGACACGCAGTCGTATTCCCCTCGCTATCAGGCGTGCATGCCGCTGCATATCCACTCGGATCCACCAGCGACAAGGGGTTGTTCATCACATAGCTATACGGGTTCACCGACTGCGTATTGGTCGGCGCCTGGAACACCGGATCAACGGACATGAACCTCCCGATGACCGGATCATAGACACGTCCATTCATGTGGACCAAAGTCAGGTTATCCAGATGCTCTTGGTCGGTGAACCCGTGCTTAGTGATAGTGGTGCTGGAACCGGCTACGACCTGCCAGGTGCCTGGATCACGGTGCCGCCCAAAGGTGTCGAAACTCTGCACACCAATAGTGCCACTCTCAGGAACGACCTGCTCCACGCTTCCGAGATGGTCGGTGAGCAGATAACTCCGCTTGTCCAGCGGAGCACCCGAAGTATTGGCCTGCAGTTCATCCAGCACCACCGGACGGCCATAAGCCACTAGAGTGTGCTTATAGTCGATACCGGTAGGATCGGTCACGATCTCTAGTCCACCCACATAGAGCGTGGTGGAGGCTACGCCGCCGCTCTTGGCGTCCTGACGATACCTATGTTTATCCGGTCCATAGAAGAAATTGCTGTAATTGCCTGAATCCTGTGTGATGCTGCTAGGTTGATTGTCGCTATCCCACATTACATTCAATGTGGGACCACTGATGGCGCACGAGCCGCTGCTTGCATCACGGCAAGTCATATTCCCATTTGCGTCATAAGCATAACTGCCAGTAGTGGCGGCGCTAACTGCTAATGTGGCGACTGCATGAGGATGCGTTCCGCTGTACCCATATGTGTAGTCAGTGGTCGTAGTAACACCGCTGATAGTCTCCGATTTATGGGTGATATCACCCACGGAATCGTACTGATAGCCCGTGTCGGAGTTAGTAGTGCCATTGGTCACCGATGAGGATAAGACGCGGTTGTGCAGATCGTAAGTGAAGTCCTCGGTCAGAATGGCTCCTGACTTTCGTTCCAGAAGGTTGCCGGTAGGCGACCAGGCATAGCTCATGGCCTGGTAGGTGGTGCTGCCGGCGGTAGTGCCGATGCTCCTCAGGTAATGGCCGCCGCCGTCATACCCGAAATGACTGTTGATACTGCTGCCATAGATGGCGTCGGTGACGGAGCCATAGGCATCCATGCCCTGCTCATAGATATCCCCTGCCGGGTCGGAACCGCTGATACTCTTGTTGACCTGCCAGAGGATGCGGGCATTGTTCAGCCCGTTCACGAGTGCGGACAGGTAGCCATTAGAGGTATACAGGTACTTCACCGAGAACCGCACGATCTGAGTGGTGACGGTGGCTTGTACCAACTTGGTATCGGCGTAAGCCTTGTATACCGGTTGGTCATAAAGCGGGCGAACAGCCGTATCGGTTGAAGCGGCAAGCTGGACTGGATACCCGCTTCTGCGGGTATGACGGAGAGCGGTGGGCGCAGCTACAAAGGCTAGCTTCTCCGCCGCGATGTTGGTGCCTTCCACGGGGGAAGGCTGCATCTGTGCAGCGCCGCCATCCAACGCCGGCATCTCGGCGGGGAGCGCCATGGACGTGCTGCCTCCGATCGGAGCCAGCGTGGTACCGCTGCCGGGAGCGAAGATCTGCTGCTGTTGCTGGCCTCCCCCGCCGCCGCCACCTCCGGTGCCGGTGACGATCTCGTGGGCCTTGTTGCGCCAGGCGCTGCAGGCCTTGATGCTGCCATCCTCAGAAAAGGGCTCTGACCCCTTTTCTCTTTTTCTTAACGGATCAAGTTAAATGTTGGCCAGTCCTTTGTGATTAATCATGATAGTCAAATGCCGATGCGAGTATTTCGCTAATAGCCTTCTTATTATCATCACGTAAACGATATTGGACAGTCCCTAGCTCTACAACTCCATCAGCATCTACATAGTAAATACCTGACTTGCTCGCAAACTTCAATCTGACGCGTTTTTCGTCGAAACGCGAGGGGGCCGATTCAATATTTCCTTGATTCTGTCTATCAAGATACTCAGACAATTTCTTGTACAGAATATCTGTATCGTCCACGCCGGCACACTTAGTTTTTTCAATAAGTTTTTTATCTATTGGCCCGAAGCTCTCACGATCGAACGGCATATAACAAAGCATTGTTTCATCATGCTGAACCGTACCACAACCATTCAGCAAAACAATCAGTGCCAAGAATACGCACTTCATAAATTTATCACCACCAAACCAAATCATATGATGTCCTCGCTGGTTCAGGATTCTGAAGATGCGTGACTATTGGATTTTCATTCGCATTGATATTATCCATATTATTCGGGCCACTATCCCGAATGCCCGAGATGGCATGACCTATCTCATGTGCAACAGACCTTAAGAGACTAACTTCACGATCGCCCGCAGTTGTATGTATACCATAGCTGTGTTCAGCATTAACGACTGCAGGGCTTCCTCCCACAGCCGAGTTCTCCAGTATTTGCTGATTATCAATACGTATAGTTAATATCTGGTTCTTCCTCAGCTGCATCTTCATCAGCTCTTTTCCACGCGGCGTATCTTCTATCTTGTCGAGATCTTGCCGCACTGCTGACCTTTCATTCGGCCTTCCTCCGATAACTGAAATTATCGAGTGATTTATATATGGATCTTTAACTTGACAATCATCATCGGTATCACAGGGGATAGGCACTGATGACTGACTCTTGTCATTGTCAGCGAATGAAACTTCTCCACCACCGACAACATTGCCAAGACCACGATCACCAGCTGAAGTTGCGTCCTGTCGCTGTGTCGAAGAGTTTATGTCGCTAGAGGAAGACATTGCTCTTGAGTAAGTCTCCTGGACGGCAGTACGGCCGTTACCAGTATTTTCGAAATGACAGTCACTACCACAAGAAGCCCCGGTGTCAGCGGTTCTTGTATGTGATCCCGTCTGGACCTCGTCGTTATGACCTTTGTAAAGGCGATCGCCATTACCTTCATCGGTACTGCCTCCTCCATCGCATCCTGTCGAGTCGCCGCCGGTTGAGGGATCAGTGCTAGCACAATACCCGCTCGGATCTGCTAGGGATAGCGGGTTATTCATAACATAGCTGTAAGGATTGACGCTCTGGCTATTCCTGGGTGCCTGGAATACAGGATCCACAGACATGAACCTGCCGGATACCGGATCCATCACCCGACCATTCATGTGCACAAGCCCAAGGTTATCCTCTTCCTCATGATGGGTGAATCCATGATGAGTGACGGTGCGATCTTGCTGCACTTCGGTGGAGCTAGGAGCGCCTGTCCAGCTACCCCAGTTCCGCCGTTTACCGAACACATCGAAACTCTCCTGGGCCTGGACGCTGCCGCCATCATCCACGATGACGTCAACGCTTCCCAAGTGATCCGTAAGGGCGAACCCTCTCGTCTCAACTGGGTTGCCGCCAGTGTTGGTGGTGAGCTTCTCCAAGTACACCGGTCGGCCATAGGCAGTGAGGGTATGCCGGTACTCGGTGGTGGCGCCGATGACAACCTCCATCTCTCCGAGGTATAGGGTGGTCTCACTTGTGCTGTTGGTAGCAGCCACCTGCTTATACCGGTGTTTATCCGGGCCGTAGAAGAAGTTGCTGTAGTTGTTGGCATCCTGGGTGATGTTGGTGGGCAGGTTGTCACTGTTCCAAAGGACATTGCCGGTGGGACTGCCAGTGCAGCTCGACCCAGCCCCATCACGGCAATTCATATTGCCGTTGGCATCGTAATTATAGCTCGCGGTGGTGGTGCCACTGACAGCCAGGGTGGCGACGGCATGGGGGTGAGCCCCGCTGAAGCCATAGGTGTAATCAGTGGTACCTGTCCCATCGGTCTTGTGGGTGATGTCACCCAGCGAGTCATATTGGTAGCTGACCTGGGGCTGCACGCCCCCACTATTACCTACCTGAGAGGTCAGCAACCTGTTGTGCAGGTCATAGGTGAAAGCTTCTGACAGGTTCACCCCATTGGCGTTGGAATCCCGCTCCTTGAGGTTGCCTATGGCGAACCACTGGTAGCTCAGGGCCTGATAGGTAGTTGTACCGGAGGTGCTGCCTATGCTGGCGAGGTAGCCGCTGTCGGGCGCATAACCGTAGTGAGTATTGACGGCATGGGCCCCCGTACCGGCTATTGCATCGGTGACGTTACCCCGGGCATCCATACCGTATTCGGCATAGTTGCCGCCGGCATCCGCCCCATTGGTAGCGTTCTTGTTCACCTGCCAGAGGATGCGGGCATTGTCGATTCCGTTGACGAGTGCTGACATGTATCCATTGGACGTATACAGATACTTCACTGAGAACCGCACGGTCTGAGTGGTGACGGTGGCTTGTACCAACTTGGTATCGGCGTAAGCCTTGTATACCGGTTGGTCATAAAGCGGGCGAACAGCCGTATCGGTTGAAGCGGCAAGCTGGACTGGATACCCGCTTCTGCGGGTATGACGGAGAGCGGTGGGCGCAGCTACAAAGGCTAGCTTCTCCGCCGCGATGTTGGTGCCTTCCACGGGGGGAGGCTGCACCTCTTCAGCGCCGCCATCCAGCGCGGGCATCTCGGCAGGCAGCGCCATGGACGTGCTGCCTCCGATCGGAGCCAGCGTAGTGCCGCTGCCGGGGGCGAAGATCTGCTGCTGTTGCTGGCCTCCCCCACCGCCGCCGCCTCCGGTGCCGGTGACGATCTCATGGGCCTTGTTGCGCCAGGCGCTGCAGGCCTTGATGCTGCCGTCCTGGTTGCAGGCGCGGACGTGGTAGTACCAGTCACCCAGGCTATTGGTGATGTTCTTGGTGCGGGCGGTGCCGGTGTAGACCAGGTATTCGCCGCTGAAACTGAGGTTGTTGGCCTCATTCAGCTCGTAGAACACCTTGGAAGACACCACCGAACCATCGTAGAGACCCCAGCTGATGGTGTAGGCCCCGGTGGAGGTGCTGCCGTTGGCCGGCGAGATGGTGGCCGGCTGCCCGGGAGCGACCACGAGGTGGATGGAATGACGCGCGGAATAGGGGCTGAACCCGATGGAGGCTGATCCCACCTGGTCTTCGGCCCGCAGCCGGTACCAATAGTAGTAATGGCCATTGCCGGGGTGGCTTACCAGGTGGCTGGTGCTGGTGCCGGACCAGATCTCGGTCCAGGAGCTGGTGGGCGCGCTGGAGGTATCGCTGTTCGCTTCCTCCAGGTGGTAGACGATGGTGGTGCCGGTTACGGACACCGCATCCCAAGTGACGTAATAGTCCCCGTCCCGATCCCCATCACCGCCGTCATCCACATTGGTGGGCGCGGCCGGCACGTCCGGCACGCTGACGGTCACGGTATCGGTGCCGGCCGTGAGGCCGTCATCCGCCGTCAGCTGGAAGGTGTAGCTGGTGGCGAGGGCCGACCCCGCGGTGAAGGTGGGGCTCGCGGCGGTGGCGCTGCTCAGGCTGATCGAGGGACCGCCGGTCTGGGACCACTGGAACAAGGGGGAATTAGGGCCGTCCGCATCCGTGGCAGAACCGTGGAGCGTGACCGTGGCGCCCGGAGCCACGTATTGGTGCGAACCGGCGTTCGCCACGGGCACGGCATCCGAGACGCTCGCGGGATACGTGACCGTATCGACTCGACCGTAGGAATCGTACACGGTATCGGTATCGAAGCTGCCTTTGCCCGGGATCACGTCATGCACATGATCCGCGCGACCGTCATCGTCGTAACCGTAGTTCTGCTGGTAACCATCGGACCCCTGCACCACGCAACGGAGCTTACCGATGTAAGGCGCGACGATGATGGTAGCCCCATCGCCGCAGTGGGTATCGTGGCCGTCGTAGTACCAGTCCGTCTCGCCTTCCGGAGCAACCTTAGAGGTCATGCGGCCCAGGCTGTCGTAGGACATGGTGATCGCCTGACCCTTGGCATCCGTCTGATGCGTGAGTTCTCCCGCGACGTTGTAGACGTAGGTACTGGTGCCCTGATCCGGGTCCGTGACCTGTACCTTCTGGCCGAGGACGTTGTACTGGGCCGTGATGGCTTGGGCGGTCAAGGGTGTACCGCTCCCATCCACGGGAGTGATAGTGACGGGATTTCCGTCAGAATCGTAGGCGTACTGGGTCCCCGCCTGCTCCGTGGCGCCCACTGCATTAGTGACGCTCAGCATCTTGCCGAGACTGTTCTTGGTCTCCTGGTCATCCCGTTCCGGACTATCGGACGTCGTGGTGGCGATGCCCGTGGTGATCGGCCGGTAAGCGCCGGTGGCAACATCGGGGTTGTAAGTGTAGGTAGTGGTCACGCCCTTGGCGTCAGTACGGCTATGCAGCCGACCGAGGATATTGCTCTCGTAAGCATTGACGTTCCAGGGCGATGAGATATCGGCGTAGTGCGGCTCGTTCACCTTCAGCACCCGTCCCAGAGAATCGTAGTAGGTGCTCTGGTAGATGTTGTCTCCGGCGCTGGAGAACCCTTCTTTGACGCTGCGTATGCCACGACCCAGGATGTCATAGCAAGTGTAGTGGGTCGGATGTCCCGACTGGCTCACGAGCACGAGATAAGCACTGGTGGCGGAGGTGCTGTCGCAGTAGCCGTCTCCGCTGGTATGCGCGAGATATTGCACGTTCTCAGCTGACACGGAGACGGGCGCGACCACCTGGGTGGAGGTCTTCCGGCCGAAGACATCGTAGGCGTAATCCGTCTCGACGCCGTTCGGGTCCGTGACCGTTAGCGGCGCGCCGAAACGGTCATCCGCGGTCAGGACGGTGGACTGGCCTGATGGATCCTGGACCCTGATGGGGAAATAGAACGCATCAGCGCCGGACTGGGCATAGACGGTGTTGGTGGTACGGTTGCCGATATGAGTGGAGCCGCTGCCACCTCCCACGGTCTGGATGATCACGTTGCCATGAGCATCGTAGGTGTAGTTGGTGGTGATGTCGTAAGCGGCACTCCCGTCCGCCTGGGCATCCACCGCGCTCACGGCGCGAACGCTGTTGGAATCGTAGGTATAGACAGTCGTGCGCGTGACCTGCGGCTGGGGGGTGCTGCCGTAGGTGGCCTGGTTGGTGGTGACCTTGCTGTCCAAGCGATCCAGCCACCAATTGGTAGTGTCAGCCGTATGGTAGGTGGCACTGACGCTGCTGGTATAGGTCCCGGCGGCATCGGTCACGGTAGTGACCGAACCCAAGGAATTGCCATACGTGTCATATCCCAGGGCGGAAGTGCAGGCTCCGGCAGACGATACGACGCAGTAGGTGGTGTCCGTGGTGGACAGCTTGTCGCTGGGATGGATGACGTCATGGATATCCACGGTGCTGTGCTTGAGCACGGGCACGTAGGTCATGGCATCGAGGATCGTGTTGCAACTGATCCCGTCCACAGCAGTGACCGTGGTGCCGCTGCCGCGCAGGCAGCCCCAATCATTGCTGGTGTACGAGAGCGCATCGGTACCCACGACGGGTGCCACCAGGTCGACGCTGTCGCCGACAGGCATGACCCAGGATTTCTCCAGTTCGCCGCTCAGGGGGAAATGCTGGTGGTAGACCTGCACGGTACGGGCGCCAGAAGCCATATCGTCATCCATCACGGTGCGGAAACCCTGGAAGCCACGCCCTTGGTTGTTGTAGATGGCCTGTCCGTAATGGAAGTCATGGACGCGGGTCCCGCCTATGCCGTCATCGACGGTATAGCTGCCGACCACGTACATGGACGAGTTGAAGAAGAAATAGTCGGGGCTGTCATAGCGCCCAGCCGAGCCGAGCGTGGGTGCCTGATACAGGTTAAGGCTGTTATAGATCTTGTTCGACGATAGCGGGTAGTAATACCACTGCGAAGTGGCACCGAAGCCATCCACCGCGGTCAACATGAGGTCCGGAGCTGCATTCAGGTCCGTGGCGGAGCCGGCCGAATTGGCCGCGACGCCTGGGCCCTTGGGGTAGCTCGTGCCACTCTTGAGCACGAAGAAGGACCCCTGGCTCCCTTTGGTGAAGGGCGAGATGACGCCCGTGAGGCCATCACCCAACACATCCGTGGCTAGCGCCAGACGCGCCTGGGCGACGATATTGGAGGTCGCCTGGTGGGGCACGTAACGGTAGCCGCTGCCATCTTCGGTCGTGGCATCCGCCTGCGGGACGAACCGATAACGGTCGTACTGATAGATGCTCCTGTCCTGGCTGGCCGACAGAGTCGCGGTGGCATCGTTGTCATCCGCATTATTGGCGCACACGTCGGCCGGGCCGGTGCCCCCTTCCTGGGTGTAGTGATCGTAATGCTGGCAAAAGTCCGCGACCATGGTGGCGGGAGACAGGATCTCTTCGACCCCATCGCCATCCAGGTCCGCGACCATGATCGCACCTTCGTTCCCGGCGGAACCGGACTGAACATCGCCCACACCGGTATCCACGTAGTGCGCGAAGTTGGCTCCGCCCTGGTTGAGCTGGTAGCACCAGTCATGGTTCGAAGGGCCGCAGTCATAGACGATGTCCGGCAAGCCATCGCCGTTGATGTCTATCATCCGCGGGTTCATGGTGGGGTCCTGGGCCAGGTGGGCCACGCCCGCCGCGGTCTTCTCGACCATGCTGAAGGGCGCAGTCAGATTGCCTGCACCGCCTTCCTTCACGAATATCCAGCCATCGTGCAGGGTGCCCGAGCTGTCGAGGTAGCTGACCGCGAAATCGGGCAAGCCATTGCCATCCAGATCCCCTGCCGGCGAGGCGGTGAGGGTATGTACCACGCCGACCGTATCGGTGTAGTCAGGTATGGATATCAGCTTCGTCGGAGTGGAGCTGAAGGCCACGGTATTTGTGCAGGGCTGCGGGCTGCACGTCACGGTCTGGTTGATATAGGCCGCGAGCATGTGGTTGCCCGAATTATCCGGATCGGGAACCTGCACCACCAAGTCCGTCAGGCCATCGCCATCCACGTCGGCCAAGGCCGTGAAGTTCGATAGCACCTGACCCTGCACGGTATAGGTGAAGGGTATCGTCAGGTTGTGGACGACGAACCCCCCACTGGACGGGGCATAGGTGGCATAGGCGTACCTTTCAGTGCCGCCCGAACCGGTGAAGAAACCGAGCAGATCGGCCGCGCCGTCATTGTCCAGGTCGCCACCCGCATCGTCGACGATGCCGCCGCCAAACAGGTTCGTGATGTCGGTGTGAGTCGCGGAGCCATCACTGGCGACGAAATACACGAAAGTCTTGACGCCGGGGGCGCTGTAGATGACATCCTTGCGGCCGTCGCCGTCGAAATCGCCGGCAGCCGTCACCACGACCGACACGGGACCGAGCCCGGTGAAGTCCAGATCATCATCCAGATTCACCACGGAATTGAAGGCTGTGGCAGGAGCGTGCCAGGTGAAAGTAGTCTCAGGCAGGCAGAGCGTGTTGCTTCCCACACCGGCGCACTCCTGCACGCCCTGGAGCAGGCTGCGCTTGGTGGCAGCGCTGGTGGCATATTCCAGATTATAGCTCGTGGCGCGCACACCGCTCACCAGAGTAGTGATGCTGGAGAGCAATTGCGTCTGCAGCGTGAAGCCGCCCGAGAGATATTGACTGCTGACGTCGCTACGCGTGGTGTAGGTGAAATCCACCTCGCGGTTGCCGGCGGTGGCGCCGGTGCCGGTGTACTTGATGCTGGTCAGCAGGAATTCACCGGAGCCGAAGGTGCTGTAGTAGTAGATGATGCTGTTGCTGTAGGTATCTTCATCCCGGCCCAGGCCCCAGGCCAGGGGGGCCGCGGCACCGGTGGGCTTGAACACGGCATAGCTGCCCGAGGTGTTGCCGTAATGCAGGTCATGCCCATCGTGATCCAGCACGGTGAAGGCAGATGAGGTAGAAGTGATATCGCCGGACTCGGTGATGCGCTTGAAGGCATCCAGTTCGGTCCGGTAGACCGCACCATCGGTGCCGTAGCTGCCGGACACCAGGACCAGATGCTGGCCATCGAGGCACAGGCGGTCCGTGCTGCCATAGGTCACACCGGCGGTGTTTCCGTCCATGGCGTGGGTGGCCGGGCAGCGGTGGATCTGGGAGCCAGCGCTGAGGGACCAGCCCATGCCCACCTCACCGTTGCCGCCACGACTCGAATAGTTGAGGCTGATGGAGGGCTGCATGCCAGCGATGCCCGGCGGCACGCTGATGGGGATGGAATAGGTGGCGGTGCCGCCGCTCACGCCACCGGACCCCTTGAGAGTGCCCGCTGCGTTCACGGTCATGATCTGGCCGCTGCCCTGTGTGCCCTGCCCGCTACGGAGGACGGGGTCCTGCTCGGGATGGGTGGGAAGCGAGATGCTGTTGGCGGTGGGCCCGCTGAGCCCGATGCCGATGCCGGCCTTGGTGCCGGTGCCGGTCTTCTTGCCCTGTTGCTTCAAGGCGTCGGCGGCGGTCTTGGTGCCGGTCCAATGGGCGGCAGCGGTGGTGAAGCTGCCCTGAGTGTTGCCCTCGAAGAGGTAGTTGGTGCCACCGGTCTTGGAGCGGAGCGTGATGTCCATGATGCCGTCGCCGTTGGCATCCTCGATCACGACGGAGTGGGTGACGGGATTCCAGTCCGCGCCCAGGTCCTTGAGATTCCAGGTCTCGTTGAGGCTGGTGAAGCGTCCGCTGCCATCCGCCAGCAACAAGGCATAGGCAGACTCCCCTACTCCGAGTTTCGACTGGACCAGCAGGTCCTGCCGGCCGTCCCCGTTGAAATCTCCGACATAGAAGGTCTCATCCGCGGCGCTCCAATGGCGCCCGAGGTAGGCATCCGGGAAACTCTGGTAGGCGGCGACGAGGTGGCCCTGGGCGTCCGCATGCACGAGCATGCCGGTGCCGCCGCGCTTCACGGCCTGCAGGAAGAGTTCCTTGTGGCGATCGCCGTCGAAATCCCCCGCAACGATGAGGTGGCCGGCGGTGGACCAATCCAGCCCCAGATAACCCGGCGGCAGGAGCTGGGCCACGGAGAGGATCTGCACGCTGGGATCGGTGACGACCACGGCGGCGGTGCCGCCCGCCTTGCGGGGCTGCACGATCACGTCATCCTGCCCATCGCCGTTCAAGTCGGCGGTGGCCACTTCGCTGGCGGCGGCGCTCCAATCCAGCCCCAGGTAGTTGGGGTCCCAGCCCTGGGCCACGACGCTCAGTTCGCCGGTGCCGTCCTGCAGCACCAGGCTGCCCTTGGCCGCCGTCGTCATGGGCTGCAGCAACACATCCAGGCGCCCGTCGGCGTTGAAGTCCCCCGGCACCGCGAGGTGCGAAGGATCCAGATCAACCGCGCTCGCGGTGATGGAGGTGAGTAACAGCGAAGATACGAACGCCAGTGACGACGCCGCGCGACGGATGACTGCCATGTTTTTCCCCAAGAAGGCCCGAAATATGCCGGCTCATGCCGGCGTCTTTCC
>CAZPAO010000035.1:0-21021 GCA_964584665.1 uncultured Gammaproteobacteria bacterium
TGGTGGCCATGGAGTTCCGCGCCAGCGCGGAGGACCTGCAGCGCACCATCCATGCGCATCCGACCCTGTCGGAAGCCATGCATGAGGCGTCGCTCGCCGTGGACAAGCGTGCCATCCACGCCATCAACAAGTAGACATATCGCCGTTGCGACAGGAGAAGGCGCCGGAAGGCGCCTTCTTTTTTATTGCCTCACTGTATCGGGCGGAGTAGGGTGACCGCATGGGAAAATTCGCCGCATCATTGCTGTTCCTGTGTGCTTGCCTTCCGTCCTTCTGTGAGGCTGCGTCGCTGGTCCCGTCCCATGCGGTGGTGTTCATCTACCATCGCTTCGGCGATGCACGCTATCCCACGACCGACACCACCACCGAGCAGTTCAAAGCCCAACTGGACTGGCTGGCGGACAACCACTACGAGGTCTGGCCGCTGCCGCGCATCGTGCAGTACCTGAAGGATGGCAAGGCCATCCCGGACCACGTGGTGGCGATCACCGTGGATGACGCTTTCCAATCCTTCTATGAGAACGGTTATCCATTGCTGAAGAGCCACGACTGGCCGTTCACGGTGTTCGTCAGCACCGACGGCGTGGACTCGAAGCAGTCGGACTTCATGACCTGGGATGAGCTGCGGGAGATGGCCGGCCATGGAGCGACGCTCGCCAACCACACCGCTGACCACGGGCATCTCCCGTTCCGCCTCAAGGGCGAATCGGACCTCGCCTGGGCTGACCGGGTGCGGGCCGACATCGGGAAGGGTGAATCACGGCTGGAAGCGGAGCTGGGCAAGGACGTGAACCGGGATCCCAAGCTCTTCGCCTACCCCTATGGCGAATACAGCGAGGAACTGGTGAAACTGGTGAACGGCCTGGGCTACGTCGCTTTCGGCCAGCAGGCGGGTGTCATGGCGGCACCGCTGGATCCCCGCGCCTTGCCGCGCTTCCCCATCAACGAGCATTATGCCGCGGTGCCGGAGTTCGCCCTCAAGGCCGCGGCACTGCCTTTCCCTGCCAAGTCATTCAGCCCTTGGGATCCGCAGATCAAGGGCAACAATCCGCCGAAGCTGGATGTGCAACTGGAAGCGGGCGCGCTGCCGGCGGCGGCGCTGCATTGCTACCAGAACGGACCGGAGATGACGATCGACTGGCAGGACGGTGACAAGACCCATTTCAGTATCCAGGCAGAGAAGCGCCTGGACGTGGGGCGCGACCGCTACAACTGCACGGCCTTCGTCGGCGGACGTTATCGCTGGTACAGCCACATGTGGCTGCTAGCCCCCAGCGCCGAGTGACCCCTCAAAGCTGCTGCGCCTCGCATAGCGTCGTTGCGCTTCGGGCTCGCAGTCGCTCATGCACACAAGAGTGCACTCTCTCCTGTTGCCTCGCGCGCCTAGCTCTGCTTCGGTTCGCGACGCTTTGGGGGGAATTTTTCGAGATTGTTAAGAAGGGCTAGTTGGCGGGATCGAGGGTCAGGGCGCTGAGCTTGTCCAGCTCGTCGCTGTGCAGCATGTTGCGGATGTCGTTCACGTAGATGTCGCCGGCGGCGGAGTAGTGGTCCAGGGTGCCCGCCAGGGCAAAAGGATCCAGGGGCTTGCCGGCGGCGCGCATGTCGGCACGCAGGTCCCGGAACTCGGTGTAAGCGAAGCCGATGTTGATGTTGTGAAGGTAGGCGCGTACCGAGGCCTGGATGTCCGGATACACCCGCACCATGTGGGTGGCGTCGTCGGGACGGTTCAGCGGCACCGAGCCCACGTCCTCGTTCCAGGTCCAGATGCCGAACAGGTTGTTGGATTCCAGCGCGAAGCGCGAGGTGCCCCAGCCGCTCTCCTGGGCCGCCTGGGCCAGCACCAGCGTCACCGGCACCACGTCCACGCGCCTGAGCAGCGTGTCGCGGGTCGAGGGCTCGTTGAAGTCTCCGTCCACCCGGTAGCGATCCGCGATGCGCGCCACCTCCTGGCCGGCATCGCTGTGGGTATCCACCGCCCCCAGGCCGAACTGCTGCAGCAGGAACACCCGCTCGTTCCAGATGCGCGTGTTCTCCGCCAGCACGATGGGCAGGAGCGCGCGGTAGAACACGGTCTTCTTCTCGTCTTTGTCCAGGGTATCGAGGCCGTAGGGCAGGTTCTGGATGGCGTAGGGGGGCACTGTGTCCTGCGGCGGCCAGTCATAGTCCTCGCTGGAGAAGATGTTCTTGAGGGCTTCCGCCGAAGGCGGCTTGATCGGGATGAGCTGCACGTTCTCGATGGAGGGGGACTCCACCGCACGGATGTGCTGGTACTGGCGGGCGATGAGCCATGCCACCGTGAGTGGCAGCAGCGCGAACAGCGCATAGACCACCATGCGGGCCGCGCGGGCCAGCTTGGAGGGGCGCTTCTGCGGGGCGCGGCCCTGGGGGCGTCTCTTGCGGGTGGAACGCATGCCCGGACTGTATTACAGCGTGAGACCTAAAGATATCTTGAATTTTACCGGCCTTGCGCTACGCGGGCCGCGTGGTGGATGCCCGCTATCTGCGTCAGGCGGTTCAGCAGCCGCGAGAGTTGCGGCAACCCCGTCACGCTCACCGTGAGCTTCAGGTTCAGCATCCCCGCATCCGCGTCCGGTTGCGTGTCCAGGGCCAGCAGGCGCAGATGCTCGTCCGCCAGCAGGGCCATTATGTCGTTCAAGAGGTTACGCCGGTCGCGTCCTTCCACCGCGATCTCCGCCGGATGCCCCTGCGGGCCCTCGTTGCCCCAGCGCACGTCGGTGAGACGCTGCGGCGCACGTGCCGTCAGCCGCGCGAGGCTGGCGCAGTTCATGCGGTGCACGGTGATGCCGCGTCCCTGGGTGATGTAGCCGCGGATGGCCTCGCCCGGCACCGGATGGCAGCAGCGGGCGAAAGCCACCAGCACGTCGCCTTCCATGCCCGGCAGCACCACCGCGGGAGTACGACCCTTGCGCGGCCGCGGCGCGCGCGTGAGCTTCGGCGGCAGCGGGTCCCGTTGCAGCGCCAGTTCCCGCTGCAATGCTCCGGCGATCTGCGCCGGCGAGAGATCGCCCGCACCGAGCGCGGCGAAGAGGTCGTCCAGACCATCGAAGGGGAAGTGTTTCAGCAGCCGGTCGTGGCGGAAGTCGCGGATCGCGAGCCGCTCCAGTTCCCGTTCCAGTGCGTCACGCCCGTAGCTGACGTTCAGGCCCCGGTCCTGCTGGCGGAAGAAGGCGCGCAGCTTGTCCCGTGCCCGCGGCGTGTTGAGGTAACCGGATTGGGGGTTGAGCCAGTCCCGGCTCGGCTCGCCCTGGCGGCTGGTCTGGATGTCCACCTGGTCGCCGTCCGCCAGCACGTGGCTGATGGGCACCATGCGGCCATTGATGCGCGCGCCGCGGCAGCGGTGGCCCACGTCGGTATGCACGTAGTAGGCGAAGTCGAGCGCGGTGGCGCCGCGAGGCAGGTCGAACACGTCGCCCCGGGGCGTCAGCACGTAGACCCGTTCCTCCACGAGTTCGGTGCGGAAGCGCTCGATGAAGTCCTCGTCGCCGCCGGGCGCCAGCAGCTGGCGCATCCAGCCGATTCGCGTCTCCAGCGCCGGGTCGTAGCGCAGGCCTTCCTTGTAGCGCCAGTGGGATGCCACGCCGAACTCCGCGTGTCGGTGCATCTCGCGGGTGCGGATCTGGATCTCCAGCGAGCGGGCTTCCGGCCCCAGCACGGCGGTGTGCAGGGAGCGGTAGAAGTTGTCCTTGGGGGCGGCGATGTAGTCGTCGAATTCCCGCGCGATGTGGCGCCACAGGCCGTGCACCACGCCCAGGGCCGCGTAGCAGGCGGGTACGTCGTCCACCAGCACCCGGAGGGCATTCAGGTCGTAGAGGTCCTCGAAGGAGAGGTCCTTCTTCTGCATCTTCTTCCAGATGCTGTAGATGTGCTTCGGTCGCCCCACCACCTCGGCGGCGATGCCGGCTTCGGCGAGGCGGGCCTGCAGTTCCGCAGATGCGGCGGCGAGGTAGGACTCCCGGTCGGTGCGCCGCTGTTTGAGCCAGGAAGCCACCTCTCGGTAGCGATGGGGTTCCAGATAACGGAACGCCAGGTCCTCCAGCTCCCACTTGAGCTGCCAGATCCCCAAGCGATTGGCGAGCGGAGCATAGATGCCGCGGGTCGCTGCGGCCAGGCGCTGCTGTTCTGCCGCCGGCAGCGGTTTGGCGGAGCGCAGGGCGTGCAGGCGTTCCGCCAGGCGGATCACCATCACCCGGCCGTCCCGGATCACCGCCAACAGCAGCTTTCGCAGGTTCTCCGCCTGGGCGGGTGAGAGCGGCGTCTCGCCCTGAGCGCCCACCGCATCCAGGCCCGGAAGCGCCAGTACCTCGCGGGTGAGCCGCGCGGCTTCGCCATCCAGGTGTCGGTCCAATGCATCGGCGGCGAGTGCGCCGCCATCCACCAGCGCCGCCGCCATGCCGGCGCGTACGATGACGGGATCCAGTTCCAGCGCCTGCAGGATTGCGCCTATGCCCGCGGCGCGTTCGTCGAGGGTCGCGGGGAGTCCGCTCAGGCCGAAGGATGCTTGCGCCGACGGCGGTGGGTTCGGGGTGGAGGAAGGTGAAGGCATGGTCTTGGATCCGCGTGCGCGGGTGTCAGATTCGGCGATTAACGGTATCATATAGATGTAGGTGCCGTGCGCACCTGGATTTCCAAGGGAGATGCGTCCATGAGGCTTCACCGTGCCGGTCTGTTCCTGGTCTTGGCCTCAGCGGCCTTCGCCGCCCAGGGCGCCAACCTCGACTTCAACCTGGCCAGCAACGCTGCGGCCGTGGACTTCTCCACCAACCTGACCGACTCCGGCCTGGAAGCGGGCTTGGGTTACCTGCACCACACCGACCGGGTGGACGTCATCGACGCCAGCCTGGACCTCACCGGCAACGCCAGCCCGGTGGGTTCGCCGCTGATCTTCGGTGTGGGCGGCAAGTTCTTCTTCATCAGTCCCAAGCAGGCCGGTCTCGACAACGGGGAGGCTCTGGGCGTGGGCGCCCACTTCCGCTACACCTGGCCCACCTTCAACCGCTTCGCCCTCGGCGGCGAGCTGTACTTCGCTCCCAGCATCGTCTCCTTCCAGAGCGTCGACCGCTACTGGCAGGCACGCCTCACCGCCAACTACCAGGTGCTGCGCACCGCGGACGTCTACGTGGGCTACCGTTACGTCTCGGCGGCCTTCAACGGCAGCTCCAACATCACGCTCGATAGCTCCATCATCGTGGGCATGTCTCTCACGTTCTAAGCGGGGCCCTGGGGTAGAAGATGGCCGGACACAGCAAGTGGGCTAACATCCAGCATCGTAAGGGCGTCCAGGACGCCAAGCGCGGCAAGATCTTCACGCGCTGCATCCGCGAGATAACCACCGCGGCGCGTAACGGCGACCCGGATCCCGCCAACAACCCGCGGCTGCGCCTGGCCATCGACAAGGCGCTCACCGCCAACATGACCCGCGACACCATCGAGCGCGCCGTCAAGCGCGGCGCCGGCGGTGATGACAGCGCAGCCATCGAGGAGATCCGCTACGAGGGTTACGGCCCCGGCGGCGTCGCCATCATCGTCGATTGCATGTCCGACAACCGCACCCGCACGGTGGGTGAGGTGCGCCATGCCTTCGCCAAGCATGGCGGCAACCTGGGCGCCGACGGCTCCGTGGGGTACCTCTTCAACAAGTGCGGCGTGCTGTCATTCCCCGCGAGCGTGGGGGAGGACAAGGTGATGGAGGCTGCGCTGGAGGCGGGCGCCGAGGACGTGGTGAACGACGGCGGCATCGAAGTGCTCACCGAGCCCGGCACCTTCCTCAAGGTTAAGGAATCCATGGAGAAGGCGGGCTTGAAGCCCGAATCCGCCGAGATCACCCTCCGAGCCTCCACTTCAGTGACCGTCGAGGGCGAGAACGCAGAGTCGGTGATGGAACTGCTGGAGGCGCTCGAGAACCTGGACGACGTGCAGACCGTGTATTCCAACGCCGATTTCCCCGACGAGGTCCTGCGGACCTTGGCCGGATGAGCGCCTGATGCCGCGCATACTCGGCATCGATCCGGGTTCGATCTCGACCGGCTACGGCATCGTCGACAGTGAAGGGCAGAAGCTCCAGTACGTCATCTGCGGCAACATCCGCACCAGCGGCGCCGGCATCGCCGAGCGCCTCACCGAGATCTATTTCGCCATGGCCGCCGTCGTCGAGCAGTATTCGCCCGATGAGGTGGCGGTGGAGCGGGCCTTCGTCCACAAGAACGCCGACAGCGCCTTGAAGCTCGGCCAGGCCCGCGCCGCCGCCATCTGCGGCACGCTGGGGAAGCGCCTGCCGCTGCATGAGTACAGCCCCAAGGAAGTGAAGCAGGCGGTGGTGGGTAAGGGCGGCGCCGACAAGGAGCAGGTGCAGCACATGATGCGCGTGATTCTGGGCCTCAAGGGCGAGCTGCAGGCGGACAGCGCCGATGCGCTGGCGGTGGCGGTGTGCCACGCCCACAGCCGCGGCCTCAAGGCCGAACTCGCCGCCATGCTGCGGGCGGGAGCGCGCCGATGATCGGGCGCCTGCGGGGCACCTTGCTGCGCAAGCAGCCGCCGCACCTGCTGATAGATGTGCATGGCGTCGGCTACGAGGTGGAGGCGCCCATGTCCACCTTCTATGACCTGCCGGAAGCGGGGGGCGAGGTCACCTTATATACCCATCTCACGGTGCGGGAGGACGCTCACGTGCTGTTCGGCTTCGGCAGCGAGGCGGAGCGGCGCTTCTTCCGCAGCCTGATCCGGGTGAACGGCGTGGGCCCCAAGCTAGCTCTCACCATCCTCTCCGGCATCAGCGTGGACGGGTTCATCCGTTGCGTGCAGGAGAACGACACCGCCGCACTCACGCGCCTGCCGGGCATCGGCAAGAAGACCGCCGAGCGGCTGGTGGTGGAGATGCGAGACCGCCTGGATGACGTGGGCGGTGCCGCCACGGCGGCCGGCATCTCGGCCCATCCCCGCGACGAGGCCCTGGGCGCGCTGGTGTCCCTGGGTTACAAGCCCCAGGAAGCGGCTCTCATGCTGCGGGGCATCAAGGAAGACGGCCTCTCCAGCGAAGAACTCATCCGCCGCGCCCTGCAGGGCGCGCTGCGCAACGGGTAGACTGAGCCATGGCCCAGGAACGCATCATCACACCCCAAGGCAGCTCAGAAGACGAAGCGCTGGACCGGGCCATCCGCCCGCGCAACCTCGCGGACTACGTTGGCCAGCCGGCGGTGCGCGAGCAGATGGAGATCTTCATCGGCGCCGCCAAGAAGCGCGGCGAAGCCCTCGACCACGTACTCATCTTCGGCCCACCGGGCCTCGGCAAGACCACCCTCGCGCACATCATCGCCCATGAACTCGGCGTGAACCTGCGCCAGACATCGGGGCCGGTGCTGGAGCGTCCCGGGGACCTCGCGGCGCTACTCACCAACCTCGAGCCACGCGACGTGCTGTTCGTGGATGAGATCCACCGCTTGAGCGCCGTGGTGGAGGAGGTGCTGTACCCGGCACTCGAGGACTACAAGCTCGACATCATGATCGGCGAAGGCCCCGCGGCCCGTTCCATCAAGCTCGAACTGCCGCCCTTCACCCTGGTGGGCGCCACCACCCGTGCGGGTCTCCTCACTTCGCCCCTGCGTGACCGCTTCGGCATCGTGCAGCGCCTGGAGTTCTACAGCCTCGAGGACCTCACCCACATCGTGACGCGCTCAGCGCGCATCCTGGCGCTGAAGCTCGACCCGCAAGGGGCCCGCGAGATCGCCTCCCGTTCCCGCGGCACGCCGCGCATCGCCAACCGCCTGCTGCGCCGCGTGCGGGACTATGCCGAAGTGAAGGCCGATGGCCGCATCACCGCCGAGGTAGCGCACCAGGCCCTCGACCTCCTCGACGTGGACCAGCACGGCTTCGACATGCTGGACCGCAAGCTCCTCATGGCGGTGATAGAGAAGTTCGACGGCGGCCCGGTAGGCGTGGACAGCCTGGCGGCGGCCATCGGCGAGGAGCGGGGCACCATCGAGGATGTGCTGGAACCCTTCCTCATCCAGCAGGGCTTCCTCATGCGCACCGCCCGGGGACGCATGGCCACCAAGACCGCTTATCAGCATTTCGGCCTGAAGCCGCCGCGGCGCGAGTCCGCCGCGGACCTCTTCGACGAACCGAGGGGCTAGGCGTGGATCGCGTAAAACGTGCGACCGGTCACACTGCCGGTGAAGCGCACGACATAAGCTCCAGTCATGCCGGGTTCACCTGGAAGGTGCGGGTCTATTATGAAGACACCGACCTGGGGGGCGTGGTGTACCACGCCAATTACCTTCGATTCATGGAGCGGGCCCGCACCGAGTGGTTACGGGGCCTCGGTTTCGAACAGGATATGTTGCGTGAGCATCATGCGGTGCAGTTCGTGGTGGTGGACGCGACCGTCGGCTTCCGCCGGCCAGCGCGCTTCAACGATGAACTCATGGTGAGCGTGGAAGTGAAGGACACGGCGCGGGCCAGCCTCACCTTCCACCAGGAAGTGCGTAATGCCGGCAACGGACACGCCTTGCTTTGCACGGGCGAGATACGGGTCGCCTGCATCGATTCGGACACATTCAAACCCAGGCCCCTGCCGCGGGAGATCCTGAGGGAGTTCGCTAGATGAACGGAGAAGAATCCTTCCTGGAGATAGCGCTGCACGCGAGCCTCGTGGTGAAGCTGGTGCTGTTGCTCCTCATCGCGGCATCCATCGCCTCATGGGCGATGATCTTCCGCAAGCGCCGCATGATCAAGCAGGCCAAGGCCCGCGCCGAGGAGTTCGAGAAGCGCTTCTGGTCCGGCGGCGACCTCGCCGGCATGTACAAGGAGATCACCGGCACCGGCGCCGAAGGCGGCATGGAGAACATCTTCGAGGCCGGCTTCGCCGAGTTCGCGCGCCTGCGCAAGCAGAGCGACGACCCGACCCAGGTGATCGAGGGTGCGCGCCGCGCCATGCGCGTGGCGCAGATCCGCGAAGTGGACCGGCTGGAGGAGAACCTGGTGTTCCTGGCCTCGGTGGGCTCGACCAGCCCCTACGTGGGCCTGTTCGGAACCGTGTGGGGCATCATGAACGCTTTCCACTCCCTCGGTAACGTGCAGCACGCCACCATCTCCATGGTCGCGCCCGGCATCTCCGAGGCGCTCATCGCCACCGCCATGGGCCTGTTCGCCGCCATCCCGGCCGTGCTCGCCTACAACCGTTTCTCCAACAACGTGGAACGGCTGGAGACGCGCTTCGACGGATTCCTGGAGGAGTTCTCCACCATCCTGCAGCGCCACACCGGACCGCGCGCGGGCGGAGCGAAGTAAGGCCATGGCCCGCCGGCACAAACGCCGCATGATGAGCGAGATCAACGTCGTCCCTTACATCGACGTGATGCTCGTGTTGCTCATCATCTTCATGATCACGGCGCCGCTGCTCTCGGAAGGGGTGAAGGTGGACCTGCCGCCCGCCAACGCCAAGCCCATCGACCTGAAGCAGGACGAGACGCCGGTGATCCTGTCGGTGAACTCCGCCGGCCAGTATTTCCTCAACATCGGCACTGGCACCGACAAGCCCATCGATGCCAGCGTGGTGGTGGCCCGCGTCACCGCGGTGCTGAAGCTGAATCCGGGCGCACACATCTTCGTGCGCGGCGACCGCAAGGCCAGTTACGAGCAGGTGCTGGACGGCATGGTGCTGCTGCAGGCGGCAGGGGCCCCCAGCGTCGGCCTCGAGACCGAGCCCGACAACGCACCCACCGTGCAGATCAACGGGAAGTAGGGCGATGCGCTTCGACCTCGACCGCAGCCGGCCCTGGGGATACTCGCTGCTCCTGCACGTGGGTCTGGTGCTGCTGCTGGTGCTCAGCTTCCACTGGAGCAGCTCGGTGGTACCGTCCCTCGGCGGCCACAGCCAGGACGCAGAACCGGTGAAGGCCACGGTGGTGGACCAGAAGCTCATCGATCAGCAGATGTCCATGCTCAAGACCGAGCAGCAGAAGAAGCAGCAGGAGAAGCAGCAGCTCGAGCAGAACATCACCGACCTGAAACAGCAGCAGGTGAAGGCCGAGCAGCAGATGAACCAGCAGATGGCTGACATGAAGGCGCAGGCGGACCGGCTGGCCAAACTCAAGGCCGAGGACGAGCAGTTGAGCCAGAAGAAGAAGACCGCGGATACCGCTGCCCGCCGCAAGCAGCTGCAGGATGAGATCGCCAACGAGGAGAGGGCCCAGGATGCCCGTCTGGCCTCCCTGCAGCAACGATATGTCGCCTTGATCAAGCAAAAAGTCACCAATAACTGGATTCGGCCTGCCACTACCCCTGATAATCTCAAATGCGTCGTTTTGGTGAGCCAGGTGCCGGGCGGCACGGTCACCGACGTCGACTTCGGCGATTGCAACGGGGATGACGTGGTGCGTGATTCCATACGCACCGCCGTATATAAGGCATCACCCCTGCCGGCCCCGCCAGACCCGGCGCTGTTCGACAAGAGCGTCAAGTTCACCTTCGACAACAAGAGCCAATGATCCGTATGTTGAGAAACTCTGTCTTGAGCGCGATGGCGGTCCTCCTGTTGTTGCTGCCTGTGGCGGCACCCAAGGCGACACTTGAGATCGAGATCACCAGCGGCGTGAACAGCGCAGTGCCGGTGGCCATCGTGCCCTTCAGCTTCGACGGCCAGGGCCCGCTGCCGGTGGACGTGGCGGCAGTGATCGGCGCCGACCTCACCCGCAGCGGCCGCTTCAAGGCCATCGACCCCAAGGACATGATCGAGAAGCCGAGCCAGGCCTCCGCCATCAACTTCAACAGCTGGCAGGTGATCAAGGTCAACGACCTGGTCATCGGGCGCATCAAGGCGGTGGGCGGCGGTTACTCGGTGGAGTACCAGGTGTTCAACGTCTACACCCACCAGCAGATCATGGGCTACAGCGTCGCCACCAGCGCCGCGCGCCTGCGCTACACCGCGCATTTCATCAGTGACTCCATCTACCAGAAGCTCACCGGCCAGCGCGGCGCCTTCACCACCCGCATCGCCTACGTCGAAGTGGGGGCAGGGGAGCGCTACTCGCTGGTGGTGGCGGATGCGGACGGCTACAACGCCCAGCCTATCGTGCCGGATGCGAAGCAGCCGCTCATCTCGGTGGCCTGGTCGCCGGACGGCAGCCAGCTCGCCTACGTGTCCTTCGAGGACATCCAGCCGGCCATCTACCTGCAGACCTTGGCCACCGGCCAGCGCACGCTCTTGTCCAAGCAGACTGGCGTGAACAGCGCGCCTTCGTTCTCGCCGGACGGCAAGTACCTGGCGCTGACGCTCTCCACCTCGCCGGGGAACCTTGACGTCTACGTGATGGACCTGGCCACCAAGAAATCGAGGCGCATCACCACCTCCGACGCGGCGGACACGGAGCCTACCTGGTCGCCGGACGGCGCCAACCTGTATTTCACTTCGGACCGGGGCGGCAGCCCGCAGGTCTATAAAGTCAGTTCCCAGGGCGGCGACCCCCAGCGCATCACTTTCGACGGCAGCTACAACGCCAATGCCCACGTCTCGCCGGACGGCAAGTCGCTGGTGATGGTGCACAGGGAGGAGGGGCACCTGCGCATCGCGGTCATGGACCTCGCGAGCGGCACGCTCCAGACCCTCACCGACGGCGACCTGGACAAGTCCCCCAGCTTCGCGCCCAACGGCAGCATGATCATCTTCGAGGCCGACTATAACGAGCGCGGCGTGCTCGAGATGGTGTCGGTGGACGGGCAGGTGCGGGAGCGCCTGTCCGAGCGCCAGGGCGGCGTCGACGTGCATACCCCGGCATGGGGTCCTTTCCTGTCCCCGGGGCAGTGACCCCGGGGCTCCAAGCGGTTAATCTATGTCATCCAGAGGAGTGTCATCATGAAGACCTTTCGTCTAGCCCTTACCATCGCAGTCCTGGCGCTTTCCGCCGTGGCCTGCTCCAAGAACGTGAAGCCGACCAACGCGCCCGCCCAGGCGCCGGCTCCCGCCACCGTGGCCCCGGCGGCCCCGGCGACGGTCAACAATGCGCCTGCCGTCAGCCCCTTGGATGACCCCAACAGCCCGTTGGCGCAGCGCGTCGTGTTCTTCGACTTCGACAAGAGCGACGTGAAGCCCGAGTACCTGGACACCCTCACGGCCCATGCCAAGTACCTGGTGGCCAACCCCACCCAGAAGATCCGCATCGAAGGCTACACCGACGAGCGCGGCACCGTGGAGTACAACATCGCGCTGGGTGACCGCCGTGCCCAGGCCGTGCGCCGCTTCATGCTGTTCCAGGGCGTGAGCGCCGACCAGATCACCACCGTGAGCTATGGCGAGGCGCATCCCTCCGACGCCGGCCACGATGAGACCTCCTGGTCGAAGAACCGTCGCGCGGTGATCGTGTACCTGAAATGAGATCGCTACGGCTCCTGATCCTCTGTGCCGGACTTGGCACCCTGCTCGCAGGGTGCCAAGTCCGCGATGACGACCCCTACGCGGTGCGCCAGCGCGAGCTGGAACAGCGCGTGGACCGTCTCGAGAAGACGTCTACCAGCCAGGGCCTCGGCCTGGCTCAGAGCGTCGAGGACCTGAAGGAGCAGATCAAGCAGATGCAGGGCGACATCGAGGTCCTGCAGCACAGCGGTGATACTTCCAGCAAACAGCAGCGCGATCTGTACCAGGATCTGGACAAGCGACTGCAGAAGCTCGAAACCAGCCTCTCCGCCACGCCGGCCCCGGCGCCGGTGACGCTGGAGCCGCCTCCGGCCACCACCGCTGCGGCCACTCCGGGCGGCGGCATGGACGATGCGGTATACCAGAAAGACTTCAACCTGCTGAAACAGGGCCGCTTCGCCGAAGCCATCAAGGGTTTCCGCGCCTTCCAGAAGCAGTATCCCCAGAGCCCGCTCCTGCCGAACGCGGTGTTCTGGACCGGCGAGGCCTACTACCAGACCAGCGACTTCGAGACCGCCCTCGCCACCTTCCGCAAGGTGATCAAGGACTATCCGAAGTCCAACAAGGTGCCGGATGCGACCCTCAAGGTCGGCTATTGCCAGTACGAACTGCAGCAGTGGCAGAGCGCGAAGCAGACGCTGAACAGCGTGGTGCAGAACTTCCCCAACACCAGCGCGGCGGGCCTCGCGACCCAGCGCCTCCAGCGCATGCAGGACGAGGGGCACTGAAGACGTGAACGCGGTACGGCAATCCGGCCGCGCGACGCGGCGGGATGACCTGCCGGCCGCGGAGCGTCTTAGGATCACCGAGATATTCCATTCGATCCAGGGCGAGGCGGACAGCGTCGGCTGGCCCACCGTGTTCGTGCGTCTCACCGGTTGCCCGCTGCGTTGCGGCTATTGCGACACCGCCTACGCCTTCCACGGCGGCGGGTGGTGGAGCATGGACGAGGTGCTGGCGGAGGTGGCCGAGCACGGCGCCCGCCACGTCACCGTCACCGGTGGCGAGCCCCTGGCCCAGAAGAACTGCCTCGCGCTGCTCATGCGCCTCTGCGACGCCGGCCATAGCGTCTCCATCGAGACCAGCGGTGCCATGCCTATCGCCGGGCTCGATCCTCGGGTGGTGCGCGTCATGGACCTGAAGACCCCCGGCTCCGGCGAGGTGGACCGCAACCTGATGGAGAACATCCCGGCGCTCCGGGCCGTGGACCAGGTGAAGTTCGTGATCTGCGACCGGGCCGACTATGAATGGGCCCGCGCGCTCACGGCGGAGCAGGGGCTGGCCGTCCGCTGCCAGGTGCTGTTCTCTCCCAGCCACGGACAGGTGCACCCGAAGGACCTCGCCGAATGGATCCTGGCGGACAAGCTGGCGGTGCGCCTGCAAGTGCAGCTCCACAAATATCTCTGGGGCAACGTCCCCGGCCACTGATTCGCGATCCACATGAAAAAAGCAGTCGTGCTCCTCTCCGGTGGGCTGGATTCCGCCACCATCCTCGCCATCGCCCGCCGCGACGGTTTCGAGTGCCATGCCCTGAGCTTCGCCTATGGCCAGCGCCACAAGGCGGAACTGGATGCGGCGGCCCGGGTCGCGAAAGCCCTGGGCGCGGTGGAGCACAAGACCGTGGCTCTCGATCTCTCGGCCATCGGCGGTTCGGCCCTCACGGACGACTCCATCCCGGTGCCGGATCATCCCAGCGAGGGCATCCCCTCGACCTACGTGCCGGCCCGCAACACCGTGTTCCTGGCGGTGGCGCTGGGTTGGGCCGAAGTGCTGGAGTCCCAGGACATCTTCATCGGCGTGAATGCGGTGGACTACTCCGGCTATCCCGATTGCCGTCCGGAGTTCATCGCCGCTTTCCAGCAGGTGGCGAACCTCGGCACCAAGGCCGGGGTGGAGGGCAGGGGCCTCGCCATCCACGCGCCCCTGGTGCAGCTCTCCAAGGCCGAGATCGTCCGCCTGGGCACGCAGCTGGGAGTGGACTACGGTCTCACGGTGTCCTGCTACACGGCGGATGCGGCGGGCCGCGCCTGCGGTGTCTGCGATAGCTGCCGGCTGCGGCGCCAAGGCTTCCTGGAGGCTGGCCTGCAGGACCCCACGGCCTACCGCTAGGCCATTCCAGACAGCTATTTACGGGTGTTTACAGTAAAATAGCGCCGCTTCGCGGGGTCCGACCGCGGAGCGGTCGGACGACCGGGCAGGACGCCCGGTCTGGGCGTCGCAAAAAGGCCCCAACTGACGCCAGGGATGGCTAGTCAGAGATGATCTAAGAGGGCCGTTAGCTCAGTCGGTAGAGCAGCTGGCTTTTAACCAGTTGGTCGACAGTTCGAATCTGTCACGGCCCACCATCTTCCGCGTCTCCTCTGCTAAAATACGCGTCTTTTCCGGGGTTTTATGCCCAATGAGGCCCCCGGGAGCCCCATTCCGATTGCATAGAGGCCAGATCCATGAACCTGCACGAACTGGAAAGCATCGCCCACAAGCTGGTGGCGGACCATCGCGGCATCCTCGCCGCCGACGAGAGCACCAGCACCATCGAGAAGCGCTTCAAGTCCATCGGTGTCGAGAACACCGAGGAGAACCGCCGCGCCTACCGGGACATGCTGTTCAGCACCCCGGGGGCGGCGAAGTTCATCAGCGGCGTCATCATGTACGACGAGACCATCCGCCAGAAGAGCAAGGACGGCACATCCTTCGCCGACCAGCAGGTGAAGCATGGCGTCATCCCCGGCATCAAGGTGGACAAGGGCGTGAAGGAGCTGCCGGGCAGCCCCCAGGAGAAGATCACCGAGGGCCTGGACGGCCTGCGTGAGCGCCTGCAGGAATACCACAAGCTGGGTGCCCGCTTCGCCAAGTGGCGCGCGGTCATCGACATCGGCGCCGGCATCCCCACCGACTACTGCATCCGCGCCAACGCCCAGGCCCTGGCCCGCTATGCGGCCCTGTGCCAGGTGGAAGGCATCGTGCCGATCGTGGAGCCGGAAGTGCTCATGGACGGCGCCCACGACATCGCCCGCTGCAGCGAGGTGACTGCCGAGACCCTGAAGGTGGTGTTCGAGGAGCTGTCCAACCACCGGGTGGCCCTGGAAGGCATGCTGCTCAAGCCCAACATGGTGATCGCCGGCATGAAGTCCCCGAAGCAGGCCTCCGTGGAGGAGGTGGCCCGGGAGACGGTTAAGGTGCTGAAGCGCTTCGTCCCGGCGGCCGTGCCCGGCATCGTGTTCCTGTCCGGCGGCCAGAGCGACGTGGTGGCCACCGAGCACCTCCACGCGATGAACGCCATCGGCCCCATGCCCTGGAAGCTCAGCTTCTCCTACGGCCGCGCCCTGCAGGCGGCGGCCCTGGCCGCCTGGGCGGGCAAGGAAGGCAACGTGGGGGCCGGCCAGAAGGCCTTCCACCACCGTTCCAAGTGCAACAGCGCAGCCTGTGCAGCCACCTACAGCACCCAGATGGAGAAGGCGGCCTGAGCGCATACAAGCCGCTTTAAAGACCGCACACTGGGCCATCCTGCTGGCGTCTGGGGCGTTATTGGCAGGGTAGCCCGGCGTCAGGCCTGGGCTTCCGGTCCGGTTTGACTGGGCAGGCATTATCAAACTAGACTGGACCGTCTAGTCTAATCTGAACCGGCTCCAACGCTAACAACAAGGACACCGCCGGCGGCAGCCATGGCAAGCGACCACCAGAAGAACAACGACCACATCATCGAGATCCGCGGCCTCAAGTACCGCCGGGGCGAGAAGCCGATCTTCGATAACCTGGACATCGACATCCAGCGCGGCAAGGTCACGGCCATCATGGGCCCCTCGGGCACCGGCAAGACCACCTTGCTGCGCATCATGACGGGGCAGGTGCTGCCCGACCGGGGCAAGGTGCTGGTGGACGGCAGGAACGTCCCGGCCCTCTCCGCCGACGACCTGTTCGAGCTGCGCAAGGAGATGGGCTTCCTGTTCCAGAACGGGGCGCTCTTCACCGACTACAGCGTCTACGAGAACGTGGTGTTCCCGCTGCGTGAGCACACCGACCTGCCCGAGAGCCTGATCCGCCACGTCGGGCTCATGAAGCTCCAGGCGGTGGGCCTGCGTGGCGCCGCCGACCTCATGCCCACGGAACTCTCAGGCGGCATGGCGCGGCGCGTGGCGCTGGCGCGGGCCATCGCCCTCGATCCCAAGATCATCTTCTACGACGAGCCCTTCACCGGACTCGACCCCATCTCCATGGGCGTGATCGTGCGGCTCATCCGCGAACTCAACGACAACCTGGGTCTCACCAGCATCATCGTGTCCCACGACGTGGAGGAGGTGTCCTCCGTGTCCGACCACAGCTACCTCATCTCCGAGGGCAAGGTGGTGGCCTACGGCACGCCCGCGGAACTGGAACAGAACAAGTCCGCCTGGGTACGGCAGTTCATGAAAGGCCTCTCGGACGGCCCGGTGCCGTTCCACTATCCGGCGCCGGACCTCGCCAAACAGCTGCTGGGCGAGGGCAAGGCATGAAGCTCCTGCGCGAAGCCTATTACATCGTGCTCGGCTTCATGGAGATGCTGGGGGCCTGCGGCCTGTTCATGCTGCACCTCCTGCGCCTGACGCCCTATGCATTGCGCCGGCCCAGCCTCATCTTCCAGCAGGTGTTCAACATCGGTGCCATGTCGCTGGTGCTGATCATGGTGTCGGGGCTGTTCGTGGGCATGGTGCTCGGCCTGCAAGGCTTCAACACCCTCAACAAATACGCCTCCACCGCGGCGCTCGGCACCCTGGTGGCCCTGTCCCTGCTGCGCGAGCTTGGCCCCGTGATCACCGCCTTGCTCTATGCCGGCCGCGCCGGTACCGCGCTCACCTCCGAGATCGGCCTGATGCGTGCCACCGAGCAGCTCGCCGGCATGGAGATGATGGCGGTGGACCCGGTGCGCCGCATCGTGGTGCCGCGCTTCCTGGCGGGCGTGATCTCCATGCCGCTCCTGGTGGGAATCTTCAACGCCGTGGGCCTCCTCGGCGGCTACCTCGTGGGCGTGGTGCTCATGCACGTGGACCAGGGCTCGTTCTGGGCCCAGATCCACACCCACGTGGACCTGCACGAGGATTTCTTCAGCGGCGTCATCAAGAGCGTCGTGTTCGGAGCGGCGGCCACCCTGATCGCCGTGTTCGAGGGCTACTACGCCCAGCCCACCGCCGAGGGCGTGAGCCGCGCCACCACCCGCACGGTGGTGAACAGCGCGGTCGCCGTGCTGGCCCTCGATTACCTACTCACCGCATTCATGTTCTAAGGGAACATCCCCATGAAGCAGACCCGTACCATCGAGATCGTCACCGGCGCCTTCATCATCCTGGGGATCGCCGCACTCTACGTGCTGGCCACCAGCGCCACCAACATCAGCTCCTACGGCGAGAACAAGGGTTACGCCGTGACGGCTTCCTTCAGCAACATCGGCGGCCTGAAGCCACGCGCGGCCGTGACCATGGCCGGCGTCGCCATCGGCCGCGTCACCGACATCAAGCTCGACCCGAAGAGCTTCAGCGCCGTGATCACCATGCAGATCGACGGGCGCTACAACGAAGTGCCGGACGACTCCACCGCCAGCATCCTGACCTCGGGCCTGCTGGGCGAGCAGTACATCGGCATCGATCCGGGCGGCTCCGAGACCTTCCTAAAGCAGGGCAGCAGCATCCAGTACACCCAGTCGGCGCTGGTGCTCGAGAAGCTCATCGGCCAATTCTTCTCCAAGGCAACTGAACCAGCCAGTAAGTAAAGGTGACAAGACATGCGCACTAATATCCTCCTCGCCGCCGTACTCTCCTTCGCGAGCCTCGCGGCCCTCGCCGATGCACCCGCCCCCCAGGTGCCGCCGGACAAGGTGGTGCAGCAGACTGCCACGTCCATGTTCGACATGGTCAATGCCAAGAAGGCGGAACTGCAGAAGAATCCGCAGGAACTCTATGATGAAGTGGGCAAGATCCTGCTCCCGCACTTCGATTTCCAGCGTGCCTCGCTCTTGGTGCTCGGCCAGTACGCCCGCGGCGCCAGCGATGCGCAGAAGAAGGGTTTCCAGGATGCGTTCTACAAGTACCTGGTGCACGGCTATTCCGACGCGCTGCTGAAGGGCAACTATTCCGAGCACAACGTTCAGGTCGAGCCCTACCGCGCCGGCAGCGACGCCGGCAAGGCCACGGTCAAGACCAAGGTGATGCGCGAGAACGCGCCGCCGGTGCAGGTGGACTACGTCCTGATCAACGAGAACGGCGAATGGAAGGCCATCGACGTGGTCATCGAGGGCATCTCCTATGTGCTGAACTACCGCAACCAGTTCGGTCCGGAGATCCAGAAGAACGGCCTCGACGCGCTCATCAAGCGCCTGAACGACGATGCGGCGCGCGGCCAGGTCGAGCAACCCGGCAAGACCCAGGCCAGCGGCGGATGAGCGACTTAAGCTTCGAGCAGACCGGCAAGGACCGCTTCCTCCTGAAGGGCCGCCTGGGGTTCGAGACCGCGGCCCATGCGCTGGCGGAGAGCGCCAAGCTCTTCGCCGGCCACAAGAAGCTGGAACTGGACTTCGAGGGCGTGGAGGGCACCGACAGCGCGGGTCTCGCGCTCCTGGTGGAGTGGACCGGTTGGGCGCGCCGTGAGAAGGTCAAGCTCGCGTTCAAGCATGTGCCGAAACAGGCCGTCGCCCTGGCCAAGATCAGCGAAGTGGACGGCATCCTGCCCATCAGCTGAACCGAGCGCTACGCATCCTGCTACGCGCGCAGTCCAGGGTGGCTATCTGGCCGCCCGTCTCGCGCCGGCGCGAGACCCGCGATTTCCTTCGCTTTCCAACCGCGGGCGGTTGGAAAGCGTTGATACATCCCTGTATCAAACTTTCTTTGACAGATGGCGGGCCTCAGGCCCGCCTTTTTATTGGTGAGTGGAGGCGGCGGGCGCGGCGCGGGTGCCGGCGGGAGGCGCCGGGCTCGCCGCAGCAGGCGGTTCAGCCGTGCTGTCGTCCGGCGGCAAGTCGTAGAGCGAGTCATCCGTCGGCGGCTCGCCGTCGAAGATCTTATAGCGGCGGTTCTGCAGGTAAGCGTCGCGCATGAAGCTGTAGGGGTCGTAGGAGTTATCGAGGGTCTCGTTGGTCTCCATCAGGCCCGCGCGGGTGTCGATGGCATCCAGGGCCAGTTCTGCGTTGCGCCAATGGGGTTGCAGGTCGGTGCGGGGCGGGTCGGTGTAGATGTCGCCCACGCGGCCGCCCGCATCGCGCACCGAGCTTGGTCCCAATATCGGCAGCACCAGATAGGGGCCCGAGGGCACGCCCCAGGTGGCCAGCGTCTGGCCCAGATCCTCGTCGTGATGGGGCAGGCCCACGTGCTGGGCCACGTCGAACCAGCCGAGCAGGCCCAAGGTGGTGTTCACCAGTAAGCGTCCCAGGTCCTGGAAGCCCTGCTTGAGCTTGCCCTGCAGCGCGTCGTTCACCACCGTGATCGGTTCGCTGAGGTTGGTCACCACGTTATGGAAGCCGCTGCGGGCGGGTGAGGGCATGGCCCGGGTGTAGGCGCTCGCCACGGGCCGCGCCACGTTCTTGTCCAGAGCATCGTTGAAGGCGTAGACCTTGCGGTTGAAGCCTTCCCAGGGGTCCTTGGTCTGGGTCACCGAATCCGGAGGCGCGCTGGCGCAGCCGGCGAGCAGCAGCATGGCGGCGATCAGGAGCGTGGGGAAGGTCGATCTCGACAGGTGCCGCACCGGGCCGGACATGGGGATTCCTTGGCGGTATTCACCTGCAATCCTAGCAGGTCGGGAGCGGGTTACCCAAGCGTAACCGCGCATGGACTGGCCTCAGGGCGGGCGGCGGCGGGCATTGTCGTCCCGGTCGGCGCGGGCTTCCTCTTCCACGCGGTGCAGGCGCGCGCGGTAGCGCTGCTTCTGCACGCTGTCGATGCCGGGGGTGGCCAGTGCGATGCGCAGCTGGTCCACGGCGGCGGCCGGAAGGCCGCTCACCAGGTAGTACTCGGACATGTAGTAGTGGGAGTCGCCGCTGTTGCCGTTCTTGTCATAAGCCTTGGCCAGGAGGTGCACCGCCTCCGGGTCGTCACGGGACTGCTGGTTCAGGGCCTGCAGGAGGTCGATGGCACGCTGCGGCTTGCCGGCATCGATGAGGTCGTTGGCATAGCTCAGGACCAGCGGGACGCTGTCGGGGAAGAGACGCATGGCATCGCCATAGGCGGCGATGCCCGCCTGCAGGTTGCCGGCATGGATGAGGGCATCCGCCAGGCCTATGCGGAAGGCGATCACGTCGTCATGTTGCTGCACCAGGCTGCGCATCGAGGCCACCGCATCCTCGTAGCGGCCGGCTTTCTGGTAGACCAGGGCCTGGCCATAGCGCAGAGCCACCTGATCCCAATCCTTGGCGGTATCCAGGCGGGCCTGGAAGTCGGTGAGTTGCCGGTCCGTGCCGTCGTTGTTCTGCATGGCCAGGAGCCGCGCCTTCATGAGCGCGTAGCTCCGGTTGGGCGGGCGCAGCGGCACGTGCAACTGGCTGGCGCGGTTCTGTGCCTCGCTCATGCGGTTCAGGTCCAGCGGGTGGTCCAGCAGGAACTCCGGGATCTTGTCGTAGCCGTTGAGGGAGGAGTTCTTCT
>CAZPAO010000036.1:0-19804 GCA_964584665.1 uncultured Gammaproteobacteria bacterium
TAGCCGTTGGAGTGGGGGCCGGAGGAGGCGAGGCCGATGAGCACGTCGCCGTCCTTGACCTTGGAGCCGTCGATTATCTTGGATTTCTCGACCACGCCCACCGAGAAACCGGCGAGGTCGTAGTCTTCGCCCTGGTACATGCCCGGCAGCTCCGCGGTCTCACCGCCCACCAGTGCGCAGCCTGCCAGCTCGCAGCCCTTCGCGATGCCGGTGATCACGTCGGTCGCGGTCTCGAGTTCCAGCTTGCCGGTGGCGTAGTAGTCGAGGAAGAACAGGGGCTCGGCGCCCACCACCAGCACGTCGTTGACGCACATACCCACGAGATCTATGCCGATGCTGCCGTGTCGGCCGCTGTCGATGGCGAGCTTGAGCTTGGTGCCCACGCCGTCGGTGCCGGAGACCAGCACCGGCTGCTTGTACTTGGCAGGTAGTTCCACCAGGGCGCCGAAACCACCCAGGCCGCCCATCACCTCGGGACGCAGGGTGCGCTTGGCCGCGGGCTTGATGCGCTCCACGAGTTCATCGCCCGCGTCGATGTCGACGCCGGCATCACGGTAGGTGAGGGGCTTTTTCACGGTCATGGGACATATCCCGGTGGATTCGGCCAAAAACCGCTCGCCGGGCGGCGGTTCAAGACGGTATATTCTACACATGGGCGCTGTTTCCAGCCGCCGTATGCGCGAGAATATGCCCGTGAAGACCCCGATCCGCATCCTCCTCTGCCTCGTACTTGCGGCCCTCGGCCTTGCCGCCGCGCCGGCGCGTGCCGCAGCGGTCGCCGGGCTCTATGAGGCCCGCGTGCCTGTGGCCGATCAGTCCGCTCCCGCGCGCAATGCCGCGCTGCAGCAGGCCTTCGACGTGGTGCTGGTGAAGGTCACCGGCAATCGTGCCGCTGCGGGTCTGGCTGGCACCCTCGGCAACCCCAGCCAGTTCGTGCAGCAATACCGCTACGAGCAGGTAGCAGCAGACCCTGCCGTACCGGGTTCCGCTGCCGGCCTGCAGTTGTGGGCCAAGTTCGATCCCAACGTGGTGGGCAAGGCCTTGCGCGCCGCCCACGCGCCGCTCTGGGGCGCCGAACGTCCCCGCACCCTGGTGTGGCTGGCGCTGCCTGATGCGCCGGGCGGTCGCATCCTCGCTACCGGGGATGCTTCGCCGTTGATGCAGGCGCTCACCGCCGCCGCCGACCAGCGCGGTATCGGTCTCATGTTCCCGCAGATGGATGCCGCCGATCGCGCCGCCATCGGCGTGCCCGACGTCGCCAGCTTCAATGCCGACCGCATCCATCAGGCCTCGTTGCGCTACCACGCCGATGCAGTGCTGGCGGGCAGCATCGGCACCGCTGCGGGCGGCCAATACAACGCCCGCTGGCAGCTCATCACCGCTACAGGCACCGAGAGCTGGGATACGCCTCCCGGCGATGAGGCACTGGCCGCAGTGGACGGCGTGCAGAACGCCGCTGATCGCTTCGCCGCGCGCCTCGCCATCGCTTCCGATGCGGAAGACCAGGACAACGTGGCCCTGGAAGTGGACGGCGTCACCGGCCTCGATGCCTACGCCAAGGTGCTCGCCTACCTCAACACTCTGACGCCGGTGCGCGCCGTGCGCGTGCAGCGCGTGGCCCAGGGCAGCGTGTTCTACAGCCTGGATATCCACGGTGGGGTCGGCGGCCTGGAGTCCGCATTGGTGCTGGGTGGGCTGCTGTCGTCCACGCCCACGGCCGCGCCCGCCGCCGGTACTGCGAGCGCTGTCGCACCCGCGGTCCTGCGTTACGCCTACACTCCCTGACGTGACCACCGAAGGCCGTCTCTGGATCCTCGCTGCGGTCCTCGCGGGCCTCGCGCTGTTGCATGCCCTGGGGCCCATCCTCACGCCGTTCATCATCAGTGCGCTGCTCGCCTGGCTCGGTGATCCGGTCGCCGACAAGCTCGAGGAATGGAGGTTCCCGCGCGGCCTCGCCGTGGTCACGGTCTTCGCAGCCACGTTCGTCTTCATCGGTCTCTTGGTGCTGTTGATCGCGCCCATGATGGGCCGCGAGGTCACGGCCATCACCACCCGTGCGCCCCAGTTGCTGACCTGGTACCACGACGTGGCGACCCCCTGGCTCGCCACTCACCTGCACGTCGACCCCTCGCGGCTGCGTTTCGAGCGCCTCTCCGGCATCGCCGCCGATAACTTCGCCGGCGCCGGTGCCATCGCCGGCAACGCCTTCACGGCGCTCACCAAGTCCGGGCGGCTGGTGTTCACCATCATCATCAGCGCGCTCCTGGTGCCGGTGATCACCTTCTATTGGCTGAGGGACTGGGACATCTTCAAGGCCCGGGTGGTGAGCCTGCTGCCGCGGGATTACGCTCCCGGCATCATCACCATGGCCGAGGAGTGCGAGGCGGTGCTCGCGGCCTTCTTCCGCGGTCAGCTCCTGGTGATGGTCTCACTGGCGGTCATCTACAGCGTCGGCCTGATGGCCGTGGGTCTGGAGGGCGGGCTCGCCATCGGCGTCATCGCGGGACTCCTGAGCTTCGTGCCCTACCTGGGCATCACCACCGGTGTGATCCTCGCGCTCTCCTCCGCGGTGCTGCAGGACGGCGATGGCTGGCTGCCCTTGTGGGTGTCCATCGTGTTCGCCGTCGGACAGGGCATGGAGAGCTTCGTGCTCACGCCGCGCCTGGTGGGCGGGCGCATCGGCTTGCACCCGGTGCTGGTGATCTTCGCCATCCTCGCGGGCGGTGAGCTGTTCGGTTTCATCGGCGTGTTGCTGGCCTTGCCGGTGGCGGCCGCCGGCACCGTGTTCGCACACCACGCGCAGCAGCGCTATCTCCAGAGCGATGTCTATCGCGGCGATGGCGAGGCCGGCGGCGACAGCGACAGCGGGGACTCATGAGCGGACCGCAGGTCCTGGAAGGACAGCTGCCGCTGCCCATGTTCCTGGACGGCGGCGCCATCTTCGAGGGTTTCTATCCCGGGCCCAACGCCGCCGCCATCGAGGCGGTGCGCCGGGCGGCGGTGGAATCCGGCAGCTCCGTGCTGTTCGTGCACGGCGCCGGCGGCACCGGCAAGTCCCACCTCCTGCAGGCGGGGTTCCGTGCCGCGGGCGAAGTGAAGCGGCGCGCCGTATACCTGCCGATGGATCAGGCAGTGCTGCTGGATCCGTCCGCCATCGAGGATTTCGATCGCTACCAGCTCGTCTGCGTGGATGACGTGCACCGCACCGCGGGCGCCGAGCCCTGGCAACGGGCTCTCCTCACGCTCATCGATGCCTTGAAGCAGAAGGGCGGCAGCTTCGTCGCCAGCGCCCGCAGTGCGCCCTCCGGCATCAAGCGGCTCCTGCCGGACTTGGTGTCGCGCCTCTCCTGGGGTCCCGTGTACCACCTGGAAGCGCTCACGGATGCGGACAAGATCGCGGCCCTGCAGCAGCGTGCGGAGCGGCGCGGCTTCGAGTTGCCGGAGGAGACCGCCAAGTTCCTGTTGAATCGCTTGCAGCGGGATATGACGACCTTGTGTGCCACCCTCGATGCCTTGGATACGGCCTCGCTGGTCGCTCAGAGAAAGGTGACAGTTCCGTTCGTTAAGAACTTCATCGAGAAACGTTAGAAGCGTTCAGGCGCTGCAATTCCCGCAGCGCCGCGCTGGCACCGAAATAGAGCAGGATGCTCAGGAAGATCTCCACCGCACCATTCACGCTGCGGCTACCCCAGGTCACCGCCACGCCTTGCGCGAAATACCCCAACGATAGGAATCCTGCCCAGCTGTAGCCGGCCTTGCTGCCGCGGAACAGGAAGGGTGCCAGCAAGGTCAGCGGCAAGAGGCTCACCGCCGCCCACACCAGGCGCACCGTCGGCGGTGCCGCCGCCAGCACTCCGAGCCAGAGCGCGATCCACAGCGCCAGCGCCATGAATGCGCCCCGTGCCAGCAGCCTGCCGCTGAACTGGGGCTTCACTGCGCCAGACGCCGCGCCACGTCGGCGACGCGTTCACCCAGTGTGCGGCACAGGCGCTGCTCGATCTCGTTCACGGCCTTGTCGCTGTTGGCGCCGGCGAGGTGACTCGGGCCGTAGGGTGTACCGCCAGCGGTGGTCTCCATCAGGCCTGAGTCCGTATAGGGCAGGCCCACCATGATCATGCCGTGGTGCATCAGCGGCAGCATCATGGAGAGCAGGGTGCTCTCCTGACCGCCATGCAGGGAGGAAGTGGATGTGAACACACCGGCGGGTTTCCCCGCGAGCCCCCCCGAGAGCCAGAGGCCCGCGGTACCGTCCAGGAAGTACTTGAGAGAGGCAGCCATGTTTCCAAAGCGGGTGGGGCTCCCGAGGATCAAGCCCGCGCATTCCTTGAGGTCATCCAGGGTGGCGTAGGGCGGACCGGAATCCGGCACCGCGTCCGCCACTGCCTCGCTCACCGCCGAGACCGCCGGGACCGTGCGCAGGCGCGCACCCATGCCCGGCACGCTCTCCACCCCGCGGCAGACCTGACGCGCCATCTCGGCGGTGGAACCGTGACGGCTGTAGTAGAGCACCAGGATCTCGGCCTTCACGGGAGTATCTCCAGCACCGCTTCGGGTGGGCGGCCTATGCGCGCCCGCTCGCCCACGATCACCACCGGCCGCTGGATGAGCGCCGGATGCTCGTGCATGAGCTGGACCAGCTGGCCACGGCTGAGGGCAGGATCGTTTGCATGCGTCGCTTCGTACGCATCCTCGTTGTCTCGCATCAGCCCGCGCGCCTCCATCCCCAGGAGCTTCAGCGCGCGCTCAATCTCAGTCGTGGAGGGCGGAGCCTTCAGGTATTCCACGATCTCCGGCTCGATGTGGCGCTCCTGCAACAGCGCGAGGGTCTCGCGTGATTTCGAGCAGCGGGGGTTATGCCAGATTGTGACTTTTTGCATACGCACGGATCGCGGTGTGTGGATGCCGGATGGGCGTCAACTATAGCGCAGGCGCATAGCTTGACGGACATCGGCGGGCGCTGATAGCGTCCCTCTCGCCGGTTTTTCCGGCATCTATGCGGTCATGAACCTGTATACGGCATGCCACATCACTGTGCGTAGCCTGGTCGCGATTCTGTTCGCGGCCCTGTTGCTGTGCGCCTGCGCCGGTGCGCCGGTGCAGGAGATGAGCGATGCCCGCCAGGCGGTGGCGGCGGCGGAACAGGCCTTGGGCGACAAACCCGCGTCGCCGGACGTGCTGAGCGCACGCCAGTATCTGCAGTCGGCCCAGACCGCTCTCGATGCAGGCGATTTCAGCACAGCGCGGGAGGATGCCCAGTTCGCCCGCCAGCTCGCCTTGCGCTCTTTGGGTCTTGTCCCGGCGCAGGATAGTTCAGGCCGTCCTCCGCTCTGAAGTCCCGGTTTTTCCCTGATATTTCCTTATGTTAAGGCTGCATCTTCCTTGACAGCGTCGCGTCCACGACGTTAACCTTGCGACACATAATCCGCCCTTTTCCAAAGCATCGCGGCGCTGACAGGGCTGCGATGCCAATAACAATCAGGTCTCTTGGAGTACCCCATGAAGAATGTCCTCAAGCTCTCGGCCACTCTGCTGCTCACCGCCGGCCTGCTCGCCGGTTGCGCCAGCAACAAGCCGAAGGCCGACCAGCAGGCTGCCGACGCCGCCAAGGCCCAGGCCGCTTCAGCCGCCACCCAGGCCATCAGCGACGCTCAGGCCGTCATCGCCGGCGCCCAGGCGCCCTGCACCGACACCGGCAACGCCGCTGATCTGCTGAACCAGGCCCAGGCCGCCCAGGCCACCGATGCCGCCAAGGCCCAGCAGCTCGCCGCCCAGGCGAAGCAGGTGGCGAGCGACGCTATCAACAACTGCTACCTGGCCAAGGCCAAGGACCTGCAGACCCAGGCCCAGGGCTTCAAGAACCTGAGCGCCGACCAGCAGGCGCGCCTGACCCAGGCCGGCCAGTACATCAGCAACAACCAGGGCAAGCCCGCCTACGACCTGTTGGCCGCCCTCGTGGCCGAAGTGCAGGCAGCGCACATGACCTACACCGTGGTGAAGGGCGACAGCCTCTGGCGCATCGCCGGCAAGTCCTCGGTCTATGGCAACCCCTACCAGTGGCCGCTGATCTACAAGGCCAACGCCGACAAGATCAAGCACGCCGACCTCATCGAGCCGAAGCAGCAGTTCGACATCGCCAAGAACCCGTCCCAGGGGGACGCGGATGCGGCGGTGAACTATGCCAAGCACCGCGGCGCCTGGCGCGGCCACAAGGCGGACAAGAAAGACAAGAAGTTCGCTGCCGGTAACCCCTAATAGGGTCGGATGAAGAGACGATAGAAGGGGCCCTATGGGCCCCTTCTTCTTTTGGCAAGCTTAAAAGCTGCTGCGCTCGGCAGAGCGTTGTTGGACTTCGGACTCGCAGTCGGTCACGTACACTAAGAGTACCCGCGCGCTATGCAATCCTGCTTCGCTTGCGGCCCAGGGTGTACATCCTGTACACCCGCTCGCCGTGTCCGGCGAGCCCTTCCTGCTCGCCTCGCGCGCCTAGCCCTGCCTTCGCTCGCGACGCTTTTAAGGCTATCTTTTCGAGAAGCAAAGATGAAGATTTGTAAGCGTTGTCTGGTCTCGGGGAAAGTGCAGGGCGTGTTCTACCGCGCCAGCACCGCCGAGCGCGCCAAGCAATGGGGACTGACCGGCTACGCCAAGAATCTGCCGGATGGGCGGGTGGAGGTGCTGGCCTGCGGCGACGAAGCCGCAGTGCAACAGCTGGTGGAGTGGCTCAAGCAGGGACCGCCCATGGCGGAGGTGAGCGGGGTAGCAGTCGAAGATACGAAGCTGGATGCAATACCGATGGGGTTCAGTACCCGTTAATCCAGGTACCAGCGGTTACTGAGAGCTTTCAGCACCCTATCCGAATAGTCGATTCCCACCGTGGCGCCGTTGTAGCGCTGCAGCGCTTCCCGGATATCGCCGTGGGATTTGCCCAGGTAGTACTTGAGGATGGTGCAGCCCATGCGCAGGTTGGTCTCGGCGTGCACCAGGCTGTCGTGCTCGCGGCCGATGAGCTTCAGCCAGAAGGGCATGATCTGCATCAGGCCGACGGCACCGGACTTGGACACGGCGTAGGGATCGAACTTGCTCTCCACCTGGATCAGCGCCAGCACCATCTGGGGCGGCACCTGGGCCCGCACCGCTTCCTTGTGGATCATCTTGAGCAGGCTCATGCGCTCGTCCGGGTCCGGCACGAGATCCAGCATGCGCAGGGACATGGTGTTGAGCCAGACTTGCTGGTCGTACTCGTCCTGGAAATCGGCGGTGTCGTCCGCCGCTTTCTGCACCAGGGCGATCAGCTCAGGATCCAGTGCGGTGACCTTGGCGGTGGCATCGCCCGTGGCCAGTAGACCCGCGGCGAGCAGGATGGCCGCCGCGGCGCGCATCAGTTCCCCTTCACCTTCTGGCGGATGAAGTCCATGACCTGGGGGGCGGGGATGTCCTGCTTGTCCGCATCGGTGCGACCCTTGTATTCCACGGTGCCGGCATCGAGGCCCCGGTCCGAGAGCACCAGCCGGTGCGGGATGCCGATGAGCTCCGCGTCCGCGAACATGGGGCCGGGGCGCAGATCCCGGTCATCCATCAGCACCGCGTAGCCCGCGGCGGTGAGTTCGGCATAGAGCTTCTCCGCGGCGGTCTTCAGTTTCTCGGACTTGGCCATGTTGAGGGGCAGCAGCGCGATGTCGAAGGGCGTGAGGGGGGCGGGCCAGATGATGCCGCGCTCATCGTGGTTTTGCTCGATGGCGGCGGCCACGATGCGGCTCACGCCTATGCCGTAGCAACCCATCTGCAGCGTCACCTGTTTGCCGGCCTGATCCAGCACCGAGGCGCCCATGGCCTTGGCGTATTTGTCGCCGAGCTGGAACACGTGGCCCACCTCGATACCCCGGGCTATACCTAAGGTGCCCTTGCCGTCCGGCGAAGGGTCGCCCGCCACCACCTTGCGCAGATCCTCGACCCGAGTGATGCGCGCATCCCGCTCCCAGTTGGCGCCGGTGTAATGCTTGCCCGCCTGGTTGCCGCCGCAGACGAAGTCGGCCAGCGCTGCGGCGTCACGGTCCACGATCACCGGCATGTCCGCCGGCAGCTTCACGGGGCCGATGAAGCCCGGCTTGCAATGGAGTGCTTTCCCGATCTCGCCCTCGTCCGCGAGCACGGATTCGCCCGGCAGTTCCGGCAGCTTCGCCGCCTTGGTCTCGTTGATCTCATGGTCGCCGCGCAGGCACAGGGCCACCAGACCCTTTTCGCCGCGCACGATGAGAGTCTTCACGCACTGCTTCGGGTCCACCTTGAGGAAGGCCGAGACGTCATCGATGGTCTTCTGCGTCGGGGTATCGACGAGTTGCAGCGGGGCGGTGGGCACCGGGCGCCCAGCCTTGGGGGCGAGGGCTTCCGCCAGTTCCATGTTGGCGGTGTAGTCGGAGCCGTCCGAGAACACGATGGCGTCCTCGCCGGAATCCGCCAGCACCTGGAACTCATGGGAGGCGCTGCCGCCGATGGCGCCCGTGTCCGCCTTCACGGCGCGGAACTTCAACCCCAGGCGCGTGAAGATGCGCGCATAGGTGTCGTACATGTTCTGGTATTCCCGCTCCAGGCTCGCCGTATCCGCGTGGAAGGAGTAGGCGTCCTTCATCAGGAACTCCCGCGCGCGCATGATGCCGAAGCGCGGCCGGATCTCATCCCTGAACTTGGTCTGGATCTGGTAGACGTTCAAGGGCAGCTGCTTGTAGCTGCGCAGTTCACTCCGCGCCCAGTCCGTCACCACCTCCTCGGCGGTGGGACCGAAGCAATACTCCTGTTCCTTGCGGTCGCGGATCTTGAGCAGCTGGCCGCCGAACTTCTGCCAGCGCCCGGTCTCCTCCCACAGCTCCTTGGGCTGCACCGCGGGCATGAGCATCTCGAGCGCCCCGGCCCGGTCCATCTCCTCCCGCACGATGCCTTCCACCTTGCGCAGCACCTTCAGGCCCAGCGGCGTCCAGGTGTAGAGCCCGGCGCCCAGCTTCTTCAGCATGCCGGCCCGGATCATGAGCTTGTGGCTCATGAGTTCGGCGTCGGCGGGGGTCTCCTTGACCGTGTTCAGGGGGAACTTGGAGGCGCGCATGGGTACTGCTTATGGGTTTTATGGCGGAAAGACCGTATTCTAACGGTCCCGAGCACCCCGGCCTAGCGGTTTCACGCCACCATGCAGCTCTTCTACGACGCCGACACCGACCCCAAGCTGATCCGCGCCCGCCGCGTGGCGGTGTTGGGGTTCGGCGCACAAGGCCGGGCGCAGGCGGCTAACCTCAAGGATTCGGGCGTGGACCTGCGCGTGGGTCTGCGCGCCGGTTCAAAGTCCCTGGCCGCCGCTGCCGCCGCAGGCATCGCGACACTGGAACCCGCCGCCGCAGTGGCCTGGGCAGACGTGGTGGTGATGCTCATCCCGGACGAGACCCAGCCCGGCGTCTACCGCGAGATCGTCGAGCCCAAGCTCAAGCAGGGCGGGGCGCTGGTCTTCGCCCACGGCTACAACATCCATTTCAAGCGCATCCTGCCCCGAGCCGACCTGGACGTGATCATGGTGGCGCCCAATGGCATCGGCGAGCAGGTACGCATGCAATACCAGGCCGGCCACGGCGTGCCGGGCATGGTGGCGGTGCATGAGGACAAGAGCGGCGGCGCCCGCGCGCTCGCGCTGTCCTATGCCTGGGCCCTCGGTCACGGCCGCGCCGGCATCATCGAGTCCAGCTTCCGGGAAGAGACCGAGACCGATCTCTTCGCCGAGCAGGCGGTGCTCTCCGGCGGCCTCACCCATCTCATCAGTGCCGGTTTCGAGACGCTGGTGGAGGCGGGCTACGCGCCGGAGATCGCCTACTTCTGCTGCCTGCACGAGATCAAGCTTATGGCGGACATGATCTATGCCCGCGGCATCGCCGGCATGCGTGAATCCATCTCCTCCACCGCCGAGTTCGGCGACTACACCCGCGGACCCCGCGTCATCGGTCCCGAGTCCCGCGCCGCCATGCGCGCCATGCTCACGGAGATCCAGGACGGCCGTTTCGCGGCGGAACTGGCCCGGGAGATGGAGTCCGGCAAGCCTGTCATCAAGGCTGGCCGCGCAGCGGCCCGCGCGGCGCTGCTGGATAAGATTGGCGAGACTCTGCGTAAGGGTATGAAGAAGGCTTAAGACAGCCAAAAGCGTTCATGGCATCATGTACCCATCACTTTCCGAGGCACCGCATGCAAAAGCCCATGACCCCCGATAACGACGTGGAGACCGAACTCGGCGTCGACGAGGTCGAACCGGGGGCCATCGAGACGGAAGGCGAGGGCCCGCGCCGCCGCGGCATCTACCTGCTGCCGAACCTCTTCACTACCGCAGGCCTCTTCTCCGGCTTCTACGCCATCGTCGCCGCCATGAACGGCAAGTTCGAGCCGGCCGCCATCGCCGTGTTCGCCGCCATGGTCTTCGACAGCCTGGACGGCCGCGTCGCCCGCTGGACCCACACCGAGAGCGCCTTCGGCAAGGAATACGACAGCCTCTCGGACATGGTCTCCTTCGGCCTCGCTCCGGCGCTCGTGATGTTCGAATGGTCTCTGCATTCCATGGCGGACTATGGCTCCGCCTGGGGCAAGGTCGGTTGGATGGGCGCGTTCTTCTATGCTGCCTGCGCCGCCTTGCGCCTGGCGCGCTTCAACGTGCGCGTCGGCATCGTGGACAAGCGTTACTTCCAGGGACTGCCGAGCCCGGCCGCCGCCGGCATCGTCGCGGGGGCCGTCTGGTGCGCCTTCAACTTCGACATCCCCGGCTCCGCCATGATCATCCCGGCCTACATCCTCACGGTCGGTGCCGGTGCGCTCATGGTGAGCAGCATCGGCTACTACAGCTTCAAAGACCTGAAGCTCCAGGGCCGCGTGCCATTCACGGTGCTGCTGGCGGTGCCGGTGTTGCTGGTCATCATCTTCCTCTCGCCGCCCAACACTTTGTTCCTGGCCTTCCTGCTGTATGCCTTGTCCGGCATCGTCATGGCCCTTTGGCGCCTGTACCGCCGCAACCAGCGCAAGCCGGCCTGAGGCTGCCGCGGCCGCGCATGGATCCGAAGCGCCTCAATCGCCTGCATGACCTCGGCATCACTGCCTGGGCGCAGCGCCGCGGTGCGCGCCCGGCGCAGGTTGCGGCGCGTCCCGCTTCCGCCCGCACCGAACCTGCCCCCGTGGATTTCGTGCCGCCGCCGGTGTCGGCGGAGCGTGATGCCGCCATCGCCGCCATGGACTGGCAGGATCTAAAAGCCGCGGTGAAGGGCTGCACGATATGCGGCCTGCGCGCCGGCTGCACCCAGACCGTGTTCGGTGTGGGCGATGAGTCCGCCCGCTGGATGGTGGTGGGCGAGGCGCCGGGCGCCGACGAGGACCGGCAGGGCGAGCCCTTCGTGGGCCGAGCCGGCCAGCTGCTGAACTCCATGCTCGCCGCCATCGGCGTGAAGCGCGAGCAGGCCTACATCGCCAACATCATGAAGTGCCGGCCGCCCGGCAACCGCGATCCCAAGCCCGAGGAAGCGGAGCTCTGCCGGCCCTATCTCGAGCGTCAGATCGCGCTGGTGAAGCCGAAGCTGATCCTCGCCGTGGGCCGCATCGCCGCCCAGAACCTGCTGCGCACCGAGACCACCATCGGTCGCCTGCGTGGCACCGTGCACAAGCTCGGTGAGACGCCTGTGGTCGTCACCTACCATCCGGCTTATCTCTTGCGCTCCCCAGGTGAAAAGCGCAAAGCCTGGGACGATCTCAAGCTCGCCATGAGCGTGTCGAAGCAAGCGCCTTAAGATGAACGCCCTCGCCGTCACCGAACTCCCCGAATGCCGTCCCATGCATGAGGGCGACGTGCGGGTCGTGATGGACATCGAGCGACGCGCCTACCAGTTCCACTGGACCGAGGGCATCTTCCGAGACTGCCTGCGGGTGGGCTATTGCTGCTGGGTCATGGAGTTGCACGGCGCCGTGGCGGGCTACGGCATCATGTCCCTGGTGGTGGGGGAGGCGCACCTGCTCAACATCTGCGTGGCCCCGGAATGGCAGCAACGGGGCTACGGCCATCTGCTGCTGGAGCACTTCATGGAGCTGGCCCGGGAGCGGGGGGCGAGCCAGATGTTCCTGGAGGTGCGGCTCTCCAACGCCGCGGCCCTGGCCCTCTACCGCAAGCGCGGATTCAACGAGGTGGGCATGCGGAAGAACTACTACCCCGGCGAGAAGGGGCGCGAGGATGCATTGATATTGGCTACGGAGCTTTAGCCGCCTGACCGGTCCCTTCAGGTAAAATACGCGCCTTTCGTCCACGGCTTCTAGTCCCATGTTCGATCAAGAAATCCAACGTCGGCGCACCTTCGCCATCATCTCCCATCCGGACGCCGGCAAGACCACGCTCACCGAGAAGCTCCTGCTGTTCGGTGGTGCCATCCAGCTGGCCGGCGCCGTGAAGGGCCGCAAGGCCTCGCGCCACGCCACCTCCGACTGGATGAAGCTGGAGCAGCAGCGCGGTATCTCCGTCACCTCGTCCGTCATGCAGTTCCCCTACGGCGACTGCATCGTGAACCTGCTGGACACCCCCGGCCACGAGGACTTCTCGGAGGACACGTACCGCACCCTCACGGCGGTGGATTCCGCGCTCATGGTCATCGACTGCGCCAAGGGCGTGGAAGAGCGCACCATCAAGCTCATGGAGGTGTGCCGTCTGCGCGACACCCCCATCATGACCTTCATAAACAAGCTGGACCGCGAGGCGCGCGACCCCATGGCGCTGCTGGACGAGGTCGAGCAGGTGCTGAAGATCCGCTGCGCGCCCATCACCTGGCCCATCGGCATGGGCCGCGCCCTGAAGGGCATCTACCACTTCGGCACCGACCGCATCCACATCTACGAAGGCGAGAAGAGCGGCAAGCTGGGCGAGACCCGCGTCATCCAGGGCCTGATGAGCGACGAGATGACCGAACTCCTGGGCTATGACGCCGACAGCTATCGCGCCGAAGTGGAGCTGGTGCGCGGCGCTTCCCACGAGTTCGACCTCGCCGAATACCGGGCCGGCCGTCTCACGCCGGTGTTCTTCGGCTCCGCCGTCAACAACTTCGGCGTGCGCGAGCTGCTGGACGGTTTCGTGGCCAGTGCCCCCGGTCCCCGTGCCCGCAGCGCCGTCACCCGCGAGGTACAGCCGCTGGAGGAGAAGTTCACGGGCTTCGTCTTCAAGATCCAGGCCAACATGGACCCGCAGCATCATGACCGCATCGCCTTCGTGCGCCTGTGTTCGGGCCGTTACACCCCCGGCATGCGCGTGAAGCACGTGCGCATCGGCCGCGAGGTGAAGATCGCGGATGCCCTCACCTTCATGGCCGCCGAGCGCGAGCGGGTGGAGGAGGCCTATGCGGGCGACATCATCGGCATACATAACCACGGCACCGTCGCCATCGGCGACACCTTCACCCAGGGTGAGGCCCTCACCTTCACTGGCATCCCCAACTTCGCGCCGGAGATCTTCCGCCGCGTCATCCTCAAGGACCCGCTCAAGGCCAAGGCCCTGAACAAGGGGCTGGCCCAGCTCTGCGAGGAAGGCGCCACCCAGCTGTTCAAGCCCATGCGCAACAACGACCTGATCCTGGGCGCGGTGGGCCTGCTGCAGTTCGACGTGGTGGCCTTCCGCCTCAAGGAGGAATACGGCGTGGAGTGCGTGTTCGACTCCATCTCCGTGGCCACTGCCCGCTGGGTGGAAGGGGATGATCCGAAGCGCCTGGAGGAGTTTCGCGACAAGGCTTTCGACAACCTGGCGATCGACCACACCAACAGCCTGGTCTATATCGCCCCGACCATGGTCAACCTGCAGCTCACCCAGGAGCGCTGGCCGGAGATGCGGTTCCGCAAGACCCGTGAACATGGCACCGATACCGCCATCGCCGCATGACTCAAAGCTGCTGCGCTCGGCGTGGCGTTGTTGGGCTTCGGACGCGCAGTCGGTCATGCACATCAGAGTGCACTCCCTCCTGCTCGTCTCGCCCGCCTAGCCCCGCCTTCGCTCGCGACGCTTTGAGCGTATATACATGCTAGGCTAATCTCTCCAAACGGGGAGACTGCATCATGGCTTTATTGACCCGCAAGGTGAAGGGCTGGGCCCTGTACTACTGGGGCAACCACGCCTTCACGACCGCCGTGGTCACGGTCTTCTTCCCTATCTTCTTCAAGGATTACTGGAACCACGGTGTCGACCCGAGCGTCAGCACCTTCCGGCTGTCCCTCGCAGTCTCCGGTTCCAGCCTGTTCGTCGCCCTCACGGCGCCCATCCTCGGCGCCATCGCCGACAAGGGCGGCCACAAGAAGCGCTTCCTCATCGGTTCCGCCTTCATCGGCGCGGTGATGGTCTTCGCCCTGCACTTCGTGGATGTCGGCCAATGGCAGTGGGCCATGTTCTTCTTCATGGCGGCGAACATCGGCTACTGGTGGGGTAACGTGTTTGGCGATTCCATGCTGGTGAGCGTCTCGGAGCCGGGCAAGTTCGACATCACCTCCGCCGTGGGCTATTTCAGCGGCTACTTGGGCGGTGGGATATTCCTGGTCATCGGCTTGGTTATGAGCCTAAAGCCCCAGCTCTTCGGGCTGGTGGATGCCACCGCCGCGGTGAAGCTCATCCTCATCCTCACGGCCATCTGGTGGCTGCTGTTCTCCATCCCGCTCTGGTTCTGGGTGCCGGAGCCGGTCCCGGCCGGCGGGCAGGAGAGCCTCAGCAAGGCCATCGGCGGCGGCTTCCGCCAGCTGGTCGAGACCTTCCGCCACGTGCGCAGCTACAGGCCGGTGTTCATGTTCCTGGCGGCATACTGGGTCTACATCGACGGCGTCAACACCATCATCCAGATGGCGGTGGACTACGGCAAAGCCATCGGCTTCAGCACCAACGACCTCATCATGGCGGTGGTGCTGGTGCAGTTCGTGGGCATCCCGGCGGCGCTCGTCTTCGGCCGCATCGGCGAGCGGATCGGCCCCAAGCGCGGCATCTTCATCGGCCTCGCGGTCTATACCTTCGTCTCCCTGTTCGCCTCCTTCATGCACAGCGCCTGGCAGTTCTACGTGCTGGCGGCCATGATCGGGCTGGTGCAGGGGGGCGTGCAGCTCCTGAGCCGTTCCTACTACGCGCGCCTCGTGCCGGCGGAGCGGGCCGGCGAGTTCTTCGGCTTCTACAACATGCTGGGCGAGTTCGCCGCCATCATCGGCCCCGTGCTCATCGGCGTGGTGAGCCTCATGACCGGCAGCCCGCGCCTGTCCATCCTCTCGGTCATCCTGCTGTTCGCCATCGGCGCCTGGTTGCTGTCGCGGGTCGGGGGCGGGGACCGTGCTGCGGAGGCCGGCCGTGGATGAGACTTCCAAGACCCTGAAGCTCCTGAGCAAGGCGGAGCTGGCCCGGCTCTCGGGCAAGGGCATAGACATCGGCTGCGGCCCCTGGCCGGTGCGCCCGGACGTGCAGCCCTTCGACCAGGCCCACGGCGATGCCAACCACATCACCCGCCACGTGCAGCGGGCGAGCTACGACTACGTGTATTCGTCCCATTGCCTGGAGCACATGCGTGACCCCGACCACGCGCTGCGGGAGTGGTGGCAGCTGGTGAAGCCGGGCGGCAGCATGCTGGTGGTGGTGCCGGACGAGGACCTGTATGAGCAGGGCTATTGGCCGAGCCTGTTCAACAAGGACCACAAGTTCAGCTTCACCCTCTCGAAGCAGCGGAGCTGGTCGCCGGTGTCCCGCAACCTGCTGGACATGGCGCGCGGCCTGCCGGACGCGGAGATCGTGAGCCTCAGGGTGCAGGATGCAGGCTATGACCGCAGGTTCCTGGCGGAGGGCGCCTGGCCGCGTCCCATCGCGAAGCTGTCACGGGCGGCGCGCAACCTGGTGGCGCCGGTGCCGCCGCTGCGCTGGCTGGTGAGCGGTGCCTGCCTGCTGTTGCGCCTTCCCATCGACCAGCTCTGGGGCGGGGCGGTGGCGCAGATACTGCTGGTGCTGGAGAAGAAGCCTCAGGCCGCTTTGCGTGCCGGACGGAAGCCGCGCACCAGCCGCGTGAGGCGCCGCGGGTCGCCCCGGTCCGCATAGCGCAGTTCCACGTAGCAGCCGGTGATCTGCATGACGTCGGCTTCCAGGTCGTTCCGTACCGCCACCACCCGCGCCGCGTAATCCAGCGGCCCTTCATGGGCGGCGCGCGGCAGCCCCAGTCTCGCGAGGCGGGCGCAGAAGTGAGCGTAGTCACGCGCTACCGGCGGCAGGCGCGGTGGACGGCGACCCCACATGAGATAGAGCCAATAGAGTCCCATCAGCCCAGCCATGAGGCCGCCCAGCACCAGGGCGAGCTGCAACCAGTTGCCGTACTCCAGACCCACCTTGGCGAAGAACTTCGCCTGCAGGTCCGGGCCGTAGGCCAGCACCCATTTGTTCCAGCCGCTGTTGACCGCATCCCAGCTGTTGCGCACGGTGCCGAGCCAGGGATAGCGCTGGTAGATGGAGCCCGCGAGATCCTCGGCCGGCAGCGAATCTGCCAAGCCTTCCTCCACCCGCGCCGGGTCCACGGCACCGGTGGGGTCCACCCGCATCCAGCCCTGGCCTGCGATCCATACCTCCGCCCAGGCGTGGGCTTCCTGCTGGCGCACCACGTAGTTGCCGTCCAGGGGGTTCTCTGTGCCGCCCTGGTAGCCGATCACCACGTGGGCCGGGATGCCGGCGGCACGCATCAGGTACACGAAGGCACCGGCATAGTGCTCGCAGAAACCGCGCTGGGTCTTGAACAGGAACTCGTCCATCCGGTCGGGGCTGGTGAGCGCGCCTGGCTGCAAGGTGTAGCTGAAGGGCTGGCCGTGGAACAGCGTGAGGGCATCCTGCACCACCTGTTCAGGCGATGCAGCGGAGCTGTGCCATTGTTCCGCGAGCGCGCGCGTACGCGGGTCGCCGCTGCGCGGCAGCATGAGGTCGCGGTGCAGCATCCAGTGCGGCGTGTCCACGCCGTAGCGTGACCCGGTGCTGGAGGTCGCGTCGTAGAGCTTGCGTTCCGTCACCGTGCCGCGGGTCTCGACCTCATAGCTCGCCGAGAGATAGGTGTCATCGGGCAGTTTCACCGGAAGGTCCAGCGTGTAGACCGTCGCCAGGTTGTTGGGCTCGAGGGTCACCTGGTAATGGACCGCCGGCCGGTTGGGGACGATGGTCGCGGTCCCGCGCCAGGGCAGGTTGCCGCTGCTCCAGGTCTTGCCGTCATAGTCGTGCAGCACCAGTGCCCGCCAGTAGAGCTGGTTGCGGGGCGGGGCGGCGCCGTCGAACTTGACGTGGAAAGCCACCTCGTCGGATTGGGCGAGCTGGCTCAGGTCTCCTGGCGACATGGTGCTGGAGAGGCCGGTGACACCCGAATGCTTGAGCGAGCCGAAGCCCCAGAGCGGACCCGAGATGCGTGGGAACAGCAGGAACAGCACCACCGCCACCGGCAGGGCCGGCAGCAGGAAGCGCGACGAGGCCCACGCCGCGGTGCGGAAGCTGCGCTCCGGATCCGGATGCGCCACGTTCAGGAGCGCCACCGTGGTGAGCCACACCGCCGGGATCATGTAGATGGCCAGCGGCACTGTCTGGTCGTAGAGGAAGTTGGTGATGCAGAGGAAATACGCCACCACCATCAACAGGAAATAGTCCCGCAGGCTCTGCGCCTCCATGAGCTTCAGCATGGCGAGCAGGAGCAGCAGAGCCCCCGCGGATTCCGCGCCGTTGATCGTGCGGAAGGTGATGCCGATGCCGATGAAGGCGCCGATGCCGAGCGCATAGCGGGCATATCGCCCCGGGAGCGGCCAGCCGAACCAGGCGCCGGCTGCGCGCCAGGCGGCCAGCAGCACGGCAACGATGCTGATCCATACCGGTACATGCAGCACCTGCGGAGCAGCCATGGCAGCGAGACCCACCAGGCTCCAGCCCAGGCGCTGGCGTTCCAGGCTGCGCTCATGGCCGAAGGATGCGACGACGGCGCTCATCCGACTTCCACCGGGTCGAGGCCGTGCAGGGCCAGCGCCTGCAGGCACCGGTCCCGTTGCTCCTCACCCGCGGCCGGCGGGAACACGCTGCCTGGCAGCCTGAGCCCGTAGGCCATGCCGGCCGAATGTGCATTCAAGACCCAGCGGCACAGTACCGAGAGCTTGGTCTCATCGTCGAGTCCCGCCAGGCTCGCCCAATCGAACCAGCGGGTCTGCTGGCCGGTGCCGGCGAAGCGCTTGGTGAGCAGTTCCCGTGCGCGGCTCGAGGCTTTCCAGGCGATGCGCCTCGGTGAATCACCGCGCTGGTATGGGCGCAAACCGCCGAAGTCGTCCTCGCCCTGATCGTTGGGTTTGCCCAGGCCCTGACCACCCAGGGGTTCCGGCAGCGGCGGCGCCTGTTCCGCCGGGGCCGGATATACCAACACCTTCCAATCCATGTAGATCCAGCTCCAGGGCCGGAACATGCCGAAGGGGTAGGTGCTTTCGACCGCTAATCGCCCGAGAGGCTGCCAGCCGCGTCGGGTGGTGGCGAGGGGCACCGGCGCCAGGTTCTGGCCCGCGGCCGGCACGTCACTGGTCACGGTGCGGTCGTCCTGTTCGGCACTCAGGGTGACGGCGATGCGCGTCTGCCGACCCGGGTTGTGCACCGCCAGATGGAAGCGTGCGGTCTCGCCGGCGAAGACCGGCTCCGCATGGGCGGCGATAAGTTCCAGCCCCAGCAGGTTCGCATGGGCCGAGTTCATCGCGACCATGCCGAGGGAGGCGAGCAGGAAGGTCAGCATGAAGCCCATGCTGTTGGCGTAGTTCATGGAGCCCAGCAGCATCACCAGTAGTGTGGCGCCGAACAACAAGCCTTGGGCGGTGGGGAGTATGTAGAGGCGGCGCTGGGCGATGGTGATGCGGCGCCCGTCCGGGCCCTGGCGACTCTTGGCCCAGGCCTGGATACGACGGCGGAAGGCGGCACGCGCCCCGGTGAACATGGTCTAGGGGATGGGGACGGCTTCGAGGAGTTCGCGCGCGAGTTGCGCCGCCGGCGGCGCCTCGCGTCCGCCGCGCGGATGCAGTCGGTGGCCCGCCACGCCCGGCAGCACGGCCTGCAGGTCCTCCGGCAGCACGCCTGGCCGGCCGGCGAGCAGCGCCCATACCTGGGCCGCATGCTTCAGTCCTAAAGCCGCACGCGGCGAGAGGCCGTTCTCGAAGCGGTTCCCCTCGCGGGTGTAGCGGACGAGTGCCTGCAAGTAGTCCAGCAGTGCGTCGGAGACGTGCACCTGATCCGCGGCTGCGCGCAGTGTTGCCAGATCATGCGGCTGCAGTGCGGGTTTCAGGTCCGCCAGCACTTCACGCCGGTCACGGCCGCGCAGCAAGTCACGCTCCGCGTCTTCGCCTGGATAACCGAGTTCGATGCGCATCAGGAAGCGGTCCAGCTGCGACTCCGGCAATGGGAAAGTGCCCACCTGCTGCAGAGGGTTCTGGGTGGCGATGACGAAGAAGGGTTGTGGCAGCGCGCGGGTCTCGCCATCCACCGTCACCTGGCGTTCCTCCATGGCCTCGAGCAGTGCGCTCTGGGTCTTGGGTGTGGCGCGGTTCACCTCGTCAGCCAGGATGAGCTGGGCGAAGATCGGACCCGGATGGAAGCGGAAGCTCTCAGTCTGCCGCTCGAAGATGGAAGCACCGATGATGTCCGCCGGCAGGAGGTCGCTGGTGAACTGGATGCGCTGATAGGAGAGGCCGAGTACCCGCGCCAGCGCATGCGCTAGCGTGGTCTTGCCCACGCCCGGGATGTCCTCGATGAGCAGGTGGCCGCCCGCCAGCA
>CAZPAO010000037.1:0-19469 GCA_964584665.1 uncultured Gammaproteobacteria bacterium
AGACACATGTCTGGCTCGCGCGGGCCGAAGCAGGCTCGAAGGATTTCACGGCGGCCCGCGCCGATCTCACCACGGCGCTTAGGCTTGCGCCGGATTACGGGTACGCGCGACGGCTTCTCGATAGATTGCCGCCCGCTCCCCAGGGAGGGAAGGGGTCGGTTTGAGAGGTCCCGGAAACGGGACCAGAGCCCCTCAATCAATAATGCTTTCTATCCTTATGCCGGTATCCCTCAGGGCGAGCTTGAGGTCCATGTCCGGATATTCGGCGCCGGCTTCCTAATCGATATATCTCTCAGTCACCGCCCCATCCAGATGGCGTACTCGCGCCTTCGCCAGTACATCCAGCGGCATGAGCCGGGCATTCGCGCCCATGCGATTCAGATCCCGGTCCGGATGCACCGCCGCCCAATGGGTGACGCACCCGCACTCACCACAGCGGTGGAAGGCGATGGATTTCTCGCCCCACATGTAGCTGTCGGTCTTGCCGCCCTTGGATTCGATCCGCACTTGGGAAGGTGGGTAGTAAGCCCAGAGCACGCCGTAGCGGCGGCAGATGGAGCAGCTGCAGTCCGTGACCTCCACGGGCACAGCTTCTATAGTCAGCGAGACTAGCCCGCAATGGCATGAGGCGGTGATCATCGGGTGCCCTGGTGGTGGCGATGCCAGGAAAGAGTATAGGATTTGTGAGGGCGCAGACCACGATTTCCTGGGGCATCGGCCGCTTCGCGTTCACACCGTTGTTGCCGATGATGGAGATGGACTCGGAGGCATCTATCGCCTTAGGGGGCTGGCTCGCGGCGACGCACTACATTTGGTATCTCTCTTGGGTGTGATAACGATCTATCCAGGGCGATAGTCCATCAACAGGGAGGTTGACCATGGCTAAGACCACTACGAGATCAAGAAAAATAGCTCCGAAGACGACGGTAAAGTCGACCACAAAGAAAGAACAGACTAGACAAACCTGGGATCCCTGGGCGCTGATGCGGATGGTCGGCAGGCGTTGGCTCATCGCGGCGAGCGCCCTCATAGTATATGGGCTGATATATCTCACCGGCCTGACGAAGCATGAAGGGTATCTGGAGGCATTCGGTGTAGACCCGCATGCATTCCCCCAGCCGGCGAGCGAATACTTCACCTTGGCATTCGCTGCCTATCTTGAGCAGTTCGTCAAGGTTATAGGAAACCAGCAAAATTTCTTCACGCTGATCGGTGTCGTAGCGGCAGCGGGGACTATCGTCGCCCTCATTATGGTTCCTTTGCTCGAATATACCGACAAGCGGAGTAAAACCCTGGAATTGAATGAGATGTTAAGAATGGCTCAGGGTCGCGAGCGCTCTCCGTTATACCGCTTTCGGGCCTGGGTGCTGAGCTGGGACCCCCTGTGGCTGAAGATCCCGTGTGTAGTTGGATCGTGCACGGTCATAATTTGGACGCTTGTTCCCACCATCATCAGTTTCTTCATCATGTTGGGGTGTTGGCCCACTTTCCAAGGGCAGGAAGACGCCAGGAACGAGAAGCGGACGTTCTATCAGTGCAAGGGCGAGAGGTATGTAAGGGGCGAGCTGTGCGCATATCTTCTGGACCGCGATAAGAATGTGGTCGCGAGCGGGATACAGGTGGCCACAAGCGAGGCAAACATCGCGATTTACGATGGACATGGGTCCTACGTCTTTAAGCGTGATGGGTTGACTGTTTTTGTACCTCTCAAGAACTCGCCCAAGTAGGATAATGGGAGACAGACCACGATTTCTTAGGAACTGGTGGATGATGAGTTCTATGGACAACGAGGAACGACTGAAGCTCGCAAGAGCGTGGATTGCTTACACCCGGCTCCCCGTCGAGGACGAAGGAATAAACGATGAGCACTGGTGGGCCATCGAGAAGATGTCTGATATGGAGCGGGCAGATCCTGAGAGTCTATGGTTGACCATTCTCTTGATACATTCCCTCAATGAAGAACAAGAAGACACCGTCATAGCTGGATGCCTTGCGGCGGGGCCACTGGAAAACCTACTTGCCTATCACGGCCCTCAGTTCATCGACCGCGTGGAAGCGGAGGCCCGTAGAAATCCCAAGTTTGCCTTTCTTTTATGCGGAGTCTGGCAGAACTCGATTTCCGATGAGATATGGACGAGAGTTCTGAATACCCGAAATGAAAATGGATGGGACGCCATTCTTCAGAAACCACCCAAAGATACGCACTAGCTTAGGCGCATCGAATAGGGACAGACCACGATTTCGGTCTTCTTAAAGATCAGTCGAGATATTTCCAAGTCTCCGCCCCATCGAAATGCCGCCTCTTGGCCTTCGCCAGCATTCCCGGCACCAGCATCGGGGCATTCACGCCCTTGAGGTCTTGGTAGGATAGATAGGGGCAGTACACGATTTCATCAGTTCGATAAGGTAAGGGGATTCAAATGGATGCCAGATCATTTGCGCAGGTCGCCTTACGGCTGTTGGCGGTCTTTATGATTTTTGCGGGACTAGTGGGATTGCCTGCCATAATCTTGGCTCTGAAAGACAATAGCGTGCCACTGGATTCGAAAGTCGATGTCCACGTATATATCGCCTCTCTCCTTTTCCCGATGATCCTTGGCGTAGTGATATGGATGATCAGCCCAAGGCTGGCCCGCTGGATGGCGGGCAAGAACGAGCCCCCTGAATCGATCGTTCCGTTGGATGTGACGCGACTGCAGACCGTAGCCTTTGTGGTCCTGGGAACATGGCTGGCAATCAATACTCTTTCCCAGGTACTCGTCTTTGCCGCAAATCCGAATTGGAGCGACCCCTTCGTCTGGCAACAGGTCGCGGGATTAGCGCTCAGTCTGTGCCTGATTGCGGGCGCCAAGTCACTCGCGCGTTTGACTCAAAAGATCCGCGAGTTCGGGACCGCCCAGGATCAAAAGTGAGAAGACAATAAAGGACAGACCACGATTTCCTAGTCGAGATATTTCCAAGTCTCCGCCCCGTCGAAATGCCGCAGCTTGGCCTTGGCCAGCACTTCCGGCGGCAGCATGCGGGCATTCACGCCCATGCGGTCGATCTCGCCTTCCGGCACCGCTGTCCAGTGAGTCACGCAGCCGCAATCCGGGCAGCGGTGGTGGGCCATCGATTTGTCACCCCACATGTAGGTATCCGTCTTCCCGTCCTTGACCGTGACCCGCACTTGGGACGGGCGGTAATAGGCGCAGAGCGTCCCGTACCGCCGGCAGATGGAGCAGTTGCACTCCGTCACCTGCACCGGCGCTGTCTCCAGCTCCAGCGAGACATTTCCGCAATGGCATGAGGCGGTGACCATCGGAGATTCCTTCGCGGCAGTAAGGGAGTCGTTGAAGGGTATAGAAATAGCAGCGGATAGACCACGGTCTCGATCAGAAGTATAGAGGGGGGTCTGTCACAAAAGATTCATCAAGTGGCCCCTTCGATACATGAAGTCAGGGAGGGGCTAGCAAGTTGATCGACAACCGGCGAGCATCATTGCCGGTCGAACACGAAGATATTCCGGGCGCGCATGCCTGACTTGTGTATGGCCAGCGTCAGGGTCTTGAGGTCGGAAGAGAGCGTTATCTCCTGGGTGTCCACGGCTTTGCCATTGAGCTTGTCCGTCACCTCAAGGCTGCGGGCACTCACCCGCCGGGCGGAATACGTGGTCCCCGGCGCTGCGTTGGAGCTGAGGCTGGGATAGTCCTTGCCATCGAAGCGCAGGTCCTTCGGCTTGTCTGAGGTGGGGGAGATGAGCGAGAGGCCGCCCCCGGCGTAGGGCTGGAACTTGATCACCAGCTCGAAGTTCACTTTCACGCTCGAGCTTTCCCAGGTCCCGGCGAACCCCGAAGTCGGCGTGGTCCGCTGGTACACATATTTCAGGTTGGAAGCGGAGCCATCCGGGGCGAAGCTCGTGAAGTCGTCGGTGAGCGCACTGCCATCCTTGGAGAGCTTCCAGTCCGCCGTGAGCAGGATATGGCCGTCCTTCTTGCGGACGACCTTCAAGGCATCCGGGCCCTCGAGCGTGACCGCCAGGGTGGTGCCGCCATAGCCCGGCTGGTCGGTGCCATCGGCGGCCACCGTCTCGGCGCCCGCGCCGAAGTCGAAGCTGTACTTGTCGCCGCCGGCGCTCTCGACTTTCATCTGGTCGGTGAGCTGGCTCTTGGAGGTGTTCAGTTTCCACGCGCCGACGAAGGGATCGTTCGCCGCCCAAGCGGCGCTCGCCATCACGCCGAGGGCCAGGAGCAGCGGAAATCTAAGCTTAAACATGGGGTTCTCCTTGCCGGCAGTGTGAGGATCGGAAGGCCTTCTAAGGGCCTCATCAAAGAGTATAGGATTGCAGAGGGGAGAGACTAGGGCTTTTGTCCCGAGCGGCCTTGGTCCTTAGGGGAGAACATGGAAATCAAAGGTACGGTCTTCTTATATACATTGGCGACCCTGATGGTCACCTTCGCGGGATTCTCGGCGCTCCTGTTCGTCATACGCCAGGCCGCGGGCGCGAAGCTGTCCTTGCTGGATAGGTTCATCGTAAGGAACGTGATGACCTATGCCTTCGTCCTGACGGCAGCAGCGCTGCTGCCGGCCCTGCTTGCGCTCTTCGACGTAGGGGACGATCAGCTCTGGCGGGTCTCCGGCGTGCTGTTCGCGCTACCCATGCTCTCCCTCCAGGCCAGTTATCCGGTCCGGCGCCGCAAGGCGGTGGGGAGTGCGCCGCCCTTCCCGATCTACGCGGTCTTCGTGGTGTTCGGCTCCGCGGTGACGCTCGCCATGCTCGTCTGCCTGTGGCTGGGCACCCACTACGCCGCGGCGGTCTACATCACTGCCCTGGTGATCGACTTCTTCACCGTCGTCTACGGCTTCCTGAACGCGCTCGACATCATCATGCAGCAGCCGACCGAAGAACCGGGCCATAGATAGGACTACACTCAGCATACGGGCGAGGACCACGGTTCTTACGGGAGGCGGTAGATCATGAAAACCTGGGGACTATTGCTGCTCTGCGCCGTCACGGTCACGGCCTCCGCCGACAAGCTCTATACCTGGGTGGATGACCAGGGCCACGTGCACTACACCCAGACCCCGCCGCCGGACGCCGGCACCAAGGCCAAGGCCGTGGAGATCCATGTGGCTCCGGCGGATCCTGCCGCGGTGCAGGCGGCCCAGGCGCAACAGGCCCAGGCAGCGCAGAATGCAGCCGTGCCTCCCGATCCACAGCAGGTCGCCATACAGCAACGCTGCGCCGGCCTGCGGGCGCAGATGAGCGCCTATACGCATTCGGACGCCGCGCCCAGCGCGGAACGGACCCAGGCGATAGCCGACCTCAAGGCCCAGATAGCGAAGGAATGTAACTAGCCGATCTGGAGACAGACCGCGATCCAAACTAAGGAACATGAACTTGCCCCATCCCATGAGAGTCATGTCAGCGGCGCTTCTCCTGCTCCTGCCTTGGGTTTCCGCGCATGCCTTGACGCAAGAGCCGCGGGCCATGGCCTGCATGCTCTACTTCCACAGCGACACGGTGTTCACCGGCCAGGTGACCTCATCGAAGGAAGTCCCGGGCTCCGGCGATGCCGGCGGCGGCACGCTCTATACACTCAAGGTCTCCAAGTCCTATCTGGGCCCCAAGGCCGCTACCCTCGTGGTGTTCACTCCCAAGGATTCGAGCCGCCTGCCCCTGGAGCAGGGCAAGCGCTATCTGCTCTTCGCTTCCAAGGAAGACGGCAAGCTCACCATCCATCACGATGGCATCTCGGGCGAGTTGAAGGGCGCCAAGGCACCCTTGAAGGATCTGGACCGCATCATTGCGCGCAAGCCGGGCCAAGGCGGCGATGTGTTCGTGCGGGCCGTGGCAGCTCCCTACGATGAGCAGACCGGCGGCGTGGCCGGCATTTATATCTATATGGCGGGTCCCGCCGGTAGCGCCCATGGCCTGACCAGTCCGCGCGGCTGGCTGCACGTGCATGTGCCGGCCGGCACTTATACGATCTCGGCTTCCTATCCTCATCTGACGTTCAAGTCCCAGGACATCTCCTGGCAGGATGGGTCTTCGTTCATGGTGCCGGATGGCGGTTGCGCCGAGATCCAGCTCCAGGCGGAGCCCGCTGCCTCAGGGAAATAATTCGGGGACGGTGGCCTCATCAGGCCCCCGCTTCCGAACTGTGAACCTTGTCTTGGAAGCCCCGAGACCGCCCGCCTAGATTCAAGCCAGCAAGCTTGGATTATGAAGGCGGACCCCATGACCAAAGTCGTTATCGATATGACCATGTCCCTGGACGGCTACGTGGCCGGCCCGGATGACCGCAAGGGCCAGCCCCTCGGAAGCCATGGCGGCATCCGCATCTTCGACTGGTACATCTCCGGCACCCAGGAATACCGCAACCCTCTGTTCAGGCCCGAGCCGGGGCCGAACCTGGAAGCGGTGAAGCTCATGTACGAGGAGAGCGGCGCCTTCATCTTCGGGCGGCGGACCTATGAGATCGCCGGAGGCTGGAAGGGCGGGCACCCCATCAACGGCGTGCCGGTGTTCGTGCTCACCCACGAGCCGCCGGCTCACGACGACAAAGGCCGCGCCAACATCAGCTTCGTCACGGACGGTATCGCGAGCGCCATCCGCCAGGCCGTGAAGGTCGCGGGCGGGAAGGACATCAAGCTGCAGGGCGGTTCACCCGGCAAGCAGGCCCTGGAGCAGGGGCTGTGCGACGAGATCGTGGTGCATCTGGCGCCGTTTCTGTTGGGCGGCGGCGTCAGGCTTTTCGACACGCTGCCCCACGGCTTGGAGCTTGAGAAACTCTCGGTTAGCGATGGCCACCTTGCCACGCACCTGCGCTACAAGGTACGGAAGGGCATACCCAGCGATTCGTCTCCACTGGCCAAGTGATGGCCGTTCTCCGCCGGCTTGTGCCGGCGGAGACTCGCCGCGATGGCTTAGATGCGTCCCATCAGCACCAGGATGAGGAGTATCACCAGCACCAAGCCCACGCCGCCGCTCGGGTAATAGCCCCAGGAGCGTGAATGCGGCCAGGTCGGCAGCACGCCGATCAGTATCAGCACGAGCACGATCAATAGGATCAATCCAATACTCATAATGCGTTCCTTCTTTTTGTCACCGGCGCCGTTACGGGCGCATGTTTGGTTGTATCCAGCTTCCGCCGCTACCCGCGGCTTGATATGAGAATAGAGGTGGCATCGAGGGGCTGTCTGTGCGCCAGGACACGCGCACGACCCATGCGGCATGGATAGGGGACATATCGGCGCGCGCATTGTCACATCGGGCACGAACTCGCCGGAGCAGGAGAGGGGCTAGTCGTCACGGTCGCTCTATGTTGGAGTGGGCGTATGCAGCGAACGGCAGCTCAGGCGCTGCGCAGTACATGTTCGACCACGGAAGGCTGTAACAAAATTGTCATCGAGTGAGGGGGGGGTGTAGAGAGAGGGGAGGGGATTGACCGCGAGTCATTGCGCGCATACCGGATCTGTTTCTCGCGCGCCTAGTCCTTCTTCTTCACCGGCTCCGCCGAGATGACGTCCAGGCTCTCCTGGATCCAGGCTCTGAGCTGGGTCTCGGTGCGGTAGCCCGACGGATCCACGAAGATGAATCGGGTGAGGGTCTTGCCGCCCATCTTCATGGGCCGGGCGCCGGGGCGCTTCAGCAGCTTGAGGCGGGAGGCTTGGTCCACCCGCACCAGGATGCGGTCGGCGCCGACGCTGATGCAGAGCTTTCCGTTCACCATCAGCCCGCGGCTGCCGCCCACCATGGGCTTCTCCACCACGCGTTGTGTGGAGAGTATCTTCCGCACGCGTGCCAGTGTCTTCGGGTCTGATGCCATGGTTGCCTCTCTTGGGGTCAGCGGAGCGTGATGCTCTGCTGCCCCCGCTCGATCAACCCTTTCTCGATCTCAGGCCAGCGGGCATAGGCCTTCCCGTCTTTCTTCAGGTCGATGGCCGTGAGCCTATCCGGCGCCGGCTCGCTGTAGATGAACATCAGCTCCTTGCGGGCGCCGTCCATGAGATGCACGAAGCGCACGGAGATCATGGAAGCGGGCAGCGTGTAGCCCTTCGCCAGGAGGAGTCCATGCAGGTGCGCGGTGTCGGAATCCGGTTCGTCCTTGGAAGCCTCGGATTCCGCCCAGGTATCCACCAGGAAATCCAGGTCGCCGATGTCCACGTGGCGCTTGGAGTCGTAGGTGTGGTGATATTCGGGATGGGAAGGAAGATAAGACTCGAACTGCACCCAATAGAGTCTCTGTATCTCTTTCTTGGCGTCCGCATCCACGAACGCATGCAACTCGATGTCATCGAAATAGGCCTCGAGGATCCAGCGGCTCGGGCCGACGTAGACCGCCGAGGCGGGGAGCCCTATGCGGACCTTGGGATCGTGCATCGAAGTGACGGTGTTCCCTTGCACCCGCCGCTCCGGCTTCAAGCCGTCCGCGTGGGCCGGCAGCAAAGCCAGGAGAGGCAAGGCTAACGCGAGGCGTCGCATTGTCTGGAAACACATCGTTTCGCACCGGACGGTTTGGTGGATTCTGTGTCTGAGTATACTGCTTGCCGTCTCAGGGGCGGATAAACGAAGGTATAGGCAAGTGAAGCTCTACTACTCCCACAACCTCAATCCCCGCGTCGCGGTGGCCGTGGCGCGCCATCTCAAGTCTCCCGTCGAGTTCATCCGCGCCCGGCCCTTCCATCCGGCGGAGACCGAAGCCTTCCGTAAGCTCAACCCCAACACCCGCGTGCCGGTGCTGGTGGAAGGGGATCGCTCCCTGTGGGAGGCGGACGCCATCGCCTGCCGGCTCTCGGAGGTCGCCGGCTCGGATTTCTGGCGCCGGGACGGCGAGATGCCGGAGATGATCAAGTGGATCAGCTGGGCTGCGTACCATCTGAGCAACGCCGCGAGACCCCTCTATTTCGAGTGGGTGGTCAAACCCCAGGTCCCCGGCCACTTCCCGCCGGCGGACCCCAAGACGCTGGAAGCGCCGTTGCAGGAGTTCAAGCAGTTCGCCGCCGTCCTGGATGAGTACCTCAAGGGCCGGGAATGGCTGCTGGACAGCGGCCTCTCCTACGCGGACTTCCGGGTCGCCACGTCCTTGCCCTTCGCCGAGAAGGCGGGGTTGCCGGTCCAGGATTTCCCTAACGTCATGCGCTGGCACGGTCGATTACTGGAGATCCCCGCCTGGCACGACCCATTCGAAGGGCTTGCCTAAGGCATAATTAGCCTTGGGTGAGTCTTCCGGGGACGAGGGAATCCATGAAATCCGCGATCAGCTTGGGCTTCGCTGCCTTGCTGCTGTCTCTATCCTATGCACCTGCCGAAGCCGCTCCCACGCCGGAGCAGCAACAGGAGATCTCCGACTGCGGCATCATGGCCCAGGCGGTGCAGCTCTTCGCGGAAGCGCGGGACAAGGGCCTCTCCAAGATGGATGCCTTCAAGTCCGTGACCCAGGGTCGAGCGGTCTACAAGCCGGGCTCGCGGGTGGACGAGACCTTGCAGTGGGCCTACGCCCATCCGGATGAGAAGCCCGAAGCCGCCACCGCGCATTTCTCCGGCCGCTGCACCCTGAACGCGCTGGACATCCTGAACCCGCTCTCCGAAGAAGAACTGAGGCTCGCCGTGCAGGCCTGCCAGAAGGAGAACGCCGCGACTCCGGAGGGCATCAAGCCCTGCATCATCGACAAGACTTCTTCCATCATCGTGGCTTCGAATACGCCCCCGGCACCGCCGGTGCCCACGGAACTGGAGGCGCCGGCCACCGCCACCGTGGCGGTCGCGCCGGAGGCCACGGTCGCGGTGCCCAGCGCCAGCGTCGCCGCCGTGCCGCAGCCGCCGGCGCCCATCGTCTTGCCCCCGACCGAGGTTACGGTCCCGGCCCCCGAGACGGCGCCCGCTCCGGTGGTGCAGGGCACTGGCAGAGTCGCGGTGGCCCCCACACCTTCGGTCGCGCTCTCCGCCGTCGTGGTGAAGCAGGCTCCCGCGCCGGCGCCGGTAGTGGTGGCGCAAGCGCCCACGGTGGTGACGCCGCCGCCCGCGGTTGCACCAGCCCCGCAGCCTGCGCCTGAACCTGTGGCACCCGCTCCCGTGATCGCCGTCGCCAGCAGCGCCCCGGCTCCCGCTCCCGTGGTGGCGGTCGCGCCGCGGGTGACATCGCCCACGCCCGTGACCGTGCGCGCGGCCCCCGCGCCCGTCACTGCGGTGGTGGTCGCCACGCCGGCGCGTCCGGCACCGGCCGTGGTCGCCGCCGCTCCCGTGTCGCCTTCCTCCGCCACCATCGCGGGCACGCGTCCGCCGAGCTTCGACACCATCCTCAAGGTGAGCCTGGGCATGCCGATCCACGATGCGCGCAAGAGCTTCGGCACTTCCGTGCAGGATGTGGAGACCGATGCCGACGGCAACACGGACTACACCTATATGATCAGCGATGACCACGGCTTCGTGGACGTGTTCACCTCGCCGGAGAACCCGGACCAGGTGGCGGGCGTCTCCATCAACGGCGGTGCGGACGTGGAGATGCAGCCGATCATGGGCATCCGTCTCGGTGACGGCGCCTTCGAGCTGCTGACCCGTGTCGGACCGCCGGACCGCAAGGTGCCCGTCCCCGGCACCGAGCGCACCCGCTGGATCTACGGTGACCGCAACTACGCCTTCGACGTGAGCAACGGCGGCGACATCATCGGCATCCGCATATACGGCAGCCTGGGCTTGCCGGAGACTGCCGCGGCCGCTACGAGCGCTTCCAACCAGTAAGACTGCTTCCAGACGGGTGCAGGCCGCAGAGCCTAGTGCCCCGGGGGCTCTTGCTTCCACCTCGGAGATTATGTCTAATCTACCGGGCCAAATAGACCCCGCTTTTCAGGAGTGACTGGGATGCCGCAGATGGAAGCGATAGATGACGCAAGGATGCACCGCGTCTACATCGGCCGCCGCCTCATGGGCGAGATCTCCGAGACCGAGTGGCGCGCGATCGTCAGTTACGTGGGCATGAACGGCCTCATCTGGCACGCGCAGATGATGAACCTCCTGCGCGTGGCCCTGCGCCTCGCCGGCTTCGGCTTCATCAGCGTGCCCATCGGCGTGTTCTGGACCGCGGCCATGCTGGGCTGGGTCGGCAAGCCCGTCACCGTCGGCGGCATCGAAGGGCACGTGGGCGCGCTGCTCGCCAACCCCTCGCTGATGGCCGCAGCCATCGCGCTCGGTGTCGGCTCCATGCTCGCCATCGGCCTGAAGCTCGGCTACATCAACTACTTCGAGAAGGCGCGCAATGCCTTGCTCAAGGAACGTCTCGAGATCACCGAGCCTGGCAACTGCACGGTCCGCTGAAGGCGGACCGGCCGTTCAGCTCTCCGTCGTCTGCCACAGCGGGCGTATCTCGATCGCACCCCTGGCCCTTGCGCAGGGCGTGCCGGCCACGAGCCGCACCGCCTCATCCACGCTCTCCGCTTCGATGATGCTGAAGCCCGCCAGCGGCACCTTAGATTCCGCATAGGGTCCGTCCGTCACCGTGGGCACGCCTTCCCAGGCCCGCACCGTGGTGACTTCTGGCCTCACCGCCGACATCTGGGCCCCGCGCTCGCGTAGCGCTTCGTCCTGCGCGAGCAGCTGCTCCTGCGCATGCCGGGAGAGGGCATTCCAATCCCGTTCGGAACCATAGGCGAGACAAAGGTATTTCATGGCGGGGTCCTGCAAGACGACAGGCCCATGATTAGCACAAGGCGGCCGATTCAACGCCGCGGTTTGACCGTTGTCTGGTCCAAGCCGCGCGGCGTTTCTGGCACTTCGCATGCCTGCAGCGACCTGTATATTCCGTTCCATGAAGATCCGAAGCCCGCTGCTGCGCGGCAAGCACGTCCGCCTGGAACCGCTCGAGCACCGCCATCTTGACGGCCTGACAGCGGCCGCGACGGCGGGCGATCCCTCCCTCTACCAGTGGACCATCGTCCCCCAGGACCGGGTGGCGATGCAGGCCTACATGGACACGGCTCTCGGCTGGCATGAGGCGGGCACAGCGGCGCCGTATGCCACGGTGCGCGAGGCGGACGGGAGTGTCGTCGGCTGCACCCGTTTCTTCGACTTCGCTTATTGGGATTGGCCGCGGGGCCATGCACGCCACGGGGCGGGCCTGCCGGACGTGGGCGAGATCGGCTATACGTGGCTCTCACACGAGGCGATCCGCACCGCGGCCAATACCGAGGCCAAGCTCATGATGCTGACCCAGGCCTTCGAGGGCTGGGGCATGCTGCGGATCTGCCTGCTGACCCATGCGAAGAACCTGCGGTCGCAGGCGGCCATCCAGCGCATCGGCGGGAAGTTCGAGGGCATCATCCGGGCCAACAAGCTCGCGCCGGACAACATGCCGCGGGATTCGGCGCGCTATTCCATCATCGCGGCGGAATGGCCGGAAGTTAAGCGGCGGCTCCAGGCTTACCTGGACAGGGCCTAGCCTCAGTTAAGCGGCGCGGTGCCCGCCATGCGGTCGATGCTCTTGAAGTGCTTCTTGGCGAGCGCCACCAGCTGCCCCTCGCTGGGGTGATCCACCGTCTCCCAGCCCACCACCTGCTTCGCCACCTGCGGGCGATGCTTCTCCAGGTAATGGCGGAAGTCGGCCTGGGCGCCGTGACCGCCCGCGACCAACACTTCGCCGACGCCCTTCAGCGCATCGCAGACCTCACCGAAGAACTCATGTTCAGTGCGCACCGCGCTGCCATGCTGGTGGGTGTGGTGGCTGTGGGCCTTGATCTTCTGGGCCTGCAGGTGCTCGGCATCGAACTGCAGGATCTGGGCATGCTGGTGGTCTATGAGGACTACGGCGTGATGTAGCGACATGGGGATCTTCCTTGCGATGTAGGGCCCGCATGGGCCAAGTCCAATATTAGTGGGTGGGGCGCGGTCGATCCCTGTGGATCAGGCCGAAGCAGTCCCGGCGCGGCCCATCCGCTTCAGCCAGCGGAAGTGCGAGGCCACCGCCCCGCCGAACGTGGGGTTGGCGGCATAGGGCACGCCGTATTCCTTGCAGGTGGCTTCCACCACGCCGGCGATGGCGGGGTAGTTCACATGGCTCAAGGTCGGGAAGAGGTGATGCTCGATCTGGAAGTTGAGCCCACCCACCAGCCACGACACCAGCCGGTCCTCCCGCGCGAAATCCACTGTCGCGCCCACCTGGTGCACCGCCCAGGCTTCCGCCATGCGGCTGGTGCCCGGTTCCGGCGTGGGGAAACGCGCTTCCTCCACCGCGTGGGCGAGCTGGAAAACCACGCTCAGGACCACGCCCGTCACCGCCACGGTGATGGCGTAGAAGATCGCCACTTGCCAGAGGGGATGCAGCAGCAGCGGTAGCCCGAAGGCCAGCGTGAGGAACACGAGCTTGCCGCCCACGAACAGCGCCAGCTCCCAGCCACGGGGACGGGGGAAGGGATTCACGCCCATGCGCCCGGTGATCACGTCGCGGAAGTCGTCGTAGAAATGCCACTTCATGACCATCACGCCATAGAGCGGCCAGAGGTACCACTGCTGCCAGCGGTAGACGGCGCGGCGCGGCTGCTCCGGCGCGAGGCGGCCGAAGACGCCGAGTTCGATGTCCGTGTCGTGGCCGTGGACGTTCACGTACATGTGGTGGAACACCGCGTGCTTCCAGCGCCACACGTAGGAGCTGCCGCCCACCATGTCGAGCGTCATGGCCATGAGCTTGTTGACCCAGGGCCTGTCGGAGTAGGCGCGGTGGCCGCCATCGTGCTGGATGTTGAAGCCGATCAGCGCGGTGGTGAAACCGAGCAGCAGCGCGAGGGGCAGGGCCTGCCACCAGGCCTGGGCCAGGCACACCAGCGCTATATATGAGAGGGCGAAGGCCAGCAGCACCACCGCGGTCTTCAGGTACATCGCCGGGCGATCCCGTTCCTGGATGCCCTGCTCGCGGATGAAAGTCTCCACGCGCCGCCGCAGCTCCTTCTGGAAGCCCTGGTCGGCTGCGAACTTGAGACGGCTGTCGCCGTCTGCGATGTGATCGATGTGGAGACCGGAGGTCTCTTTCGGGATGGCGACAGTTGCCATTTGGACACCACTGCTTTTTTGCGAAACCTTGAAGAGGAGGGGCCGGCGTCCCTGCTGCGAACGACCCCCATCCCCAGCATACGTGCAACCGGCGCCTGAAACCGCCCCGGGGCCCCTTAAATATCGCCGGCTTCACACTCATGGATATACTTGTAGGCATGCACAAGCTGGAAGGCGGCTGCCACTGCGGGAACATCCATATGGATGTGGCGCTGCCCCGCGCGCCGGGGGAGTATCGCCCGCGGGCCTGCGACTGCGATTTCTGCACCAAGCATGCGGCGGCCTACCTCTCCGATCCGCAAGGCAGCTTCTCCATCCATATAGGAGATGCGGCTAAGGCCGCCCGCTATCGCCAGGGCAGCGGCCAGGCCGAGTTCCTCATCTGCACCGCCTGCGGCACGCTGATCGGCGTGAGCTTCGCGGAGGGCGGGCACCTCTATGGCGCAGCCAACGCCCACGCCTTCGAGGGCGGCAAGCCCTTCGGCGCGGAGCAGCCCGTCTCACCCAGGACCCTGTCCGCCGGCGAGAAGGCCAAGCGCTGGCAGGACGTGTGGTTTCCGGATGTGCGCATCACGGGTCTCTGACGGGACCGAAGGAAGCGGCCATGGCTGAGAACAAGACCAAGGAGACGAAGAGCAGCGTAAGCGCCTTCTTCGCCCGCATCAAGGATCCGGTGCAGCGGAAGGACAGCAAGGCTCTTGCCAGGCTGATGAAGGAAGTGACGAAGCTCCCGCCCAGGATGTGGGGTACGGCCATCGTCGGCTTCGGCAGCGTCCACTACAAATACGAGAGCGGCCGCGAAGGCGACACGCCGCTGCTGGGTTTCTCGCCGCGCAAGGGCACGCTGGTGATCTACGGCACGGGCAAGGCCTGGGACGCCACGCTCCTGAAGCGGCTCGGCAAGCACGACACCGGCAAGGGCTGCCTCTATATAAGGAGGCTGGAGGACGTGCATCAGCCCGCCCTGAAGAAGCTGCTGCAGACCGCGGTGAGGCTGAGCAAGGCATCCCGCAAGGCCGTTTGACCCGTATTGGAGTAGTCTCTAAGGCGCGGCTGCCTGCCGCGTGGGGGAGGGGACGGCATGAAGCGCTTGGCACCGGTCCTGTTGCTCGCTGGGTTCGCTTTCCTCCCGCTCGCGCGGGCCGACGACGACAGCAGCACCCCCGCCCCCACGGGCGAGGACTACCTCTCGCAATGCAGCGACGACACCGATGCGGACGACTACGCTTCCGCCATCGCTTCCTGCACCGATGCCTTGAAGGCAGGCGGCCTGGATGCGGAAGAGACCTTCATGGCCTATCTCTACCGCGGCATGGCCCACCATCAGCAGGGGGAGAACGAAGCCGCCATCGCCGACATCACCGAATGCTTCACCGCGGCCCCGGACCACAAGGACACCGATTTCGCCCACTTCGAGCGGGGCGCCGCCTATATCGCCGACAAGCAATACGCCAAGGCGGTGGCGGACTTCGATGCGGCGGTACAGCTGAAGCCCGGCGAATCCCACTACTACTCCATGCGCGGGTCCGCCTATTTCGACATGGGGAAGAACCCGGAGGCCATCGCGGACCAGTCCAAGGCCATCGAACTGGACCCCAAGTCGTCGGACGCTTACAGCGAGCGGGCGGTCGCCTATCTCCTGCACGATGATTACGCCGCCGCGGTGGGCGATGCCGCCGAAGTGTTGCAGCTCTCGCCGGACGACACGGCGGCCCGCACCGTGATGGGCGAGGGCTATTACTTCCAGGGGCAGTACGCCAAGGCCCTGGAGCAGTTCGATGCGGGCCTGGCCAAGTTCCCCGCCGATGACTACGCCATGGTCTGGCGTTTCCTGGCCTCCCAGCGCGCGGGGCAGGACCGCAGCAAGCAACTCGCCACCCAGCTGGACGCCATGAAGGAACGGGGTTGGACCTATCTCCTGGGTCAGCTCTATATAGGAAAGGCCAGCAAGGACATGGTGCTGGGCGCCGCCATGACCGCCACCTCCGATCCGGAGGTGCAGAAGCAGGTGCTCTGCCAGGCCAAATCCTTCCTCGGCGCCTACTACCAGAATGCCGGCCAGGCCGGCACCGCGGCGCCGTTGCTGAAGGAAGCGCTCAAGCTCTGCGAGAAGAACTCCATAGGGCGTGTCCTCGCGCAGTACAGCCTGGCGCCCCTCAAGAAACCGAAGGGGTAGCAGCGCGGCTACCAGTCCAATGTCACGAGAAAAAGATTTTCTCGTCACGGGGAATTAGCAGGTCTTCGATCCGGTTTTTATAAACCCCTCATGCATCTCCGCGTCTGATTTACCGCGGATTCCTTCTGAATTTGTCTAAATCTTGGTCACTTGGGAATTCATGCCGACGCGATCCGGTATGACCCCGGTGCGTCCGGATTCTCCAGACAAAGATCATCCATGCTCGCGCGCGACCACGCAGGAATAATCGCGCGTCCAGACAGTCCTGATATTCGGGATTTCGCTCACGCGTTGATCGCACCGGGGTGGGTGCCGCTGAAATCCGCAAATCAGATCGACAACCCAATAACGGTGGTGACGTATGTCCAGGAAGAGTTCGCTTTCCATCAAGATGCTCAACGCGGCGGTGATAGCTGCGCTGCTCGGCTCCACATCGGCCATGGCGGCCGTCCCCGCCACGGGCGACAAGGTCGGCGGCCTGATCACGGTCAAGACCGGCGCGGCCTTCCCCTCCATCGCCTCGGACGCCGCGGGCGACAGCGCGGTGGTATGGGATGTCGCCGGCGGCAAGATCGTCGTCCAGCGCTTTGACGCGGACGGCAAGCTCTTGGGCGCCCGCTTCCAGGCGAACACCAACGTCACCGGCAACAATGTAGGCTCCAAGATCGCGATGGATGCCGCCGGCGACTTCGTGGTGGTGTGGACGGGCGACCGCGGAACCGCCACCTCCAACGTCTTCGCGCAACTCTTCGACAAGAACGGCAACAAGGTCGGCACCGAATTCCAGGTGAACCAGACCGCAGGTACCGCGTTCCCGAGTTCCACCGAGCACTTCCCGGTCTCCGTGGCCATGGATGCCGCCGGTAATTTCGTGGTGACCTGGACCGACACTTCCGGCGCGGACGGTGACAGCGAAGGCATCTTCGCCCAGCGTTTCGACGCCACCGCCAAGGCCCTGACCGACGCCGACATCGCGGTGAACGTCACCACGGCTGGCCGCCAGGTGAGCCCCGCCATCGCCATGTCGCCGAACGGCGCCTATGTGATCGCCTGGACCGGCGTGGATGCCGGCGACAGCGTCACGCCCGACGCGGGCATCTTCGCGCAGACCTACAACGCCACCGGCGCGGTGGCCCAGGCCGAGTTCGCCGTGAACACCGATACCACGGGACCGGAGACCCTGCCGGCCGCCGGCATGGATCTCACCGGCGAATTCGTGATCGCCTGGTCCAGCCAGGCCGCCACTGCCAATGGCATCGACATCCACGCCCAGCGATTCGACGCAGCGGCCGCGCCTGTTGGCGGCGAGTTCCTGGTCAACGCCACGGCTCTCGGCAGCCAGACTGACGGCACCCAGGGTAGCCAGTCCGACGCCACCGTGGCGATGGATGTGAACGGCAATTTCGTGATCTCCTGGGACAGCCAGCTGGATGACACCGGTGCCCTCGGCGACTACGCCAACTTCTACGGTGCCGACGGCTCGCTCGAGAGCGGAACCAAGCTCGAGGGCCTCGCTGACACAGGTTTGAGCCCGGCAGCCGCGATGGACGCGGGTGGCGACTCCTTCGTCTCAGCGACCATCACCACCGACGCCGTGAGCGGCCTCTTCGGCCAGCGCTTCGCGGGTTTCAACCCCCTCGACCTGAGCGCCGCGCTCGACACCACGACCCTTGACACCGTGAAGCCCGGCGATGCGATCACGCTGACCGCGAGCATCACCAACAACGCTACAGCGGACACGCTCACCGGCATCCCCGCCATCGACGCCGCGCTCAGCACCGCCACCACGATCCAGGCGGCCCTGACCTTGCCGGCGGGCACCACCGTGAGCAGCACCTCCGGCACCAGCTGGACCTGCCCGGCGACCCCGACCGCGGATGTGCTCACCTGCAGCTTCGCGGGTGGTTTGGCGGCCGGCGTGGTCTCCTCCGACCTCACCGTCAACCTGGTGGCTTCCGGTACCGGCGGCGTGAACTCGTTCACGCATGACGCTTCGGGCCTGCAGCCCGACGCCAGCGCCGGCAACAATGAAGCCTCCGTGGGCGTGACCGTGGATAATCCGCCGGTGGCCACCGATGGGGTGCTCACTGTCGATCAGGACAGCAACGATGACGCCGGCACCTTGGCGGCCACCGATGCCGACGGCGACTCCCTGACCTTCAGCAAGGTCTCGGACCCCGCCAATGGCACCGTGACCGTGAATGAGGACGGCAGCTTCACCTACACCCCGGCGGCAGCCTTCACGGGTACCGACAGCTTCACCTTCAAGGCGAACGATGGCACCCTGGACTCCAACACCGCCACGGTGAGCATCACGGTCAGCAAAGTGAACCGCGCCCCAGTGGCGGTCGCGAAGACGTTTGCGGTGGATCGCGACACCGCCAAGAACGGCAACGTGAAGGCCACTGACGCCGACGGCGATACCCTGACCTTCAGCCAGGTCACGGCTCCCGCCCACGGCAAGGTGACCATCAACGCCAATGGCAGCTTCAACTACAAACCTGCCAAGGGCTTCTCGGGCCATGACAGCTTCACCTTCAAAGCCAATGATGGCACCGTGGATTCCGCCGCCGCCACGGTCTCGGTGACGGTGACCGAGCACGCCCCGGTGGGTGTGGCCCAGTCCTTCAACGTGACCCACAACACCACCCACAAGGGCACGCTCAAGGCGACCGACACCGATAGCGGCGACACCCTGACCTTCAGCAAGTCCACCTCGCCGAAGCACGGGACTGTGGTGGTAGCGCCGAACACGGGTGCGTTCACCTACACGCCGACCAAAAACTTCAAAGGCAAGGACAGCTTCGTCTTCAAGGTGAGCGATGGAGCGAAATCCGGTACTGCGACTGTCACTATCACGGTGAAATGAGCCTTATAGAAAGATCTTGATCGCAGCCTTGGCGGGGGCCTGAAAACCCCCGCCAAGGCATCGTTTTAAGCAGCTCTGCGTACGCCGCACTCTCCCGTCTTATTTGGACCAAATCCTTCTCTCGTTACTCCTGCCCGACGCCGACGTGGCTCGCACCGTAACCACCGGAGCGCCAAGCGCCAGCCCTGTTCGATACTTCTGCCCAAGCCCCCTATCCCCGGGTTAGACTATTTGTCATAAGTCATCCGGGGATGGGGATCTGTCATGTCGAATCAGCGCCTGCACGCCACGCAACTCAATACTCTCTTGCGCGCGCTCCTGAAGCGCGGTGGCCACCTGGGTCTCGGCCTCGGAGCCTTCACGCCCATGTTGGCCATGGCCAACCCGAGCGGGGGGCAAGTGGT
>CAZPAO010000038.1:0-19255 GCA_964584665.1 uncultured Gammaproteobacteria bacterium
CTCCCCCGCCACCAAGATCGGCATCAATTTCATAGAAACCCAGCTCAATGCCGGTGCAGTGGTCTTGATCTCAGCTCACAACCTCATCGATGCATCCACTCATGCCAGGAAGATCACCGCCGAAGGTGGCGGCGATCTCCGCCTGAAAGTCGCTGAACGCGGCGTTGTCAGTGTGGGAGGTGTCGCCATCAAGATTCGTGGCAACTTCAGTGCCAGTGCTACTGGAACGGGCGGCCAGATGTATATCGGCCCGGTTACAGCCAATAGTATTGATCTGGACGCCGGCAGCCATTCGCTGGTCTTGGCGCCTACGGTCACCATAAACGGCATTCGCAGACCTTCGCTTATGGCCACGGGTGGCGACATCAATCTTGCTGCCGTGCGGATATATAGCGATGGTAGTAATAGCGAAGGTCTTAGCATGCAGGCCAAGGGCAGCATCATCTTGCGCCACACGATTATCAATAACTCCGCAAGCGTATCTCTCACTGCCAGCGATGGCAGCATCGGTTTCTTGTCGAATTCGCGCATCTATTCGGGCAAGAACCTAACGCTGGATGCCGAGGCATATAAGATTGACGAAAACGGCGGTTTGACTGCGGCGGCTGCTGGCAAGTTGACCATCCATGGCACCATCGGTAGCGCTGGAGATGGCCTCGATGGCAGCGTCCATCTCTCTGCAGGCAAGGCCATCACCCTCGACCACGGCATCTTCGCCCAAGTTATCCAGGTGACCGGTAAGAGCCTGGCTTACTCTGGCAAGAACCAGTTCACTCTATCCGCGGGCAATGGCAGCCTCACACTTGATGCCGCCATCGGCAGTGCCAAGGCGGTGGCGGCTTATGGCGTTAAGCTGGTGGACCACGATTACGGCATCGACATCGACAAGTCCATCTACACCAGCAAGACCATCACGGCGAGCCAGAGCGGCTTCCATCTGCACGGCGGATCCGGCGATGAGGGCGTGTACGTGGGCGGCGGTGCCGGCAGCGACCTCGTGCTCTACGCCAAAGGCGCCATAACGCTGCGAGGCGGGTCGGTATACGTGGGCGGCCACCACAGCGTCACCGTCAGCGCGGACGACGGCAACGCCAAGGCCAACAAAGACAACCTGAAGATCATCGCGGCCAACACCGTGATCATCAGCCCCAACATCCCGACGGGCGGGGACGACAACGTCACATTGCACGCGGGCCACGACTTGGGTGTGAGTGCCCTAGGTCTGGTGCGGATCGACGGTGGCCAGGTCTTCGCGGCTATCGGTTCCTCCGGCACGGGTCAGACCAGTTTTAACCTGAATACCACATTGACCGCGGGCCATGATGTGGACATCGCCGGCGGCAGCAGCCTGGACCATGGACAGGTGTGGCTCAGGGGCGGCCGGGCCGTCGCCGAGGCCATCGCAGGCGGCGCCGGTATCCTCGATGTGCAGGCCAACCTCAGCATCAAGGCCGGTCACGATGTCGATGTGAAGGCCTACCACGTCCTGGTCCGCGGCGGCGACCAGATGTCGGCCAGCGCCACCGTCCTGTCCAGCGATGCTGTCACGGCGGCCGTGAGCGGCGCAGTGAGCATCAAAGCAGGCGGCAACCTGGACATCTCCGGCTCGGGTGCCTCCGGCAGCATCACCGTGCGGGGTGGCAACAAGGCGGGTTCGAACGCGGATCTGTCCGCCTCCGGTAAGAAGTCGAAGCTGGCCGTTACCCTCAAGGATTCGGTGACCCTCACTGCAGGCGGCGAGGTGAAGCTGGCTGCGGGCGAGCGCGTCACGCTCGAAGGCGGCAGCCTGGCGGCTGACTCCGCCAGCCTCGACGCGTCCGGCAAGCGCGCGAGCGTGAGTCTCTCGGTGGATTCCTCGGTCAAGGTGAGCGGCGAGTTGGTGCTGCTCTCCGCGGGCACCACCACGGGCGATTCCGTGCTGGTGCATGGCGGCGACTTCGCCGGCCGCGGCGTGCAGATGGATGGCACCGGCACCTCTGCCGCCGTGGCGGTGAGCTTGAAGTCCGGAGTCACGATCACCGCTCCCGCCGCCGGCGCCGTGGGTATCATCGGCCGTCAGGCCAGCGTACGCGGGGGCGACTCCGCGGCCGCCTCCCACGGCACGGGCAGTGCCGCGGTCTCCAGCCGGATCACGGTGGACGGCACCGATGCCAACGCAGCATACAGCGTCGCCACCGGCGTCAGCTTGCACGGTGGCAGCAGCCTCCTTCTGCAGTTGGACCGTAGTCTCGATCTTAGAGGTGGCGATCGTGCGGGCGCGGGTCTCTCAGCTCTCATCGACAGCACTGCTGCCGGCGCCAAGCTCGGAGTAAGCGTCAATGCCGGCGTCTCACTCTCCGGTTCATTCCTGTTCGTAGGAGTGGAGCAGGGAGGGTTGGCGGTGGCGGGCGGCGATGATGCCGGGCTCGGCGCTCACCTGCAGGCTTCGGCGGGCAAGCTCACTATGGTGGCGGATGCAGGACTGGCCTTCACCGGCGGTTCCGAGGTCACCATCGGTAACGGGGCCCTCGCGCAGGATTTCACTCTCAAGGGCGGTGACCGTGCGGGCGCCTCCGCTCAGGTCCAATCCGGGCTCGCCGGCGTGGCGCAGCTCGGCACCGATGCGGGCGTGAGGGCGACCGCCAGCGGCTCGCTCTCCGTCTCAGGCCTGCGCAGCCTCATCATCGTCGGTGGCGCTTCGGCCGCGGCTTCCGCTTTCGCCGGCAGGCACAGTGGCAGCGGTGTGGGGTCCGCGGCGGTGGCTGCCACGGCCGGCGTGGATCTGACCGGCGGCAGCGTGACGCTGGCCGCTTTCACCGGCGACCTCAGCATCGCCGGTGGCGCCGCCGCCGCCGCGGCGGCGCAAGTCGTCGCCACCAATGGGCTCAAGGCCAGCGTCAGTGGCGATGCCTCCGTGATGGTGGCCGCCACCACCGGCGGCATCACGCTCAAGGGCAAGCACAAGTTCACGTTGCGCGGCGGCGCCCATGCTGCCGGCGGCCAGGTCACCACCACCACGACCGGTCCGCACGCCAGCGGCAGCAGCAGCACCGGGACCGCTGGCAGCGCCAGCGGGGGCACCTACTCGGTCGCGGCTCACCGCACCCGCAGCACCACCTACACCCAGGCGCAGGCCACCGGCCTCGGCGCTTCGGCCACCGTCACCGGCACCGCCGGCGTCTCCCTCAGCGCCAAAGGCGGCATGAGCCTGGTGCCGAGTTCCGCCGGCGGCAGCGTCCTGGTGCAGGGCGGTTCGTCCGCGGCGGCTTCGGTCGCGGGTGTGGCCTCGGCCGGCGGCAAGGCCACTGTGTCCGGCCATGCGGCGGTCAGCATGAAGGCGGGCGGCGCGCTCAAGCTCACCGGCCAGCATGTGACCATCAAGGGCGGCCGGCGCGCCGCCGCGGGGGCCGACTCCCATAGCGTCGATGGAATCAGTCATTGCCATTCCGGCGCCGCCAGTTGCTTCGAGTTCGTGCCTACTCCCTCCACCAGCGTGCACCAGCCGGTCCAGCCCGACGAGGGGAAACTCGGCGGGCGGCTCACCGTGACCGGCGATGCTTCCGTGAGCGTGAGCGGTGGCAGCGTGACCCTCAACGGCAGCAGCCACCTGAACATATCCGGCGGCGCGCTCGCGCTCCAATCCGCGAACGCGCAGGCCTCCGGCGGCGTGGCGAAGCTCGCGGCCAAGAGCGGCGTTAGCATCACCTCGACCACTGGCGCGATGAAGCTTAAGACGGTGCATGACCCCATGCTCACTGACGGAACGGGTGGCGGCCAAGCGGCCGTGGCCCATGCCACCAGCGCGGGTTCCGCAGTGCTCACCGCGGCCATCGGCGTGAGCCTCAGCGCCAAGACCTCGCTCAGCGTGACCGGCATGAACGTCAAATTGCAGCCTGCGGCAGGATTGCTTTCACACGCCAGCGCGTCCGCCTCTGGCAGCGGCGCCAAGGCCGCCATCACGGTGGACGGCCGCACCAGCCTGAAGGCGGGGACCAATCTCACCATCACCGCGGTGCAGGGCAGCGTGGATCTCACCACCAGCATGGATGTGGCCTCGAGCAGCGCGCCCGTCGCTCATACCACCGGCGGCGCCGTCGCCAAGGTCATGGGCAAGCTCGATCTCGCGATCACGGCAGGGAACGACCTCACCATCAAGGCGCCCATCGACACGGCCAGCGACATCTCGATCACCGCTGGTACCCCTTACATCGGCAGCTCCGCACGTGTGCAGATCGGGGGCGGCATCTCGTTCACGGCGCTTGGAAAGCTCACGCTCATCGGTGGATCCAACCCCATCGTCACCAGCGGCGGGCCCGTCGGCAGCTTCGGCTCCCACGGTGTCGGCGGTGCCAGCGGCTGCGTTTCCATCGCCACCGGTTGCGGTGCCGGTGGGGGTATAACCATTACCGCGGGCACTGGCACAGTGGGCTCGGGCGGGGCTTATCACCCTGAGTGGGTGCGCTTGCCGGAGGCAGGGCTCAGTCTGCATGGGAAGCCGCTGAAACTTGGTTCGGTGCGGGATCAGGCCATCGTGATCAGCCTGGAGACCTTGCTGGGCGGGGCCCCCGCGGGTTCCATCAAACAATAGCCAGTTGTAAACTTTTACAGCTTTATCAGGTTGACGACTGCCATTAGACTGGCGGCCACTCTAAGGAGGCCGCCATGTCAGCCGTGATGCCCAGCCAGACCGATATCCGCCACGACTGGACCCTGGCCGAGGTGCAGGCCCTGTTCGCGCTTCCTTTCAATGAACTGTTGTTCCGCGCCCAGTCGGTGCACCGCCGCCACTTCGAGCCGAACACGGTGCAGGTCTCGACGCTCCTCTCCATCAAGACCGGCGCCTGTCCCGAGGACTGCGCCTACTGCCCCCAGAGCGCGCGCTTCGACACGGGCTTGAAGGCCGAGAAGCTCATGTGCGTGGACGACGTGGTGGCGAAGGCGAAGATCGCCCGCGACGCCGGCGCCACCCGCTTCTGCATGGGCGCCGCCTACCGCAGCCCCAAGGACAAGGACCTCGACCAGATCATCGGCATGATCCAGGGCGTGCGCGATCTCGGCATGGAGACCTGCGCGACGCTGGGCATGCTGACGCCGGCCCAGGCGCAGAAGCTCGCGGACGCGGGCCTCGACTACTACAACCACAACATCGACACCTCCGCCGAGTACTACAAGGACATCATCTCGACCCGCACCTTCGAGGACCGGCTCGACACCCTCAAGAACGTGCGCGAGGCGGGCATGCACGTCTGCTGCGGCGGCATCGTCGGCATGGGCGAGAAGAAGGAAGACCGGGCCAAGATGCTGCATACGCTCGCCACGCTGCCGGAGCACCCGGAGAGCGTGCCCATCAACCAGCTGGTGCAGGTGGAAGGCACGCCGCTGAACGGCACCGAGACCATCGACCCCTTCGACTTCGTGCGGGTGATCGCGGTGGCGCGCATCCTCATGCCCAAGGCCCACGTGCGCCTGTCGGCGGGCCGGAGCGAGATGCACGACGAGATGCAGGCGCTCACCTTCCTCGCCGGCGCCAACTCCATCTTCTACGGCGAGAAGCTCTTGACCACCGGCAACCCGGACATGGAGAAGGACCGGGAGCTGTTCGCCCGTCTCGGCATCAAGCCGGAGGAGCTGAAGGAACGGCCCGGCACCGCCCACGTGGACATCACGGCCGAGGACCATGGACGCCGCGCAGCGACTTGATGCGCTGCTGCGTCCCGAACTCGACGCGCTCAAGCAGAAATCCCTCTACCGCCTGCGGCGGCTGATCGAAGGGCCCCAGGGACCGGCGCTCAGCGTCGACGGCGTGGAGCTGCTGAACTTCTCCAGCAACGACTATCTGGGCCTGGCCGCCGATCCGCGCCTCGCGGAAGCGGCCAAGCGCGGGCTGGATGAGTACGGCACCGGCAGCGGCGCCGCCCATCTCGTCACCGGCCACAGCAAGGCCCACCACGTCCTGGAGGAAGAGCTGGCTGCGTTCTGCGGCCGGCCCCGTGCCTTGCTCTTCTCCAGCGGCTACATGGCGAACCTCGGGATCGCCGGCGCCCTCATCGGCCGCGGCGATCGGGTGCTGGAAGACCGGTTGAACCATGCCTCGCTCTTGGATGCGGGCCTGCTCTCCGGCGCGAAGTTCGCCCGCTACGCCCACAACGACGTGGCTGCGCTGGAGAAAGAACTCGAAGGCACCGCCACCACTACCTTAGTCATGACCGACGGCGTCTTCAGCATGGACGGTGATATCGCGCCGCTCCCCGCGCTCGCAAGCGCGAGCGGTGGTTCCGGCGCTTTCTTGAGCGTGGACGATGCCCATGGCTTCGGTGTGATCGGCGCGGGCGGGCGGGGCAGCGTCGAATACCACGGCCTGGGTCTTTCGGAAGTGCCCATCTACATGGCGACGCTCGGCAAGGCCTGCGGCGTATTTGGCGCCTTCGTGGCGGGAAGTGAAGCGCTCATCGAGAGCCTCATCCAGCGCTCCCGCACTTATATCTATACGACCGCCACGCCCCCGGCCCTGGCCGAGGCGGCCCGGGCGGCGCTGAAGCTCGTCGAAACTGAGACTTGGCGGAGGGATCATTTGAATGTATTGATAGCGCGCTTCCGCGCCGGCGCGAAGCAACTCGACCTCAAGCTCATGGAGTCATCGACTCCGATCCAGCCCCTGCTCATAGGTGAAGCGGAAGAGGCGCTCCGCATCTCCCTGGCCCTGAAAGAACGGGGGATACTCGCGGCGGCCATCCGTCCACCCACGGTGCCGGCGGGCACGGCGCGCCTGCGCATCACCCTCACGGCAGCCCACACCGAGACCCAGGTGGATCGGCTGCTGGAAGCCTTGGCGGCGGTGAAAGCGTGACCACGCCCGCTCTATATATAGAGACCCAGGGGCAGGGGCCCGCGCTCGTGCTGCTGCACGGCTGGGGCCTCCATGGAGGCGTGTGGGACAGCCTGATGCCGCGGCTCACCCCCCATCTCAAGGTCACCCGCGTGGACCTGCCGGGTCACGGCCGTAGCCGTCAGGTGCCCATGCCTCATTCCCTGACGGAACTCACCTTGCAGGTCATGGCGATGGTGCCCCCGGGCTCGGTGGTCTTGGGCTGGTCCTTAGGCGGGCTCGTGGCGCTTGAAGCGGCGCTACGCATGCCCCAGCGTCTTCGCGGGCTCGTCCTCGCCAACACCACGCCGCGGTTCGTCACGGCAGCGGATTGGTCCCATGCCATGCCGCCGGATCAGCTGCAGGAATTCGCCACGGGGCTCTCGGGCGATTACCGGGAGACCTTGCACCGCTTCCTCTCCTTGCAGGTGCGTGGGGACGAATCAGCGCGCGCCGCGCTGCGCAGCTTGCGCGATTCGCTCTTCGCCTACGGCGAACCGGACACCGCCGCGCTCGCCACGGGATTGGAGTTGCTGCGCAGCAGCGACTTGAGGAGTGGTCTGAAAGATATCGCGCTGCCGACCCTGGTGCTGGCGGGTGCTTATGACCGACTCACCCCGCCCGGCGCGAGCGAGTACATGGCGAAAGCGATCCCCGGCGCACGGATGGAAGTCTTCCCCAAGAGTGCCCATGCACCCTTCATCTCCCACACGGAGGATTTCACAGCTTCGTTGCTGAAATTCATGAATCAGTTGGACAAGGCGGCCGCATGAGCGCAGAGGACGAATTCTCCCTGGAGGCTTCTCGCGTAGGCGCGTCCTTCAGCCGCGCCGCCCGCGACTATGACGCCGCCGCGTTCCTGCAGAAGGAAGTGAGCGACCGCCTGCTGGAGCGGCTGGAACTCACCACGGTGGCACCGGTACGGGTGCTGGACGTGGGCTGCGGCACCGGCCGTCCTACCCGCCAGTTGTTGCAGCTCTACCCGAAAGCGGAAGTCATCGGCGCCGACCTCGCCCCCGGCATGATCGCCGTGGCGGAGTCGCACCAGCCCCCCTTTTACAAATGGTGGGGGAAGAAAGCGCGCTACATCCAGGCCGAGGCCTCGCGCATCCCCCTGGAAGATGCGAGCTGCGATCTCGTCTACGCGAGCCTGCTGCTGCAATGGTGCGAGGACCTGGACAAGACGCTGCTGGAATGGCGCCGTCTCCTGAAGCCCCACGGTCTCCTGCTCTTCAGTACCCTGGGGCCGGATACGCTCAAGGAACTGCGCGCCGCCTGGAGCGCCGTGGACGGCTACGTGCACGTGAACCGTTTCCTGGATATGCACGACATCGGCGATGCGATCATCCGCGCCGGTTTCGTGGAACCGGTGATGGACGTGGAGCACATGACTCTCACCTATGGGGATGCGCAGGGCCTGATGCGGGACCTGAAATCCATCGGTGCCCACAACGTCACCGCCGGGCGCCGGCGCGGGCTCATGGGCCGTGGGCGGTTGCAGGCTTTCGCCGATGCCTATGAGAAATTCCGCCGCGAAGATCGCCTGCCCGCGACCTATGAAGTGGTGTACGGCACCGCCTGGGCGCCGAAGTTCATGCCGGTCGCCGCACTAGAAGGTAGATATGACGATGTACAGGGACGTACAAGCGCCGCGGGAGGCAGGAAGCCGTGAGCGGCGGGCGCGGCTGCTTCGTCACCGGCACCGACACCGGCATCGGCAAGACCCGCGTGAGCGCGGGCCTGCTGAAGGCGCTCGCCAAGTCCGGCATGAAGAGCGTGGGCATGAAGCCCATCGCGAGCGGCGCGGAGCAGACGCCCGCAGGCCTGCGCAACGAGGATGCTCTGGCGCTGCAAGCGGCGGCTTCCCTCAAGCGCGACTACGCGCTGGTGAATCCCTATTGCTTCGCGCCGCCGGTGGCGCCCCATCTCGCGGCCCGGGAGGCGGGCATCGAGATACAGCTGGACACATTGCGCGCAGCCTATGGCGAGTTGTGTCAGGAAGCCGATGCGGTGGTAGTGGAGGGCGTGGGCGGCTGGCAGGTGCCCCTGTCCGAGACCCTGGAACTGCCCGACCTCGCCCGGGAATTCGGGTTGCCGGTGCTGCTGGTGGTGGGCATGCGCCTGGGGTGCCTCAACCACGCGCTGCTCACCGCAAGGGCGATACGTGCCGACGGGTTGGAATTGTTGGGCTGGGTGGCCAATGCCATCGATCCGGACTTCCAGCGGCCCGAGGCCAACCTGGCCACGCTGCAGGCGGAACTCGGCGCACCCCTCCTGGGGCAACTCGGATACGCGCCGAAAGCGCGCGCCGAGAGCATCGCCGAGTCGCTCACGGAAGCCTGCCGCCGGCTCGCCTGAGCACCGCAAAAAAACGCAAATCGCCGGGGAAAACATGGGCTTCCGGATGCAGTTCCGTTGCGCCCCCCGTGGGCCATGCGGTAGCATACGGCGCCTGATTTCCCCACCGCCGATGCCTGTCGGGAGGGGGTTCGGGGCACGGGGAACTCGCTCTTTTCGGGACATGGCGGCGCCGTCCGGCACCGCGTCCAGGGGACCCCAGTGCATCGCATAGCGCCCGCCGCCGGCGGCGCAGGATATCGACAAGACGGCGCCACGACCGGGCCGCGAGACAGCCAGCAGGAGTGACGATCGCATGGGCTTCCACACAATCAAGAACCTGGCGCGCGCCGCCGTCCTCGCCGGACTCGCTCTCGCGACCGGTGCCGCCCAAGCCGCTGAAAGCCTCTATAACACCCCGGTGGGCGTGACCCCGACCAGCCACGAGGTCTACGGCCTGCACATGATGGTGTTCTACTGGTGCGTCGGCATCGGCATCGTGGTGTTCGGCGTGATGATCATCGCGCTGTTCCGCTTCCGCAAATCCCAGGGCGCCCAGGCGGCCCAGTTCCACGACAGCACCTTCCTCGAGATCACCTGGACCATCGTGCCGGTGATCATCCTGGTGGCCATGGCCATCCCCGCCGCCAAGACCCTGGTGCGCATGGCGGATGCCAGCGACCCCGACATGAGCATCAAGATCACCGGCTACCAGTGGAAGTGGCAGTACGACTACCTGCAGGACGGCTTCAGCTTCTTCAGCATGCTGGCCAAGTCCAGCGACGAGGCCAGCCAGCTGCATTCCGGCATCGACCCCAACAGCGTCGACCACTACCTGCGTGACGTGGACCATCCGCTGGTGATCCCCACCGGCGAGAAGATCCGCCTGCTGCTCACCTCCGACGACGTGATCCACTCCTGGTGGATGCCCGACTTCGGCGGCAAGACCGACGCCAACCCCGGCTTCGTGAACCTGTACTGGATCAAGGTGGAAGAGCCGGGCGTGTACCGCGGCGCCTGCGCCGAACTCTGCGGCCGCTGGCACGGCTTCATGCCCATCGTGGTGGTGGCCAAGACCCCGGCCGACTACCAGGCCTGGGTGAAGGCCATGAAGGCCGCCAACGGCAAGTACGTGAGCCCCTACGACGGCTCGCTGGAAGACAACGGCAGCCCGGTGGTGTTCGGCGCCACCAGCTATAACGACGTGATGGGTTCGCCGGCCGGTGCGCCGGTGCCCGCGGGCACCACCGTGTCCACACCGGTGCTGGCCAAGCCCGGGGTCGTGACCCCGACGGCCGCCGTCGCCACGCCTTCCGCCGGAGCCTGGGACATGGCTACCGCCATGGACAAGGGCAAGCAGGTCTACACGCAGAACTGCGCCGCCTGTCACATGGCCGACGGCAAGGGCAACCCGGAGATGGGCGCCAAGGCCATCGCCGGCAGCGCCATCGCCAACGGCCCGGCGCTGGCCCACATCAAGTTCGTGCTCAAGGGCAAGGGCGTGATGCCCGCCTGGGGCAACATCCTGAGCGACGCGGACCTCGCCGCCGTCATCACCTTCGAGCGCAACTCCTTCGGCAACCACAAGGGCGACCTGGTGAAGCCGGATGACGTCAAGGCTGCGCGCTGAAACACACGAATTCCCGGAGAGAGCACATGAGCCACGAATCCCACGATAACCACGGCGAGCACCACCCGAGCGGCCTGATGCGTTGGGTGACGACCACCAACCACAAGGACATCGGCACGCTGTACCTGCTGTTCAGCCTGCTCATGTTCTTCATCGGCGGCAGCTTCGCCATGGTCATCCGCGCCGAGCTCTTCAAGCCCGGCATGCAGATCGTGGACCCGGTGGTGTTCAACCAGCTCACCACCATGCACGCGCTGATCATGATCTTCGGCGCCATCATGCCGGCCTTCGTGGGTCTCGCGAACTGGATGATCCCCATCATGATCGGCGCGCCGGACATGGCACTGCCGCGCATGAACAACTGGAGCTTCTGGATCCTGCCCTTCGCCTTCACGCTGCTCCTGGGCACGCTGCTGATGCCGGGCGGGGGCCCCGCCGGTGGCTGGACCATGTACCCGCCCCTGATGCTGCAGACCGGCACCGCCTTCCCGTTCGTGATCTTCGCCGTGCACATGATGGGCATCAGCTCGGTGATGGGTGCCATCAACATCGTGGTGACCATCCTCAACCTGCGCGCCCCCAAGATGACGCTGCTGAAGATGCCGCTGTTCGTCTGGTCCTGGTTCATCACCGCTTACCTGCTGATCGCGGTGATGCCGGTGCTGGCCGGCGCGGTGACCATGCTGCTCACCGACAAGTACTTCGGCACCAGCTTCTTCAACGCGGCCGGCGGCGGCGACCCGGTCATGTTCCAGCACATCTTCTGGTTCTTCGGGCACCCCGAGGTCTACATCATGATCCTGCCGGCCTTCGGCATCGTCTCGGAGATCCTCCCGACCTTCGCCCGCAAGCCGCTGTTCGGTTACGAGTCCATGGTGTACGCGGTGGCCTCCATCGCCTTCCTCTCGTTCATCGTGTGGGCTCACCACATGTTCACGGTGGGCATGCCGCTCGCCGGCGAACTGTTCTTCATGTTCACCACCATGCTGATCGCGGTGCCGACCGGCGTGAAGGTGTTCAACTGGACCGCCACGCTGTGGAAGGGCTCGCTCACCTTCGAGACGCCGATGCTGTTCGCGCTGGCGTTCCTGTTCCTGTTCACCATCGGCGGCTTCTCTGGCGTCATGTGCGCCATCGTGCCCGCCGACTTCCAGTACCAGGACAGCTACTTCGTGGTGGCGCACTTCCACTACGTGCTGGTCACCGGCGCGGCCTTCGCCATCATGGGCGCGGTGTACTACTGGCTGCCCAAGTGGACCGGCCACATGTACAACGAGACCGCCGGCAAGTGGCACTTCTGGATGAGCACCATCTGGGTCAACGTGCTGTTCTTCCCGCAGCACTTCCTCGGCCTCGCCGGCATGCCGCGCCGCATCCCGGACTACCCGGTGCAGTTCACTGATCTCAACATGCTCTCGTCCATCGGCGGCTTCCTGTTCGGCGCCTCCCAGCTGATCTTCCTGTACGTCGTCATCAGCTGCATCCGCGGCGGCGCCAAGGCGCCGGCCAAGGTCTGGGAGGGCGCGAAGGGTCTCGAGTGGCACCTGCCTTCGCCGCCCCCGTACCACAGCTTCACCACCCCGCCGGACGCCGAGATCTGGGCGCATCCGTACCGGGATTGATGCGTGGCGGCCGCGGCCATGGGTAAGGAAGGCATGACGCCGGGCAGGAAGCGGGTCCTGCTGACGGCGGCGATATTGACGGCGGTGGCGCTGGCTTTCTACGTGGGGATATTCCTGCTGGTGAGCTGGCGGCATCCGTGAGCACGGGGCAGAGACGCCACCGCAAGGTGCTGCTGGCCCTGGGTGCGATGCTGGTGGGCATGTTCGCCTTCGGCTTCGCCCTGATACCGCTCTACAACGTGGTGTGCCGGCTGACGGGTCTGAACGGACGGGGCGTCGAGACTGTGTCCTCGGCCTACGCCGGCGAGGCGGACGAGACGCGCAGCGTGACGGTGCAGTTCCTGAGCACCGTGAACACCAGGCTGCCGTTCGAGTTCCACCCGGACGCGGGCACGCTAAAGGTGCACCCGGGCGAACTGTACGGGACCTCGTTCTTCGCCGCGAACCAGAGCGGCGCGGACGTGACGGCACAGGCGGTGGCCACCTACGCTCCGGGCGAGGCGGCCAAGTACGTGCACAAGACGGAGTGTTTCTGTTTCAGCAAGGAGAGTTTCGGTCCGCATGAGTCCAAGCATATGCCGGTGCGGTTCTACATCGACCCGGCTATCCCCAAGGACATCGGCACCGTGACCATCTCCTACACGTATTACAACGTCACCCCCGGGCAGACCCCGGGGACGTGACAAAAGCAGAGGACGAGAACATGGCATCTCACGCGAACGCCGACCACTACTACGTGCCGCACGGCAGCCATTGGCCGATCGTCGGCTCCATCGGCCTGTTCACCACCCTCGGCTCCGCCGCGCTGTGGCTGGAGGACGTGTCCCTCGGCAAGATGTTGTTCCCGGTGGGCATCCTCATCATCCTCTTCATGATGTTCGGCTGGTTCGGCACCGTCATCCGCGAGAGCGAAGGCGGCGCCTACAACGAACAGGTGGACCGCTCCTTCCGCTGGGGCATGACCTGGTTCATCTTCTCCGAGGTCATGTTCTTCGCCGCCTTCTTCGGCGCACTGTTCTACGCACGGCAGTTCTCGCTGCCCTGGCTCGGCGGCGTGGGCAAGAACCTGTTCACCAACCTGCTGCTCTGGAACGGCTATGAGCCGGCCTGGCCCACCAACGGCCCGGCGGGCATCGGCGGCCCCTTCAAGGCGATGGAGGCCCTCGGCATCCCGGCCTTGAACACCGCCATCCTGCTCACCTCCGGCCTCACCGTGACCATCGCCCACTGGGGCCTCAAGTCCGGCCAGCGCGGCAAGCTCAAGCTGTTCCTGCTGCTCACCGTGCTGCTGGGCTTCACCTTCGTGTTCATGCAGGCCCATGAGTACATCGATGCCTACACCAAGCAGAACCTGACCCTGGGCTCGGGCATCTACGGCTCCACCTTCTTCATGCTCACGGGCTTCCACGGCCTGCACGTCACCATCGGCGCCATCATGCTGACGGTGATCCTGGGCCGCTCCATGAAGGGCCATTTCAAGCCTGAGCACCACTTCGCCTTCGAGGCGGTGTCCTGGTACTGGCACTTCGTGGACGTGGTGTGGTTGGGCCTGTACATCTTCGTGTACTGGCTCTAAAAATCGATCTTTTGCCCGCTGGCGGTGTGACGGCCAGGATGGCCAAACGTCGCGGGAGGGCAGGATGCCCGGGAGCGACGGGCGCGGATGAGGAGCACTTCGCTACGCTCCTGCTTCGCTCGTGGCCCACGACGGACTTCCTGTCCGTCGGCGCGCCACATGTGGCGCGCCCCTCTTGCTCGCCTCGCGCGTCTAGCCAGCGGTCAAAATCTCTGATTTTTAGCGGGGCTGCGACGAGCCCATGATGGAATCAAAAAGCGCCGCGCCTAAAAACGCGGCGCTTCTTTATTCAGGGATGCACTGCGTTCGGTTGGATGAGGCCGGCGAAGTACGCCGCGATGAGCAGGGCGAACAGCAGCAGCGAGAGGCCGATGCGGATGGAGAGGGCTTTCACGTTGCGCTTGGACTGGCCCCGATCGTGCAGCATGAAATACATGCCCGAGAACAGGCTGGTGAGGATGGCGATCAGGATGGCGACGATAATGAGACGTGGCAGCATGGCTTCCTCCGGGACGACGGGGGACGTTAGCACTTGCGCCTGAGCCCCGGCAATGCCTTCCGTCCCGGCCTCTGGCCGACGCTGGCCATGCTGGTCCTGTGCGGGCTGTTCCTGCGCTTGAGCGTGTGGCAGTGGCAGCGGGCGGAGTACAAGCGGGAGTTGCTGGCGGAGTACACGGCCCAGGGCGCGAAGCCGCCGGTCTCCCTGGACGCCCTGCTCACGGACCCCACCCTGGAGAGTTTCCCCCCTTACCTCAAGGTGAGCGCCGTCGGGAGCTACGACACCTCGCGCCAGATCCTGCTGCAGGACATGACCCATGATGGCCAGGTGGGCTACGAGGTACTGACGCCTCTGCTGATGCAGGGCGGCATCATCGCCCTGGTGGACCGGGGCTGGGTCCCGGCGGATGCTCAGGGTAAGGCGCCTGACGTGACCGTGGGCACGGATCCGCGCCGCATCGAGGCGACGCTGGGCACATTGCCGGAGCCGGGCATCAAGCTCGGCAAGCCCGCGGCGCCGGCGGCAGGCTGGCCGAAACTCATGTTCTATCCCGGCATCCATGACCTATTGCCGCTCTACGGCCCCAAGCTCATGACGCCGCTTCTGCATCTCGCGCCGGCCCAGCCGGACGGATATCTCAGGGAGCAGACCCTGGACGTGGGCCTACCCGCGTCGCGGCATCTCGGTTACGCCTTCCAGTGGGCCATGCTGGCCCTGGCGGTATTCATCGTATGGCTGGTGGTGAACCTGCGCCGCGGCCGCAAGCACGGAGCTGAGCAAGCATGAACCAAGAGAGCGACAAGACCGCACGCAAGAACCGCTTGATCATCCTGCTGCTGTTCCTGGTGTTCCTGGCGCCGGCGCTCGGTTCGTGGCTGCTGTATGCCAACCGCGACACGGTGCACATGGGCACCACCAACAAGGGCGAGTTCGTGCAGCCGCCGCGCCAGCTGGATCTGAGCGGCCTCGCCCTCAGCAAAGACTACTTCGCCCATCATCAGACGCTCATCTACGTGAGCGGCGCGGACTGTGCCGACGACTGTCGGCACGCACTGGATGTGATGCATGGCACCCAGCTCGCTCTGGGCGAGCAGAACTCGGAGGTGCAGCGCCTGTATCTCGCTTCCAGCCCGGGGGCGGCCAAGGTCGCGGCGGACGCGGGGCTCACGGTGCTGGATGCCAGCAGCAAGCCGGTGCTGCAGGATTTCGGTGCCGACGCCTCCCAGTACATCTATCTCGCGGACCAGAACGGTTACGCGGTGCTGCGCTACAAGCTCTCGGATGACCCGAAGAAGATCCTGATCGACCTGCGTCATCTCCTAGGGTCTGGCGGCTGATGCGCAAGAACCTCTTCTTCACTCTCGCCATCACCGCCGCGGTACTGGCCTTCGGCGTGGTGATGCTGGGCGCCTACGTGCGCCTCTCCCAGGCGGGCCTGGGCTGCCCGGATTGGCCCGGCTGCTATGGCCACATGGCGGTGCCGAGCGATACGGAAGTGAACAGCACGCTGCTGGCCGCACGGCCGCTGGAACCGGCCCGGGCCTGGAAGGAGATGATCCACCGCTACTTCGTGGGCGGCCTGGGCACCCTCATCCTCGCGCTGGCGATGATCGCCTTCTGGCGTCGCCGCGAAGCGGCCCAACCCAAGCTCCTGCCGGGTCTCCTGCTCGGCCTCGTGATCTTCCAGGCGCTGCTCGGCATGTGGACGGTGACCTTGCTCCTGTTCCCGCCGGTGGTCACGGCCCATCTATTGGGAGGGCTCGCGACCTTCACACTCCTGGTGCTGCTGGTCTGGCAGAGCGGCGGCTGGCTCCGGTACGGTGCGGAAGCCCACCGTGAGATGCGCTGGCTCGCGGCGGCGAGCCTCGTGGTGGTGGTGTGCCAGATCGCACTGGGCGGTTGGGTGAGCAGCAACTATGCGGCCATTGCCTGCCCTGATTTCCCCACCTGCCAGGGGAGCCTCTGGCCCGATTCCATGGATTTCGCCGCTGGCTTCAGCTGGCACGGCCTTGGGCCTGATTATCAGGGCGGCATCCTCGAGAGCGGCGCGCGCATGGCCATCCACGTGGCCCATCGCCTGGGGGCGCTCATCACCTTCCTGGTGGTGGGCTTCACCGCCTTCGACATCGCATTGCGGGCCCGCGCGCCCATGCTGCGCCGGCTGGCCGCCCTGGTGGGAGCCTTGCTCATTACCCAGATCGCCCTCGGCATCAGCCTCGTGAAATTCGGCTGGCCTCTGCCCCTCGCCGACCTGCACAATGGCGTGGCGGCGCTGCTGCTGGCCGCGGTGGCGAGCCTCACCTGGGCTGTGAATGCAGGCAGGACATGAACACGGTTAGTACTACGACCTGGCGGGATTTCTACGAACTCGGCAAGCCCCGGGTGGTGGCGCTCATCGTCTTCACCGCAGTGGTAGGCATGTTCCTGGCGGTGCCGGGGATGCCCCAGCTGTCGAAGCTCGTGTTCGGGACATTGGGTATAGGCCTCGCGGCTTCGGGCGCGGCGGCGGTGAACCACCTGCTGGACCAGCGGGTGGATGCGGTCATGTTCCGCACCCGTCACCGGCCGCTGCCGACGGGACAGGTGACGGAGCGGCAGGTGCTGCTGTATGCGCTCGTGCTCACCATGCTGTCCATGCTCATCCTCACGGCGCTGGTGAACACGCTCACGGCGGTGCTGACTTTCTGCTCCCTCATCGGCTACGCCGTGGTCTACACCGTGTTCCTGAAGCGGGCCTCGCCCCAGAACATCGTCATCGGCGGTGCCGCCGGCGCCGCACCGCCGCTCCTGGGCTGGACTGCCGTCACCGGCCACGCAGACGCAGGCGCTTTCCTTTTATTCCTTATCATTTTCATCTGGACGCCGCCGCACTTCTGGGCGCTCGCCATCCACCGCCGCGAGGACTACGCCAAGGTAGGCATCCCCATGTTGCCCGTCACCCACGGCGTGCCCTACACCAAGCTGCAGATCCTGCTCTACACGCTGCTGCTGCTCGCGGTGAGTCTCTTGCCCTTCGCCATCCGCATGAGCGGACCGCTCTATCTCGTGGCGGCGTTGGTGCTGGGCGGCGTGTTCCTCTGGTACGCCTGGCGCCTCAAGACGACTGAGGATGAGACGCTCCCGATGCGCACCTTCCACTGGTCCATCTGGTACCTGTCCCTACTCTTCGGTGCGTTGCTGGTGGACCACTATCTCCCGAGGTTCTTCGGCGCGGCCTGATTCCTCCGGGTCTATACTCGGCCCATGCTGGCGCATCTTCTGACCGGCCTTTGGGCCGGACTCCCCATGATCACCAACCCTACGGCTGTGGTGCCACCTGGCTCCATCCAGCCCCTGCACGCGAGCTACGAGTACCGGCGCCCGAAGGGCGACGAGGTGGTCTCCTTCACCACCTATATCCTCGGCGGGAAGGGCGAGACCCTCTACAAGTTCGAGTGCCACGGCGGCGACTATCCGGACGATTCGGAGATGAAGTTCGACGGGGACTTCCAGTGCGCGCTCTTCCCCATCAACGGCGATACCCTCACGCCCGTGAACCTGCTGGCGCGGGATACCCGGGAAGAGCAGGGGGCGGACTGGAAGAACCGGGGCCGCGCCATGGCGAAGCAGTTCCAGGGCGAGTGTCTGGGCTATCCCGAGTACAGTACACTCCGGCACTTCCGCCTGCGGGGCATGGCCTTGACCTTGAGCTACACGGACCTGGTCTGGGACGGGAAGACGCTGGTGGGCTTCAATTTCCATCTCGACGCAGTGCCGGATGTGGACGCCAAGTCATCCTTCGCTGAGGCGGCGGAGGGGAGTAGGCCGCCCAAAGCGTGTTACCCCTGATTGCGAGTAGCGCATACTCGTACCATCAGATTTGTTTCATTCTGGCCGCAACTATGACGCAAAAAACTAGAGCAAAATTGCAGTGGGGTATCCTAGTTCCACCAAGTGGATTTCCCAGAGGTAATGAATTTTCTATTCCGGCAAAATTCGACCATCAAGGCGATGACTGGGGCGATAATGCATGGAGCGTGGTAATTAATAGTGTTGTAGCTGCGGATAAGGCCGGGACTCAAGAAGTCACAATCGGGTTTTTAGTACAAACTGCGCCAAACGAATGGCTCCGGGAAGGAATGAAGTTTGACCTTTACGAGGGAAGCAGGTGCATCGCCAGCGGTATCGTGTTGTAACCAAATAAAAAGCCCGGCTCTTGCCGGGCTTTCAGTTTCTCACTCTCTCGATGGGCCTTAAGCCATCGCCGTCCTGAGCTTCTTGATGGCGTTGTTCTCCAACTGCCGCACCCGTTCCGCGGAGATGTGGTACTTGTCCGCCAGTTCCTGCAGCGTGGCCTTCTCCTCGTCCAGCCAGCGGCGCTGGAGGATGTGGCGGCTGCGATCGTCCAGGCCCGTCAAGGCATGCTCGAGGCGGGCTTCGCTGCGGGTCGCGTAATCCTGCCGCTCGACGGACTCGGCCGGATCCGAGGCCTCGTCCGCGAGGTAGGTCACCGGGGCCACGCTCACGCTGTCCTCATCCTCGCTCTCGGGGGTGAGGTCGAAGCCGATGTCCTGGCCGGCGAGACGCGATTCCATCTCCAGGACCTCTTCGGGCGTGACGCCCAGGTCCTTGGCGATGGCCTTCACCTCGGCGGCGTTCATCCAGCCCAAACGCTTCTTGGACTTGCGCAGGTTGAAGAACAGCTTGCGCTGCGCCTTGGTGGTGGCCACCTTCACGATGCGCCAGTTCTTGAGGATGTACTCGTGCA
>CAZPAO010000039.1:0-18636 GCA_964584665.1 uncultured Gammaproteobacteria bacterium
AGCCGGTCCGCCACCTCGGCGTTGGTCAGGTGCAGCTCCGCGAGCTTGCCCTGGTCCGCCAGCACGTGGATTTCGTCCTCCAGGCCGCCGCTGACCTTCACCGCGCCCACGCCGTCCACGGCCTCCAGGGTCTTGGTCAGGTCCTGGTCCGCGTAGGTGCGCAGGTAGCGCAGCTGCTGGACGCCGGCATCGGCGCCGGTGGCGCCCTGCAGGTCCTTCGGGATGCCGGTCAGGCCGAAGCGCATGACGGGCTCGGTGGAGGGGTCGAAGCGCAGCAGCACCGGGCGCTTGGCCTCGGTGGGGAGTTCCAGCGCGTCGATCTTCTCACGCACGTCCACGCCCGAGTAGTCCATGTCCGTGCCCCAGGTGAACTCCAGGGTCACGTCGGATTCACCGGGACGCGAGATGGAACGCACCTGGCGCACGTTCTTGATGACGCTCACCGCCTCTTCGATGGGCTTGGTGACCAGGTTCTCCACCTCTTCCGGCGCCGCTCCCGGCAATTCCGTGCGCACCGTGAGGGAGGGGTAGGAGAGTTCCGGCAGCAGGTTGAGCCGCAGGCGTGAGAGCGAGACGAAGCCGAACACGATCACCGCCAGGGTGAGCATGCCGATGGTGACGCGCCGCCCGGTGGCGAGCTTGACGATGCCGAGGACCTTGGGGTTCTTCACGGGCTTCAGACCTCTCTATCGTCGATGTGGCAGTCGTGCTCGGAGTCGGTGTCGATCACCGCGTAGGGCTTGAAGGCGGGCAACTGGGCCGAGAGTTGTTCCTGCACCTGCCGCTCGGCCTGCACGTCCTTGCAGAGCGCGCGGGCCTGTTGCTTGATGGGCTCCGCCTTGGCGTTGGCCTGGCGTTCGATCTCCTGGTCGTCGGCGCCGCCCAGGGCCTCCGCCACCAGGGTTCCGAGCATGCCGCCGACCATGTTCACGGCGCTCTCGCCGATGTGCAGGCCGCGCATCTCGATGTCGCGGATGCCGTGGGAGTAGCGCAGCAGCAGCTGGCGCTGCGCATCGTTTACGTCCACTGCCTTGCCGCGGATGAAGAGGTCGCCGGCGGGGGTGATGCGTGCCTCGCTGTCATCGTCCGCGGTAATCACCACGTCTTCGCCGCTGAAGCCGATGTCCGAGTGGACATGGTGGGCGGCGTTGACGCGCACGTCGGCGTAGGCGGTCGCGGAGGCGAGCGCGAGGCAAGCGGCTCCGGCGTACAGCATGGTCTTCAGAGGCTGATGCGGTTTCATGGGGACCCCCTGTCTGCGGTTCTATATGAGGAAGGGACGCCGGATCACACCGAAGGGACCGGCTTCACGGGCTGCGCGGCCACGGCCTTCTGCGGCGAGGTGTTCACGATCGCCACCTTGGTGCCGTCCTTCAGGCTGTTCTGGCCGAGCGTCACCACCATGTCGCCGTTCGCGACGCCGCGGGTGATCTCCACCTTGTCACCCTCGGCGTAGCCGAGGGTCACGCCCATGCGGTGGGCCACGCCGGCCTTCACCACGTACACGGCCGATTCGCCGTCCTCGGTGATGATGGCGGCGCGCGGCACGGTGAGCGCGTCCTTGTGCACGTCGTAGGTGACGCTCACGCGGCTGAACATGCCGGGAGCCAGCACGTGGTCGGTGCGGCGAACTTCCACCGTCACCTTGAAGGTGCCCGTCTGCGGGTCCACCACCGGCGAGAGGCGCGCCACGCGGCCGGTGAAGGTCTTGCCCGCGAGGGCATCGGCACTGAGCTGGGCCGGCTGGCCGGGCTTCAGGCGCGCCAGCGCGTTCTCCGGCACGTACAGCACGGCCAGCAGCGGGTCGAAGTCGGTGACCACGTAGACTTCCTGGTTCGGCGTCAGCGTGTTGCCCACCTTGATGAGGCGCTTGGCCACCACGCCGCCGATGGGCGAGCGCAGTACGGTGCGGTCCAGGTTGAGCTTGGCGAGGTCGTTCGCCGCCTTCAGCACCGCCAGGTCGTACTTCACCGCGTCGAATGCGTCCGCGCTGATGAGCTTGCGGTCGTACAGCGTCTGGCTGCGGTTGAACTCCTGCTGCTTCTTGTCGTAGTTGGCCTGGGCCTGCTCGGCGGCGTAGCGCATGTCGGAGTCGTCGAGCCTGGCCAGCGCCTCGCCGGCGCGCACCTCGCGGCCTTCCTCGGCGTAGATCTCCGAGACCGTGCCCGGCACCTTCGCCACCACCGCGGCTTCCTGGTCCGCTTCCAGCGTGGTGGTGCCGGAGTAGGTGGCCGCCACCTCGCTGCGCTGGGCCGCGGCCGCTTCCACCGGGATCGCCGGGGTGGTGTCGGCCGGGGCTTCCTTGGCCTGGGCCTCGCTGCCGCCGCAGGCGGAGAGGCTCAGGGAGCCGGCACTGATGAGGGCCAGGGAGAGCAGGGTGGCGAGCTTGCGGTTCATGGCTTTTGCCTCAGATTCCGTTGGTTTTCGACCCAGGGGCAGGATACTGTTATAGCTAAGTATAACAGTAGTTTTGATACATGCAAGGCAAGACCCCCTGATAAATCAGGGGGGTTACCAAATAGATGCTTGGGGAGGAGGGTTAGTTGCGCTTAGGGCCGCGGTGCTTCCGCGACCGCTGTATTGGGCCGGCCCTGGAACAGGCCCTGGGCGTCCATGTCCGCCACGATGGCGGCGGATTCGTCCAGCAGCACATCGGCCACGCCACCCGTGTCCGGGTCGCTGTCGCCGTTGGCATCGGGCTTGGCTGCCTTCAGCGCGTCTTCCAAGGTCGCCGCCGCCGGCAGGCCCTTGAGCTTGCGCCAGGCGTTCAGGCTCGCGAGGCGCTTGGTATCGTCCTCGGTCCGCTGCTTCTGGCGGTCCGCCAGCACCAGCGAGATGGAAGTCTGGGCCCGGGCGGTCTCCAGGTCATGCACGCTGTCCATGAACAGCTTCCAACCCGGGTCTTTCGCGATGCGATCGCCATGGGCGCTGAGGAGGGAGGGCAGGGCCTTGTCCAGGCCGGACTTCAGCGGGGTGTAGTCGCTGGCCCGGATCTCGTCCCAGGGCAGGGCGCTCGGGTTCGCCGATTCGCCGAAGTCCGTGGGATCGACGAGGGCGGGCAGGGTGATGTCCGGGTTCACGCCCTTGTGCTGGGTGCTGGAGCCGTTCACGCGGTAGAACTTGTCCACCGTGAGCTTCAGCTGGCCCGCATCCTGGTCGCCGGGCAGGTAGCGGTTGAGGTCGCGGATCTGCTGCACCGTGCCCTTGCCGTAGGTGACCGAGCCCACCACCACGCCGCGGTGGTAGTCCTGGATCGCGGCGGCGAAGATCTCCGAGGCTGAGGCGGTGAAGCGGTTCACCAGCACCGTCAGCGGGCCTGAGTAGACCACGCCCGTGTCCTCGTCCTCGTCATCCACTTGGATGTTGCCGGCCGGATCGCGGATCTGCACCACCGGGCCCTTCGGGATGAAGAGGCCGGTCAGGTCCTCGGCTTCCTTGAGGGAGCCGCCGCCGTCGTTGCGCAGGTCGATGACGATGCCGTCCACGTGCTGCGCCTGCAGTTCGCCGAGGAGCTTGCGCACGTCATGGGTGGTGCTGGTGTAGTCCTTCACGCCTGAGCTGCGCGCATCGATGTCCTCGTAGAAACCCGGGATGGTGATGACGCCGACGCGGTACTTGCGTCCCTCGCGGGTCACGTCCATCACCTTCTGGCGGGCCGCCTGGGCCTCCAGCTTGATGTTGTCGCGGATGAAGGAGATGGTCCTCTCGGTGCTGCCCGGCGCGGCGCCGGCCGGCAGGATCTGCAGGCGCACGGGCGTGCCCGGGGTGCCGCGGATCAGCGCCACCACGTCAGTCAGGCGCCAGCCCACCACGTCGGTCATGTCCCCGTCGCCCTGGGCCACGCCGGTGATGCGGTCGTCGGCGCGCAGCTGCTTCAGCGGGTCCCGGTCGGCGGGGCCGCCCGGCAGCAGGTGGTCCACCTTGGTGTATTCGCCGTCGGTGACCAGCGAGGCGCCGATGCCCTGCAATTTGAGGCTCATCTGGATCTGGAACTCCTCCGCCTGCACCGGCGGGAAGTAGTCCGTGTGCGGATCGAGCGAATGGGCGTAGGAGTTCATGAACAGCGAGAACACATCCTCCGAGGTCACCTGGCGCGAACGGTAGGAGAAGTTCTGGTAGCGCTTGCGCAGCATGTCCTGGGCCTGGGGCCAGGTCTTGCCCGCCAGCAGCAGGCCGATGACGTCGTTCTTCACGCGCCGGCGCCAGATGTCGTCCAGTTCCGTGGAATCCTTGGCCCAGGGCGCCTTGCTGCGGTCGAAGACGAAGCTCTCCTTCACCGTCAGGTCCGGCTGCTTGTCCAGGAACTTGATGGCGTACTGGATGCGCTGGTCCACGCGCTTCTGGAACACGTTGTAGATGTCGAAGGCGGGCTTCACGTCGCCGGCGCGGATGTCGTCGTCGAGCTTCAGGCGGTCGGCGGTGAAGGCGTCGATGTCCGCCTGCACGAAGTAGCTGCGGTTGCCGTCCAGGTCCTGCAGGTACTGGTCGAAGATCAGCGCCGACTGCTTGTCGTCGAGCACCGGCTTCGCATAGTGCTGGCGCAGCAGGAGCTGGGCCACCACCTGGTCCACGTCGCTCTGGCTGGGCTGGGGTGTCACGTCCTTGAGCGGCGCCTTGGTGACCGCGGCGGGTGTCGGCGTCACGGCCGAGAGCGCGGTGGAGGCGAGGACGGCGATGCCGCCGGTGAAGGCCAGCAGCAGAGGGAGCTTATGACGCATGGAGGACAGGTTCCGGGAGGGGTAGGGGACTGGCTACTTATATATCACAACGGGCGCAGGGCATCCCGCGGGCCTACAATAGCGGCCTCCCGCGCCGCTCCGGGCGGCCGCTTCCTCTATATATACGGTACCGGCATGCGACCCATGACGTTCATCAATGGCGTGCTGCTGGGCAGCGTCGGGGCGCTGGCCTCCGTGCTCGGCATCATCCTGTTCTTCCGCTGGGTCATGACGCTGGATGCCACCCTCGACCAGACCGTGGTGCAGAGCGGCCTCCCCCTCGGGGAACTCCTGCGGGACATGTGCATATTCACGGCCTTGAGCGGGGTGGCCCTGGCCGCCTTCTGGGGCGAGCTGCGCATGCGGCCCTGGCGGGTGGGGGCGGACTGGCTGCTGGCGGTGTCGCTCGCGGGGGTGGCGGTGTACTTCTTCGCCGAGCCGGCTGCGCGCCCGCGCGACCTGGGGGTGCTGGGGGTGGCGGCCGTCGCCGGCATGCTGATCTACGGTGCGGCTAGTAGTTTGGGGCTGCTGGCGCGACTCTCGCGCTGGCTCGGGGACTGAAGCCCTGCCGAGTTCTGAATCAGCTTTTTATAAGGTTTTTATAAGGTTTTTCGCTGGTAATGGCCGTGTAACCGGACTAAGTTTCCTGACGAGCGGTGCGAAAATCACGCCGCCGTCAAGGGGGAGTTTGAGGCATAATGTGCCCCCTTAGACCCTATGAAACGCCCTCGGATTATTGACTTAAAGTGCCTGATTAGAGTAAAAATCAGGGCCCACTGACGGCGTGATTAGGGATGGTCCGCGAGCAGAGCTGCTTGGCGGACGATTTTCGCGCATTTGTAATAGAGCGAATCCACATCTGGTGTTTCAGGAGACATCCACGTGAACTTTCAAGAATTACTCCATATTGCTGCGGTCTCGGGCGGCATCCTCTACATCCTCGTGTTCATCCTGTTGGTGGCCCTCACCATCATCGTCGACCGCACCTGGTACCTCGCCAAGGTCGTGCGCCAGGGCGAACTGATCGCCGGCACCGTGCTCGAGATGGAAGATGTGGATCGTGACGCGCTCATGGATCTCGCGGTGCGCACCGCCAAGTACCCGCAGGGTGCGATCCTGGAAGTGGCGCTCAAGTATCCCGACGTGAAGGATCCGGCCCGTCTGTCGGATCTGATCGAAGAGACCATCTTGCTGCAGGCTCCGCGCATCGACCGCAGCCTGTGGGCGCTGGACACCATCGTGACGCTCGGCCCCTTGTTGGGCCTGCTCGGCACCATCGTCGGCATCTTCGAGGCCTTCAAGGTGCTCGGTGCCGCCGACACGGCTCCCACCAAGGTGACCGGCGGCGTGGCCGAGGCCTTGATCGCCACGGCGGCCGGCCTGTTCGTCGCCATCCTGGGCCTGATCTTCTTCAACGGCCTTAACAACCGCGTCCGCCTGATCATGCATCAGATGGAAGCCATCAAGGTCATGCTGGTCAACCGGCTTACCTGATAAGTGACTGCGGCACGGCGCCCCGCATCCCGGGGCGCCGTCCACACAACCTAAGGCTGGCTGCCCTCTAGGGCGGCCGAGGCAGGAAAAAGTGGCTAATAAGTTTTTCGTAGAGAAGAAGGGTCGCATCGAGATCATCCCGATGATCGACATCATGTTCTTCTTGCTCGTGTTCTTCGTCATGATCACCTTGCGCATGATCCCGGCCACGGGCATCGCCTCGAAGCTGCCGCGCAGCTCCACGGCGGTGAACATCGAACGGCCGAAGATCATCATCAGCCTGCTGGCTGACGGCGAGATCGTCGTCGACGACCAGAAGATGACCGCAGACCAGCTCACGACCTACCTGTTGGGTCAGGACCCGGCGCACGCCAACGTGACCATCGCCGGTGCCAAGGAGACGACGCTGCAGTACCTGGTGATCGTCATGGATGCCATCCGCACCGCGGGTGTCACCGAGATCGGCATCGCCGCGAAGAACACGGACTAAGAGGCCCCACCCGTGGCAGAGAAATACGTCTTCTCGGAAGGGCTGTTCACACTCAAGAACCTGCGTTCGCTGGGCGCGGCCGCCATCCTCGAGGTGGCCATCGCCGTCGGCGTCGCCGGTATCCTGATCTGGCAGCAGCTCCATCCGGCCCCGCCGCCGCCGCCGATCCAGTCGGCGTCGCTGGAGATCCCGCCGAATCCGCCGCCGCCGCCCCCGCCGCCGCCGCGGAACGTGCCCACCCCGCAGCCGCCGCAGCCGCAGCCGCTGTCCGAGGTGCCGCCGATCCCGACGCCGATCCCGACGCCGAACGCGGTGCCGGTGCAGCCGCCGTCACCGCCGCCGATCCCCACCTCGCGTCCGCCCAATCAGGACTCGATCATGGCGGAGTTCCAGGCGAGCATGCGCGCGGCCATCGACGCGGCCAAGGTGTACCCGAAGGAAGCGGTCATGGCCGGTGAGACCGGTACCGTGACGGTGTCCTTCGACTACGTGAACGGCGTGGTGAGCAACATCCATGTGGACAGGTCGAGCGGCTCGCGCGCCATCGACAAGTCGGCCATGCAGGCCGTGCAGAAGGCGGCCATGCCGCCGAAGCCGGCGGAACTGGCGGGTGTCGGCCACTTCGTGATCTTGGTGAACTACAGCCTGGGCGGCTAAGAAAGCCCAAGCTGAAGCGACAATAAAGGCCCGCCTAATGGCGGGCCTTTTCTTTATCTGATGAAAATCGGCGATATCCTTGCCGGCCTTCCTGGGCCGCTCCCGACCCTGCCTTCCTGGCAGAGCGTTCGGCCGTTTAGCGGCCTCTTATCCCTCTCGGTCATTAATTCTTGTAGTTGATGATGATATTGACTCGACGGTTTTCCTGCTCACCTTCCAGGCTTGTGTTGTAAGCGAAGCGGCGCGTCTGGCCGAATCCCTCCGCCGTCAGGCGTGAACGGGCGATGCCGAAGTTTTTCACCAGGTAGTCGACCACGTTCTGGGCCCGGTCCTGGGACATCTTCATGCTGGAAGCGGCGTTGGTCTGCAGGTTTCCGGTATGGCCTTCCACCGTCGCCGTGACGCTGGGGTTCGCTTTCAGGAAGTCCGCGACTGTGCGCAGATCGTCGTTGTATATCGGCTTGACGTCGCTCTTGTCGGCATCGAAATCGATATACATGGCCATGGTCATGCGCGCGGGCTTCACTGTCAGGCCGGTTATATCCGTAGCGCAGGCGATGACCGCGTCTATGCGCCGGTTGGCGCGCCGGCCTTCCTCGGTGTCATTGCTGGCGATGGGACGAGTCTCGCCGTACCCGACTGCGGACAGTCTGGATGCGGCAATGTGGGAGTTATCCTCGAGATAGGTGACCACGCTGTCAGCCCGTGCCTGCGACAACTTGAGGTTGTCCGCGGATGACCCGACGTTGTCGCTGTGGCCTTCGATCACGGCGGTAGTTGAAGGATACTTGGTCATGAAGGTACCCACCACCGACATCTTCTCCTTCTCCTGGCGCTGGATGTCGTCCTGGTTTATCTCGAATTGGATGTCGAGGATGCTGCAGTATTCCTGGGTCTTGGCCGCTACCGGTACGATGACCAAGGCCGGTTTCGGGGCCGGAGCCGCCGCTGGCGCAGGCGTGATCGCTGCCGTGGTGGAATCGCCGGAACTGCCGCCGAAGCGCATCAGCACGCCGACCGACAACAGATTGATGTCGCCCTTCTGGCCCACCCCCGGGTTGACCCGGTAGCGCTCCATTTCGAGGCGTCCGCCGAACCTATTGGTGAAATCATATTGCAGGCCGAAGCCGAACTTGTAGCTGAACTGGGTCTTGCTCGGGTTCGAATCGATCACCGTCACGAGTCCCGTACCATTGAAGCTGTCCTTCGCCTGTACGTAGTCCACACCGAATCGCGCGAACCCCGAGAACCTATCGGTGAAAGGCAGCATGCCCACAGCGTCGAAATTGACGCCCTTTACCCTCATCTCACCGGTAAGAGTGCCCGTCGGGAGGGTCGTGGCAGTGAAACCGAATTGACCTAGGTCGAAGTAACCGCCTTCGAGGGCGAAGTTCTGGTTGAACTTGTAGCCGCCGAAGATCTTGTAGCCGAAGTGATGGTCGTCGTCGCTGAGGGTGGTAGTGGTGAAACCGGCACCCAAGAGGTCGTTAGTCACACGGCCGTCGTCGATCTTGGCCCGTGACTGGCCGATATTCAGGCCGCCGTACCAATAGGAGTCGTCGGTCAGGGACGGCACCGGAGCGTCCGCGAAAGCGAGCGGGCTCGCGAGGGCCGTTAACACCGCCATGCTCAGGGTCCTTGAAGCGAGTCTCGATCTCATGTTCTTCTCCATAAATTTTCTTCCTCAGGTATCAAGTCTTGGGTCTGTCGCCGGTGTCGCGGCAGTCAAGCCGCCGGCCTCACGGCGGGCAGCCATTGCCGGGTATCGAGACCACATTGGAATCGAATATGAGCGCGCCGCTGACGCTGATGCTGCCGGTCCAGGCGCCCGCCATCATGCGGCCGCAGGAGCTGGCACCGGTCTTCATGGTGATGTCGAAGGCCGAGAGCACGTTGCCGTTGAACTGCGCCTGCACGCCGATGGTCGCGGAGCTGCCGACCGACCACCATACGTTGGACGCCTTGGCACCGTTGATCAGGAGCACGCGTGCATGGGTTGCGATCGAACCGTCCGCCACCGTCAGTGCGCTGCCTGCCTGGAAGACGAAGACAGCGTTGCCATCGCCCTGGGCATCCAGAGTGATGTCGTTGGCAATATCAATTGTCGATGCGGAGGTATACACACCTGGGGTGAAGTAGTTCTGCCCGAGCACCCTTGCGCTGCCGGTCGGCGCGCCAAGCGACAGGTTCGCAAGCGTCGTGCCGGTATTGAGCGAACAAGCCGCAGCCGGTCGTCCTGGGAAACAGGTGCTGAGGAAGGCGTGGTTCAGATCCGCCTCGATCGCTGCCGAATCGGTGGTGTTCGGGAAGGTGTTGGTGATCACCTGCCCGTTGAGTACCGGCGGGGCACCGCCACACAGGCCGAAGGTGCCGTTGTTCGGAACGCTCACCGCGTTGCAAGTGAAGTTAGGGTCCAGCACCACATTACTGTTAATCGTCGTGATCGGCGCGGTGATGGTGTTGGTGACGCCGTGCGTCGCGGCATCGGCAAAAGGTGTGGCGAGACCCATGGCGATCTGTGCCGTGCAGATGCCGGTGGCCGGACCTGCAGTGAAACTCCAGGTCTTGTCCTTAGCCAGGCTATTGGCCGGGATCGCCAGATCTTTGACGCCATTCTTGCCGCTCAGGATGGTGACCAGGTACTTGGAGCCGTTGACTAGCGGGTTGAGGGGAGTGAAAGTCGCCAGGCGCCCGGTGTTGGCGGAGTCCAGCGAGACCGTACCGGCGACTGGCGTGAAGGCCGGTCCCACACCCGTCATGCTGAAGGTGGTGGTGGTGATGCTCAGCGGGTCCATCTTCAGGCCGGAGGGCACGCTGAAGGTGGCATTGACGGTCGAGTCCGGACATACAGCGATTTCGGTATCGGAGGGGTTGGTGGACAGCACCGACACGGGCTTGCCAGCGGTGGCAGCCACGGTCTTGAACGTCCATACATAGTCGCTGGCTGCAGGCAGAGCGGCCTGGTTGCCCGCCAATTTGTTGCCGGCGAGATCGGTGGCAGCGGAGGTGATGGTGGCGGTATAAGTCTCGCCGACCGCCAGCACTGTGTCAGGCGTGAAAACCGCGGTCTTGCTGCCGACGGCATAGCTCACGGTGCCTTTCGGTGACACGCAAGGCCCGGAGCAAGTGACCGTGAAGCTGCCGGCAGCGATGGTCAGGGGAGCCATGTCCTCAGTGAACGCAGCGGTGATCGCGGCGTTGCTGGGCACGCCTTGGGTGGGGCCCGGGGTAGTGGTGCCAGGAACCGTCAGCGTCACGCTCGGCCGGGTGGCATCCGCCACCAGACCGGTGGTGAAGTGCCAGATGAAGGATTTCGCCAGGGACAGACCAGAAGCAAGGCTGGTCGCGCCCGTGATGGTCGCTGTGTAGACGGTGTCCTTCTCGAGGTTGGTCGCCACCGGTAGGGTGAAGGTGGCGATGCGGTGCGTCGCATCGAGGGTCACGGTGCCGTTGGGGCTCACGCAGGGTGAAGCGCAGGTCAGGGTGAAGCTTGCAGCGCCCGTGAACGCAGCTACCGGCTCACTGAGTTCCGCCGTCACGATGTTGAGGTTGATCGCCACGCCGACTGCTTTGTTGAGCGGTGCCACTGCGGTCACGGTTGGTGCGATCCGGGCGATGTCGCCGCCGAGGATGGGGTCCTGCCCGCCGCATGCGGCCAGCAATGTGCCGACCAGGATGGCCGTCGCCAAGGTGATGGCGTTTGAATAAGTTGTGATCTTGCTCATGATTCTGTCCGTGCCCTATGTGATCGGCAATGTACGGGCGATGTCCGCATACCGTGCCTTACGCACGCCGATGGCGATGCGCTGGTTTTTAAGTGGGTCTTTACGCCGCGCGAGCATCTGCTTCTGCATGGAAACATTCTGTTCGTTGCCGCACATTAGGATAAAGACCCGATATGTGCGTCAACGCACATAGCGGTGCGGCTATGGGCTAGAGGATGATCTAGGCAGATTTAGACGCGGGGAGCAGTTGGATGCGAAGTGTCGCGGGAGGGGCGCAAAGCGTGGAGAGTTTTCCGCAAGGTCTCCGATTCGAATTCGGCGGTTCTCGCAGACCCTTATTGCCAAAAGCTTAGCACGGGCATTGCTCCCCAAACCGGCGGTTTCGCCGGGAGATTCCGCCTCTGGATTCCGTAGCGCGACCTATACTTCAGGTGTGTGACCGGTATGGGTTCCTCACTGAGGAGGTTACGCGTGGCACAGAAATCCGTCTTCGTAGAAGGGCTCTTCACTCTCCGCAACCTGCGTTCTGCGGGCACCGCCGCGGTCATCGAGGCGGCCATCGCCCTCGCTGTGACCGGCATCCTCGTCTAGCAGCAATTGCAGCCGCCGCCGGCCTTGCCGCCACGGATATCGGATCCGATCGTCGATTTCACCAAGCCGATACCGCCGCTGCAGCACAGTGAGGCCGTGCCGCAACCCCCGCTGCACCAGGACCTGTCGCAAGTGCCGCCGATCCCGACGGACATTCCGACGGAGAAGACGCTGCCGGTGCAGCCACCGCCACCGCCCCTGACGCAGGGACAGCGGTCCCAGCCGGAAGGCTTGGTCAGCGAGTTCAGCATGAATATGTTACGGGCCATAAACGGCCAAGAAGGTGTATCCGAGGGTGTCGCTGCTCAAGGGTGAGACGGGCGAGACCGTGGTCTCCTTCGACTATATGGACGGCGTGGTGAGCAATATCCACGTGGACAGGTCCAGCGGCTCGCGTGAACTCGACCAGGCGGCCGTCCAGGCCGTGCAGAAGGCAGTATTGCCGCCGAAGCCTGCGGAGCTCGCGGGCGTCAGCCACTTCGTGTTCCACCTGGAGTTCGCTCTGGGGGAGCCGAGGTAGCGGCGGACGGGCTGCCGGGAGCAGCCCAGGAGGAGGGCAGGGAAGCGCCTCACAGCATCGCTGATGGGGACAAGCCGCCAGCCTCAGGGCTGGCGGCTTTTTGTCCAAGCGGGATGCCTTGCCTTCCGTGTCGCGGGAATAGCGGTGTATATTGCGGGGTCTGGACCCATGCACCCGTCATGCGGTGCGATTCAGGAGCGACACCATGCGTACTTTCCTCGGTTCCGTCCTACTGGCTTCCGCCCTCGTGTTCCAGGCCTCGGCCCAGGCGGACGGTTTCACCGTCAGCACCCCGGCGTTCAAGGATGGCGGGACCATCTCCATGACGCAGGTGTTCAACAGCTTCGGCTGCACCGGCGGCAACCACTCGCCGGAACTGTCCTGGTCTGGCGCGCCCGCCGGGACCAAGAGCTTCGCCGTCACCATCTATGATCCGGATGCGCCCACCGGCAGCGGCTTCTGGCATTGGACCGTGTTCAACATCCCGGCCAGCGTGACCCATCTGCCGGCCGATGCCGGCGGCGAGAAGGGCACGGGCCTGCCCGCCGGCGCCATCCAGGGCCGCACCGATTTCGGCTTCTCCCATTTCGGCGGTCCCTGTCCGCCGGCGGGCGATGCCCCGCACCATTACCAGGTGACGGTGTATGCGCTGAAGACCGACAAGTTCGATCTGGACGCGAACGCTCCCGGCGCGCTGGTCGGCTTCTACATCCACATGAACACGCTCGGCAAGGCCAGCATCACGGGGCTTTTCGGCCGCAGCAAGTGACGAGATGATGGATTCCCCGGTCAGGCCTCGCCTGACCGGGGATATTCACTAGGCGATGGGGTTCGCCTTTAACCGCTCCGGCATCCGCCGGAGCTGATGACTCCTACTGGATACCTCAACTGGCGTTCAGGAGGAGTTTTCTATGTGGAACTATGTTGCTGTCGCTTTGGGCGGCGCCCTCGGTTGTTGCGCGCGCCTCGGCGTGAACCAGCTGGTGCATGAACGCTACGGCCAGGGTTTCCCGCTGGCCACGCTCATCATCAACGTGTCCGGCTGTCTGCTCATGGGCTTCCTGTTCTTCTTCACGCTGGAGCGGGTGAGCATCAGCCCCACGCTCAGGCTCGCCATCATCACCGGCGGACTCGGCGGCTTCACCACCTTCTCCGCCTTCGGCATCGAGACGCTGCTCCTGGTGGAGGACGGCAAGGCGGGCTATGCCGCGCTCTACGTGGGGCTGTCGGTTGTGTTGGGCTTGGCGGCGGTGTTCGCCGGTGCATGGCTGGTGCGCAGCCTGTGAACGACGTCGCGCGCAAGAAAGCCCTGCGCTTCGTCATAAGCCTCGGGATCGTCAGCCTGTTCGCCGACTTCACCTATGAAGGCGGGCGCAGCATCGTCGGACCTTACCTCGCCACTTTGGGCGCCAGTTCCCTGTTCGTAGGCGTGGTCGGAGGCCTAGGCGAATTCCTGGGTTACCTGATGCGCCTGTTCTCGGGCCGCTTCGTGGACCGGACCCACCGCCATTGGACGGTGATGGCGGCCGGCTACACCGTCAACCTGATGTCGGTGCCGCTCCTGGCGCTCGCCGGCAACCCGTGGTTCGCGGGGTTCCTGGTGTTCAGCGAGCGTCTGGGCAAGGGCGCGCGGGTGCCGCCGCGGGATGCCTTGCTGTCCCGCGCCGGCCGCGAACTGGGTCATGGCTTCGCCTTCGGCGTGCATGAGGCCCTGGACAAGACCGGCGCGGTGCTGGGCCCGCTGCTGGTGGCCGCTGCCGTCGCCTGGTCCGGCTATCGCTTAGGCTTCGCCGTCCTCGCGGTGCCGGCGTTCCTGGCGCTCCTGTTCCTGCTGCGCGCGCGCGGGGTCGAACCCGAACCGGCTCACAAGCACGCTGTCGCCGGCGATGCGCATTTCGATGCACGCTATTATCTTTATCTCGCCTTCTCGGTTGTCTCGGTGTTCGGGTTCGCGCAGTACATCCTGGTGGCCTATCACCTGCAGGCGGCCCATCGGCTCGCGCCGGCGCTGATCCCCGTGCTGTATGCCGTGGCCATGGGCGTGGATGCCCTGGCGGCGCTGCTCGGCGGCCGTGTCTTCGACCGCCATGGGTTGAAGGTGCTGGTGGTGCTGCCGCTGCTGTCGCTGCCGGCAGTCCCGCTCCTGTTCCTGTCCAGCACGCCCGCTTATATCTGGCTGGGCGCCGTGTTCTGGGGCGCGGCCCTCGGCGTGCAGCAGAGCACGGTGCGCGCGGGCGTCGCGATGCTCACACCCGAGCACAAGCGCGGGACCGCGTACGGCATATTCGATTCCGCCTTCGGGCTGGCCTTGCTCCTGGGCAGCATGCTGCTGGGCGCCCTCTACGGGCGGAGCGTGGAGACACTGGTGATCGTGGCGGTGGCGTTCCAGGTGGCGGCCTTGCCGCTGCTCTTCCTCACCCTGCGCGCCAAGAAGGCTTCAGCGGCTTAGGCGCTCAAGGACATTGCTTGCCGGGTTCCGGCTTGCAGGGCTTGGGGCGGGGCTGGCGCCGGTGCTTCGGCGGCGGATGGGGAGCAGGCACCGGCTCCGGCGGCTTGGCCGGCGGAGGCGGCGCGACCGGTACCGGCACCGGTTGGGGCACCAGCACCACGCCGGTGCCGGGGTAATAGGGATACTCGTAGCCCGGGTAGTAGGGATCCGGCACCAACTGGGGCGACGGTTCGCAGGGCGGATACTGCGGCATGTCCACCGCGCAGCCATGCAGCGTGGACGGGGCCCTAGCCGGCTGCGAGGGATTGGAGGAGCAGGCAGCCAGGGCCAGGGCGATGCAGCCCAGCTTCAGGCCAGCGGTGAGAGCGGAAGAAGGTCGCATGGGAGCACTATAACGCGGCATCGCGACGCCGGCTGACCGGTTGAAGACGACACATTTCGCCCCCATTTGATCCCGATACCTTTCTCCAGGAGCAAGCATGACCCGGTCCGAGAACGCCGATTCCCCGCGCAGCGTGGCGCGCATCGTCACCAGCATCCGTACCCGCGAGGGCGGCGGCTTCATCGTGCACCGCCCGTTCCCCACCCAGATGCTCATGGATTTCGATCCCTTCCTTCTCCTGGACGAGATGGGCCCGGTGGACTACGCCCCGGGCCAGGCGGTGGGCGCGCCGGACCATCCGCACCGCGGCTTCGAGACCGTCACCTACGTGCTGGAAGGCAAGATGCAGCACAAGGATTCCCACGGCCATGCGGGCTCCCTCGGGCCCGGCGACGTGCAGTGGATGACCGCCGGCGCGGGTGTGGTGCATTCCGAGATGCCGGAGGCGGGCTTCACCGCGAAAGGCGGCCGCATGCACGGCTTCCAGATCTGGGTGAACCTGCCGCGTAAGGACAAGCTCATGAAGCCCCGTTACCAGGAACTGCCGGATGCCGGCATCCCGGTGGCCCTGAGCGCGGACGGCAAGGTGAAGGTGAAGATCGTGGCCGGCGAGTCGCTGGGCAAGAGAGCGGCCATAGACACGCGCACACCGATAGCTTTCCTGCACATGACCCTGCAGCCGGGCGGCAGCATCGACCAGCCTCTGCCGGCCAACTACAACGCCTTCGCCTTCCTCATCTCAGGAGAAGGGGAGTTCGGCGCGGGTGCCACCAAGGCTTCGGCGCACCAGATGGTCATATTCGGGAACGACGGTGCCGTGGCGAAGATCAAGAACAGGGAGGACTCGAAAGAGACCTTGGAATTGCTATTGCTCGCGGGCGTGCCGCTGAATGAGCCGGTGGTGAGATATGGGCCGTTCGTCATGAACACGGAGGCGGAGATACACCAGGCGATAAAGGATTATCAGCAGGGGAAGATGGGGGAGATTGATTTTTGATGGCGGTTGAGAAGCACAATAAGTTAGATATCGCGGCTCGCCAACTTGAGGCTGCTGTGCATCTTTATTTGGGAGGCGGGGATCGCTATTCCGTTATAACGTTGGCTGGGGCTGCAAACTCTATTTTGACAGCACTTGTGCTTAAAGCCGGTAAAGAGCCCTTTGCTGATTTTGCAAGGCGCGCGCATGAAGCAATAAAGGGATCAATGCCCTCGCGCGGCAAGTTTATGAGCCATCTCAATAAAGTGCTGGGTATAAATGCTCTAAAACATATGGATCAAGGAGATGACGAGGTCGTAGAATTTGATGCGGAGAAATCAGCGCGCGATGCTGTTCTCATCGCCTTATCTAATTATCGTAAGCTGACGGGGAAAGATGAAGAATTCATGTTCGCCTTTTTCCAGCGTCTACACGATGATATGCCTCCTGAAGAAAGGGGGGAGGTGCAGAAGCAATACGAGAATCGACCTGAGAAAATGAAGAAGGGTCCGAAGATGTTTAGTGACTAAGGGAGGGGCTAGACGTAAAGAAACGCACCTCGATATATTTGACTGCTGTGGCCCGGGCGGTGGCTGTCACAAAAGATTCATAGAGGGGGGAGGGTAAGAAGTTAAATCGAATGAGAGGGGGGGGGGGCTAGACCCTTGGATTCAGCCTAGTCAGTATTGTCATCCTCGAACCGATTGTTGAGCAGAAATCAGATTGCTAAGAATGATTTTCCATTGTCATAGCAGGTTATATCCCCGTCCGAAGAGATTTTTATCGCCAGACCATAGTGCGAAAAGCCAATTGCTGCTTTCGTCCGGCTACCTTCAGCGGGAGAAACATTCCCTCTCTTCTTGGGTTGCAGCACAGCGCCATAGGCGAGTAGCTTGCCAGTGTTGCTAACGATGGCAGCGCCATCGAGCCCAATTAATTCGACAAAAACTCGTCGTGATATTTCATGGATGCTTTTGGAGGTAATTGCATCATCTAAATATTTGTCTAGGCGCTGCCTCGACTTATGCCCGATACGGTCGCCCTTTAAGACTGATTTGCCCAAGTGGGCTTTATTTCCAACTAGACCAATCAACCCACCTGTTCGGCGAAATGACACGTCCAAAGCGGCTCGGTATAGAAATCGCACGGCATCACCAATGACTTCTTTTTTTACGTGGCGCGCTCTTGCTCGATCTCTGAGCAAATTCACAATATGGGCGTGATTCCAGTGTTGCCACCGGCCAAATCTATAAGAAAATTTTAGAGAGGTGGAATCGAATATGAGTATATCGCCCTGTCTGGTGAGGCATATCCCTATATTTCCATCAACGCAATGATGCGCAATATATTCGCACCACTCTGGGTAGTAATAATCTTTATGGTTTCTTATTTTTTCTGAAGGTAATTTTATATCTTCAAATCTAATAAGGTGACCTGTTCTGGAGAGGCGATAGGCGGTTCGAAAACCATCCGATAAAGCTCGAATTTTCTTCCTTGAAATGAACTGTCTAGGAAAACCTTCCGTATCGTCAGACCCTCCAGATCGTTTATGGTCAATGATACAGCCAAGCGTTAGAGATTTATTTTCATAACTTTGTTCGGCTAGCTCTCGAATTGACGCAAGTAAGGCAGACAAATTGAATGCAATTTCGTGTTTATCTGCCAAGTGAGCGGAGACTATTTGTTCGTCGAAGACGGATTTGATGGCTGCAATTGATTCATACGAATCGTTCGCATCGTCTCCCACTAAAGTTTTCTCGATTTTTGAGAGTATCCGACTGCAGATATCTTTTTCATTATCATCCATTGTTCGCTTTACGTTGCCAACGCCCACTCCTCGTTTTTTCCCAATCTCGTTCTTTAAACAAAATTCCTTGCCATCTATTTCAAGATGTAAAGAAAGATTCAGTGAGCGTAGCTTCTTGTCCTTATATGTGGCCTTTGTGGTTCCGGATTTATGAACTTTCCAGCGGGATAACTCCGAGTGGGGAAGAATCCGTGGAATGGATAAGAGAGAGAAGTGCAGGAATTCCCAGCCATGCGGTCCCAAAGCGTCCTTGAGTTGGTCCGCTCTGGCACTCTTGCGAAATAGACTAGGTGATCCCTTCCCCATGCTTTGTTTTACCCCTAATGCGCAATGTCGTCTAGGGTTTGAGCGTGGAGTTTAAGTCCAGTATTTCGGCAGAGGCGGCGCGTCCCTCTCGCACATCCCTGTGCTACCGGGACATTAGTGCATCCTTGCACGTCAATCGAACGCCGCTACGCGGGTTCGATGCCCACCCAACTCTCCAAGAGCGAAGCAAAAAAATGGCCACCCAAGAGGGTGGCCATTTTTTGCTTCGTTTGGTGGAGGCGGCGGGAATCGAACCCGCGTCCGTAAGTGATCCGCCCTTAGACCTACATGCTTAGCACACGTCGTTGTTTTAACTGGCGGCTACCCGACGGGCAGGGAAAACCGACAGCGATTCCGGTATTTTTAACCGTCCGGCGCCGGATGCACCGTACAGCGGTCTTGTGAGCACGACCTCTGAAGCGACACCGAAGTGTCTCTGGACGCACAAGCACGGCTCCAGTCAGAGGCTAGCCGGGATTAGGCGGCTAGGGCGTAGTTGCTATCGTTCGCAGCTAAGCGTT
>CAZPAO010000040.1:0-18288 GCA_964584665.1 uncultured Gammaproteobacteria bacterium
GTATCTGCGCCTAAAGACCGAAGGCCCTGTCGCAGGCCGCGCCCGCCGCGTGCTCATGACCGCGGCCGGCACGCTCCTGCTCCTGCTCATCGTCGGCGGATTCTGGACGGCACGACTGGACGGCTATGTCATCAGCAGTGTGTTGCAGCCGGACGGCCCTTCCAACCCCTTGCTGAAGACCGTCACCCAGACCCCGGGCGCCTGGCTCGCCAACTACGGCAGCTACCCCTGGACGATGGCGGCCCCCGCCCTCGCCTGCCTCGGCGCATTGGCAGCGGCCTTGGCCGCGTGGCGGCATCTGGATCGCACGGCCTTCCTCGCTTCGGCAGCGGCGGTCGCGGGCACGCTCTTCACGGCCGGCCTGAGCCTCTTCCCCTTCCTGCTGCCCTCGAGCCTCGCCCCTTCCCAGAGCCTCACCATCTGGGACGCTTCTTCCAGCGAGCGCACCCTATTGACCATGGTGGTGGCCGTGCTCATCTTCCTGCCCATCGTGATCATCTACACCAGCTGGGTATTCGCGGTGCTGCGGGGCAAGGTGACGGCCGCCTACGTGCGCGAGAACGATCACACACTCTATTGAGATATCAGGAGAACTGACATGTGGTACTTCAGTTGGATACTCGGCGTCCTGTTCGCCTGCTCCTGCGGCATCATCAACGCCATGTGGGTGGAGATGCATCTCGCCGGCGACCGGGGCGACGGCCCGGGACATGACTCGAAACCGGCTCCCTGAGGCCGCAAGCACCCTGATTTGACCGGGTGACTGGGGCAGCGGCCGGAGTATAGACTCCGTCCATGGCCGCCGACCCCACCCCCGCCGGTTCCACGCTGCCGACGTCCGTCGAGCAGATGTTCCCGACCCTCACGCCCGCGCAGATCGAGCGGGTGGCCGCCCACGGCCGGCGTCGCGCCGTGCAGCGCGGCGAGATCCTGTTCGAGGCTGGCCAGCAGCATCCGCCGTTCTTCGTCGTCACCGCCGGCAAGGTGGATATCCTCAGGCCCTCCCGCAATGGCGAGGACCTGGTGGTGATCCACCAGCCCGGTCAGTTCAGCGGCGAGGTGCAGATGCTCTCAGGCCGCCGCACCCTCGTCCGCGCCCGGGTGCGCGAACCGGGCGAAGTCCTGGAGCTGGATCATGCCGGCATGCTGGCGCTGGTGCAGGTGGACGGCGAACTCAGCGAGATCCTGATGCGCGCCTTCATCCTGCGCCGCATCGAGCTCGTCGCCCACGGTTTCGGCGACGTCGTGCTGGTGGGATCGCAGCATAGCGCCGGCACGCTGCGCATCAAGGAGTTCCTGTCCCGCAACAGCCATCCCTACGCCTACATGGACCTGGACCACGACCCGGACGTGCAGGAACTCCTCGACCATTTCAAGTTCACCGCCACCGACGTGCCGGTGCTCATCTGCCGCGGCGAACTGGTCCTGCGCGATCCCAGCAACCGCGAGGTCGCAGAGTGCCTCGGGTTCAACGAGGACATCGACTCCGGACAGCTGCGTGACCTCATCGTGATCGGGGCCGGCCCCTCCGGCCTCGCCGCCGCCGTCTACGGCGCTTCCGAAGGACTCGACGTGCTGGTGATCGAGACGGATTCGCCCGGCGGCCAGGCCGGCTCTAGTTCGCGCATCGAGAACTACTTGGGGTTTCCCACCGGCATCACCGGCCAGGAGCTCGGTGCCCGCGCCTACGCCCAGGCCCAGAAGTTCGGCGCCCAGCTCAGCATCGCCCGCGGCGCCCGCAAGCTGCTCTGCGGCCAGCGTCCGTACCGCATCGAGACGGACGACGGCAAGAGCTATGCCGCGCGCTGCGTGCTCATCGCCTCAGGCGCTGCCTACCGTAAGCCGCCGCTGCCGAACCTCGCGCAGTTCGAGGGCGCCGGTATCTACTACGCCGCCACCTTCATGGAAGCCCAGCTCTGTGCCGGCGAGGAAGTGATCGTGGTGGGCGGCGGCAACTCCGCGGGCCAGGCCGCGGTGTTCCTCGCCGATAACGCCCGCCACGTACACATGCTGGTGCGCGCGGAGGGCCTCGCCGCCAGCATGTCCCGCTACCTCATCCGGCGCATCGAAGAGCACCCTCGCATCACCCTGCATGTCCGCACGGAGATCGCCGCCCTGGAAGGTGCCGCCCACCTCGAGAAGGTCCGCTGGTTGGATCACGCCGGGGGACAGAAGCAGGAGCATCCCATCCGCCACGTCTTCATCATGGCCGGCGCCGATCCCGCCACCGGCTGGCTGGAAGGCTGCCTCACACTGGACCCCCACGGGTTCATCAAGACCGGCACCGACCTCAGCCCTGAAGACCTCGCCGCCGCGCGCTGGCCCCGCCCGCGGCCGCCCCAGGCCTTCGAGACCAGCCTGCCCGGCGTCTTCGCCGTGGGCGACGTGCGCAGCGGCAGCATCAAGCGCGTCGCCTCCGCCGTGGGCGAGGGCTCCGTCGCCATCTCCTTCGTGCACAAGACCCTCCAGGAATAGGAGCACCCATGTCCGTCTGCAGCCACATCCGTGCCGTCACCGAGGTCAAGCAACCCAAGCGCCGCGAGTGCGAGGAATGCGTCAAGATCGGCGCCCGCTGGGTCCACCTCCGGGTCTGCCAGCAGTGCGGGGCGACCCTCTGCTGCGATGATTCCCCCAACCGCCATGCCCACAAGCACGCGGACGCCACCGGTCACCCGGTCATCGCCTCCGGCGAGCCCGGCGAACGCTGGCTCTACTGCTTCCCGGACGACGCCTTCGCCGAGTATTGAAGCGGGCTATCCCAAGGCCCGCGGGCCTGTGGCAGAATACCCCGCCTCCCGAGAATGCCCGGATGGCGGAACTGGTAGACGCGCGGGACTCAAAATCCCGTTCCCTCTAAAGGAGTGTGGGTTCGATTCCCTCTCCGGGCACCAAAGACTCATCCCGCGATGCCTTCCCTGGCGACAAATTCGCGAACTTTGCATTCCCCAGCCCCGACATCCATGTCGGGGCGCGCTTGCGTATGCGAGCTGTGCTCGCATACGCAAGCGCCCTCTCCGGGCACCGGTATACTTCATAGCCTATGAAATTCTGCAGCAACTGTGGCGCGACGCTGGTGGTGAAGATGCCGCCGGGCGACCACCTGCCCCGCTACGTCTGCGAAGCCTGCGGCACCGTCCACTACCAGAACCCCAAGATCGTCGCCGGCTGCGTGGCCGAGTGGCAGGGGAAGCTATTGCTCTGCAAGCGCGCCATCGAACCCCGCGCGGGTTTCTGGACCCTGCCGGCGGGCTTCATGGAGAACAACGAGACGACCCTGGCCGCTGCCGCCCGCGAGACCGCGGAGGAAGCCCTGGCGGAGGCCGTGGAGCTGCATCCCTTCGCCCTGGTGGACGTGCCCCACGTGAGCCAGGTGCACCTCATGTTCCGAGGCCTGCTCAAGGATGGCCGCCACGCCCCCGGCATCGAGAGCCTGGAGACCGCCTTGGTGGACGAGAAGGACATCCCTTGGGCCGAGATCGCCTTCCCCAGCGTGCGTTTCACCCTGGAGCGCTACCTGGAGGACCGCCGCTCGGGGCGCTTCGGTTTCCACATCACCACCTGGAAGAAGCCATAGAGCCCCCGTCCCGGGCTTGTGGCAGAATCCCCGCTATAGATTCCCGGCCAGGAGCCCGTCATGGCATTCGTCGTCACCGAGAACTGCATCAAGTGCAAGTACACGGACTGCGTGGAAGTCTGCCCGGTGGACTGCTTCCACGAGGGCCCCAACTTCCTGGTGATAGACCCGGAGGAGTGCATCGACTGCACCCTGTGCGAGCCGGAATGCCCCATCAACGCCATCTATGCGGAAGACGACCTGCCGGATGACCAGAAGCCCCTGAAGAAGCTGAACGCGGAACTGGCCCAGGAGTGGCCGGTGATCACACGCCAGAAACCCGCCCCCGCCGACGCCAAGGAATGGGAAGGCAAGCCGGACAAGCTGAAACTGCTGGAACGCTAGAGGCTCGTGGCGGCGAGCGCCGCCGGGTCGTCCAGCAGCCTGAGCAGCTCATCCGCCGGCAGGTAGCCGTTTATGATCTGCCCGCCCTCGGTGATGATCACCGGCGTGCCCTGCATCCCCAGCCTGCGCCCGAAGTTGTAGCCCGCCAGCACCGGCGCCGGATCGCACTTATCCGCCGGCACCACCGGCCTCCCGCTCACGGCGAACTGATAGGCCACGTGCGGATCCCGCGCGCACCATACCGCCATCGCCTTGGCCCAGGACGGCGTATCCACCCCGGTGCGGGGATAGGCGAGGTAGCGCAGCTGCACTCCCTGGGAGATCAGGTCGGGCATCTCTCCCGCCAGCTGCCGGCAATAGCTGCAGTCGATGTCCGTGAGCACCGTCAGCACGTGGCGCGGATGGGGCGGCCCGAACACGATCATGTCCTTCTCATCCAGGGCGGCGATGGCCGCGAGGCGCGCCTGCTCCCGCTCCTCCGCCGTGAGATTGCGTCCATCGCTCAACTGGATCACGTCCCCGCGCAGCGCATAGCGTCCGTCGGCGGTCACGTAGAGCACGTCCGGCCCCAGGGTCACCCGGTAGAGCCCCGCGACGGCTGCGGGCGCCACGTCCTGTTCGCGGACGCCGAGCTTCTTCGCCAGCGCGGCCGTCACCGCGTCCGCCTGGGCGGCGGCCGTGGCCAACAGGGCCATGAGGGTCAGGATGCGTCGCATGGGGACTCCGAAAAGAAGAAGGGCCGCGTGAGCGGCCCTTCGATTCTATACCTGTCCGGAGCTTCAGCCTCGCGGATGGTGCTTCGAGTGCACGTCTTTCAGACGCTCACGCGCCACATGGGTGTAGATCTGCGTCGTGGACACATCGCTGTGGCCCAGCAGCATCTGCACCACGCGCAGGTCAGCGCCGTGGTTCAGGAGGTGCGTGGCGAAAGCATGGCGCAGCGTATGCGGCGAGAGTGAGGCGGCGATGTTGGCCACTTCGGCGTAGCGCTTGATGATGTGCCAGAAGGCCTGGCGCGTCATGTAGTCGCTGCGGCGGGTCGGGAAGAGATAGTCCGACTGGCGGCCGCCCAGGATGTCGAGGCGCGCGTCGGTCAGGAATTTCTCGATCCACTTGGTGGCTTCTTCGCCCACCGGCACCAGGCGCTCGCGGTTGCCCTTGCCGAGCACGCGCACGACGCCCTGCTTCAGGTTGACCTGAGACATGCGCACGCTCACCAGTTCGGAGACGCGCAGGCCGGTGGCATACAGGAGTTCGAGCATGGCGCGGTCGCGGATGCCGAGCGGTTCAGCCACGTCCGGAGCACGCAGCAGGGATTCCACTTCACCCTCGCTCAGGGACTTCGGGAGCGGACGGCCGAGCTTCGGCATGTCGATGCGGGTGGTCGGGTCTTCCGCGAGCTTGCCTTCGCGCAGCATATGGCGATAGAAGCGGCGGATGCTGGAGAGCTGGCGCGCGGTGGAGCGCGGACGCGCGCCCTGCTGGACGCGCCAAGCGAGGAAGGCGAGCAGGTGTTCCCGCTGCGCATCCATGAGTTCGACGCCCTGGCCTTCGAGCCAACGGGTGAGACCGGAGAGATCGGCACGGTAGGCCGCGAGGGTGTTCTCGGAGAGACCGCGCTCGCTCCACATGGAGTCGAGGAAGCGTTCCACATCCGGCTGGCTGTGGCCGGCGTCGGGCACATGCAGGGACGGCGGTACCTGTACACTGCCAGGTATCGGTGTGTTGATCTCTCTCAGCTCTTCGTTCTTGCTCATGGCGGCGTCCCTTTTAATTTAGTGTGCTAACAATTTCCCGGCGTCCTATCCGGGTTGCGCAAGTCTCGGCCCTTTTAACCATGTGCACCGTGACGAGGTTCACACTTATATGTCAAATATATACCACTTTTTGACAATAAGCAGCCTACTCCCCGGTCCCGCTTGTCCTGCAAGGCCCTAACCGGGATACTGCCGGCCCCATGGCGCACCGCTCCAAGCTCTTGAATTCACTGGTCCCCTGGCGCGTCTGGCTGTCGGTGCTGTTCTTCGTGCTGCCCGCCATGCTGGTGGTCATTGCCCTGCCGGGCCGGGACCGCCGCCGCCGCATGGCCCATTGGAGCGCCCGCAACGTGTTCCGCCTCTCGGGGGTCGGCTTCCGGGTCACGGGCCTGGAACACCTGCCGGAGACCTGCCTGGTGGCCGCCAACCACTCGAGCTATCTCGACGGCATCATCCTCACCGCCGCCCTGCCCCCGCGTTTCGGTTTCGTCATAAAGCGCGAGATCACACAGGTGCCGCTGGTGGGCTGGATGCTCGAGCGCCTCGGCTCGGAGTTCGTGGAACGCTTCGACAAGAATGCCGCGCGCAAAGATGCGTCGCGTCTCATCCAGCGCACCCAGGACGGTGCCTGCTTGGGCGTGTTCCCGGAGGGCACTTTCGCGGCCGAGCCAGGCCTGCGTCCCTTCCATCTCGGCGGCTTCATGGCTGCGGTCCGCGGCGGACTGCCGGTGGCGCCGGCTGCCATCCGCGGCGCACGACACATCCTGCCGGCCCACGTCTGGTGGCCCCGTGCCGGCGACCTGGAAGTGGAAGTGATGGCGCCGATCAGCCCCGTGTCCCGCAACGGCGACGGAGCCCGGCGTCTGCGCGACGAAGTCCGCGCACGCATCCTCGCGCGTTGCGGCGAGCCGGACGCGCAAGAGCAAGACGATAAGACTTAACCGTTGCGGGTGCTGAGGTAGCGCAACCAGGCTTCCGCCTGGGCGCGCGCGTCGTCGTATTTCAGGGCTTCGCGCAGCGAAGCGGTGCCATCGTCCACCTGGTGGTTCTGCAGCTGGGCGATGCCCTGCAAGAGCCAGGCCCGGCCCGGACGCTTCAGTCCGCCCTTGGCGATGGCCTTCTTCGCGGTGTCGATGGCCGAGAACCACTCGTGGCGCTGGGTGTAGATCTGTGCCTGGGCGACGTAGGCGTCGCCGGTCTTGGACTGCTTCACCGCTTCGCCGAGCGCCGCCACTGCGCGGTCCACGTCGCCCGCGTCCTGCCAGGCGCTCGCCAGCAGCATGTAGTTGGCCTCGCTCGCCGGCACCGCGCTGGACTGCAGGCCTTCCTGCAGCGTCACCGCCGCCTGGTAGGGCACGTTGTTCTGCAGGTAGAGCGAGGTCAGGTTCAGGTAGTCCTGGGACTGGCGCACCAGCCCCTGCCGGTACATGAGCACATAGACCGCCAGCGCCTTGGAAGCGTCACCGGACTGGGCGTAGGCCTCGCCGAGCTGCTGCCAGTACTGGATCTGGTCGGGGAAGCGGTTCAGGGCCGTCTGCAGCGCATCCACCGCGGCCGCGTAGTCATGGTTCTGGTAGAGGCAGGAGATCCACAGCTGATACCACTCCTGGGCCGGCTCCGCCGTGGTGTCGATGGCCCGCTTCACTTCCGGTGCCGCCTGACGGCATTGGCCGAGTTCCGCATAGGCCTGGGCCATGGCGATGAGCACGTCCGGCGCCGGGTTCTCCTGGCCGCCGACGGAGTTGCGCAGAGCGTCGAGTCCGGCCTGGTACTGGCCGTTCGCCACCAGCAACTTGCCCAGCGTCAGCTGAGCATCGCGCTGCTCGCCCGCCTGCAGGATGTTCTGCTGCACCACCGGCTGCAGCGCGGAGAGCGCGCTCGCATAGTCGCCGCGGGCGATGTAGAGGTCCGAGGTCAGCTCCCGCACCACCGCCGCCTCGTAGCTGTTGGTGGTCACGCCCTGCAGGTAGCCGAGCTGGGTGAGCGCATCGGCGTACTGGCCGCCGCGGATCAGGTTCTGCACCGCGCGCATCTTGCGGAACAAGGCGGTGGAGATCAGCCCCTGATTGAGGTTGGTGTCGGCCTGGACGGCGCCCGCCAGCCCCAGGCCCAGCAAGGCCAGCAGCGCGGCGGTCGAGAGACGGCGGCGGGAGAGGCTCATCCGCCACCTCCCTGGCTGAACACCACGATCACGGAAGTCTCACGCGGCGCGACGATGGGTTTGAACTTCCACTTCAGCACGGCGCGCAGGGCCGCGTCGTCGAACACGCCGCGGCGCGGCTTCGCATCGGTCACGCTCGGGTTGGAGACCGTGCCGTCGGTCTCGACCGTGAACTTGATGGTCACCGAACCGGAGGTGATGTCGGCGCGCAGCGCCTGCGGCGGGAACTTGGGTTCGACCCGCTCCATCAGCACCAGGTCGCCCACCGCCAGCACCGGCTGCTGGGCCGGGGCGGTGGAAGCGGCGGGCGCCGCCTCTGTCTCGGGCTCCGCTTCCGCCACGCTCTGGCTCACGGCGGCGAAGGGCGGCTTGAAGGCCGGCAGGTTCATGGCGGGGAGCGGCAGGTCCGGCGGCGCGATGCGCGCGAGGCCCGGATCGTCCGGTATCCCCGGGGCACGGTTGGTGCCGGGCTTGTCCGGCAGCGCGCCGATCTGCGAGTTCACCGCCACGTGGCCGCCCAGGTTCACCACGTTCGTGGCGTTACCGTTGGCGCCTGCGTTCAGCTGGAACTGCCGGCCCACCACCAGGCTCTGCATGGCGATGAGCACGCTGAACACCATCAGCAACCCTATGACGAAGGAACCGGCGTAACGCGTCAGCATGGCGTCAGGCTCCGCGGCGCAAGCGGTCCGCCAGGAGACGCGTCTCCCGGTCGGCGCGGTCGTTCAGGGCGCGCATGAAGAACAAGGCCACCAGCACCAGTGCGCCGGCCGCGAGCAGCGGCACCGCTGCCGACAGGATGCCGCTGGCGACGCGTTGCTGGCCGGCGGGCCCGCCCAGGGAGGCCGCGTCCAGCACCTTCATGACGCCGCCCACCGAGCCGAACAGGCCCAGCAGGAACATCACCAGCACCAGCGACTGGATCACGCTCACGGAGCGATGGGTCTCGGCGAATACGCTCGCCACGATCTGCTTGCGCGCACGCCGCACCGCCCGCAGGTCAGCGCCGGCATAGCGTTTCCAGCGACGCAGCGCGATCTCCTGCGCCTGCGGATAGACGAAGAAGAAATACCAGTAGCGTTCCGCGATCAGGGTCCACAGCAGCACCGCCAGCAGCAACAGGAGCCACAGCACGCCGCCCGCGGCGAACAGCCCCGTGAAACCGCTGAACAGTTCCTGCAGAGCCTGCATCAGCGCGCCGCCTTGGCCGCCGCCAGCTTCTCGGCGCGGGCCGCCAGGATCGCGGCGCTCTGCTCTTCCAGGAGGTGCATCAGCTCGCCGCTGCGGGCGGTGAGCAGGCCGTGGAAGAACAGCAGGATCGTGGCCACCAGGAGGCCCAGCCAGATCGGCACCAGCGCGGAGCCGATGCCGCTCGCCACCTGGGTGCCCCCGCTGCCGAACAGGTTCATGGCCTGGAAGGTGTTCATCACGCCGGCCACCGTGCCGAGCACGCCGAGCAGCACCGACACCATCGCCAGGATGCGCAGGAGGCCGAGGCGCGTCTCGATCACCGGGCGTTCCCGCAGCAGCGTCTCGTCGAGGCGCAGGCCGAGGGTGTCGGCATCATCCGCCTTGCTCTCGTTGAACACCGACAGGATGCGGCCCAGCGGGTTGCCGAGGTCGGCCTTGCTGGAGCTCATCTGCTTCTTGATCTTGCCGCCCACCGTGAAGAGATAGGCGCCGCGCTCGAGGATGATGAGCAGGCCGACGAGGCCGAGCACGATGATGATCCAGCCCGTGGTGTGGCCCTGGGCGATGCGCTCCATGAAGCTCGGCTGGTTGGCGAGGCTGCGCAGCAGGTCGCCGCCGCTCGGGTCCACCGCCATCGGCAGCACGCCGCTGGAAGCGGCCGAGAGGTTCCCGGCGAGGCCGCGCCAATGGCCGTCGGGCTGGCGGTCCGGCTGCACCAGGGCGCCGGTCTCAGGCACGTAGCGCAGGAAGCTGTTGCCGTTCACCGCGGTGAACACGCCCACTCGCACCACCGTGGCCTTCTCCGAGGAGCCGTCCTCGTGGCTGACGTCGGTGCCGAACTTGGCTACCTGGCCCTCGGCGGTCATCTCCTGCTGCATCAGGAACCAGAGCTTGTGCAGGTCGTCCGGCGTCGGCAGGTCGCGGCTCTCGGCGAGCTTCGCCAGGAACACGCCGCGGCCCGGATACTGGGTCGAGACCATCGAGTTGTCCAGGTTGGTCTTCAGGTCCGCGGCAGCCTGCCGCACCTGGTCGAACACCTGGCTGTAGTCGCCTTCGCGGGTACGCAGCTGGTTCAGGAGGTCGTCCAGCTGTTTCTTGTTGGCGTCGTACTTGGCCTGCAACTGCGTGTTGTTGGCCTGCTCCTGCGTCAACGCCTGGCGCGCGGAGGACAGGATCTGCTGCTGCTGATCGGCAGCGGTGCGGAACTGGGCCTCGCGCTGCTGGTTCTGCGCGGTGTTCTGCTGGGCCGCGCTCTTCACCTGCTCCAGGAGCTGGTCGAGACTGGCTGCCTGGGGAGCCGCATGGGCCGCAGTGGCGGTCACGAGCGCGGCGGCGAGGAAGAGGGTCTTATTCATGGTGGCGATTCTCATTTCGTCACCCCCGGCGCCTGCACCGGCAGTTCCATGAGGTCCGGCGCCGCCTCCTTGTTGGCCACGGCGATGGCATCGGCCACCGCGTTCTTGTAACTGTTGTCCGCCTGCCACTTGTGGCCGTCCTTGTCCCAGTAGCCCGTCTCGCTGCGGTCCAGGGTCTGGTAGGCCAGGAGCAGGTGGCCGACCCGCAGGAAGTTCACGGTCAGGGACTTGCCGCCCTGGTTCACTTCACCGCGGAACGCTTCCACGGTACGGCCGGCGGCGATCTCCTCGTCGTAGGCCTTCACCAGGCTCTGGAACTTGTCGGTCACCGGCGCGCCAGCGCTGCTGATCAGGGCGCGCAGCTGTGCCACCTTCGCCAGGCGCTCGTCCTGCCGGTACGGGAGGTCCAGCTTCACGAACTGACCGAGGCTGTCGGTCATCTGCAGCATCAGCGGCAGGAGGCTGTCGCGCACGCCGCCCACCTGCTGCACCTGCTGGGTGAGCGAGTTGATCTGGTCCGACTGGGCCTGCACGATCTGCTGCAGCTGGTCGTCGTAGCTGCGCAGCTCGTCGGTCTGCTGGGTCACCTGCAGGTAGCTGTTGAGCATGTCCTGGGTGCTGCCCGAGACCGCGTCCACCTTCTTCTGGGAAGCGGCGGCGTTCTTGTCGATCTGCTCCTGGGCGGCGACCGCGGCCTGCACCTTGGCGGGTGCGGGAGCGGCCTGCACCCCGAACGCGGCCACCGCTGCCAGCGCGGACGCCAGGAGGGTGGAGATCAGAGTCTTTTTCATGACGGACCTGCCTAGGCTCAGAAATTAATGTGTGGATTCAAAAGCTTCCGGGAAAGCTGCCCATCCGTACCCGGTATGGGTACAGAATTTAGCAGACCTGACATAAGGTTGGAACCTTCGGCTACTACCCTTTTAGTACCCGCCGCGACCCCCTACGGGCCCGCCCGGCCCGCCCCCTATAATTAGCCCTGCTCCCCGCCGCTCGCGCCTCCCAAGGACCCCGATGCTTGAGACCCTGACGCGCCTCCGCCACGCCCGGCTGCGCGATGTATTGAGCGGCCTCATGGTGAGCCTGGTGCTGTTCGGCTGCGCCCTGCGCAAGCCCGGCGGCCCCATCCCCGTGAAGGAGATGCCTGCGCCACAGCAGTCCCTGAGCCGGCCCCTCATCATCGTGCTGCCGGGCCGTGGCGATGACCTGGACGACCTCGCCGCTTCCGGCATGGCGGCGGCGGTGCAGCAGGCCTGGCCACAGGCGGACGTGCTCCTGGCGGGCGTCACCCTGAGTTACGTGGCGGAAGGCAAGGTGGCTGAGCGCCTGCATGACGAGATCATCGAGCCCGCGCGCCGGCGCGGCTACCATGAGATCTGGCTCACGGGCGCTTCCCTCGGCGGCATGAACGCGCTCCTGTATGAGCGGCGCTATCCCCGCGAGGTCACCGGTCTCGTGCTCTACGCGCCCTTCATGGGACCACCCAGCCTCATCCGGAAGATCGCCGATGCCGGCGGTCCCGCGGTCTGGGATCCGGGTCCCCTGCCCACGGCGGTGGATAAGGACAACTACGCCATCGAGATGTGGCGCGTGGTGAAGACCTCGCCCGATCGCATCTGGCTCGCCTGCGGCGACCAGGACCGCTTCATCGAAGCCGCGAAGCTCATCGGCGCCGTGTTGCCGCCCGGGCATTTCATCCAGGGGCAGGGCGGCCATGAATGGCCCGTCTGGGATCGGGGCGCCACGGACGTGTTCACCCGCATCGCCGCATCGCACCCATGAAAGACCGGAACATGACTGACGACATGCCTGCGCACCTGTTCAAGCACCCGGGCTTCCGCGAGTACTGGTGCTCGCGCCTCTGCTCCATGTTCGCCTTCCAGATGCTCTCGGTGGCGGTGGGCTGGCAGATCTACGACATCACGCACCGGGCCTTCGACCTCGGCGTCATCGGCCTCGTGCAGTTCATCCCCTCCTTCGTGCTGGCGCTGCCGGCGGGCCACGTGGCGGACCTCTTCGACCGGCGCCGCATCGTGCTCGTCTGCCAGGCGGTGGAAGGCCTGGCCACGGTGTTCCTGGCCGTTGGCAGCGTGCTCCGCTGGTTCGACGAGACCGCGATCCTGGTGATCGTCTTCATCATCGGCTGCGCCCGGGCTTTCGAGTTCCCCACCATGCAGGCGCTGCTGCCGAGCCTCGTGCCCGTTTCCATCCTTTCCCGCGCCATGGCTGCAGGCTCCTCCGCCAGCATGACCGCCATGATCGTTGGGCCGGCGCTCGGCGGCTTCCTCTACGTGGCCGGGGCCGGCGTGGTCTACGGCGTCTCGGGGCTGCTGTTCCTGGGGGCTGCGCTGCTCATGGCCTGGGTGAAGCTGGAACGGCCGCCCCAGAAGCGCGAACCCGCGACCTTGAAGACCATATTTGCAGGCATCACCTTCATCCGCCACCGGCCGGTGGTGCTGGGTGCCATCTCCCTGGACCTCTTCGCGGTGCTGCTGGGCGGTGCCACGGCGCTCTTGCCGGTGTTCGCCCGGGACATCCTGCACACCGGACCTTGGGGCCTGGGGCTCCTGCGTGCCGCGCCCGCGGTGGGCGCCTTGGGGATGTCGCTCTGGCTCGCGCGCAAGCCCCTCACCCGCAAGGTGGGGCACATCATGTTCTGGTCGGTGGCGGGCTTCGGAGTGACGACGCTGGTGTTCGCCCTCTCCACGTCCTTCACGCTCTCGCTGGTGGCGCTGCTCGCCATGGGCGCGCTGGATATGGTCAGCATGGTGATACGCGCGGCGCTGGTGCAGCTCGAGACGCCGGACAACATGCGCGGCCGCGTCAGCGCCGTGAACGCCATCTTCATCAACACCTCGAACCAGTTGGGCGAGTTCGAGTCCGGCATCACCGCCGGCTGGTGGGGCGCGGTGCCGGCCACCGTCGTCGGCGGCCTCGGCACCCTCATCGTGGTGGCGCTGTGGATGTGGTGGTTCCCGGCCTTGCGGGAACGGGAGCGGCTCGAATCCTGAGCGTCTCGCTCAGTGATGACGTTTGAAGGTGTGCGGCCCGGTGGTGGTGGCCTGCAACATCCACTCTTCATTCATGCCCACGTAGCTGTCACGTTTACGTTCGCCCCGGCGGCGCCGGGGCGCGCGCCAGAAAAAAGCGCAGGCCACGCTCGCGGCCAGCAGTGCGCCGCCCGCGATCACGTTCCAGGCTTCGAGCGCGCCGTATTCCAGGAACGGGATGGGCAGGCCGAAGCCGCGGGAGAGCGAGAGGATGCCGGCGATGCCGAGCACGCCGACCACGAGATACTTGAGCATGAGCTTGAGCGGATACATGCATCCCTCCTTGGTTTCGTATCCGGACGCCGTCCTGGCATCCGCTTCCTCTGATGGGAAGTGGCCCGAGTATATCCCCTCCCGGCGGGACGGGCTGTAAGGCTAAACCTACAAACCCCTGTCAGCCCTTCCCTGCCCGGCACCCCCGCCGCCAGCCGCCCGAGAGCAGGAAGCGTGGGAAATTTATCCACTGCTCGAAGAAGAAGCGCCCGATGAAGTTCCCGGGCCCCGTGAAAGGCACCGGCGGCTCCGCCTCCAGCTTGTGCCCCCGCCCTTGGGCCACCAGCGCCAGCAGCATGCCGCCCGCGCCCATGGTCGCCGGCGGCCAGCTCAGCCCGATCGCGCCCCAGGCCAGCAAGACCGTGCCCAGGCAGAACAACGGCACCGTCAGGACATGCAGCAGCAGGTTGGTCCGGCTCCGGTGGTAGCGCGGATAGCCTTCCCACTGCCAGCGGATGAGCCCGGCCGGTCCCCTCACAGCTTCTTCCCGTCGAAGTGCTTCACTTCCAACTTGCTGAGATCCACACCTTCCAGGCAGCGCACGTTCACCGCCACCATGGGCTTACCCTCGTGCTCGGCCATGCCGAAGGGCGCGCCGCCACAGTCGGGGCAGAAGTAGTGGCGGATCCTGTGCTTGTTGAAGGTATAGGACGACATGTCCTCCAGCGAGCCCGTGAGCTTCACCTTGTCCGCTGGCATGAACCACAGCAGGTAGCCGCGGCTGCTGCAGATGGAGCAGTTACAGGCGGTGGCCGGCTGCATCTCCGCATCCACCTCGTACGCCATCTTCCCGCAATGACAACTGCCTTGGAAAATCATGATCGCGCCTCCTGATATCGGTTCCGTTATGGCCGCAAGTGGTCGCTGATGTCCACTAACACGCCCTTGCACGCACCCTCACCGTTCGCGGCGGGATTCAGCTGGTAGACGTGGCCCGCGGCCAGGTCTGTTTCCAGATCGGTCTGACTCGATACGCCGCCGCCGGTGGCGGCCGTGACCGCGGGAGTGCATTTGACCACCATCGCATGGTGCCCGGCAGGGATGTCGAGGGCCTGCGTCTTGAACGCATGGTCCTCGATTTCCGCCCCATCCAGTCTCAGCACAGAGATGTCGAAGTCGCTGCTGATCTCCATGAAACTGAGGGCCCCCGAGTTCCGACCCAAGACCCGCGCCATGTTCTGGGCTTTGAGTTGGGCCAGTTGCTGGTCGCTCACCACGGGCGCCCCAGAGCAGCCCGCCGATAGCAAGAAGCAGATAGCCAGGAAAGCGGCCATCACATCGTTTAAACGGCGCTTGAACGTCATGTCGTAGCACTCCTCTGGTCTGCAAGCCATTGGGGACAAGGGGGTTCGAGGCATTTGACTATAAGGCATCTTTTATCAGGGAAACCCTTAAAGGCAAATCCACCTGCCCCCGATACAGGGGTTTTTCCCTTAAGGGCAATCTAGGCGCCGTCCGAGATACACACCACGCAGGAGCCGATAAGAGCCATGCCGAGAGCCCGCAAGATCCCGAGCCTGCACATGGAAGAGCGCGCCATCATCCGTACCTGGGACCGTCACGGCGAGGATGCCCAGGTCTCCAAGCACTATGCGACGGCGCTGGACCTGACCTCGCAGGGCCTCCAGATCTACTCCAGCACGCTCTTGCCGGTGGGCGAGGTGCTCGACATCGACATCAGCCTGCAGGGCCAGGACCGCATGCACACGCTCAAGGGCGTGGCCCGCACCGTCTCGCAGCGCGACGACAACCGCGGCTACGTCATCAGCGTCGAGCTGGTGGCCGATCACCACGCGGACAAGTGGCGCCGCCAGTTCCACTGATTTCATACCGCCGACCGGCTTAGTCCGGCGGCGGCTTTTTGATTCCTCCGAGTTTTGCGCCGCATGGTACGCCCAGCGGCGTCTTTTTTTGCCCGCCAAAAGGAGAGGGCCGGTTATCAGCCGGCCCTCTCCGTCTCTATCGTCTGACGCGGCTTACTTGCCGCTGTCATCCAGACCGTGGTCCTTCAGGAAAGGCTTCACGTCCGGATCGTGGCCGTTGAAGTCACGGAACATCTGGTTGTAGTCCTTGGTGTTGCCCCTGGACAGGATCGTTGCGCGGAAGCGGTCGCCGTTCTCCCGGGTCAGGCCGCCGTGGCTCTCGAACCAGGCGAAGGAGTCGTCCGCCAGCATACGCGTCCAGGTGTAGTCATAGTAGCCGGCTGCGTAGCTGCTCCCCCAGATGTGCTGGAAGTAGCTGGTACGGTAGCGGGGCGGCACCGGTGCGAAGTCGAGGCCCGTGCGTTTCAGCGCCTCGGCTTCGAACTTGTCCACGTCCTTCGGGGCCTGACCCGCGGCGAACTCATGCCACTGCATGTCGAGGTCCGAGGCGCCCAGGATCTCGGTGATCGCGTAACCGCTGTTGAACAACGCGGCCTTCTTGATCTTGGCTACGAGTTCGGCGGGCATCGGCTTGTGCGTCTGGTAATGCACCGCGTAGTGGGCGAACACCTTCGGATCGGAAGCCCAGTGCTCGTTGAACTGCGAGGGGAACTCACCCCAGTCACCCGCCACGGCGGTGCCGGAGAGGGTCGGGTATTCCTGGGCCGCGAACAGCCCATGCAGGGCATGGCCGAACTCATGGAACATGGTGGTCACGTCGTCGAAGCTCAACAATGCCGGCTGCCCGGGCGCGGGCTTGGTGAAGTTGGTGACGTTGAACACCACCGGTTTCTGCTTCAGGACGTTCGCCTGGTTGACGAAGTTGCCCATCCAGGCGCCGCCCTGCTTGTTGTCGCGCTTGAAGTAGTCGCAGTAGAACAGGCCCAGCACCGAGCCGTCCTTGTCGTACACGGTGAAGACGCGCACGTCCGGCTGGTACACCGGCAGGTCGTGGCTCTCCTTGAAGGTCAGGCCGTAGAGCTGGTTGGCGGCGTAGAACACGCCGTTCTGCAGCACGTTGTCCAGCTCGAAGTAGGGGCGCACCTGGCTCTCGTCCAGGTCGTACTTGGCCTTGCGCACCTGCTCCGAATAGAAGTTCCAGTCCCAGGGCTGCAGCTTGAAACCGCCCTTCTGCTGGTCGATGAGCGCCTGGATGTCGGCCGCCTCGCCCTTGGCCTTGGCCACGGAGGCCGGCACCAGCCCGGAGAGCATCTTGTCCACCGCCTGCGGCGTCTTCGCCATCTGGTCCTGCAGCTTCCATTCCGCGTAGGTCTTGAAGCCGAGCAACTGCGCCTTCTGGGCGCGGATGTCGTTGATCTTCAGGATGGTGGCGCGCGTGTCGTTCTTGTCGCCCATCTCGGTACGGGTCCAGCCCGCCTTGAAGAGTTTCTCGCGGGTGGCGCGGTCGGTGAGTTCCTGCAAGAGCGGCTGCTGCGTGGTGTTCTGCAGCGGGATCAGCCACTTGCCCTTGAGGCCGCGGGTCGTGGCTGCCTGAGCGGCGGCATCCAGCTCCTGCTGCGAGAGGCCGGCGAGTTCCGCCTTGTCGCTGACCACTAGGCCGGCGTCCTTGGCGGCGCCCACCAGCTCCTGGTTGTACTGGGCGGTCAGGTCCGCAAGTTCGCCGTTCAGCTTCGTGAGCTTGCCCTTGTCCGCGTCAGACAGTTTGGCGCCCGCCAACACTGCCTCCTGGTAGTAGTACTCCACCAGGCGCAGTTGCTCGGGGTCGAGCTTCAGCGCGGTGCGGGTGTTGTACAGGGTCTCGATGCGCTTGAAGAGCTTCGAGTTGAAGGTGATGGCGTCCTGGGCGGCCTGCAGCTTGCCGGCCTCCTCCTGCTCCACCTGGTCCAGGGCATCGTTGGTGTTCGCGGAGGTCAGGGCGAAGAACACGCCCCCTACGCGGGCCAGTAGCTGGCCGCTCGTCTCGATGGCGGCGATGGTGTTGTCGAAGCTTGGGGCATCCGGATTGTTCGCGATCTTGGCGATCTCGGCGGCCTGCTCCTTCATGCCCTCTTCCAGGGCCGGCTTGTAGTCGCTGTCCTTGATCTTGTCGAAGGCCGGCGCCTGCAACGACAGGCTGCTCGGCTGCGCGAAGGGGTTGTCCTGGGTGAAAGGCGCGGCCGCCGTGGAGGCTGCCGGTGCCGATACGGCCGTCTTGGCGGCATCCGCCAGGGCCGGAGGAGTCGCGGCTGCGGCGAGCGCCGCCGCCCCGACGAAGCTGAAGGTCAGGTTCTTGAGCATGGCCGATACCCTCTTTATCTATATACAAGTAGGAAGGGACGATACTAGGAAGACAGCGGGGATCCCTTTCGGTTCCGCTGGCTGGCTCTAAATATCGCCGGCAGCGGCGGCTGCGGGACCGATGCAATCCCTGCGTGACGGACACGCAAAAAGAAAGGGCCGGCTTGCGCCGGCCCTTCCCATTCTCAGCTCTCTGGTCCTGGATTACTTGGAACCCTCATCCAGACCGTGGTCCTTCAGGAAAGGCTTCACGTCGGGATCGTGCCCGTTGAAGTCATGGAACATCTTGCCGTAGTCCTGGGTGTTGCCCTGGGACAGGATCATGGCACGGAAGCGGTCGCCGTTCTCCCGGGTCAGGCCGCCGTGGCCTTCGAACCAGGCGA